>CAZVVN010000028.1:0-35689 GCA_964630665.1 uncultured Acidiferrobacteraceae bacterium | reverse complement strand
TGAAGCTGTCCAACCAGTGCCACCTTATCTGCAATGTTCATCCCAACATGCATCATGTACGCTTTGTCGAACGAATGATCGGCAAATGGCATGTCTGTCCCACTGCCCTGTTGAAGTGTAATTCGATCGGCAAGTCCGACCCAGGCACACAGGGCCTGACCGGTCTCGATATATTCAGCTGTCAGGTCCAGACCAGTGACTGTACTGCCATATCGCTCGGCCGCGAAACGTGCCGCCCCCCCTATTCCACAGCCAACATCGAGTACATGGTCATCTGCAGAGAGTGTCAGTTGATCCAGAAATTCACCTGTCGCCTCGCGACCACCGATGTGAAACTCGTCGACAGGCCCCAGATCCTCCAGAGTGACGTTCTCCGCCGATTTGCCGAGTGACGCCAGACCATTCTTGATCGCATCAAGCACAGTGCCCTGCGTGTAATGATCGGCGATTTCTTTGATATCGTTGCTAATCATGTTTCCTGCTCTTAATTAACCTGTAGAGTGAAGTGGCCGGCCGGGATACACGTACAGGGCGGACCCGTCACGACGAAAGCCGGTGAAATACTCAGAACGCCGCAGATTCGGCAGCAGCGCGCCCGGCGATACGCCCGAATACGGCACCCGAGGTCAGGCCTGACCCACCGGGGTAATTGTGATGGAACAGACCACCGACCATCTCACCACAGGTGTACAGTCCCTCAATCAGGGTCCAGTCGTTTGCCAGCACCTGTGCGTTCTGATCGACACGTAGCCCACCGAAGGTAAACGTGATCCCTCCGGTCACCGGATAGGCGCGAAACGGCGGGGTATCAAGGGGTTGTGCCCAGTTGCTTTTGCCCGGCGTGAGCCCTTGAGTCCCCAACCCGTCATGCACTGTCGGATCAAAAGGAACCGACCCGAGCGCGGCATTGTAAGCAAGCAGCGTCTCTTTGAGGCGGGTCTTAGCAACCGGCAGCTTGCCGATCAACTCATCCAGCGTATCGGCCAGCAACGGGGCACCCGTTGCGTAGCGCGGCTCAAGCAAGTCGGTGACCTTGGCGTCGAATATCTGGAATGCCACGTTGCCGGGCTGTAGGAGGATAGCACCACCGGTCTTGGCATAGGTGTAGAGCTGGAAGTCCTCACCTTCATCGATGAACCGGTCACCATCGGTGTTCACCATCACGCCCAACGGGTACGACAGCCGGTTTGTCTTGTCGGTCAGCTGACGATCACCAAACGGCGGTGCGTCGGCATCGATCGGGGTCCCATGGTTGCCGCTCCACTGCCCAAACGGCAGGGCGCCGAGCTCCAGCGCCATGCGCAACCCATCGCCAGTGTTGTAGGCGGTACCGCGCACCTTTGCCCTGTCCCAGGGCTGTTGAAGGTACCGGGCACGCCATTCTGGGTTTGCTTCGAAGCCGCCACAGGCAAGTACTACGCTACCGGCATCAAGCTGGGCAATCCCGTCGGGGCCACGGACCACCACGCCACTGACCCTCCCGGAGTTATCCTGAACAAGGCGCTGTGCACCAGTCCCGTAACGCTGAGCGATGCCGTGCCTGCTGGCGATCTCGAACCACATATTCGACAATCCAACCCCTTCGCCCACCGCCCGGATCACAGCTCCAGAGGGCCACTTGATTACACCACCATACTCGATCGCTGCCAGCGACACGGCCGCCTCCATACGGACCCCCTGACTTACCATCCAGCAGGCCGTCTCGAAAGAACGTGACACCAGCAGTTCACCCAGGTCAGGATCTACTCCACCACGCGTCACACGGCGTAGATCAGCCCAGAACGCTTCGGCCGGGTAAGGTGCCACACCTGCCAGGAAATCAGGCACCTCGGTCTGAACCTCAGGAACCAGCTGCAACAGGGCCTCCGGGGCGTCGAAAGCAACTCGCAACAAACCACCGCTGTAATGCGTGTTACCACCGCGTAGATTCTCGGGTGCTTTTTCGAGCATCAGTACACGCGCCGCGCCGCTCTCATAAGCAGATACTGCGGCTGCGTGAGCCGCGTTACCGGCACCGACCACTATCACGTCCCAGTATTCTTTCTTTCCGGGCATTATTTAATCATCCAGAACAGCGTTGAATCTCTCGGCTGGTTATTCGGAGTGAGTTCGCGGCACCAGTGCCAGCACCCGGAGCGAACCCGGTTGCGGTCCTTCAACAACTGATATAACCGTCCAGCAGGTCACTCGCTCTGGCCTGTGGATCACGGTCGCTATCGTCGCCGTAGCCCCCCGCACCGGGGACCTCGAGCAGGATCTGCGATCCAGCAGGTGCATTGAACCCGCCCTTGGTCAGCAGCTTGCGTTCCGACCCGTCCGGCAGCTTGAGGGCAATGCTGGCCGGGGCGCCGGCCTCACCCCCACAGACCCCAAACGGCGGCGACTTGGTGCGTTCCAGACAGACCGCCGCCCGGGCGTCGTGACCGACGATCGTCCAGGCGCGCCGTGAGCCGCAGCCACCGCGATAGCGGCCGCGCCCACCACTGTCGGCAGTGATCTCGTAATAGTCTATCCGTACCGGAAAACTCAGCTCAAGGATCTCGATCGGCGTATTCATGGTGTTCGAGATGCCGGCTGCCACGACGTTGATACCATCTTTGTTCGGCCGAGCTCCAAGCCCGCCTTTGATCGTCTCGTAACTCACGTAACGTTGCCCATTGCGTGGGTCCAGGCCACCCAGCGTGATAATACCTGACGTACCCTGGCTGCACGCCATGACGTTATCGGGCATGAAACCTGACATGGCACCGAAGGTCATATCAGCTACCCGGTGGCTGATCTCGTGATTGGCGTAGACCACAGGAGAGGGAAACCGCGCATTAACGACCGAACCCTCTGGCGCTTTCACCGTGATAGCCCGCCAGGCCCCGGAATTCGGCGGTATCAGGCTGTTCGGGTCGACGATCATTTTCAGGGAACAGTAGACACCGGAAGCGGTTACCGACAGCGGCGCATTGATCGGCCCGGAAACCGCAGGGTCACTACCTGCAAAATCAACTTCCAGCGAGTCACCGGTCTTTCGCACCTGCATGCGAATGGTGAACGTCGTGTCCTCGTCCTCATCGTCTTCTATGATCCCGTCCCCGTCACAAAAATCCTCAAAAGTGCCCACGCCGTCAGGAAGTTCCGACAGCATCAACCGCATCAGGCGCTCGGAGTAGTCCATCACCTCCTGCATGATGCGGGTCAGGACATCTACGCCGTACTTCGAGGCGAGTTCAGCCAATCTTTGGCAGGCCCGGTGGTTAGCGGCAACCTGGGCACGCAGGTCGCCCTGTCTCTCGTCTGGCGTACGCACGTTTGCCAAGATCAGATCTTCGACATTGGGGTCGATCTCACCACCGTGATAGAGGCGGATCGGGGGCATGCGTAGCCCTTCACCGTAGATTTCGGTGACCGCGCCGTAGCTCCCAGGCGTGGCGCTGCCGATATCCGGCCAGTGCGCTCGAACACAGGTCCAGCCGAGAATTGTGCCCGCATAGAATGCCGGTGCGATGACGTTGACATCGGGCAGGTGAGAACCACCGAAATACGGGTCGTTGTGGATATAGACGTCGCCCTCGACAGTCCTGCCTTTGAATTTACCGATGACGGCAGCAACAGCGTCGGGCATCGAACCCAGGTGAATAGGCAGGTCCGGCCCCTGGGCGACCATGTTTCCGTCGGTATCGAAAATCCCGCATGAATAGTCACCCGCGAGTTTGAGGATCGGGGAATAGGCTGTCTTGGCAAGGACGATCTTCATTTCCTCGGCCGCCTTGTAGAGAGTGTTCTTGACCACCTCAAAGGTGACCGGATCAGTGGCCATCGAATTGCTCTGACCTGAAGAGTCATTCATGTTCGGATCGCTCCATAGTGATGAAGCCATTGTGATCATTGCGCGCGATCCACTCCGGTGGAACCACCAGAGTGCTGTCCAGCGACTCGACCACCGCTGGACCGATGAGGCTGACGCCGCCAGCGAGGGTCGCCCGATCGTACACCTGGCAGTCTGTAATACCGGTCGCGGCGAACCAGACCGGCCGCTGAGACTTCTCACCAGCACCGGACAAATCAGCCCGGTGAACGATCTCGAGTCGTGGCAGTTCACCGACTGCGCTCAACCGCAACGTAACCAGGTGCACGGGTTCGGTGGCATTGCGGTGCCCGTAGGTCTGTTCGTGACGGGCATGAAATGCCTCGGCCAGCTGTTCTTTGCTTGCTTCGCTGAATACACCGCTCGTAGCAGTCACATTCAACTCGTAGGCCTGACGGGTATAACGAAGATCAGCCGAACGCCGGAACCGCCAGCGGTCGGGCCTGATACCCGTAGCACTCAGCATCTCCTCACCCTGCGCCTGCAACTCGGACCAGACAGCGTCGATCTCACTGGCATCCAGGTCAGCCAGCTGCCGGTAGAGGGTCCTTGCATAATCGCGTCGCACATCGGTCACGACCAGCCCCAGAGCCGAGAACCCCCCTGGAATCGGCGGAACGATGATCTTGGGAATATCGAGCTCCTCCGCCAGTGCGGCCGCATGAATCGGCCCGGCCCCACCGAAAGCCACCAGACTGAATTCCCGCGGATCGTGGCCCCGTTCGATCGACACGATACGCAGCGCCTCGGCCATGCCGTTGTTTACAATCTCACGTATTGCGGCAGCGGCCTGCAGAGCAGTCATGTTCAACGGTCGGCCGATTTTCTCCTCCAGCACCTGCTCGGCACGCTGAAAGTCAATGGGCAGATCACCGTCCAGCAGCGAGTGTGCATCAAGATAGCCAAGGACCAGGTTGGCGTCGGTCACAGTCGGTGCTTGCCCGCCTTGTGCGTAACACACGGGACCCGGTTCCGCGCCGGCACTGTGTGGGCCAACCCGCAGCGAGCCTGCCGGGTCAATCCAGGCAATACTGCCTCCACCGGCACTGACCTCGGCAAGATCGATGACCGGCACCCGGATCGGGTGACCTGCCCCTGTCATCCAGCGGTTCTGACTGCCCGAACCACCGACTTCGTACTCGGCCGTTACCTCGATCTGGCCGTCCTGGATCAGGCTCGCCTTGGCGGTCGTACCGCCCATGTCGAAGGAGATCAGGCTGGATTCACCAAGCTGCGTACCGATCAACTGTGCAGCAATCACGCCCGCCGCAGGTCCGGATTCGACTGAATTGACCGGCAGTCGCAGCGCCTCCCGGACGTCGAATACCCCACCGGTTGACCCCATTACGCGCAACTCGGGCAGCCCCAGGCCGGCGATCGCGGTTTCCAGCCGCCTCAGATAAGATTCGAGTATCGGTCCGACGTAGGCACAGACTGCTGTGGTGCTGGTTCGCTCGAACTCACGCACCTCCGGCAATACCTCGCAAGAAAGAAAGACCGGCACCTCCGGCAGGGCCTCCCGCAGTGCCTCCCCGAGCCTGCGTTCGTGGTCATCGTTCAGAAATGAGAACAGCAGCGTGACCGCAACGGCTTCAACCTCGAGGTTCTTGAGCACATCGATCAGATCAGGAATCTCGGATTCAGCCAGGGGCACCACTACCGTCCCACTGGCGTCGAGTCGTTCAGTGATCTCGAGACGACGGTGCCGGGGTACCAGCACACGGGGCGAATCCTGAAACATGTCATACAGATCCGAGCGGGCTGAGCGCCGCAACTCAAGAACGTCCCGGAAGCCCCTGGTACTGATCAGTGCGGTACGTGCGCCGTTCTCCTCCAGAATCGCATTGGTTACCACCGTAGTAGCGTGGGAAAGCAGCGAAACATCCCCGGGCGGGACGCCATAACGATTGATTGCTTCCTGCAGGCCGGTCAAGACTGCCTTGCCAAAATCGGCAGGCGTGGTCGGGGTCTTGGCAATCCCGATGGTGCCATCAGCATCATTGACCAGGGCTACATCGGTGAAAGTACCGCCAATATCAATGCCGAGGCGCCATCCCATCAGGAGTTCTCCTTGATCCGATTCTGCCAATCTTGTGCGCAGGGTCAGAGAGCATAAACCCCAGGTTTCACACTAATCAACTGGCCTATCAAGAACCTTGTCGGGTACCAGGTCCAGAACAATACCGATCGATGTCCGAACCCAACGCATCTCTGGGCTTTGACCCGGGGTTCGAAAGGTCCGAACAAGGCAGGCCCCTCAGCCACCTGCCCTTCTTGCAACTCGATGGAAGTTTACTGGTTAGAACACGACCACAAAAGCGACGACAGCCATGGCCGATAGGGCGGCAGTTCGCCGGCGGGTGGACATCTCAGACCATCTTTTTTTGACACCACTCCAGGTTACGGGGAAATCAGCCCAACCTCGAATCACCAGAAATTGACTGCACTTGGATTTTCCAACAAACAAACGACGTCTAGACACAACTCACTCCTTATTGTAACGATCACACAAGCTCCTTTGGTCACCCGAAACTATTCGGGTGGGCAGAGCGTTATAACGGGTGTCGGGAAAAACCACAAGGACCTTGATTACAATCAGCTTTCCGAGATGCTTGAAAGCCGAGGCGGGGGTGCCTATGCTTGAGCGCGAACCAGAATGCCAGCGGGGTCACGCAACCGATCCCCAGCCTGAGGAGACAGCCGATGGGACATGATCTTTTGATCAAAAACGGCACCGTGATCGACGGTTCCGGTGCGCCACGTTACCAGGGGGATATCGGCATCCAGGGCGGTCGAATCGCAGAGGTCGGCCGGATTCGTACTGCGGCAGACCAGGTCATCGATGCCGATGGTCGTATTGTGGCGCCCGGATTCATCGATGGACACACGCACATGGACGCCCAGGTCGCCTGGGATCCCCTTGGCAGTTGTTCGTGCTGGCATGGTGTAACCAGCGTGGTCATGGGCAACTGCGGCTTTGCCCTTGCCCCATGTCGGCCCGACCAGCGTGAGTGGATCGCCCGTTGCCTGGAGGCCGTCGAAGACATTCCGACTGAGGCGATGATGGCCGGAGTCAATTGGACCTGGGAGACCTTTCCCGAGTACCTGGACACGGTGGCCAAGCTGCCCAAGGCCATCAATTACGCCGCCTTTCTGGGACATTCCGCCCTACGGATGTACACGATGGGCGAGCGTGCGCTGAACGAGACAGCCAGCGATGACGATCTGCGCCGCATGGGTAAATCGGTATCCGAGGCGCTTCAGGCTGGCGCAGTCGGATTCAGCACGTCACGGGCGACAACCCACGTCACACCAGACGGCTCACCCATTGCGAGCCGCATCGCCGATTGGAGTGAAATCGATTACCTGGTCGATGTCATGGCGCAGCAGAACCGCGGGATTTTTCAGATCGGCCCGGACATGTCCAGCGGCGAGGCGCACCAGACCTTTCTCCAACGCCTGCAGAAGGTGGCCGTGGACAGCGGCCGGCCGGTGATGTTCGGGACACTGTCGACCCGCCAGGGGATCGACCCTTATCCCTGGCAGGCGCAGATGCAATTCCTTGACGAGACGGTTGCGAGGGGCGGGCGCATGTATGGTCAGACCACGACCCGGCCGATCATTGCCCTTTTCTCGATCAAGTCTTACCTGCCGTTTGACAATCTCCCGGCCTGGCGGGCCCTGCGAAGCCTGCCCGTCGAGGAGCAGCGGAAACGCTTTACCGACTCGGTGGTGCGGGCTGCCTTGGTTGCCGATGAGGCTGCGATGAAACCCCGCGATGACACCTTCCAGGGCGGCGGTGCAGCGACCACGGACCCGAAAAAACCAGACTACGATAACCTCTTTGCTCTGAAGGGTGTCGATTGGGATGACCCAACGGTCGGTGAGCTCGCCAGACGACGTAACCAGCACCCGGTTGAGGTGATGCTCGATCTCATCATCGAGGATGCTGATCAGCTTTTCGTCCAGCCGCTCGTGAACGAGACTCCTGAGGAGGTTCTCGGCATGCTTCAGCATCCCCGCACGCTGGCGACGTTCTCTGACTCTGGAGCCCATGTCTGCCAGGAAATGGGCTCTTCACTGCAGACCCACCTGCTGAGTTACTGGGTGCGCAAGCGCGAGATGTTCACCCTGGAGGAAGCCGTGCGGATGGTCACCTTTGACAACGCATCGGCATTCGAACTCACCGACCTGGGCCTGTTGCGACCTGGTTACCGGGCAGACCTGGTTGTGTTTGATGAGGCCACCATCAAACCGAAGCTACCGACAGTGGAGACCGACCTGCCCGGCGGTTCACGCCGACTGGTGCAAAAGGCCGAAGGGATTGCCGCCACGGTGGTTAGCGGTGTGCCGACTTTTCTCGATGGTGAATTCACAGGACATTATCCTGGCCAGGTCTTGCGGGGAAACGGGCATTAAACGTATGGCACAGGAAGACGAAGAGCAAAGTCCTGCGCTGTCGGTCGATCCGGTCGCGTTCATTCGCGAGGTCGAGAAGATCTGGCAGGCTCGCGATGGTGCGATGGCGGCCGCGGGTTACACGGAAGACGCTGTGGTCTACTACGGCCAGGGGCAATCACACACTGGCGAAGGGCTACGGAACTGGCCGGGCCGCTGGTTCAGATACGCCCGCGATCTGACGATTAACAAGACTTACCGGGCTCACCACAGCAACTGTATCGCCGGTACCTGGGAAAGCCGCTACACCCACCCTGAGACCGGCAAGCAGATCGTCGAACGTGGGGCAGAATTATTTTACCTTCGCGGAGAAAAAGTCTGCGAGCATCACATGTGGCAACACAGCTGGCCCGAAGGCGAGACTCCAGAAGGGGCCGGGTTTTCCACCGACTGAGGTCAGCCTGGCTGTCACCGGACCCTGGAACAACTCGGCAATCGGGATCTGATTAAAAGATGCCCCGCCGGGGTGGCGGGGCAAATCACACTACAACGTAGGAGGGGTGACCGTATGCCGGATCTGCACTGGCCACCGGCCTATCTTTATAACGCTTTACCTTTGTCGCTGAACTGATCTGGATCAGAAAACCATCCGATGGCAAGGCCAGTCGTCAAACCTTCGGACTGACCCTCCTGGCTCGGGCCGCTTCAACGGTCGGGACATCCGAGTCACAGTTTCAACTGTGGAGCCAGTGAGACTCCAATTCAACGACAAAGTGCGGGGGGATGCGACCGACCGATTACTGCTCTCCTTACAGTCGATGCTGAACCAGCATGATCAGGTTGGAGAACACAAAAATCCCCGTCACACAGACCACGATCGTCGGGCCCGTCGGGGTGTCAAGGTGGAACGACAACGTCAATCCAGCCATGGCTGAGACGACCCCGATCACAGCCGCCATGATCGCCATGGCCTCCGGGGTCCGGGCAAAGGAGCGAGCCGCGGCGGCTGGAATGATCAGCATGGCGGTGATCAGCAGAGCACCCACCACCTTGATTGCAACGGCGACCAGTACAGCCAGCGACACGGTCAACACGAGTTGTTCCCGACCTGCAGCAATACCCTTGGCAGCGGCAAGGTCGG
Source organism: uncultured Acidiferrobacteraceae bacterium (assembly GCA_964630665.1). Taxonomy (GTDB): domain Bacteria; phylum Pseudomonadota; class Gammaproteobacteria; order Arenicellales; family UBA868; genus UBA9619. Next base: position 26,294 of record CAZVVN010000028.1, on the reverse strand, counting down.
TGTTGAGTGTGGTAATCAACAGTGCCTGCCAGCGCAGCCCCAGCATCGACAGAACCGCCATCACACCGAGCCCAATAACTGCCAGATCGGTCCGGCTGACTGCCAGTATGTCACCAAACAAATAACCCATCAGATCGACCCGAACCTCGGACAGCATAGAGACCGCGACCAAGCCCAGTGCCAATGCGCCATGTGCGGCGACTCCCAGTAATGTATCCATCGCGTAGACCCGGCCAGACAGCGTCGATACCACCAGGGCCATTACGAACGCTGCTACCAGCACCCCGGAAAAAATCGACAGCGAAAAAGCCAGTGACAAGGCCACGCCGAGAATCGCGGCATGGGCTGTTGCGTCACCAAAATAGGCCATGCGCCGCCACACCACAAAACATCCCAAGGGTCCCGCGGCTAGCGCCAGCCCGGACCCGGCAAGGCCTGCTCTGACGATGAAATCATCCAGCATTCGGCTCAGTGTTCCGCGTGATGGACGTGATCGTGCTCATGGCGATACAGCGCCAATGCTCCTTCGGTACCCAGTCCGAAAAGCGCCCTGTATTCTGGAGCCGCCGAAACGACCGTAGGCGATCCTTCGCAGCAGATATGTCCGTTGAGACAGATCACACGATCAGAAGCCCGCATGACGACGTGAAGGTCGTGGCTTACCATCAGTACCGCACACCCAAGGTCCTGCCGTACCTGCTCGATGAGCCGGTAGAATGCCGCCTCCGCCGGCTGATCCAGTGCCTGCGTGGGTTCATCGAGGACCAGGACATCTGGCTCGCTCAAAAGCGCCTGGGCCAGCAGTACCCGTTGAAATTCTCCGCCTGACAGATCAGTCATCTGGCGTGTTTCACGCTCGGGTATACCGACTCTTTCAATCATCAACCGAATCGAGCGGACATTGCGGGTGCCGGACAACGCCAGAAAACGGGTGACTGTCATCGGCAACGTACGATCTATGGCAAGACGCTGGGGGACGTAGCCGACGCGCGCTCCGGGTTCCCGGTGGACCGTCCCTTCTGTAGGAATCTGCGCCCCAATCAGGACCTGTAAAAGCGTTGTTTTGCCCGAGCCATTGGGCCCAACGACGGTCACGATCTCGCCGCGTCGAATCGAGAAGTCCACGTCCCGCAGAATTTGCGCGGCCCCGTGGCGAACGCCGACTCCCCGGGTCTGGATCAAATTCATGCAGGACCCGTGTCCAGGCAATCCGCGCAGGTACCTTCGACCTCGACCACGGTGCGCTCTATTTCAAAACCGATCGCCTGGGCGGTTCTGCCCAGCACCCCTCTTCCGTGTGTGGTCGACGTCTCGGCTACGAGACGGCAGTGCGAGCAGATCATGAAGGCCGGATCATGCCCCTGCTCGGGCCGACTGCAGGCCACAAAGGCATTGAGCCTCTCGATGCGGTGGGCAAAACCGTTCTCGACCAGGAAATCCAGTGCACGATAAGCGACCGGCGGTTGCGCCCTGAAGCCTGCGCGAGCGAGCTTTTCCAGTATGGTGTAGGCCCCGAGCGCTGCGTGGGACTCGAGTAAGATGTTCAGCACCGTCTCGCGGGCCGGAGTTAATTTAAGGCCGCGCCGGGCACACAGGTTTCGGGCTGAAGCAAGCGCAGCCTGCGCACAAAGCCCATGGTCGTGATCAGTGAACGCCCTGGGGGGCATGTCGTGTTGGTTTGTCATATTCTGTAATGTTATATTATAACGTATTTGCTGAGTGGGAGAGTTAACGACTCCCCCCCTGTCACGTCGATTTAATGACCAACTGCAGACTCGCTCGTACCCTCCGTACCTTCGGATTCGGCATGTCTTTTGCCGGTGCCGTAGTACTGGCCGAAGTGCCGCAGGTGGCCACAGATATTCCACCGGTACACTCCTTGGTCAGCCAGGTGATGGGCGAGATGGGTGAACCCGACCTGATCGTGTCGCCCGGTGCCTCACCGCATGGTTTCGCCATGCGACCATCGCAGGCCCGAGCGCTTCAAAGTGCCGATATCGTCTTCCAGATCGGCCACGGCCTGACACCCTGGCTTGAACATGCGCTGGAGGCGCTTGCCAAAGATACCGTGGTGATCACACTGTCCGAAAGCCCGGGTACCGTCAAGCACCGCTTTCGTTCGGGCCCCAGCTTCGACCCACACCCCCCAAAGGATGAAGACACCCATCAATCTGGTCATCGCCATACAACCACAGACCATTCCACGCAGCACGCCGAGCATGGCGACCCGAACATCGACCCTCATATGTGGCTCGATCCAGAGAATGCCCGCCGTTGGCTCGACACGATTGCAGTCGAATTGTCAGCAATAGACCCGGAAAATACCGCCAGGTACCGGCTGAATGCCCAAACCAGATCGATCGATCTGGCAGATTTGACGGCCACTCTGGCCTCAAAACTGTCTCCGGTAACCGACCAGCCATTTCTAGTCTTGCATGACGCCTTCCATTATTTCGAGCACCGCTTCGGGATCGAGGCAACGGGCGCGATCTCGCCCGGCGATGCCGCGAATCCCGGTCCGGCGCGAATCACCAGAATCCGCGACACCATACGCAAACGCAACATCACCTGCGTCTTCACAGAACCCCAATTACGCTCCAGCCTGGTGACAGCCGTAATTGAAGGCAGTCCCGCGAAGTCCAGGATTCTGGACCCTCTGGGTACCTCACTGCGCCCGGGACCGGATCTTTACCCGCAGCTGCTTCAGAATCTCGCTGACTCCCTCGTTGACTGCCTCGGCCGCTGACACTTTTCCCCGATTCACGAAATACGGTGAATTTGGCCCGGATTCTGCAGGCCCCCGCCGTTGATCGTAGTAGGATCTGACACAGCGTTGGTGTCGTATGTCAGGACTGAAGTAACCGTTCAGACGATCTGTAACCTGCCCTGCATCATCTCGATCATCTGATAAAACCCGTTGGCGCGGTTCATCGAGAGCAACTCGTCCATTTTGATCGCCCTGAAATGCTCGACCGTGATCTGGCGGGCCTCCTCAATCGGCGAAGAATTGAAAATATCGAGCAGCATGTAGGCATAACCGCCAGCAATCATTGCGTTACTGTAGGCTTTGAACCGACCGTCTTCCCAGTCTACGTACAGGTCGAACTGACAATAGCTCACCTTGGTATGGTCTGAGCGCCTGCTCTCGCTCAGCGGATCCTGGGATAATTTTTTCCCCAGGGAGATCATCCAGCGATAAACTTCCATACTATCGATGGTTCTCAAGGCCTCGATGTTGTCCTTGTATTCAGTGATCTTGTCGATGAATGTCATCGCCATTCCAGCCGAGTAATTGAGTGATCGAATCCCGTCGGAGATCAGCTTGGATTCTGCTGATCCAATAGATACAAACAGGATCCAACCCAGTCTATTATGACATCCTGCAGAAGGCACCACGGCGAGTGGTCTCCATGGCAGACACTGCAAGGGACAAATCAACAATCGGCAGCGGTAACGGTCGATTGACAGAGGTCTGAACGGTATTGCGGTAAAATCGACCCTAAGGAGACCGCACCTATGCTGGACACCATTATTTTTGATAACAGGACGAGCGTCGAACAGGTAGAGGAATCGACCAGCCTCGCCCCGAAGTTCGATGCTGACGGCCTGATTCCCGTAGTCACAACAGACTTTGACAGTGGCGAGGTTCTGATGCACGCCTACATGAACCGGGAAGCGCTCAGCCACACGATCCAATTGGGTGAAGCGGTCTACTACTCGCGCAGCCGACAGACCCTGTGGCATAAGGGGCAAACAAGCGGCCTGGTACAGATCGTCAAAGAAATCAGAATCGACGATGACCAGGACTGTATCTGGCTGCAGGTCGATGTCCAGGGTGGCGCCAGTTGCCACGTTGGTTACCGCACCTGTTTTTACCGCACTGTACCATTCGGGATCGATGTGCAAGATAACCCCAGGCTGGCACTGACATTCAATCAATCAGAGAAAGTATTCGATCCAGCAGACGTTTACGGAGACGCCCCCAACCCAACCCGGCTTTGACCCGGGTGCTCGTTTGCTCGGGATTAGGTGGGGACAATCAAAGACATCGAAACTGAAGCTGGCACTGGCCCGGCCCGGGCCCGGCTGGTCGAGACCCTGCAGCGTAAAGGCATCCATAACAGCGACGTGCTGGCAGCCATTCAACAGGTTCCGCGGCACCGCTTCATCAAACGAGGCCAGCTGAGTCAAGCCTACGCCGATCACGCGCTGCCCATCGGCCATGACCAGACGATCTCCCAACCGTTCGTCGTCGCTCTGATGACCGAGAAACTGCTGGCTTGCTCGGCTCAACACGGTGATGTGCTCGAGATCGGTACTGGCTGTGGTTACCAGACCGCCGTGCTTGCCCGGCTGTTCGAACAGGTCTATTCGGTCGAGCGAATCGAACCGCTAGCGGCCCTGGCACGGGAGACGCTATCGAGCCTCAATATCACTAATGTGACACTGCGGCACGGTGACGGGACGCAAGGTTGGCCCAATCGAGTCGCCTTTGATGCTGTACTTGTCACAGCAGCCGCAGAAACCGTACCCGAACCTCTTCTCTCACTGCTCGCGCCCGGTGGCTGCCTGGTCGCCCCGGTCGGCGGGCGGTGGAACCAACGCCTGCGAACCATTACCCGTGAAGAGGATCACCTGCGAACCGTCGATGCCGAAGGGGTGCGCTTCGTTCCCTTGCTTACAGGAACCCGCTGCTGAATTTGGTTGTCTTCCAGAACTTCCATCTGGATCGATCGACTCACCCAGTGACTCTAAAGCACTGTTTAGAAAAGATTATACAAACTCAGCACGTGCACGTTAACGGTCAATAGTGCCCATTTGAGGGGCTTTAGCGGAAAGATTGACCGCTAATTGGACACTGGAATCCAGCAGGCTTTTTATGGCCCTTATAGGCTGAGACAAATCAGCCTTTCTCGCCCCAAAGACCATGAAATTCGTACGCGACAGCTGCAGTATCACCTTCAACCCAGGCATCATGACCCGGTTCAATGGCATAGGCACTGCCAGCCGAATAGGTCACTTCGGTCCCATCGTCATGGCGACATGTTATCTCGCCTTCCACTATAACCCCGATATGTTTAGCTTCGCAGCTCTCTGTCCCGACCATAGGCTTGATGTCCGTTGACCATTTCCAGCCGGGTTGTGCTGTTAGTTTCATGACCCTTTGGCCGCCGACGTTTACCATTTCGACCCTTGCATTGCTGGGGGTCATGACTTCATCTGCCGCTGTTGCAAAATCTTTTGCTTCTACTGATGCCAATTTAATTCTCCTTAAATCACCTGAGTAAGGTCAAGCGCATATTATAGCGTCCTGGATCGTTCGACCGGTGTAACGAAAGGAAGACTTCAGCCCGGCTGCTCAGAATCACTAATTGCGGTATTTCGCAGGCTTCTAACCACCGGTGTAGTAATGGGTAATCCACAGCATCACTTTACTCTATTCGAATGTACTCGAGCATCCTCGCAACGCTTTCTTAACCGATACTCCGGGGGAAGAATCTAGACTACTCCTACTAGGCAAGCGTCAACATTTTGCAGATGATTTAAACCTCTCTCGTGATTTATTAATGGGGTGCTTTACGTATCTTCCAGACCTTCCATCTGCCTGATTCCGTTCTCCGGCAGCCAACTGCGACCCTCATCAGTGTAATGGGCGCCCGGATTACCACGAGTCGTTGTGCGCCACATCAGCCGCTGGTGATTATCCGAATCGAACCAGGTTGCGGAGTGGAGTAAAGATCGGTTGTCGTAAATCACCAGGTCACCCATTGTCCAGTTGTGGACATAGGTGAACGCCGGCTGGGTCAGGTGCGACATCAACCGATAAAGCAACCGGCTGCCTTCGCCATCAGGGCCAGGTTCCAGACCTACAAACGGCCCCTCGATCCAGTCCATCTGACCTGCTTCACACAGGAACAGCGATCGCCTGCCGGTGACCGGGTGAAGACGCACCACGGGCTGGCGCTGCGGCATCTGGTGGGCGAGCAGCGGTTTTGGGAGCTCGCCTGCCCTGACGGCATACTCCGAACGGCCAATACCAGGTAACGCGTGGATTCCCTCCAGATTCTCGAGCGTATCTTTGAGTTCGTCAGTCAACGCCTCATAGGCGCCAGCACCATCGGCGTACAGCGTCTGACCCTGCCCTTGCGGCGATGGAATCACTGCATAAAACAAAGACACGTCCGGTGGTGGTCTGCGAAAACTCTGATCGGTATGCCAGCCGCGCCGGTGCGGGAACTGTGTGGGTAACGCGCCATCTTCGGTCAAGACCGGCTCCGGTTTTTTTGGCGGCCGCCTGGATGTGGGCGGCAGGTTGGTGACCTGAAATATTTCAGGAACACTCGGATGAATCGCCCTGTCTGCAGTCAGTGTATGCTGATAGTTCTCGACCTCCGGTCCAAAAAGGGAACTCAGTTCGACCAGCAACGATGGGTCGGTCGAGATTGCATTCATTCCCGGCAAAACCAGCAATCCATCACGAGCATAGAACGCTTCGGCAAGCAAATCAGGATCCGCTTTAAGGGCCGTCACGACCCGAGCGAGATCCTCGATGCCCTCCAGGTGAAGCCGAAGCTGACCACCGAACGTCGCGCCCGGCAGAGCCTCGAGATCGAAGAGCGTCGTGCGTTTCACCCAGTCGTGCGGCTTGTCGTGGGACTGTTGCCGGCCTGGCATATTTTCCTGTGATGTTTGGTGTCTTAATCGAAGTATAACGTCCGGGAACATCCGTCAACCCGGCACCGGTTAACCAAAGCTGACTGCAGCAGCCACCAGATCCCTCGCTATAATGGAACGCTAAAACACCCTTCGGCCTGACCCGGCTGTGACTACCGAACTTGCAGGCCTGTATGCTTTCGACAGCCAAGTGACGCCCGAGCGATTATGAACGAACTGACACTGCGCCCCGCACTGGAACTCGCACAGATGGTGCAACGCAAACAAATCAGTGCCGCGGAACTGCTCGATCAGCATATTGCTCGGTACGAAGCACACAACCCGGCGGTCAACGCGGTCGTTTTCACCCAGATCGAGCAGGCCCAAGCAAGGGCCCGCTGGGCCGACGACGTGCAGGCCGCCGGCCGGACGCTCGGCCCCCTACACGGTGTGCCGATGACGATCAAGGACAGTTATGACTGGATCGGTTCCCCGTCGACCTGGGGCATAGCTGAGATGGTCGACAATTATCCCAAGAGCAACGCGGTTGCCATTCAACGCCTGCTCGATGCCGGAGCAACCATTTACGGCAAGACCAACATCCCGCAGAAACTGTCAGACTGGCAGTCGTTCAACACAATCTACGGCACGACCAACAATCCCTGGGATCTCGCTCGCACCCCTGGCGGTTCTTCCGGGGGATCGGCGGCGGCGCTGGCGACCGGCATGGCGAGCCTGGAGATCGGCAGTGATATCGGCGCTTCGATCCGTAACCCCGCTCACTACTGCGGTGTCTTCGGCCACAAGCCGACTATGGGGATCATACCGCTGCGTGGCCACCTGCTGCCCGGTAATCACGCCCATGTGGATATCTCGGTCGGCGGCCCGCTGGCCCGCAGCGCCAGCGATCTGAAGGTTCTGTTAGACATCGTCGCCGGTACTACTGGTGCCGATCAGAAAGCCTGGCGGCTACACCTCCCAGGCGCCCGCAAGACCGACCTTCGGACATTCAAAGTCGGCATGCTGATGGAAAGCCCGGCCTGTGCACAGGATGACGAACTCACCGAACAACTGCTGGCCACCGTCGATGCCTTGGAGAAAGCCGGGGTCCAGGTGGACCGTAATGCCACACCGGGTTTCGACTGGAACCGCTACCAGGAGGTATACCTCCTGCTGTTGCGCGCGGCCACCGGCGCCAGCTTCAGCGATGAAGAATACCGCTCTCACCTCGCGACTGGCGAGGCCCGAACGCCCGAGGACACGAGCTACCGCGCCTATCTGGACCGCGGCGTGACCATCCGCCACCGCGACTGGTTTGCACTACACAATGAACGCGAGCAGATGCGCCATCGTTGGGCGGATTTTTTCAGCAGATACGACCTGCTACTGTCGCCGATCGCTGCATCTGCCGCATTTGTACACGACCATGCCGGTGAACGACCGGACCGCACCATCCTGATCAATGGCCGCCAGGAGCCGGCAGTCGACCAGTTGTTCTGGGCGGGCCTGTCCGGAGTGGTTTACCTGCCCTCTACTGTCGCACCGGCCGGCCTCACCCGTTCCGGCCTACCGTGTGGCCTGCAGATTGTCGCTGACTATATGGAAGACAATACTGCGCTCGAATTCGCCAGACTGATGGAAGAGGCGCTCGGCGGCTTTCAGGCCCCGCCGGGTTATGGTTGAAAGGCTTACGAACTTACACTCCAATGGATTTCAGGTATCGTGACCATTAGGGCCAGAACGAGAAAATCTGATGACTGGTTGACGCGACAGAACACCCAGCTTGTGACCAGTACTCAACCGCGACGTTATGCCTGCGACGATCCACAGGCCGCGACTCACCTTCATGAACTAGGATACGTCGTGTTCGATCAGGTGATCTCTCCCGCACAATGCCAACAGGCCCTGGCGCGATTCTGGGAATGGATCGGGGAAGTTACCAGCGGACGCGTTCTGCAGGGTCAGCTCGAGAGCTACCGCTACTGGCCACCCTCATTGAACCGGGGCGCAATCCTAGCCTACTGCGGTATTGGCCAGAGCGAGTTCTGCTGGGGAGTCCGCGACCGGCCCGAGATCAGGAAAGCGTTCGCTACGCTCTGGCAGGACGACGATCTGCTGGTCTCATTTGACGGCGCCTGCGTCATGCGCCCTTGGCATTACGATCTGAGCTGGAAAAGTCATGAAAGATGGTTCCATGTCGATCAGCATCCAGGCCAGCGGCCCGGATTTGACTGTGTTCAGGGCCTTGTCAACCTCCTGCCCATGTCCAGCGACGGCGCCGGCAACCTGCTGATAGAAGGATCACACCATGTATTTTCAGACTACGCTGAACGCTATGCTGACGTCGTTGCCACCCTGCCCGCTGCCGAGGATTATTTCGAGATCCCCCTTGACGACCCGGTACTCACTGGCCCGTCGGCAACGCCCACGCGAGTTCTTCTTCGGCCGGGTGACATGCTGTGCTGGGATTCCCGCACCGTCCACTGTAACAGTCCAGGCAGCAACGGGCGGGCTGTCGACACGTTGCACCAGCTGTCTCGGGCCGCGGTCTTCGTCTGTATGGTGCCACGGACAAGAGCCAGCGCCTCTTTGATCAAGACCCGTAAAAAGGTCGTTTCCGGACAGATCACCACAACCCACCGGCCGCACATCTACGGCCCGACCCACGAGTACACCGATTGGCAGACGCGGATACAGCAGGGCAATACCCTGCCAAACCCGGCACTACCCGCAGCCATGACTGCAGCACGTCTTCGCCTGATTGGATATAGCGATAAAGAGGCCCTGGCACTTGTACCAGCCAACACCATCCCTTGTGGTCCGCCTGCGCCCGAATCTCCGCTGGCGGTAGATCAAAACCGACCGGTACCTGAATGAAGACACCGCCAACCAAACTCTCAGGTCGCCTGGGTCAACCCTATGATGCAGAAAATGCCGTTTACCTTCTGCGTATACCCGGATCCGACTGCATCACTGAAGAAGTGGTTGTTGCCAGTGATGGATTGATGATGTAAAGATGAACACCATACCCAGACAAAACTCACCAACATGTCCCTAACTCCTTATCGGTCTTTCTTCACAACCAGAATGCAGCTCTACGGCCACAGTTAAACAGTTGCCCGAGTCCGGAATCATTGAACGACAATCTGATCCATCACACACTCTGCTAGCCCGTGGCCAAACTTTACTTCTACTACTCCGCTATGAACGCAGGGAAGACCACAACCCTCCTGCAGTCCAGCCACAACTATGCCGAGCGGGGTATGTCCACTTTAGTCCTCAAGCCAAAGATCGACGATCGTGAAGGGCAGAGCCGTATCCGGTCGCGTATAGGACTAGAAGCGGACGCGATCATATTCGGCCAGGCAGAGGATCTGTTCCGCCTGGTCCAGGCACACCTGGCACAGACGGTGCTGGCGTGCATTCTGGTTGATGAAGCGCAGTTTCTGAGCCACGAACAGGTAACGCAACTGACCGAAGTGGTCGACCAACTCAATATCCCGGTACTCACCTACGGCCTGCGTACTGATTTTCGGGGCGAACTGTTCGAGGGCAGCAAGATCCTGCTGGCCCTGGCTGACGAGTTGAAAGAGATCAAGACAGTCTGCCACTGCGGCCAGAAAGCAACCATGACCGTACGCCTGGATGCACAAGGCAATCCACTGCATGCCGGTGCTCAAATCCAGATCGGCGGTAACGAAGCTTACGTGTCGATGTGCCGGCGGCACTTCAAGGAAGTCCTCGCAAAGGCAGAATTCCAGGGCCGGTTCGCGAAATCTGCGTCCTAAGCCCCTTTGCTATGAAACCCTTCTCATTATCAAGATGACTGCCGCCAAGATCCGCTGTACCAACGACCTCAAGCTGAGCCAGGTACTGCTGGAGAATCCCGACATCAAACGTGTCATCGCCCGGATAAAGCGCCTGGAAGAAAAAGGTGAGCAACCCGCAACCCGCCGTCAACTGCTGACGACATCAGTGCGGCTGAGTCGCGCTATGGCGGCCGGCCTGCACGCCAAAGCCGATCATTGCGTGGAGCGACTCGGGATCGAGACGCCGCTGGAGCTCTATGCTTATGCGAGCCCGCAGTTCAATGCTGCCTGTTTCAAGCCCGAGGAGGGACGAGTGTTCATCATGTTCTCCTCCAGTCTGCTTGAAGCATTTGCCGACCAGGAGCTCCTATTTGTCATGGGACACGAACTCGGACATCACGTCTACCGCCATCATGAAGTGCCGATTGGCTACGTCCTCCGGGGTCGACGACCACCACCGGCCGACCTTGCCCTCGACCTCTTTGCCTGGTCGCGCTATGCAGAGGTCTCGGCTGATCGGGCGGGTGCATTCTGTGCCGAGGACCTGGACAGCGTGGCCAGAGCACTGTTCAAGCTGGCCTCTGGAATCACCAGTGAGAATGTCGTGACCTTCAAGCTGGACGAATTCCTGAGCCAGGTCGATGATATGCTGGCCTTCGATGATGAGCCCGGCCAGGGTGCGCCGATGCAGGACTGGTTCTCAACCCACCCATTCAGTCCGCTGCGAGTCAAGGCTCTAACGTTCTTTCACGAGTCCTCCCTGATGCTGGCCGGTGGCTCCGACAAACCGGCTCTGGAAGACAAGGTCCAGCAATTGATGAGCCTGATGGAACCGGACTATATGCAGGGCAAAACCGACGCCAGCCGGGCAATGCGGGATCTGTTCCTGGCCGCAGCCGTGGTCATTGCCGATGCCTACGAGGGGATCAGTGACAGGGAACGCGCAGCATTGAAACGCTTTCTCGGCAAAGCCTACGCGGTGGATGCGCTCGACAGCCAGCGCCTGCGCGAAGACCTGCCCAGGCGGATCACAGAAGCCAGGGAGCGTAACAGCCTGACCCAACGCATGCAGGTCATGCGTGACATCTGTTTGATCGCAACAACTGAAAAACCGGTCTCGGATGTCGAATTGGAGCTCCTGAGCGAAATCGCAACCGGGCTCGAAGTTCCAGACAGTTTTGTCAGCCAATGCCTGGACGCCCCAGTCGAACTGGATTGAACAACTGAAGATTCACCCTTTACCATTCGGATTGTCTATGGCATAACGACAACAGGCGACCCGCTAGACCATTGTCACACCACTGCCGGCACAAACCGGGCAACGTCGCTAGAAAAAGCGGAGGAGACGCAGATGAGCATCAGCATTAAGGGAAAGATTGCAGTCATCACCGGCGCCAGCCGGGGCATTGGTGAGGGCATCGCCCGGGTGTTTGCCAGCGAAGGCGCGACGATCGTCTGTGCAGCTCGCTCCGTTGAGGACGGTGAAAAGGTGGTCAGCTCGATCAATGGTGACGGCGGACGCGCCGAGTTCTTCAGGGCCGACATCCGCGAAGAGGATGAGTGCCGGGCGCTTATTGAACACGTCGCTGGCACCCATGGCCGGTTGGACATCATGTGTCACAACGCCGGTATCTACCCCGATCTGCTGATGGAAGAAATGCCGATCGAAACCTGGGACGACACCATCAACACCAACCTGCGATCCTGCTTTCTGCTGACCAAACCCTGTATTCCCATTATGCGAAAACAACAATGGGGAAGAATCCTGTTCACCTCGTCGATCACTGGGCCTGACGTCGCACAGGCCAAGCTTGCGGCCTACTCATCCAGCAAAGGGGGCGTGAATGCTTTCATCAAGGCCGCCTCCCTGGAACTGGCCAAGGACGGTATCACAGTCAATGCCGTCAGCCCTGGTAACATCCTGACCGAAAGCTTGAATGTGCTCTACGGTGAGGAGGGCGCCAAAGAGGTCGCCAAGGTCATACCGGCGGGCAACCTGGGTGACACTGACGACATCGGCTACGCAATGGTCTACCTCGCCTCTGACCAGGCCAAGTTCGTGACGGGCCAGGCGATTGTCGTCGATGGGGGCCAGATTCTGCCCGAGGATCCTGACTCTTTTCTGCGTAACGAGTAACGTCACATCCCGGGCGGCTCGACCGGCCGGTTCTACTGGTCCAGAGCCTTTAACTGCATAGAGACCTGCTTGGCCGCATCGAGTCTCTCAATGGAGATTTCTTTGAATCCAAGCGCCGCATGGAACTTCCGGGACACCTCGTTCAACGGCTCCACGTTGTATTCGCAGACGATGTGGTGCACCTCGCGCTGACCAGCCCAGGAAAACAGGTTCTCATAGAGCATTCGGCCCCGACCCTGGCCCTGCGCCCGGTCGTGAACGACAATCCGGTCAATGTAGGCGTAATCGTCGTATCTCTGATCGAACCATTGATAATATGGGCTGTCATACCCGGAGGCAGGACCAAACACGAGCACAAAGGCAGATACGGCCCCGCCTTCTTCGACTACCCGGTGGTAACAACTTATCGCGTGCAGGCTCGCGATTCGTGAGACATCCATCGGGCTCGTGAGCGCCACCACAGCGTCGTTGAGCGCCTTGATGGCTGAAAAATCTTCGGGGGTTGCCGGACGAATCGTGGACATCGGCTTCTTGATGTTCGCTACTGCCGAGTCACGGGACCCTGGCTTGAAGGTTTTGTGCATCCACTTCCGCGACTCTGTCCCCGCCATCAGAGATACAGCTCCGCCCACCCCAGAGTCTTTCAAGCGACACGGGTATCAGCGAGCGCCTGTTCATTCAGTGCAACACCCCAACCCGGCTGGTCGCTCAATTGCAGCAAGCCATCGCGTGGCGTCAAGGGCTCGGAGAGAAGAACATCGCGCGGTATTTCGGTGAACTCGGGCGGGTCGTGCGCAAATTCCAGCCATACGGGTTTCTGGCCCCGCCGTCCGCTGACAGCAGCAACCAGATGGGCGTTGACGATCACCCCTAAACCATTGCCCCAAGTGTGAGGCGTAAACCAGAGCCCTTCTTCAAACACTTTCAGCCCCAGGTCGATCAGTCTTTTCATGCCACCGACAAAAACGACGTCCGGCTGATACACATCCAGACAGCCATCGCGCAGAATCTGAGCGAACTCGTGCAACTCGCGCGTCACCTCACCCCCCGCAATTCGACACTGCGCATGGTCACGCAATGCCCGCATGCCCGGATAGTCCCCCCGATGCAATGGCTCTTCGAGCCAGAACAGGCCATGTTCACGAGTACGTTCTTCGAGCGCCATGATGTCTTCGAGAGCCGGTACCGGGTGAGTGTCCCACGGCATTCTCCAGCCGTGGTTCAGATCTACCATGATTGCCATGTCGTCTCCGACCGCCTCACGAACGGCAGCCAGTGCTGCGATATCACCGTCTTCGCTGGTGCGCCCAAAGCGCAGTTTGACTGCCTGGTAACCCTGTGCCCGGTACTCCCTGCCCATATCGGCCAACACTTCGGCAGGCCTGAGGCTTCCCGTCGAGGCGTACAGGGGCACATCGGTGCTGGTGCCACCCAGGAGCTTCCAGACCGGCTGGCCTTCGATCTTGCCGTTAAGGTCCCAGAGCGCGAGGTCAAGCGGCCACATACGGCTGTGGTGCACACCGATGTTTTCAATGACTGTTGTGTGACGATCCATCTCCCGTGGGTCCTGCCCGATGAAATACTTTCGGTAGTCTTCGATCCCGTAACAGGGGTCTCCCGAAGCGAACCCCTCCAGCCCTGTATTGCTCCTTACCCGCACGATAGTCACCGGCAGTGTTGACCTCGGGATGCTGTCCCAGGCAGCTGGATAAGGCGGATCACAGGGCACGATGTGCCGGGTGACTTCGATTTCAGTGATCTTCATCGGTCAGGCTTGGTCAAGGAGCGCGGTATCGATACAAGAATACCGCCCTGCGTGAGGACTGGAGACGGAAGGATATACAGGCGCTGTACCCGGAACAACTCCCACAGATACCCTGGGGCGGGCTGAATACCGGATGGTCACCCGGAGCATCTTCTATGGGCCAGAAGATTTAGGCAGCTGAACATTGTGGAGTCTATGTTTTTGGCAAATTCCGCCTTTTATTCACGTTACCCATCCAAGGCCGTGGATAGTCGAAAACCGCCTCCAACAGCGCCTTCCATCGGTCCGATGATTCGTTCTATAATTTTGCTGTAACTGAAACTACGGATCGTGAACTCCCCTTCTACTCCTGAGCCAGGCTTAGATCATGGAAACTTCAAAACCAACCCGAAAACTAGCCACCATTTTGGCGGCTGATTGTGTGGGCTTTAGCAAATTGATGGACAACAACGAAGAGTTGACCCTGCAGAACATCAAGAAATGTCGAAACCTGATTGACCCGATCATCAAGGAGCATGGTGGGCGAATTTTCCATACAGCCGGAGATTCTGTGATCGCCGAGTTCAACAGTGTCGTCGATTCTGTAAACGCAGCCATTGAATTTCAGAAAGTGCTGAGCGACCGTAATAACAACATTTCCGAAGATTCGCAAATGGTATTCAGAGTTGGAATCCATCTTGATGATGTCATTATTGAAGACGATAACATCTACGGGAGTGGGGTCAATGTGGCAGCAAGACTGGAGAGTCTTTGTGAACCGGGCTGTGTACTGCTCTCCCGAACGGTCCACGAAAAAATCGTCAAGCGAATTGAAGTCGCAATCGATAATCTCGGCAACACCCAGCTGAAAAATATTGAAGGTGATTTTGAGATCTACCAGATATCCCCAACTGCGAAAGATCAGAGCAAATCAACCGGTCAAGATTCAGTCACTGCGACCACTTCACTACCGGGGGGCAAGGTCCTAAAGCCCGGAGAAACCGGCAATGTGAAACCCCGCCTAATGCTACTGCCGTTCAGGAACCTGAACAAAAGCGAGGACAACGATTTTCTCGTCGATGGCATTGCGGACGATATCATCACCGAGTTTTCAATGATCAATTCCATCGAGATCATGTCCCGCAATACCACTTTTGATTACAAAGATAACCCAATTGATGTCAAAGAAGCCGCCGAGAAGTACAAACTGGATTATGTAATCACAGGAAGCATCCGCTCTGCCGGCAACCGGGTACGCATTTCTGCCGAACTGGGAGATCCTGCAACAGGAGACTCGATATGGAGTGAGCGCTACGACAAGACCCTGGATGATGTGTTTGAGATTCAGGACGAGATCGTCAACAAAATGGCGAATACGGTACTGAGCGAGATTGAAGTCACCAGTTTGAAACGGGCCAAAAGAAAGCCGACAGAGGATATGACCTCATATGAATACCTCCTCCAGGGAAAATTTCACAAACGACGGAATACCAAGGAAGACGCAAACATAGCCGTGGAGATGTTCACGAAAGCGATCGAAAGTGACAGCAATAACGGAAGAGCCTACGCTGAGCGCTGCTGTACCTGGGGCGGAGGCCTCGGCACGAAATGGTTCGAAGAATCCGACAGCGACCTGATGACGAGAATTCGCTCAACACTGGAACAGGCCTACGAACTGACCGATCATGACTGGGACTGCCATCGGCTGCTGTGCAACGTCTCTCTATACTTTGATGTGAATTACGACAAAGCAGAGGAACATGGTCAGAAAGCCTATGAGCTGAATCCCAATAACCCTGCCGTTCTCGGACCTTATGGAAAATCTCTCGTTCTCAATGGAAACTGCGAAAAAGGCGTCCAATTACTCCACAAAGCCCATGAGCTCGATCCCTTAAACCAGGACATCGTCGACAATGTCGTCTGGGGATCCTATGCCCTGGGTGACTACGACGCCTGCATCGAGTTCACGGGTAAAATGAAAAAACCAAGACCCAATACCTGGTTGTTGAAGATCGCGAGTTTTGGTGCTCTCAAGCGACACGAGGAAAGAGATGATGAGGTCGAACAGTTCGTCGATGCTCACGGAAAGGATGAACTGACTGCTCAGCTGGGCAAGCTGAATTTCAACAACCAAGAAATCGGCGAGTCGACAAAAAACTTCGTTTTGAACTAAAGCCTGCTGCCCACGTCAGCGGACAACCGGCGATCGATTCGAATCGGGTTTCTTGTATAAAGAAAAAGGCGGGCCGAAGCCCGCCTTTTTTATGTACAAAGATTACTAGACCAGCTTACTTGGCTAACCAAGCGTTGAAACGCTCGTTAAGCTCATCCATGTTATCGGCCCAAAAGTCAAAGTCATATGTAAGAGCTGTCTTGAAGTTGTCCGGGGCTGTCGGCAAGTGCGGCAGGATCGCTGGATTGACGAACTGCGCCGATGACTTGCGAAGCGGCCCATACGAGATGTAGTTCGTGGTGTCTGCCAGCGCCTCGGCACTGGTGCAGAATTTCAGGAACTCCATCGCGGCGTCCTTATTGGGCGCACCCTTCACAACCACATAAGTATCGAGGTCAAAGACCTGCGGACCCCACATGATCGCGAAAGGCTTCTTCTCAACGTACATAGCATTGAAGAGTCTGCCGTTATAAGCAGTAACCATCACGACTTCGCCATCAGCCAGGAGTTGTGGCGGCTGGGCGCCAGCTTCCCACCAGACGATATGGTCTTTAAGTTCAGATAGCTTTGCGAACGCGCGATCTTGACCTTCCTTCGTACCCAGAACTTCGTAGATCTGATCGTTTGCTACGCCATCTGCCATCAGGGCCCACTCTAGGTTCACACGAGGAACTTTGCGCAGACCTCGGCGGCCAGGATATTTTTCAACATCCCAGAAATCGGCCATGGTCGTCGGGGTGCCGTTGATTTTCGTCTTATCGTAAGCAGGAACGGTAGCCCAAGAAATATTGCCCACATAACAGTCGCTCAGTGCACCTTCAACGAAGTCCTCGGTAGCGGGAGTGCCGTCAGGTGCCGGCAACCACTGCGAGTGGTCGAGTTCTTCCAGAAGGCCTTCGTCACAACCGCGCAGTGCGTCCTGCGGTGTGGTGTCGACGATGTCCCACTGAACATTGCCGGCTTCTACCTGTGTTCTGATCTCTGCCAGACCGCCGTTGTAGTCCACAACATTGAACTGCTGACCGGTTTTAGCCTCATAAGGCTCGATGCATGCCTTGACCTGACTGGCGGTATACGACCCACCCCAGGACACGAACGTGATCTTGCCTGCATACGCCGTTGCACTCATCAGGCCAAGACCGATGGCTGCTAGCGTCAACACCGATGTAGTCTTAAATTTACTCATTAACTCCTCCAGAGATTACGCTTCTTAAGAAAATTTCAAGTGGATGAACTGATCGTTTTCTAACATAAATACAGAAACTTACAGAAAATGATCACACAGACAACCCGGGTATTATACGCAAGCCTCTGGAGGATGCCACTATGCCGCCCTTCTTTACCGGCACTCGGACTTGCATTGATATATTTTAGAGAACTCAGGAGGGCGCCATAGTCCGTAGACGTTCACTGCGCCGTCTGAGCAGTTCGATCGCCACCAGCAATACGACCGAGAAAGCAACCAGCATGGTCGCCACCGCCAGTATACTGGGGCTGATCTGCTGGCGAAGGCCCGACCACATCTGTATGGGAATGGTCTTCTGCGCGGCATCGGCAATAAAGTAGATCAACACCACCTCGTCAAATGACGTGATGAACGCGAACAAAGCCCCGGACACGACGCCCGGGGTAATCAGCGGCATGATGACCTTGAAAAAGGTGCGCACCGGTTTGGCCCCCAGACTACCCGAGGCACGAATGAGCGTTTCGTCAAAACCGACCAGCGTGGCCGTCACCGTAATCACCACATAGGGTGTCCCGATGGCAGCGTGGGCAAGAACCACCCCCAGATGGGAATAGGCCAGACCGATCTTTGAATAGAAGAAAAACATACCCGCGGCAGTGATGATGATTGGTACGATCAGAGGTGAAATCAGCAAGGCCATGATCGGCTTTCGAAACGGCATGTGCGTACGGCTCAATCCGACAGCCGCCAGGGTGCCCAGCGTGGAAGCCACCAGCGTGGCGAAAATCGCAATCAAAATACTGTTCCGTGCCGCGAATGCCCACTCATAGCCGCGGTTCGACCCTGAACCACATTCCTGGACTTTGGTGCTGGTCGTGAATGCGTCTGCGGCTTCGGTGGCTTTCTGGGTACACATACCCAGCACGTCCTTATACCAGCGCAAAGAAAACGCGTCGGGATCAAGCCGTAGCATTCCCTCGCTGAACGTGAAATAGGGCTCGATATTGAATGACAGCGGAACGATCACCATGATCGGCGCCATCAGAAAGAAAAACACCAGACAACAAATGCCGAGGAAAACGTAATGCCAGGTGCGACCGAGTGGTCCGGTATATGCAGGTACACTCACAAGAGGCTATCCGAGTTTCATCTTGTCGATGCCGACCACTTTGTCGTAGAGCCAGTACAGAATCAGCACCGCAACCAGCAGAATACTGCCCATTGCGGCAGCCAATCCCCAGTTGAGCGAGGACTTCATGTGGAATGCGATCTGATTGCTAATCATCTGCCCTTTGGCACCGCCCACGAGTGCAGGGGTGATGTAGTACCCCACTGACAGAACAAAGACGAGCAACCCGCCCGCGCCAATACCCGGAATGGAACGGGGCCAGAAAATCCGGAAAAAGGTAATAAAGGGATTGGCACCCAGAGACTGTGAGGCACGAAGCTCGTAAAGCGGTATGGTTTTCATCACACTGTACATCGGTAACACCATGAAGGGCAGAAGGATCTGCGTCATTGCAATCAGGGTCCCTCTCAAATTGAAAATCATCTGGATTCGGTTTTCCTCCGAGACAAAACCGACCCAGACCAGCAGATCGTTAATGACCCCCTGAGTCTGAAGCAACACGATCCAGGAAGTCGTTCGCACCAGCAGCGAGGTCCAGAACGGGAGTAGCACCATAATGATCAGCAGGTTACTGATCTTTGGTGGCGTCGTAGAGATAAGGTAGGCGATCGGATAACCGATGATCAGAGTCAACAGTGTGACCAGCAGGCTGATCCAGAGTGTGCGAACAAAGAGGGTGACGTAAATCTGCTTCTCTTCAGGCTGTTCGATCACCTTACCTGCATCATCGTAGTCGCGATCGACTGCATTCAGAAAATAGCGTGCCGTGTATGGGTCGCTGACTTTCTTGATGACGGCCCAAGTGTGTATTTTTCCCCAGCGTTTATCCGCCTTAATCATGGCCTCTCGGTAAGGCCCTGATTTGATTTTTTTGAATTTGCGCTTGGTTTTCAGGATCATGCTTCGCCCACCGGACAGGCTGTAATTGACGTGGGTTGCAATTTTTCCCAGGTTGCCAGCTTCTCTCGCCGCTGTCAGATCATGAAATGCCGTCTCAAAAACCGCTTCCGAGGGCAGTTCGATACCGTCCCATTGCTCCACGGCAGCGACCAAGTTTGGAACCAGATTGGTCATCCGGGGATTGTCTACACCGCGAAACAGCATGCTCAAGATCGGTATTGCAAATGTGACAAGAATAAACACCAATAGCGGCAAAACCATAGCAAAAGCTACGTACTTTTTGCGCCGTTCAGCGCGTGCCAGCTGCTTGGTGAGCGGCACACCATCAATCATGATGGGTTGTGTTGCTTTCGCCATGGGCTGAATTAAATGAGTTCCGTTGAACTATTGCAGAGCTAGATCACTACTGGACTAGGCCGGTGCATCCAGCGCGCGGCAATCTTCCGAATGCCAACCGACTACAACGGACTCACCTTCTGTCAGATGACTGTGCCGGGCTGCATTGGGGACTTTTACGATAAATTGGTCCTGGCCACACAACGCGAGTCGGGCACGGATGTGGTCACCCAGATAAATCAGTTCTTTGACTGTGCCCTGCACACTGTTATCACAGCTCCCTGACTCGGGATTTATGGACACCCGCTCCGGCCGCAGTGACAGCGTTGTGCGGCTACCAGGACCATCGATATTGATCGCCAGCGCCTTCAGGGACTCACCGGTCTGGACCTCAGCAATACAGTGACCGTTGCTGGCTTCTTTCACTGTGCCGACGAATGTATTGTTCTCGCCGATAAACTGCGCTACGAAGGCATTCTCGGGTTGCTCATACAATACATCAGGTGCGGCGACCTGCTGCACCACACCATCATCAAAAACACACACACGGTTGGACATGGTCAGAGCTTCCGACTGATCGTGCGTCACATAGACCACAGTGATCCCGAGATTTTCGTGAATATGTTTGATCTCGTACTGCATCTGCTCACGCAGCTGCTTATCCAGTGCCCCTAGAGGTTCATCCATCAACACCAGCTTAGGTTCGAAGACAAGCGCCCGTGCCACGGCAACCCGCTGTTGCTGGCCACCGGAGAGCTGCCCCGGACGTCGACCGCTGAAACCTTCCAGTTGAACCATCCCCAACGCTTGTTTCACACGCTCGTCAATCTCTGATTTTGGGGTCTTTCTGACTTCCAGCGGGTAAGCCAGGTTCTCACGGACCGTCATATGTGGAAACAAAGCGTAGTTCTGAAAGACAATCCCGATATCCCGTTTCCAGGGTGGCACATCATTGATTGCGGTACCGTCCAACATGATCTCACCACTGGTAGCAGTCTCGAATCCCGCCAGCATCATCAAGCAAGTGGTCTTGCCGGAACCAGACGGGCCCAGCATGGTCATGAATTCACCTCGCTGAACACCCAGGTTGAGGTCCTTGACCACGAGATTCTCGCCGTCGTAACTTTTCTGGACTTCGTTGAAGCTCACATAGGCTTGTGCGTGATTTAGGTCCATGTTCTTCAGTACTTCCTTCGTTGTTTTGTCCACGCTCTCTGGCTCCCAACCCAACTGTCTCTTTTTGGGGGCCACTATTTTACTATTGACTGGGTGGCTGTTACGTTAGTTGATGGCAGGCCAAGGTATTCCTGCCCAACAGGGTCTAGGTTTTCCCACATTGTGGCTCATTTTTCAAGCATTCTCAGCACTTGAACCCTCTCCAGTTGTGACATATTAGGCTACTGCGAAAAATCTGAACTGATTCAAGAAGTCTCATCCTGTACCCACGGACCGAATTAATAGCCGCTCATGACGACGCCGCAACAGTTCCACACAAATCAGGATAACTATCGACAGCAACACCATGATTGTTGCAACAGCGAGTATGGTCAAGGTGATTTCCTGTCGTATTCCAGACCACATCAGTCTCGGCAATGTGATCTGTTCCTCACCGCCCAGAAAGATCACCACGACGACCTCATCGAATGAGGTCACAAACGCAAACAGCGCCCCGGTAATGATCCCCGGAAATGTCAGTGGCAAGATCACTTTTCTGAATGTTCTCAGCGGCCGGGCTCCAAGACTGTACGAGGCCCGCACATACTGCTGATCGAATCCCATCAAGGTGGCCGTAACCGTGATTACAACAAACGGTGTACCCAGTGCCGCATGCGCCAGGATCAGACCCAGATGGGTATAGGCCAGGTGATACTTGGAGTAGTAGACAAAGATACCGGCGGCCGTAATGATGATCGGCACAATCATTGGCGATATCAACACCGCCATGATCAGCCGCCTGTACGGTATGTGTGAGCGACTGAGGCCGATTGCCGCCAGAGTACCCAATGACGTTGCGATTAGCGTGGCAAAGATCGCAATAAAAAAACTGTTGCCTGCAGCTGATGCCCACTCTGAACCATGCGACTCTGGTCGGGAAGAACGTATTGCTTCATACGTCCCAAATATTTCACGATACCATTTCAAAGAATATGCATCTGGATCCAGACGCAACATTCCTTCAGTGAAGGTGAAATATGAATCTGCATTAAACGATAACGGAATGATGACAAACAGAGGTGCTATCAACAGCAAAAAAACGAATCCGCAGATCACTAGAAAAACGTAGTGCCAGATCCGGCCAAGTATTCCAGTATAGCTCGGCAATCCAGTCACTGATCGCACCTCAGACCTGGGGTCAGCACCACACGTAAACAGTGAACTTCATAGACCACGCTGCTCACAACGAATCGATACAACCGGGTATCTCTATCAAGGGCAATGCCGGTGTCCGTTGTCACTCGAGATACTGACCCCAAATCTGATTCTGAATCAACCGGTCGCTCTGGGCCGTTGACATCAAAGTTCCATTTCCAGACTACATTCGGATTGTAGTCTCTAGCACATTCGGGTGTCGGGCGGGCTACACAACACCCTGATCCCGCAGTGCGCCGATCTGTTCAGTAGTCAATCCCAGCGACGCCAGCACCTCGTCGGTATCCTGCCCCAGCCGTGGGGGCGGGTTGTTAGGCCCCATCGATTCGCCATCGGCCTTGAAGCCAACGGCCGGGAGATGCGCGGGCCTGTTGATGCCGGGCACCTTCATCTCCTGCCATTGGCCCCGCTGTCGGAACTGGTTCTCTGAAAGAACTTCCGGCAGCGTTCTCACCCGCGCGGCCGGCACGCCATGCATTGCCAGAATCTCTTCCCATTCGCGTGCCATCCGGGTAGTAATTGATGCGGCAATCTGGTCGCGCAGACTTTCTGCGTTCATCTTGCGCTCTCCAGGCGAAGACCACCTTGGATCGCACTGGATGTCGCTTCGATCCAGTGCCTTACACAAAGATTCAAACTGCAATTGGGTATTTGCCGCAATCATGATGATGCCATCCAAAGTTTCAAATGCACCCGATGACGGGCTGCCGCTCCAGGCGGCGTTACCGGCAGGATTCGGCTCCCAACCTGTTGTCAGGTGTCTGGTCACCAGCGACGCCATCAGCATCATCGAAGTATCCAGCATAGAGACGTCCAGCGTCACGCCCTTACCCGTTCGATTGACCTCGTGCAGTGCCGAAACAATGGCGAAAGCCGCATTGAGTCCAGTCGCATAATCAACATACGGCGCGCCCACCTTGGTCGGGCCGGAGGTGGTCGTTCCCGTGGTACTCATAATCCCGCTCATCCCCTGGACGACGTGATCGTAAGCGGGTCGCTGGGCGATCGCGCCATCCTGACCGTAGGCGGAAATCGCGCAATAAACAATGCGAGGGTTGATCGCACTAACCCTACCAGCATCGAGTTTTAGTCGTGCTGCCACACCCGGGCGAAAGTTTTCGACGAAAACATCCGCACTTTCTATCAGACGCTTGGCGATCGCGAGTCCTTCAGGGTGCTTGAGGTCAAGCGTGATCGACTTCTTGCCGGCATTCTGGGTGAGATATCCAGTCGCCATTGAAAGGGCGGCCAATTCGTCATCTCCTCCCTGCCGGGCCCAGTCACCGGTTTGCGGCTTCTCGATCTTGATGACTTCCGCCCCCAGCAGACCCAGCTGGTAGGTCGAATAGGGACCTGCCAGGACTCCGCTTAGATCAATGACTCGAATACTCTTGAGAGGCTGAAACGAGTGTTCAAGGGGCATGGCTTTTCAGTGTATGAGAGACTCAATCAAGGCGGCTCCTGGCGGTCCGCAAGAGCACGACCCGCTGGTCATTCGGCATCTTATCTGTCGGCGATCACCGGGTATTCGGTAATCGCCGTGAGACATCGATCATGCGGATCAGTATACCTCTACGGGGCAGACCGCTTCGCGTCTCCAGCCAGTAACAACTCGGATATGACCGGCGAGTGCGTTGTCCAGATCCGGGCTGCCCGTGTCAACAGTCAGTGCATGATCGGGCAGACCTGCCAGTTTTGCCGGGGTCGCAATTACAATCAGGTTGTCAAGCCCGGCCTGCTGGAGAACCGCCGGACTCAGCTGCTGGTTACCCCGCCCGAGGATATGCCCCTGCCCACCGATGGGCGTCACCACAATCTTTGTCAAACGACCCTCGCTGATGTGAAGAATCTCCTTCTCACTGGCATCACCTGCAACCAATGCCGTACCACAGATCACGTCGACCCCCAGCAGGGTCTTGGCAAGCCCCAGGTGTTGTCCGACGGCCCGGGTCGTAGTGCCGGGTCCGAGGACGCACACCGAATCCAGGGGAAGGCGCGAGACGACCTCCCGTGCAATACTGTCCAGATCGGCCGTCTCCGAGGAGACCGGAGACTTCGGAGATTGTACGCGCCCCACAACGTCGGGAACGGACAGGAACCCAAAAGGTCGGGTGAATGGGCGGCCCTGCCGCGCCGCCTCTTCGTCAGCATCAACGACCTCACACGCAACACACAAGCGTTTACCATCGGTCCAACTGACCATTACATCAGCTACGGCAGCAGGAGAGCGGCCAAACACGCCGGAGTAGATCTTGACTCCTGCCGGTATACCGATACAGGGCAGTGATTCACCCAGAATCTCACACACGTCCCTGGCGGTACCGTCGCCACCAGCGAAGACCAGCAGGTCGACGCCTCGCTCAAGCAGTTCTCTGATCGCGGCCCGGGTGTGCTGGGCCGTGGTCGAACCCGTAACAGGCAACGCAAGAACCAAGGGAGAAAAACCCGCGGCGCATGCTGCTTCTTCACCCATCGACCCAGCGGGTGTCAGCAGTTCAAACGTCGCGGCTACACGACTCCGGGCAAGTTCCAGTGTCCGTACGGTGCGGGTATTCGCCTGCGGCCGCGCGCCCTGTGCTAACGCTTGCCGCACCGTATCGGCACCATCGCTCCCTTTGAGCCCGACCGTACCACCGAGACCGGCGATGGGATTGACGATCAATCCGATACGCGAGGTCATTCAGCCTTTGGCAATTGTCGGCTTGCGCTGTCGGGCATGCCAGGTCATCGCCCAGGTGTCGGGATCATCCTGAGCGACATCGTCGACCCGCGGCTGGGCTGACCGATAGGGACCCGACGCGGCCAACTTGGGGTCTGCCCGCGCCTCAAGAGCCACCGTTTCAAGGACGGCAAGATACTCATCGATCTCATCCAGCGAATACGATTCACCGGGCTCAATGGTGGCGGGTTCCGGTACCAGCACAGGATGGTGGCTTTCAAAAATGTGCTGCTGCCCAAAATCGATCATCCTCATTTTCATCTCAGGACCGCCAATGCCGGTTTCCTCCTTGAGCGGCGCCAGGCTGTAACGCACTTGTTCAAGGCGTCTGATGGTGGGGTCGTAGGGCAACTCAAACCCTGCGGTCTGACTCAGCTTTCGGGCCATATAATTGCTGTTAAGTACAGCCGTCTGGGCCGCCGCCTTCAGACCATCAGCACCCAGGCTCCTGATCCACGCATAGGCCTTAACGACGACCTGCAGGTTACCCAGGTAGCCTCGAACCTTTCCGATGCTTTCGGAGGGGTCCTCAAACCCGTATTGCTGACCGTCAAAGGTCACTACCGGTCGAGGTAGGAACCGCGCGAGTTCTTCAGATACACAGATCGCGGCACAGGCCTGGCCATTGCTCGAATGCGGTCCCGAGAAGGTCTTGTGCAGGTTGAACTGGCAAAGATCAAAGCCGATATCACCGGCCCTTGCAATACCCAGCAGGCCATTGGCGTTGGCCTGGTCATAAGCACACAACCCACCAACCTCGTGAACCCGCTCGACAAACCGGTCGATCTCAGGATTGAATAGTCCCGTGTCTTCAGGGTTGGTGATCATCAACCCTGCCGTACGCTCCGACAGCACCGCCTCCAGCGCATCTAATGTCGCATAACCTTTGGGGCCCGGCATCAGCGTGATCACTTTGTAACCGGCCGTAGACGCTGCCGCAGGGTCGGCAGGATGGGAGGAAGCCGTGGTGATGATTTCGTCGCGCTGCGACCCCTGCCCTCTTGCCAGATGATAGGCGCGGATGATGCAGGCGTTCGCAAAGATACCCTGGCTACCGCCCGCAGGCTGGAAGGTTGCGGCATCAAGCCCTGAGATTTCACACACCATGCTGGCCAACCGGTGAACGATTTTCAGAAG
>CAZVVN010000027.1:0-37071 GCA_964630665.1 uncultured Acidiferrobacteraceae bacterium | reverse complement strand
TGTCGAACTGCTCTGGCGTGGCGCCAACGGTCATCCAACCGTCCGCGAGACGCGCGACCCGGTCTACCTGCCTGTTAATAGTGCCAGAACTACTTGTGCCAAACACCCACGGGTTGTTCGCCACCCAAATTGGTGGGCAGGGGCTCTGCACCGGTTGCGGGCGCACTGCGATGCCGTCGAAATTAAAGAATCGTCCCTTGAAGGTCGCCGGATCTTGCTTCCACAACACGCGTAGCACCTCAATGCCCTCCTCCATCCGAGCGACTCGTTCAGTTGGGTCAACTTGCATTGCACCGTACTCAGATCTGAAGTCACCCGCGATATTGCCCTTCGCGGGTCCGCCGCCGATACAGGCCGTAAGCACGGTTCGGCCGTCGGCAAGGCAATCGAGTGCACTCCATTGTGCGGCAAGTACTACTGGATGGCGCAACGGGAAACTCGCCATGCAGGCAGTGCCAAGCCGGCAAGTCTTTGTGCGGGCGGCGAGCGCGGACAGGAGTGTGATGGACTCAAGCCGGGGTTTAGCAAGCAGATTATCGCCGACCCAAAGACTTTCAAATATGCCAGAACCTTCAGCCTGTTCAGCGAGTGCAAGCAATTCAGGGACAGTCGTCGCGCCGAAGACGACGCCTTGATTGGGCAATAGTAATCCGAGTTTCATGGATTTCTCCCATTTATTCTGACAGTACTCATTTTGAACTTCCCTTTGGCAGCTATTTGAAGAAATCACTAGATATTTTAGATAATTTCAGCAAACCGTGGCTTGATTACTTTATTCAGTTCGATGAGTCTGAGCTGACGGCAATCGTGATGCTTGTGCAGAATCTATTGGAGACTGGCTGTTGGGAACCCACCGTGAATTATTGTCGGACTCAGATCGAGCTGAGCCAGATGGAAGAGGAAGAACACTCTGATTCTGAAACTTTGCATTGAAATGGGATATTCCCAGTAACTTATTCAGTCACTTTGTACCCTCTTGTTTACCCTTGTTCCCCAGTTCAGATAGTGATTAATAGAGCGGCTGTAGGTGTTACCTTTCGCCTGTACTGATCTGCCAATTGGAGACAGTGAAGGAACACCTGCAGCTCTCACGCATCCTTCCCCCTGACCGTAATCTCTCCTACAATGACCTGAGAACAAGGAGGGGATCATGAAACAGAAAGGTTTTGGGCTGTTGGAGTTGATGGTAGTGGTGGGAATCATTGCCATTCTCGGAGCCATCGCGCTGCCTCAGTACAACAAGTATTTGACTCGGACAAGGATCACTGAGGTCCTCCATCATGGTCAGGTCTATGCCCGTAAGTTAGCCGAGGGGACTGGGGGGTTATCTGCTGAGGCCCCAACGGGACTTGACTATGCCACGATAGCCCGGGTGGGTTCCGGCAAAAAGACACTAGTGAAAATAAGACTGAAAGATGGAATAGACAGCGACGTGATATTTGGCGCTGAGGATGAAACCGCAGCGGGCAAGGTCTTGGTTCTGACTCCGGAGGGTACCTCTGATACGGGCCGTTGGGTATGCAGTACGAATGCACCTGTAAAATTCATGCCCAAGGTTTGTACTTCTGATCCGAGTGTGGATGGGTCGGGCTTGGCGTGGGTTCCCGGTACGACGGATAAGGACGCTTGTTGGGATCAGGACTATGCAGATGGAGCAGGAGGCGGGAATGGTTGGGTTGAGGGCGAAAACGTAGGACTAGCCACGTCTTATACCGATGAGGGGATACGCGAATTAGCGGACGACGGGGTTATATTAAGCCTACACCATGGAAATAGAGACAATATGGCGTGCATCTGATGCGGCAAAATGACGCTCTCCCGACCTAGGTCAGGATCAAAAAAAAATTGACTCAGACGCTGTGAGACCTGCCGGTTATCAACCGGTTCACGGAATACCCAGTGCCTGAGGATGTAGATGTAGTAGCGTTTTACGCCTCCCTTGCGCGTGACGAGGCCCTGAAGTCCTACAGCCATCGTGTTGTGTATCTCCATTACTGGTAACGCCTTTCCACTGTGAGTGGGATCCGGATCACACTCAAAACTCATTGGGGTATGTATCTAGCTGAATGATCAGCCAGAATAACCTTGAAACAGCGCCTCTGTGGCAGTCAGTGCAAGGAAGGCGTAATATTAGAGGTTCATTGAATCTTGATGGGCGGTTCTTAATAACGACTTTTGAGGAAGCATCATGAGTCCTTTCTTGGGTTTTGTGCTGGCTCTCGCGGGCTGGGCAGCTGTGTTGGTTACCATGGCTTATATTTTTCCGAGTTCGTAAGCATCTCTCCTCATAAAAGAGTTGGGGTATGACGAAACTGATGTCGTTGTAGGAACTGGTCTTGTTGAAGAACGCGCTAGGCCATGAGCAAAAGGGTCCCGGGCAGTTTATGGAACAGGGAGCAATATAGCCCTTACGCATATCGCTAGGAATCAGCTCGACAGCGATGGAAACCTATCGGTAGATACAGTGATTGACCTCAGATCAATCCAGCCACCTCACCCGCAACAACTCAGAATTCAGTCGTAAGACCCTACCCGTATACCGGCTCACGTCGACCGGGTTCTCAATGCCTCTTCCAATTCGGCCACTCGCGCCTCCAGTGCCTCAAGCTTCTGGCGAGTGCGTTGCACCACCTTCTCCTGGATATCCAGTTCCTCACGACTGACCAGGTCCATCTTTTCCAGTGCCGACTGGACAACCACCCGGGAATTGTTGCGCACATCCCTGGCGATATCACTCGGTAGCGCATCGGCGATGGTTTCAGCAAGTCTGCGTAACGACATTAACCACGACACTCCGTTCAGAAGAAGGCTTGACCAGACCGACACAGTGCCGGCCAGGCAATTGTAGCAAATTCACCTATTTTCTCCCTTGCACCAAGCCAGTGCGTGGCTCTTTCTTGTGCCCCACCATAGGTCAGCGACACCGTCCTTCAACTAGCGAATCCAGCGTGTTGTACCCGTTTTTTGGGCACATCTGCCTGGCACGCCAATTGCTTAACTATTCGGTGTCAGTCTGGCCCACACAGGCAGGCTGGTGAATCAACTTCACGACTAGCAGAAGGAGACTGTTGATGAAACTGATTATGGCGATTATCAAGCCTTTCCGACTGGACGATGTCCGGGATGCGCTTTCACAAATTGGGATCAAAGGTATGACTGTCACCGAGGTCAAAGGATTCGGCAGGCAGAAAGGCCACACCGAACTCTATCGTGGTGCCGAATATGCTGTTGATTTTCTGCCAAAGATCAAACTTGAGGTCGCGGTTGCGGCCGACCTGCTCGATCAGGTCGTCGAGTCGATTTCCAGCTCTGCACAAACGGGCAAGATCGGCGACGGCAAAATCTTTGTCTACGATATTGAGCAGGTGATCCGGATTCGCACAGGCGAGACCGGTAGCGACGCCCTTTAACCGGAAACGACCGCCAGGAGAACATCACATGAAAATTTTTCTTACACAGAACATGGCCCGGTTGACAGTTGCGCTAGGTCTGTTGTTGAACGTTACCCAAGCAGCCGCCGACGAGGGCGGGCTCAGCGCAGGTGATACCGCGTGGATGCTCACTGCAACCGCGCTGGTACTATTTATGACCATCCCCGGCCTGGCTCTGTTTTATGCGGGAATGGTTCGCGCCAAGAACGTACTGTCCGTGCTGATGCAGTGTTTCGCCATTACCGCTCTTATGACCATACTTTGGGCGCTGTACGGATATTCCATCGCCTTTGGCGGCGAAGGCGCGTACTGGGGTGGCTTAAGCAAGCTGTTTCTGCGCGGGGTCACGGTAGATGCTCTCAGCGGGTCGATCCCGGAGACCGTCTTCATGACCTTTCAGATGACCTTTGCCATCATTACCCCGGCGTTGATCGTCGGTGCATTCGCTGAGCGCATGAAGTTCTCCGCCATGCTCTGTTTCATGGGGCTTTGGCTGACCCTCGTTTACGCACCTATTACGCACTGGGTCTGGGGTGATGGCGGATGGCTTGGTGGTCTGGGAATACTGGACTTTGCCGGAGGTACCGTGGTCCATATCAACGCGGGCATCGCGGGATTGGTCGCCGCTCTGGTCCTTGGCAAGCGCAGAGGATATCCATCCTCGCCGATGCCGCCGCATAATCTTGGCTACACCTTGATTGGTGCAGCCATGCTGTGGGTTGGCTGGTTTGGTTTCAATGCGGGCAGCGAACTGGCGGCGGACGGCACCGCCGGCATGGCGATGGCTGTCACCCAGATCGCAACCGCTGCTGCTGCGCTCGGCTGGATGTTCAGTGAGTGGCTCTCACACGGCAAACCCAGCGTACTTGGTATTGCTTCTGGCGCTGTCGGTGGACTGGTTGCGATCACGCCAGCATCGGGTTCTGTCGGCCCGATGGGGGCATTAGTGATCGGCATTGCTGCCGGGGTCGGGTGCTTTCTCGCAGCAACTACCCTTAAACGCAAGGTCGGATATGACGACTCGCTTGATGTGTTCGGGGTACATGCGGTTGGCGGGATTATCGGTGCACTGCTGACCGGAGTATTCGCAGCTCAGGCCCTGGGCGGTGCGGGTTTTGGGGATGGCATCAACAGCATCGGCAGTCAGGTCCAAACACAGGCTATCGGCATCATCGCCACCATCATCTATACCGGCGTGGTGAGCTTCATCCTGCTCAAGATAATCGATAGCGTAATGGGACTGCGGGTCAATGAAGAGGAAGAAGCAGAAGGCCTCGATGTTGCCCTACACGATGAGCGCGGTTACAACCTAGGTGCCTAAGAAAACCGGCATTGCCGGCCCAGCGACTGCATTCCCCGGCAGGAGTCACAGCATACGTTTGACCGGATAAGGTTGAAGACCACCTGGAATTCACTGTCGCTGGAAAGTGCGTTAGCCCCGCGGTCTGGTCTGGGGAATTCTTAGGGCGACCGTGGGTCTGCGAGTCAGTGAAGAGGAGTATCGTGGTGTGGACGTGAGCGAGTGTGGCCTGGAGGCCTATCCGGAGTTCACCTCCAACCGATAATCAGAACACCGAAAGTGTGTTCCAGGTAGGCGGAATCCGGGTCCGTGAGATGGCTCTGTTCTTCAGAGTTCATCCAGCGGTACCCGGATCTCCACGAAGGCGAGGTCTCTTAACTCGTGGATCCATTGATTATAGTTTTCCTGAATTTTCTTGGCTCGAACTCGGAACCTGGCATCGCTGCGGCGCATCTGCTCACTCAGGTTTCTGGTTCGTCGATCTACAAGCTTTGCCAGATGGAAGCCAGACCGCGTCTGGAAGACATCGCTGAGTTGACCAACATCTAGCTTCTGGAGAATTTTTTCGAATTCCGGTGTTGCATCACCGGGATTCAGCCAGCCCAGATCACCGCCTTTGGCACGGCTGTGACGATCCTCGGAGTGCAGTCGCGCCATCTCGGAGAACTGCTCTCCGGCCTCTATACGCTGTCGCACACGTTCCAGTCGCTTTCTGATCTGAGATTCATCCGTGACCACATTGGGAACCAGCAGGATATGACGCACACGAATCTGCTCGACCAACATCTCTTCACCACCACGCCTGGCCATCAGCTGGATGATATGGAACCCATTAGGGCTGCGACTGACTTCTGAGAACTGCCCGGGCCGGAGCCCTTTCACGGCTTCGACAAAAAGACTCGGTAACTGGCTTTTCTTCCGCCACCCGAGGTTTCCGCCGTGCTCGGCGTCTGAGCTGTCGGAGTACTGGACTGCAGCTTCACTGAATCTGAGTCCGGCCAGTATCTTGCCTCTGATGTCCACAGCACGGGCGTGCTGAGAATCGATCTCCTGGTCAGACGCGCTGCCGGAAACCGACAAAAGTATATGGCTGAGCTCCAGCTCAAGTTCCCCAGGAGCCCATGAATCGGGGTTAAGTGCCAGATACTGATCTATTTCCTGCTCGGAGACACTGACTTTCTGAACGACTTCAACGTCGATCAGTCTCCGGATCGTCAGTTGCTCTCGAAGATCCTCAAAATAGTCTTGGTAGGCCATGCCACCGCGCTCAACTTCGTCACGCAGTTGCTCAAGCGACAAACTATTTTTTTCGGCGATATCAGAGATTGCACTGTTGACCAGGTTGTCATTCACTCGAATGTTGCGATGCCCTGCCAGCTGGAGCTGTATACGATCCCGGATCATGCTCTCCAGCAGGTTCCGCCTCAGGTCAGTTTGGCTGGGAGCCTTCTGATCACTGGCACGAATTTCCAGCTGTGCACGCTGTACTTCACGCTGAAGTTCAGATTCCGTAATAACACTCTGGTTGATGACAGCAACGACCCGATCAATGCTTTCACCTTGGGCAATTGTTGTGCCAAACACGAGCGGGGCAGCAAGAACTACAGCGCGCGCGGCCCATAGAATTACCGGCACAGTGCAGATCAACCGCCTTGCGATTGCCCGGCAATTCTCAGGAATACAAAACCTCGCCTCACGATCCATTTTAGGAACGTTAGACATCATCAGGTGATGGTGAATCAGGGCTGAAACACGACTCACAGCGACGGTGCTGCAGCAGTGAACCCCTGACTCAGATCCATCAATTCGCCAGATGAGATCTTGCCCAGCCCCTTCAGCTTCAGAGTAACCATGACGTGAGTACCGCCCTCGGACTCGCCATTCTGTTCGTCATCCCTACGAGGGCGATCTTCAAGCTGCACACGAAGAGCCCAACAACAGGCGTCATATCCCAGACTCACGCGGGTATATTGCCCATCGTCATCGCCCTGACCCAACAATCCGGCCGCACCCAGTTGCCAGCGCGGAGCCAGAGGCCAGCTCAGACCCAATTCAACGTTGCTATTGTTGTCACCCTCGCTCTGGTAGGCAAGATTCAACTCACGACGATAATCCGGACTGAAGCTGGAAGAAAAGCGCCACTGGTTGAGGTCGCTGGCATCCCAGTCCCAACTGGCAAAGCCACCCGCACTCCACTGTTCGCTGAAATTGAAATCGATCTCCCCGAGCAGTGCTGAATAATCGCTGGTCTGCGGTTCGTCAGCAGGATCCAGGGTGACCTCCCGATCAGCCAGGTAGATCTGCTGAGCCAGTGTCCATTTCATCAGCCGATCACCGGACTCTGTTCCATAGGTTTCACTCTCCAGCCCCAGCGTGAATCCCTGAAAATCCTGGATCCTGTCTGACCCCCAGAAACCGTCACTCAGGTAGGCATCGGCAATGTTTCCGAACCCAACCGAACCGCTGTCAAATACAGGCAGGTCGCTCTGGTCCTCAAACGGCACGTAGTGATACGACAGCCGGGGAACAAGGGTCTGAACATGCTCGGTAGATCGCCAAACGACATCTCTCTCAAGAAACAATTCTGAAGCCACCTCAAAAAGAAAAATACTCCGCATAGGGCTGGACGGGTCGCCCTGCGGCTGATCACTGACACTGTAGGCCGTATAGGCCCAGGTCAATTTAGGGGTGATGGCACCATATACCCGTTTCATCGGCAACGCCAAGGATGGCTGAATGTCCAGTCGCAAACCTTTTGTCATGCCATCGGCAGAATGCTGAAAATTAACCAGTTCTGAATCCACTTCAGGTCGAACTGTGAACTCAGTACTGTCATCGCGCTGGTAGCCGGTACCCGAATCGCCCAGGGTAAGATCAAAATTCTTACTCCAGTCGACCGTGATGCCGGGCAGCCTGGCATACGGTTCTTGTTCGATCTGAAGTGCCGTATCCAGGCTCTGATAGGCGGACGCGTCCACATTCACAACCAGATTTTCGTCTTCCAGAAAAATGTCATATGGATCAATTGCCAGATCGATGATCTGGGGAATATGAGCCGCGCTGCTAACTTGAAGGTCATCTGCAAGATCGTCCAGATACGCCGTGTCGGAGACATACCCAAGGTCAATATCCAGATTGAAGTCAGTCTCCCAGCGGCGGGTGTTCAATCGATGCTCGTAGCTCCAGCCATATCGGCTGTCACCGAATTTGCTGTCTTCGGGCATGAACTCACCACGCAACACACCGTTGTGGTCACCGTGCCGGTTCTTACCGATGTAGCGGTACTCACCCGCAAACTGCAGACCGCGATTGGCCATCATGTGTCCTTCAAAAGTGGCGTCCTGCTCAGGTGCAATGTTCCAGTAATAAGGGATTCGGAAGTTAAATCCCCAGTCCTTCCCATAGCCGAACACAGGGAACAGCAGACCAGATTTGCGCTCATCGCTGATAGGAAAACTGGCCTGTGGAAAATACAGAATCGGAACATCGAAAAAACGTACGCTCAAGTTTTTCCCTGTGCCAACCCCGGTTGTATGGTCCAGAATGATCTCACCCGCCTTCATCAGGACCGTGTCATCGCCCGCCGCACAACTTGAGTAGGTGACATCCTCCAGTCGCTCACGATCGTGGCCCTCAAAGTAGACCCTCTGCGCTATCCCTCTACCCCTAGCCTTGACCTCGAAGTCTGGTTCAGAGCTTTTCTCTTCGGCGGTTTTCCTCTGGTCTTCCCGACCCGAGTCGATCGAAATCAACTCGCCAGTCGGCAGTGCAACAACGTTTGGCAGATGAAACGAGCGAGGGCCCTTAACGCTGCCAATCTGGCCAGCGACCGCATAGGTGAATCCTGATTCATCAAAAGATTGGCCTGTTGGATCAACGATACTGGTTTTGGGAATCGCACCCCGCTCTGCGATCTGAAAGTGGACGTCTTCCGCACTGCCGGTCCTGGTCTCCAGGTCGAGTTCCAGTGAACTGGCAGCGATTCTGTCGCCCTGGTAAGAATGGACAACTGCGCGTTCAGACTTCAGGGAAAGCGCTTCCTTGTCGAACACGATGCGATCAGCAAAGATCGCCTGTGCACCCTGGATAACGGACGACTTTCCGGACAGCGACAGTACCCCAGGTCGCGGCAGATCGATCTGGTCGGACTCAAGTTCGATCTTCAGGCCGGTCGGATCACGCCCTATATAGGGCAACATGAGCGGCGGTGTCTCAATGACATCGTCAGGGCAGATCGACTCATCAGCGAAAGAAACGGGCGCCTCGGCCGGTAGTGTTGACGAGAAAAGAAACAGCGAAACCGTAATCGGCACCAGGATTCGACGCCCTGCGACCATGCTAGAAGACGACCGGAAGAACACGGCTCCCATCAGCTTGTTCACTAGGTCAAAGCGGTCTGGCTTTTTTAGGTCCACGATCTGGAAGCGATCTCCGGCAGGAATCTGGGTAGTTTCACAGTCGGTTATTATAGGGAACACGAAGGTGAGCCCAAAACGTTCATTGCATTTTTCCGAATCACCCTGAAACGAATGCCCCCGATCCACCGCTGCGGGATGATACTGGCTGCCGGTCGCGGCGAACGTCTGCGGCCGCTGACAGATCGATTACCCAAACCGCTGATCCGTATCGGCGGGCGCTGCCTGATCGAATACCAGCTTCAGACGCTGTCGAGTGCC
This sequence comes from uncultured Acidiferrobacteraceae bacterium, assembly GCA_964630665.1. Taxonomy (GTDB): domain Bacteria; phylum Pseudomonadota; class Gammaproteobacteria; order Arenicellales; family UBA868; genus UBA9619. Next base: position 27,664 of record CAZVVN010000027.1, on the reverse strand, counting down.
GGCATACGGCGGGTCGTGATCAACCTTGCGTACCTGGGCGACATGATCGAGGCGCAGATCGGCAGCGGGGAGCGCTACGGTCTGTCGATCGCTTATTCCCGCGAACCCGACGGCGCGATGGGGACCGGTGGAGGGATTCGCCAGGCCCTGCCACTGATCGATTCAGACCCTTTCATCGTCCTGAACAGTGATATCTGGACAGATCTGTGCCTGGACAACCTCCCGAATCGGATCGACACAAAGGCTCACCTGATCCTGGTAGACAATCCGCCACATAACCCAGCGGGTGATTTTTTCCTCGCCGAAGACAGGGTTCTCAACTATGGCGTAGCTGGTGCCCGGCGCCTGACGTTTTCTGGCATTGGCGTTTACCGTCACAACCTGTTTGACGGCACTCCGGAAGGTCGATTCCCGCTGGCAACCTGCCTCAAGGAAGCCGTGGACAGGAATCTAGTATCTGGCGAGCATTTTCCTGGCAGATGGATGGACATTGGCAGCCATGCTCGGCTGGACCAGGCGCGCCAGCGGACAGATTCCCGGGACGATCGGTAAATGTTTCCCTCACGGGATATTCTGTCGCGGGGCGCCACAGTCGGGACGCACGATAAGCAGCAAGGGCCTGCGTCAGACCCAAGGAGGGCCGGGCCGCCGAGCCCGTGCCCCAGAGAAGATCAGTATTGACTCACTGAGGATTGCTCAGACGGTATTCTGGAAAGGCTGGAATAGCCCAGAGTCTTTTGAAACTGTAAGGCCAGCGCTGTCTCCAGATCCGAAATACCTGGGCTCACGCCAAGATCTCTGAGTTGGGTCACAGGAAGTGACTCGTAACCACAGGGATCAATAAAGTCAAAAGGTGCAAGGTCCATGTCAACGTTCAGGCTGATACCATGGTAGGTGCACCCATTTCGAATCCGAAGGCCCAGAGCGGCGATCTTGGCACCGTTGATGTACACACCGGGCGCCCCAGGATGAGTAGACCCTGCAACGGCATACTCGGACAGGACTTCCATGATCACGTATTCGATGTGAGAAACCAGTTGTCTGATCCCCATTCGGCACCGCCGCAGATCCAGCATCAGGTAACCGATTAACTGGCCGGGCCCATGGTAGGTGATCTGTCCACCCCGGTCGGAGTCAACCAAGAGCACGTTGCTGCCATCACCCCAGGGCTGGTCACGGCAACTGACGCCGCGGGTGTAGACCGGCTGATGTTGAAGAAACCAGATTTCGTCCGGTGTCGACTCGTTACGTAACGCCGTAAATGATCGCATGGACTCATACGTTGAACGGTAGTCCTGTAGTCCCAGTTTCCTGATAATGAGCCGGTCGACGGAAGCTATCGCCATTTTCAGTGCGCCACACAGGTCAGAGGGTGACTAGAACGTCGGCTTCGCTGTGCAGGTCCAGATAGATCGAATCCAGCTGGTCGCGATCCGCCGCTTCAATCGTGCAACTGACAGACAGATAACGTCCCCGAGCGCTCTGACGCGTAGCCACGTCGAGAATCCCGGCGCCATTGAGGTGTCGGCTAACCACCTCACACACAAGCGCCTCGAACGCCGCCCCACACTTTCCCATGGCCTTGATCTCGTATCTACATGGGAAATCCAGCAGTTCCAATGATTTTTCGGATTTCTCAGGCATCCGACCGACTTATCGAAGCCACAGGCGTACCGAGTCTGCCAGTCCACTGAACCAGGATCCGGACGGTACCGATTCCAGCGACACAAGCGGTCGAGAGAGTAAGGGTTCACCCTTAAGCTGCAGTGTCAGTGTTCCAACTTCGCGCCCTTTTTCAATTGGCGCCACCAGCGGTTCGACCAGTCGTACCTTCGCCTCCAGTTCTTCCCCGAGGCCTTTGGCAAGCAGCAGATCGATACCCTGGCTGATGCCGGCGGGTGCCGAGTCTGTCTTACCCTTGAATATTCTTACCGTGACGATAGCGGTATCGTCACCATAAAGGTGATGTGACTCGTAGGCTGCAAAACCGTATTTCAGCAATGCATAAACCAGATTTGCACGTTCACGTTCACTGCTGGCACCAATCACTGTCGCTATCAGCCGGGTTCCACTTCGCTCAGCTGAACCGATAAGGCAGTACCCGGCTGATTTTGTATAACCGGTTTTAACGCCATCTACGTTTTCATCCCGAGCCAAAAGGGGGTTGCGATTCTTCTGGGTGATTCCGTTCCAAGTGAATGCCGGGATGATGTAATAAGCATAATGGGTCGGCTGTTCCTGAATGATGGCCCGGGTCAGCTGGTTTAAATCACGCGCGGTACTGAAGTGATCGGGATGTGGCAGACCGGTGCTGTTGACAAAGTGGGTGTTCTTCATGCCGATCTCGATACTGGTTTGATTCATCAGATCAGCAAAACCCGCCTCACTGCCGGCCAAATGCTCAGCTAAAGCGACCGCTGAATCGTTACCAGACTGGACGATGAGCCCCAACAACAGGTGTTCGACGCTGACTCGGTCACCCGGTTCAATAAACATCCGGGAACCACCGGTCTGCCAGGCTTTTTCACTGACTATCACTTCCTCTTCAAGCTTGACATTACCGCGGGCGATCTCTCTAAAGACCAGGAATGCTGTCATCAACTTGGTCAGGCTGGCAGGCTCTACCCGCTTATCAGCATTCTCGGCCGCGATGATCATGCCGGTTCCGACATCTGTCAGAAGCCAGGACGTCGTATTCGTTCTTGGTGGTGGAATAGAAGACCGAGCACTTTCCGAGATGTCCGAGTCATAGGCAGATCCCGAAATCGGAACAAAAAGAAGAACCAACTGGACGATAAAAGAAAGACATCTCCGCTTGTTACCCATAATGTACCTCAATGTCGGACTTCAACGATTCGTGGTTCAACGCCCGTGATCGTCCTGATACGCTCAAGCCCCTGATCGACGGCTTTCCCTCGACTCAGAGGGCCCACTCTGACTCGATAATACAATGTGTCTCCAACCCAGGTCTTGGTCAATGTGATGCCAGCCAGACCGTTGTCAGCCAACTGGTGGCGCAAGGCCTCGGCGTTTCCCCGCAAGCGAAAACTGCCAGCCTGGAGAAAAACCGAATCGACCTGCTCGCCCGAAACGACAATTTCCTGAACCGGCACAGAAGCTGTACGCGGGGTAACGGTCATGACTTCGACCCGGCCGGTTCCAGTGGCAACAACATCCAGCTTACGGGCCGCCATGTAGGAAAGATCTATCAAACGCCCTCCCAGGAACGGGCCGCGATCATTGACTCGGACCACAATCTCGGCACCGCTCTCGAGGTTCCTGACCTTGACATAAGTCGGCAAAGGAAGTGTCTTGTGGGCGGCGGTCATCGCGTACATATCATAGACCTCGCCGCTGGAGGTCCGCTTGCCATGAAACTTCCGGCCATACCAGGACGCCATACCCTTTTCACGATAGCCATCGGCACTCTTCAGTGGATGATATCGGACGCCATAAACCGTGTAAGGCCGGTTCCCGGTCCTGCTGAGTGGTTCAATCACAGGGACGGCATCTTGAATCGTGGAGGGATCCGGACCTATATCTGCTGGTGGCCCGTCATCTTCAAAATAAGCACCATCCCGCCTGGACCCCTCGAAATAACCACAGGCAGATAGAAGCAGTGCCAAGGATACCGCCAGGATAGTCCTTACGTTCAACGACCCGTCAGTTCCCCGACCCGGCTTTAATCTCTTCGGCAAGTTCAAATACGGACATCGCGTAATTCTGGCTTCGGTTGTAACGTGTGATGACGAAAAAATTGTGATATCCGATGCGATAGCTTAACCGTCCATCATCGTCGAACCTCATAACCCCGACATCCCAGTTCAAGTCAACCCCAGGCGAGGGAGTAACTCCCGCGGCCACCAGTGTTGAAAGCGCTGTATTGACCTTAAGACGGCGAGTCACAAACTGTTCAAGCCCGGTTGCCTGGTGACGAGGAACAGTAACCGTTACTGGATCACCCACCCGCCAGTGATGAACTTTGAGATAGTTGGCAACGCTGCCTACCGCATCCTCGACACTGCCAAGCAGATCACTGCGGCCATCGCCATCATAATCTATTGCGTAGCTTCGGTAACTGCTCGGCATGAACTGCGGAATACCCATAGCGCCGGCATAGGAACCCTTGACAGCCAACGGGTCCAGGCCATGCTCGTCTGCGAGGACCATAAAGTGCTCGAGCTCGGAAAGAAAGAACTTGCTTCGGCGAGGATACTCCATTGACAGCGTGGTCAGGCTGTCCAGCACCCGCAGGCTGCCCGTGACAGTTCCATAGCGGGTCTCGATACCGATGATGGCGCAAATGATTTCTTTTGGAACGCCGAACTCAGCCTGCGCACGGTTCAGGACCGATCGATGGGCCTTGATGAATCTGATCCCATTACGTACCGATGCCTCATTGACAAACAGGCCGCGGTAGCGATTCCAGGAGAGTTTCTCGGCGGGACGGTTCATAGCGTCGATAATCTTCGGTTTGATCTGAGCTTCTCTGAACCAGTTGAGCATCTGTCCACGATCAAACCCATGTTCAGAGGAAAGTCGATCGGCCAGTTTCACCAGCGCCGGGTACTTTTCCAGCGATACGGCCTGCGCGGTACTGCCCAAAGAAAACACGATCATGATCGGGATCACGGCGAGCCGCCAGATCCTGAGAAAGGCTATGTAAAGGGACATCGTAAAGCTCCACTCCATATTCAAAACATCAGGTGCCGCCTGGTGTAAGCACCCATCATTATTCCAAATGCTGCCATCAGCGTGACCATGGATGTTCCTCCATAACTCACCAGCGGCAGCGGCACGCCAACGACCGGTAACAGGCCGGAAACCATGCCCGTGTTGACGAAAAAATAGAAAAAGAAAGTCATTGCCAGACCGCCGATCAGCAAGCGTGAAAAAGCCTCTCTCACATGGTAAGCCATAACCAGGCATCTTCCGACAAGGAAAACGTACAAGGTGACCAAAGCGATCACACCGATCAAGCCGAACTCCTCGGCGAATACGGTAAATACGAAGTCGGTACTTCGTTCAGGGATAAACTCAAGGTGCGACTGACTCCCTGAAAGCCAACCCTTGCCCGCGAGTCCGGCGGAGCCAATCGCGATCATCGACTGGATAGAGTGATAACCGCTGCCGAGTGGGTCTGACCAGGGATTAAACATGGTCAGAATTCTTTCTTGTTGGTATTCGTGCAGTCGACTCCACAGATATGGCGCTGCGGCCAGCGCCACTGCCGTCAGCATCAGCAGGTGCTGCCAGCGGGCACCACTGAGAAACAATACCAGCAACCCGGAGATCATCAACATGATCGCAGTTCCAAGATCTGGCTGAACCACTACCAGAATCGCCGGCAGGACAATCACCACAATAGCTAGAAGAATATCAAGGAAACGGGGCGGTAACGACCTGCGTGTCAACAACCAGGCCACCACCATTGGAACACCCAGTTTCATCAACTCCGACGGCTGAAACCGGACCACACCCAGATCCAGCCATCGTTGAGCACCCTTGCCGACGTAACCGGCAACCAGCACAAGTATCAGGATCAACATACCGGCCAGAAAGAAGTGAGGGGACAGCCGTCTGAGAAGATCCGGAGGAATCTGTGCCACCGCTATCATCACCCCAACCGAAAGCACCAGTCGAATACTCTGGCGCCACATCACCTGCCAGCTCTCGCCACTTGCACTGTAGATCACCATCAAGCCAAAAGCCGACAGGGCCAACACCCCCAGAACCAGCGGGCCGTCGATATGAACGCGCCTACCCGAAAACACGTGACCTTCCGGAAAGGGCTGCTCTTCGCAACCTTTCAATGAAGTAATAATCCATGATTTTCCTGGCGATGGGAGCTGCGGTCCGGCTTCCACTGCCGGCGTTTTCTACGATGATGGCCAGTGCAATTTGCGGGTTCTTCGCTGGGGCAAAAGCAATAAACAGGGCATGGTCACGCAATTCTTCTGGCACTTCCGCGGGATCGTGTTCAGTACCTGGAGGAATCCCGATGACCTGGGCCGTACCCGTCTTCCCGGCCATTCGATAAGGGCTGTTCCGGCCACTCGCCCTGGCGGTACCGTGGGAGCCGTGAACAACCGCCATCATATCCGCTACTATCAGTTCGAAATCGGCGGAATCTCCGACTCTTATAGACTTACTGCGTTTTTCAGCTGGACGGGTCATGACACCGGTACGCGGATTCTCCATGCCGCGCAGAAGTCGCGGGCGCACCGGGCGACCGCGGTTGGCCAGCGTGGCTGTCGCGACAGCCAGCTGGAGCGGTGTGACCAGTAGAAACCCCTGGCCAATACCCGTGATGATGGTCTCCCCGGGATACCACGCCTGTTGACGGGTCTGCTTTTTCCAGAGCGGCGTCGGTAGAAGCCCACTCGGTTCGCTCAAAAGATCAATCTCGGTCGCCTGGCCTACCCCGAACCGCCCCAGATAATCGACTAACAGATTAATACCCAGGGTGTGGGCGAGTTGGTAGAAATACACATCGCATGACTGCTCAATTGCATCATGCAGGTCTACATAGCCGTGCCCTTTTCGCCGCCAGCAACGAAATCTCCGATCACTGTCAGGCAGGGTAAACCATCCCGGACAATAGGTTTTCTTTCGCGGGTCGAGATTCTGGTCGAGGGCGGCAAGCGCCAGGATGGGCTTGATCGTAGAGCCTGGTGCATAACGGCCGTAAAAGGCCCGATTGATCAATGGCTTGTCCGGTGAATCCCGCAACTGCCGGTAGGATTCGGGGTCAATTCGATTTGCAAAAAGATTGGGATCGTAGTTCGGCGTACTGACAAAGGCCAGAACATCGCCTGTCGAGGGTTCCAGTACAACCACCGAGCCACGGTGCTCCCCCAAGGCTTCTTCGGCAACTTTTTGGAGTTGACTGTCCAGTGTGAGGTGAAGGTTATAACCGGCTTTGGAGGGGTTACGATTAATTGTGCGGACAACGCGACCATGGGCATCCGTTTCAACTTGCTCGAGACCCGCTTCTCCTAGTAATACGTTCTCGTAAGACAACTCAAGGCCGATCTTACCCATGTGCAAAGTACCTCGATAGGCCACGGGATCAATTTTCCGGGTATCCTGCTCACTTATCCGTCCCACGTAGCCGACCACGTGAGCGGTGAGTGGCCCATGAGGATAAACACGGCGCAGGCTGGCGCTCAGCGCCACCCCGGGAAAGCGGTACTGATGGACTGCAAAACGTGCTGCCTCCTCGTCTGACAGCCTCGATTTGAGAATGCGCGGCTCGAAACCAGGTCGTTGTTTTAGCCTTTTTCGAAATCTTGCAACATCCCTTTGACTCAGATCGACGAGTTCACCTATTTCTCGCAGTGTTCTGTCCAGATCTCCGATTTTCTCGGGCACAACTGTTAATTCGTACACCGCATGGTTTTCGGCCAGCACCGTACCGTTTCGGTCCAGAATCATTCCCCTCACGGGTGGCAAGGGACGCAGATTGATACGGTTATCCATTGACAGTGTCCGATAACGATCGTGGTGAGCCACTTGAAGTATGAAAAATCGCCCCAAAAGAATCACAACTAAGACGGCAACTATCGAGACAGCGATCAGCAGGCGCAACTGAATAATCCGGGCATCCTCGCTACGGTTCCCAATCGGATCACGCCGTATCATGGCAACCTGCTCCAACGTCGACAGTACCGGAGAATCCAGAAGATGAATGGCCACAAGGCAGCACCGACTGCCAGCGCCCGCCATTGGTCCAGCCCCTGGACATTCCCCTCGATCAGATACTCAATTGCCACCAGAATCACGCTCTCCAGCGCCAGCAACATGAGCACAAAAACGCTCTGCTGCCATACCGGGTAAACCCGGACTCTCAGAGCCACCCGACGGGTGAGGTAAGTAATCAGTGTCTTGGTCAGGGCGTAACGGCCGAGCAACCCAAAAGCAAGAATATCCAGTGCCAGGCCAATGAGCCAGCCGGTGCCAAGGGTGATTTTCTTCGGTGCCGCAAGGCACCAGTAAATCAGGACCAGCGTTACCCAGGCCGGCATGTAACTTTTCCATTCTGCCCCAACTGGAAGCGCAAACATGACGAACGCAACTAGAAAGGTGGCAGGGAGTACCCATAAGCGACGCTGCGTACCGGAGCTAATCACGCTCACTATCTCCCGCCGAATCGGACCCAGAACCCGGATTTCTCTCTGCCGAAGACTGGTCAGTAAAGATCAGCATCACCTTTGTCCCTTTATCGAGGTGCGCTGCGGGAATCGCCCAGACCGTCATAAAGGGTTCGTTGACGTTTCGCTGTATCTGACTGACATTAGCCACCGGGTAACCGGCTGGGTATGTACCCCCCAGACCGGACGTCACCAACAGATCACCGATTCGAATGTCCGCGTTGCGATCAACATAGAACACACGCATCTGCCCGTCCCTGCCGGCGCCAAAGGTAATTGTACGCAGGTTGCTCCGCACTGCCTGCACAGGCACACCTTGACCTGGGTCCGTCACCAGAGTCACAGCACTGCGAAACAAGCCGGGCCGGGTCACCTGACCAACGACACCGCCTTCATCTATGACCGGCAGACCGGATGTTACGCCGTCGGCGGTGCCGCGGTTGATCAGGACCGTGTTCGAGTAGGGGTCAAGGTCGACCTCTAGGAGTTCCGCCAACTGGATGTGGTGGGAAACATCTGAAACTGCACCAAGCAACTTTCGCAGGCGCTGGTTTTCCGCCTCAAGCGCCTTGAATCGGTGAAGCCTGGTCTGCAGCACAAGGTGCCGCTGATTGAGTTCAACCAGGTCCTGCTCCAGGGTTGCCGTGGATTCGAAGCTCCCGTCAAGCCACCGATAAATCACAATGGGAGAAGAAGCTAGAAGGTGGACCGGTGCGCTGATCACAGAAATTACGCCGGCCACACGCCGCACTGCATCACTGTAGGTATAGGACACCATCAACAAGACCGACACAAGCAAAAGAGACAACAGCCCGTACGGGGAGTCGTGGCTAAGAAGTTTCACTCGGTAAGGGTCCGACTAATCTGGTTTCGTCAATCAGGTCAGCAAGTGTCTGCCCAGACCGTGACCCTGGTTGAGGACGCAGGGCCTATTCTCGGGTAAAAACATCCCCGAGCACTGCCATGTCCTCCAGAGCGCGGCCACATCCCCGGGCGACACAGGTCAACGGATCGTCAGCGATGACGACCGGCAGTCCTGTTTCTTGCATCAGCCGACGATCCATGTCTCTGATCAAAGCACCTCCGCCCGCGATCACCATCCCCCGTTCCCCTATATCAGCTGTTAGTTCGGGCGGTGTGTTTTCGAGAGTTTCACGGATCACCCTGACGATCTGGGTCAGAGAATCACTGATCGAGTCATAAACTTCGTCACTACCGATAATCAGGCTGCGGGACATCCCCTCAGCGACGTCACGGCCCTTGATCTCCATTTCTCTTTGGTCAGAATCGATCCAGGCCGTACCGATGGCTTTCTTGACCCGTTCAGCGGTCGCTTCACCGATCAGTAAACCGTGGCGCCGACGAACATAGTTGATGATCGCATCGTCGAACGTATCACCGGCCACGCGCAGCGAAGTGGCATAAACTATGCCGCCAAGCGAGAGTACTGCGACTTCAGTGGTGCCACCACCAATATCGACGACCAGCGAACCGGTGGGTTCAGCAACCGGCAGTGCCGCGCCAATCGCCATCGCCATCGGCTCCTCAATCAGGTATACCTCCCGAGCTCCGGCCGTCATCGCGGACTCCCGGATGGCGCGACGCTCTACCTGGTTCGACCCACCCGGCACACAGATGACGATCCGAGGACTGGAAAAAAAACGGTTCTGCTGGACTTTGCGAATAAAAAACTTCAACATCACTTCTGTGATCGTGAAGTCTGCGATAACACCGTCTTTCAACGGTCTTATCGCCTGGATGTTCCCAGGTGTCCGACCGAGCATAAGCTTGGCTTCCTGCCCCACGGCCAGGATCGTCTTCTCTGGTGCCATTGAACCGGTGCGGATCGCCACCACAGAAGGCTCATTCAGAATGACACCTCGTTCGCGAACGTAAACGAGCGTGTTGGCTGTACCCAGATCAATCGCCAGATCGTTCGAGAACAGGCCAAAGAATTGTTTGAAGAACATGTCGACGCCGGGCAATCAGTTAGCAGGGAAAACCGACAATTATTCAGTGTACTGTATCATACGCACCCCCTGCCGGTTCAACTGACGCCGGGGTATAATGTGCACTCTGGCAACGAAACCTCCCCCCCCCTCGACTTGGCAATCTCCAAATCAGACGTTGAGCGCCTCGCGCGCCTCGCCCACATCAGTATCGACCCCGAAGAAGTCGACTCCTACAGCTCCGGCTTGTCTCGGATTCTCGACCTGATCGACGAGATGAAGCAAACCAACACCGACGGCGTGCCGCCGATGGCGCACCCGCAGGATATTCGACTGAGGTTAAGAGAAGACCAGGCTACCGAGCCGGACTTGCGTGAGTTATTTCAATCCACCGCCCCATCTTCGGATCGTGGCCTGTACCTGGTACCTAAGGTCCTTGAATAGCTGTTTCCTGCGACAGTCCGGCGCTGAATCGGCCGGCTGTAACTGCATAGAGGCAACCCCGGTAAGTTCCTGAGATGCCCCACAGGCAAAGCTTAAGTAGCCTTCGGAAGATGCTGCAGACAAAAAAGATCAGCAGTGTCGAACTGACATCTCATTTTCTCCAGCGTATAGACCAAAACAGGGAACTCAACGCTTTCATCACTGTTGATCCTGAGACTGCGCTGGCCAGCGCCCGACAGGCCGACATTTCCCTGGACAAAAAAAGCGGCGATTTATTGACCGGTCTACCGCTTGCACTCAAGGACATATTCTGTACCCGTGGCATGTTGACCAGCTGTGGCTCCAGGATGCTGGCCAACTTTACCTCGCCCTACGATGCCACCGTAACCGAGCGACTGAATGCGGCAGGCACCGTCCTTCTTGGCAAGACCAACATGGATGAATTTGCCATGGGTTCGTCGAATGAATCATCGTATTTCGGACCGGTGCTCAACCCCTGGAATACTGACTGTGTGCCGGGTGGCAGTTCCGGTGGTTCCGCAGCAGCAGTCAGCGCCCGCCTTTGTCCTGCCACTGTGGGTACGGACACCGGGGGGTCTATTCGGCAGCCCGCCGCTTTTTGCGGCTTGACCGGGCTGAAACCAAGCTATGGGCGGGTATCCCGTTACGGAATGGTCGCCTTCGCGTCTTCACTCGACCAGGCCGGACCAATCACCCAGTCGGCAGAAGATGCTGCTCTGCTGCTGCAGGCGATGGCCGGTTTTGATCCACGGGACTCGACGTCGCTCGACATTGAAGTTCCCGATTTTCTTCCCGCATTGAAGACCAGCCTCGACGGTGTGACAGTCGGGGTGGCCGCAAGCTTTCTTGATTCAACCCTCGACCCTGACGTCCTGGCTGGTATAGAGGAGGCATTGCGAACTTTTGAAAACCTTGGTGCACGCCTGGTCGACATAGAACTGCCCAACAGCAGCGCTGGTATTCCCTGTTATTACGTTATCGCGCTCGCGGAAGCGTCTTCAAATCTTTCGCGCTTCGACGGTGTTCGCTACGGTCACCGGGCCGAGCAATACGATGACCTGATGGATATGTACGAACAGAGCCGCGCCGAAGGTTTTGGTGACGAGGTCAAACGCCGCATCCTGATCGGAACTTACGCACTGTCCGCCGGTTACTACGACGCTTATTACTTGAAGGCCCAGAAAATCCGCCGGATCATCGCCGACGATTTTCGCAACGCCTTCCAAAGATGTGATCTCATAGCAGGACCCACTACCCCCACCACGGCCTTCCGCTTGGGTGAAAAAGCAGATGATCCGGTCGCAATGTACCTCAATGACATCTTTACTGTGCCCGTCAATCTGGCGGGACTGCCGGCAGTATCGATCCCGGTAGGCCTGGACCAGGCGGCAATGCCAATTGGCATGCAATTGATTGGCCCTTACCTTGAGGAATCACGGATTCTGGCCGCTGCCCACAGTTATCAGCAGGTAACCACCTGGCATCAACGCGTTCCTGAGGCCTTTACCTGATGACTTGGGAAAGTGTCATCGGGCTGGAGGTCCACGTGCAGCTGCAGACCCGCAGCAAGATATTCTCCAGCGCGGCCACTGCCTACGGAGCACAGGCCAATACCCAGGCCTGTGCTGTCGATATCGCCCTGCCCGGCGTGTTGCCGGTCATGAATCACCAGGTTGCGTTGATGGCAGTGAAGTTCGGTCTGGCAACCGGCGCCACGGTCAACCGCCGCTCTATATTTGCCCGCAAAAATTATTTCTACCCGGATCTCCCCAAAGGCTACCAGATCAGCCAGTATGAGCTGCCGATTGTCTCCGGTGGTCAGCTGGCAATTGAAAGTGGCGGCGGTCAAAAGCTGATTCGAATCACCCGGGCGCACCTAGAAGAAGATGCGGGCAAATCACTACACGATGAATTCGATGGCCTTTCGGGTATTGATCTGAACCGGGCCGGCACACCTTTGCTGGAGGTGGTGTCGGAACCCGACCTGCGGACTCCGCTGGAAGCGGTCACCTATTTGAGAAAGCTCCACTCGCTGGTCCGCTATCTGGAGATCTGCGATGGAAATATGCAAGAAGGATCGTTTCGATGTGACGCCAACGTCTCGGTCAGGCCGTCCGGCACAGATAAGCTCGGAACCCGAACCGAGTTAAAGAACATCAATTCATTTCGCTTTGTCGAAAAGGCAATACAGCAGGAGATCCACCGCCAGATCGAACTCATCGAGGACGGCGGGCATGTCGTCCAGGAAACCCGGCTTTACGACCCGCTGACCGACGAGACGCGGCCGATGCGCGGCAAGGAGGAAGCTCATGACTATCGCTATTTTCCGGACCCCGATCTGCCGCCGCTGGTCATCGAGCAGGCCGAAGTTGAAAAGGTGCGTGATGCCCTGCCGGAGTTGCCCGACGCACGGCGCGATCGTTTCATTCGCCAGTACCAGTTGACCCCAACCGATGCAGTCCAGTTGACCAGTGACCGGGAGATTGCCGATTTCTTTGAAACCACCGCTGGTGCCGCCGGCGGTGACAGCCGAAGTACCGCCAACTGGATAAACGGTGAACTGATGGCCCGGCTCAACCGCGAAAACCTTCCCATTGAGAAGAATCGAATCACACCAAAGGCGCTTGGTACGCTGATCTGTCGAATCAATGACCAGACGATCTCTGGTAAAATCGCCAAGGACATTTTTTCCGCCCTGTGGGAAGGTGAGAGCGATGTTGATGAGATCATCGATGCCCGGGGACTGCGGCAGATCAGCGACAGCGACGCGCTGGAACACGTGATCGAGGAGGTGTTGAGCCGGTGTGTCGAACAGGCGGCTCAGTTCCGAGACGGACAGGAAAAAGTACTCGGATATCTGGTCGGTCAGGTCATGAAAGCCACAAAAGGCAAGGCCAACCCCCTGGCAGTCAATGAACTGCTGCGCCAGAAATTGTTGCCTTGACAGCCACCTGGTCTTATATATACCTTAATTGTTGAGGTTTTCTGAGCAGCACATTTTCCGACCCGGTTGAAGCGATGAGCCTAATGTTAGGATATGCTATAGATATAGATAGAGGATGCCTGAACCCGCGATGACCCGATTGTGCTGATCAGATTCAAAAACCCCTTGCTGGGCGTGCTTCTCGTTGCCGCTGTCGGTGCGCTGTCAGCCTGTGGCGGCAGCAGCAGCGATGGCGTGTACAACCAGGCTTTCGATGTCTCTGGCCGGTGGTCGGGCAATATCAGCCAGCATAACAGGCAATCTCTTGTGCCAGTGACGATGACACTCGCCGGCGGTGCTTCAATCACCGGCACTATATCGGCGACTGGGCACACTTGTGTTAACGATGGGAATGTGACCGGTACGGCCTCGACGGCGGCCGTTAATACTAAAGGTGACAATCCCCTGACGGCCGACCAGGAAAACAGCAACCTGGGCACGGTCAACCTGGCCTACGCACTGACCGGCACGAGCGGCGGCATAACGGCCGTCACGATCGACAGTGGCGGAACCGGTTACACATCAGAGCCCTCGGTAGTCTTCGCTGAGCCCTTAGACCCCACTGGCAGAAGAGCCGAGGGCAAAGCCATCGTGGCGGGTGGAACGGGTGGTGTTGGCGGTGCATTGTCAACCACCCTCACGCAGGTTTCAGCCGGATCGGGCTACACATCGGTACCGACTGTAAGCATCTCTGCACCCCCGAGCGGCGGAACCACAGCCACAGCAGTAGCCACCATCGGGGGTACGGGTCAAGTGGCATCGGTAGGCACTATCGTCGCAGGAAACGGGTACAGCTCCGCACCGACTGTGACCATCAGTGCACCCGAGAGCAGCGGCGGGACCACGGCCACAGCTGTCGCCGTTCTGGGTGACCCCGGTCGTGTGGTTACCGTAACGTGCTCGGGGGGAGCCGGCTATGCACAAGCTACCACGACAATTACGATAAACGACCCCGACGTCAGCGGTGGCGTCACGGCCACTGCGACACCTATAGTTGACGATGCCAATGGTGATGTCGATGGTGCTGTGGTGAACAACCCAGGTTCCGGCTACAACATAGTACCAGGCGTCACTGTCACTGGCGCAGCAGGGTCGTCGGGCGCAATTTGCTTAGCAACGCTTGAGAGCGCAAATGCAGGCCAGTTGATGGCGATTAATGTCACCAATCCAGGTTCTGGCTATATTGAAGTCCCTTCAGCCACATTAACCGGTGGCGGGGGATCCGGTGCCGGAGGTACCCCTGTGTTGACGACCGCCGCGAGCGCGGGCACGGTCACCGCCGTCGACCTGATCGACCCAGGGAGCGGCTATATGTCCGTTCCAGCAGTGGTGATATCCGGTGGCGGGGGAACCGGTGCCCGTTATACCGCTGCTCTTGCAGGTACAGCAGGAAGCTCAGGCCAAGTCACCGGCGTCATCATTACAGATGCCGGATCAGGCTATGATGCGATCAACCCTCCCCTGGTGACGTTTTCCGGGGGCGGGGGATCGGGTGCGCTGGGGCATGGAACCACCCTGAGCACTTCCCCTGCTGGGGCGATGACATTTAACCTGAGCGGCACCTCAAGTCAGCTGAGCGGTCATTACAGCGGGATCTGGAACAACGAGACCGCAGCCTGCAGTGTGAATACAAGCGGTACGATCTCGTTGAACCGCAGCTGAACCGTTGCTTGGTTTCATCAGACCCGCAGCCTATCCACGGCACCAGTCAACCGGTCACCTGATCGCGAATGTAGTCCGGTTCCGTGTGAGGGCTCAATCCAGGGCTGTCTGACGACCAGACCCGCTCTGCCAACCGGACAACCGCGGCTGCCCTTGGAAATCGTCCTGGCAGCCACTTCTTGCGGGCTGCAATACCGGGACACAAAATAGCGTGGTAGCGATCCCAGCCACTGCCCGTTCCGACCTCTCCAGGCTCCAGCGCCGGGACCTTTGACGGGTCACTTACCGCCGCTTCACACAGCAACGACCAGCCTGTCACCTGATCTGGATCACGCTTCACCTTTGCCCAGTACACCTCGCCCATCCGGGCGTCTATGGCCGGAAGAACCCTATCTCCCTTCACTCCCTCAGCCAGCGTCATCAGTGAGGAGAGTCCCAGCAAAGGCCGGTTCAACCCAAGGGCGAGACCCTGGGCCACACCCGCACCGATCCGAATACCGGTGAAGGATCCGGGCCCACGATCGTAGGCAATGCCATCCAGATCAGCGCGTGCCACACCGGCCTCTGCCAGCAGCGTCTCGATCATGGGCATCAAGCGCCGGGAATGTCCCCGTGGGTCCAGCCGGTAGCGTTCGATGACTTCACCGCCGCACAGCAGCGCGGCCGAACAGGCCTCAGTCGCTGTGTCCACAGCGAGAATTCTCATTCGTCCCGACCGGTTCTACTACTGGTGCCAAGAGCCTGGATACAGCGGGCCGCCGCATCCTCCCAGTGGGGCAGTGTCAACCCGTAAACCTGCTCCAGACGATCACAGCAGAGCACCGAGTAGGCTGGCCTGGGTGCTGGCGTGGGATACTGATCTGTGGTGATTGGATCCACCTGAATCTCTTCACAGCCTGCCAGTTGAAAAATCCGGCTGGCAAAACCATGCCAGGTGGTGACTCCGGCACTGGTCGCGTGGTAAAGACCATAACCGTCGTTGCGGCCGCCGGCCATTGCCTCAACGATCGAGAGGGTTGTCTGCGCCAGGTCCCAGGCATAGGTGGGTGACCCGGTCTGGTCTGCGACCACCCGCACGCTCTGGTTGCTCTCGGCGAGCCGCAACATGGTTTTCAGAAAGTTATGGCCGACGTGGGAGTACAACCAGGCGGTGCGCAGGATGACATGACGATCGGTTGCGGCGGCAACTGCCCGTTCGCCCGCGAGCTTGGTCCTTCCATAGACACTTCCAGGGGCTACAGCTGCTTCCTCGGAATAAGGCTGCCCAGCTGTGCCGTCGAACACGTAGTCCGTCGAGTAGTGAACAAAAGCAGCGCTGATCTCCTCGCAGGCGCTGGCCATTAAACCGGGTGCTGTCGCATTGATCAGATGAGCAAGTTCTGGTTCCGATTCAGCCTTATCAACCGCCGTATACGCTGCGGCGTTGATCACGATTGCCGGCTGATACTCCAGTACGGGCTCCCGCACACTACCCGGAACAGTCAGGTCGATGTCCGGCTGGTCCAGGAATAGGACCTGGTACTTGTCCGGTAACAATTCGGCAAGAGCAGAGCCAACCTGCCCCACCCGGCCAAAGATCAAGATCCTGATTTTCCGATCGGTTATCACACCACCAGGTTCTCGATGTCTTTGAGCATTGGCGCTTCGCTATCCTTGGCAGACAGAACGGGGCTTGAAATGGGCCAGTCGATACCGATCTGTGGGTCATTCCATCGTACGGCCGCATCGTCGGCGGGTTCGTAAAGTGCAGTACATTTGTAAGCCATCTCGGCAACGTTGCTGAGCACACAGAATCCGTGTGCGTAGCCCGGCGGCACGTACAACTGTTTTTTGTTGTCCGCGGAGAGCACAATGCCGAACCACTGTCCAAAAGTCGGCGAAGCTCGCCGGATATCGACTGCTACATCGAAGATCTCTCCGAGAAGAGATCGAACCAGTTTGCCCTGCCATGCTGGATACTGATAGTGCAGTCCCCGCAGAACACCCCGTGTCGACCGGGAATGGTTGTCCTGGACAAATTCGGCTGGCAGCCCGGCTGCGGCAAAGTGCCGGGCGTTGAAACTCTCCAGAAAGAACCCACGCTCGTCTGGAAAGACCTTCGGTTCTACGACCACCACACCGTCAAGCGTTGTTGGCGTGACCACGATCATCTGGGGATACTCCGCACTTTCTGGGCGATTGTGATTATACGCAGTGACGGATAAGAAGAACTTTACGAGCGTACTCGCCTTTGGCAACAGTCGGAGCGGTAATTAGGCGGCGCGGGAGTACTTAACCCGTTGGCTGGAGCCAAGATGATCCTGGCAGGCGGGATCCCGCCTCAGGATACCATATCTTCAAAAAACGACTTCAGCCTGTCCGACCATGAGTTTTCGCGAGGACGATGCCGGTCGCCGCCTTCCTTGGTCAAGCGATCAAATTCCATCAACAGATCTTTTTGTTTACGATTCAGGTTGACGGGCGTCTCAATTTTGATCTTGCAGTAAAGATCTCCCTGGGCCTTGGACCGTACATTGCGGACACCTTTGCTGCGCAGGCGAAAAATCCTTTCGGACTGGCTCTCGGGCGGGATCTTCAAGTTGGCCCGACCCTCCAGAGTCGGGATATCGATGTCACCACCCAGGGCCGCAGTCGCCAGACTGATTGGCATTTCACAGTACAGATTGTCGCCGTCGCGGGTGAAGATCGGGTGCTCCTTGAGGCGAATCTGGACGTATAGGTCACCGGCTGCTGTACCTGCAGGACCTGCCTCCCCTTCTCCAGCGAGCCTGATCTGATCGCCGTCGTCCACTCCCGCCGGAATCTTGACCTGCAGGGTCTTAGTTTTCTGGACCCGACCACCGCCATTGCAGTCACCGCATGGTGAGGAGATCACCGACCCCTTGCCCCGACACTGGGGGCAGGTCTGCTGAATCGAAAAGAAGCCCTGCTGCATCCGCACCTGGCCCTGTCCACCACAGGTAGAACAGGCGCGGGGTGAGGTCCCGGGTTTCGCGCCGGAGCCACTGCAGGTATCGCAACGCACCATGGTGGGCACGCGAATCCGGTTTTCAGTGCCCCGTACAGCATCCTCAAGAGACAACTCCATCTGGTACTGCAGGTCACTTCCGCGAGCCGAGCCGCGCCGACCTGTTGAACCGCCAAAAATATCGCCAAAAATATCGCCAAAAATATCGCCAAAGCCCGCGGCACCAGCTGCACCGGCACCGGCTGATGGGTCGACACCCGCGTGACCGAACTGGTCATAGGCGGAGCGCTTCTGCCCGTCCGAAAGCACCTCGTAAGCTTCCTTGGCTTCCTTGAATTGCTTCTCCGCCTGCACGTTATCTGGATTGCGATCGGGATGGTATTTCATCGCCAGACGCCGGTAGGCCTTCTTCAGATCCGACTCCGAAGCGTCCCTGGAAGCGCCCAGTACTTCGTAATAATCCCGTTTATCCATTGCTCGCTTGTACCATTTTCAGCCTGTATGTATAACGGACGAAAGCCGGTTAACAACCGGCTTCCCCACAATCCTGTCCGTCACGGTAACGACACAGGCCTCCTGAAAGGAGAATTACTGATCCGGCTTGTCTTTCACTTCTTCAAACTCAGCATCAACGACATCATCTCCGCTTGCTGCTGATGGACCGTCACCCGTTGCCGATTCTTCAGCGCCGGGCGAAACGTCACTGTCCTGCTGCTGGTACATCTGCTCGGCCAACTTGTGGCTGGCTTCCATCAGGGCGTTGGTCTTTGCCGTAATCTGCTCAACATCGTCACCGCTGATCACCTCTTCAAGTTCCTTGATTGCCGTCTCGATCTTCTCCTTCTCACCGGCGTCCACCTTCTCACCAGCCTCAGACAGCGTTTTGCGTACCGTATGGATCATGGCTTCTGCATGATTGAGGGCATCGACTTTTTCACGTGCCTTGCGATCTTCATCGGCATGGGCCTCGGCATCCTGCACCATGCGTTCGATCTCATCGTCTGAAAGACCAGACCCTGCTTTGATGACGATCTTGTTTTCCTTGCCGGTCGCCTTGTCCTTGGCGGAGACATTCAAGATTCCGTTGGCATCAATATCAAAGGTGACCTCTATCTGCGGCATCCCGCGAGGCGCGGCGGGAATATTGGTCAAGTCGAATCGACCCAGCGATTTGTTGTGTTGTGCCATCTCCCGTTCACCCTGCAGAACGTGAACCGTGACTGCCGTCTGATTGTCGTCAGCAGTCGAGAAGACCTGATTTGCCTTGGTCGGGATGGTCGTGTTCTTGTCGATCAGCTTGGTCAGCACACCACCCAGTGTCTCAATGCCCAGCGAGAGCGGGGTCACGTCCAACAAAAGAACATCCTTGACATCACCACCCAGAACACCGCCCTGGATCGCTGCACCGACTGCGACCGCCTCATCCGGATTCACATCGCGCCGCGGTTCACGACCGAAGAAATCCTTGACCGCCTCCTGTACCTTCGGCATACGGGTCTGACCGCCGACCAGAATGATGTCGTCGATCTCGGATGCTTTCAGGTTGGCATCCTGAAGCGCGGTCCTGCACGGTTCGATGGTACTCAGAATCAACTGCTCGACCATGGCCTCCAGTTTGGCCCGGGACAGTTTCAGGTTCAGGTGTTTCGGGCCACTCTGGTCTGCCGTGATATACGGCAGATTAACCTCGGTCTGAGTACTTGAGGACAGTTCAATCTTGGCTTTCTCTGCGCCCTCTTTGAGACGCTGCATCGCGAGAGGGTCGCCACGAAGATCCATGCCGTTGTCTTTCTTGAACTCATCGGCCAGATAGTCGATCAAGCGGCGATCAAAATCCTCTCCACCGAGAAAAGTGTCGCCATTGGTCGAGAGCACCTCGAACTGGTGTTCTCCATCGACATCGGCGATCTCAATGATAGACACATCGAAAGTGCCTCCACCCAGATCGTAAACCGCGATCTTGCGATCACCCTGCTGTTTTTCCAGACCGTAAGCCAGTGCTGCCGCGGTCGGCTCATTGATGATGCGTTTGACATCCAGACCTGCGATCTTGCCAGCGTCCTTGGTCGCCTGGCGCTGGGAGTCATTGAAATAGGCTGGAACCGTGATCACGGCCTCAGTCACCTCGGTGCCCAGATAATCCTCGGCAGTCTGCTTCATTTTCTGCAGTACCCGGGCCGAGATCTCCGGCGGTGCGACCTGCTTGCCCCCGGCTTCGACCCAGGCATCACCGTTTTTTGCCTTGATGATCGGATAGGGCATCAGGTCGATATCGCGCTGGACAAGTTGATCGTCGAATTTACGTCCGACCAACCTTTTGACGGCGAAAATCGTGTTGTGTGGATTGGTCACGGCCTGGCGCTTGGCTGACTGGCCCACGAGCACCTCGCCGTCTTCAGAAAATGCCACCACCGACGGGGTTGTTCTGTCTCCCTCGCTGTTCTCGATCACCTTGGCGGTACCCGCTTCCATCACTGCCACGCACGAATTGGTGGTCCCGAGATCTATTCCGATGATGTTTCCCATAGTCTGTTCCTCAAAATTCCTGATTCGCAATAAGCGTTGTATATCTTTTTAACGTGGGGTCGCCCAACGCCTGTTTCAAGTATTTTCTGACGATTTCTCGGGCGTTTTAGCCACGATTACCATTGCAGGCCTCAACAGTCGATTATTCAGGAGGTATCCCTTCTGAACGACCTGGCTGATGCTGTTTGGCGGCAGGTCGTCGGTCTGTTCGATGCTCATGGCCTGATGGCGATCAGGGTCAAGTTTGTCGCCTCGAACCGCTTCCACCATCTCCACCTGGAAGCGCTCGAAAACCATATCCAGTTGCTTGAGTATCAGTGCCAACCCTTCGGAAAGGTCCGCTGACGATTTTTCCCCATCAGAGTGCTGATCAGTAGCCTGAGCCATTTCAAGGCTGTCCCGAACGGCCAGGATCTCTCGGACAAAGCCCTCCAGCGCAAACTTCCGTGCGTTAGCCACCTCCACATCGGCTCTTTTGCGGATATTGTCGGCCTCGGCCTTGGCCCGCAGATAACTGTCCTGAGCCTCCGAAAGCTGTTGGCGCAGGTCCTCCAGCTCGACCAGCGGATCCTGTTCTGTGCTGTGTGCCTCATCACTGGCCCCGTTCTGGAGTGAGATCTCCTCCTGATTTGAGGAATCGGCAGTATTCACTGCCATATTGCCCTGTGTCTCAGCAGCCGGCTCGGCCCGCGTCTCAGCTCGATCATCAAGTGAACCGTCGGATTTCGACGTGTCACTTTTTACCTCTTGCTCCGGGTTCTCGACTGACTGATTGGGATGGCTCGCCTTTGTCATCGCTATTGGGATCTCCGTCTGGAGCGCCTCCGGGCGCCATTGAAATCAACAGGGAGAAGTTGGGGTACAGATCCAATTTTTCAAGTGCAGCTGCACAACCCACACCCTTGAACCGGCCTACCGGTTCTAATGCAGCGACTTGAGGGCGTTACCCAGAAAACGTGCGGTAATGTCCACTACCGGGATCACTTCCTCGTACGACATTCGGGTTGGCCCAACGACACCGAGAACGCCGATGCAGCGTCCATCAGACTCATACGGCGCAGTCACCACACTGCACTCGGTCAACGCGTTGTAACCAGACTCTTCACCGATGAAAATCGATATGCCCCGCGCATTCATGCTCTTGTCTAGCAGTTGCAGAAGGTCCTGTTTGGCCTTGAAGGCGTCGAAAATCTCCCTGAGTTTTTCCAGCTGATCAAAATCAGGAACACTCATGAGGTTCGTTTCGCCGCTGACCACGACACCTTCAGAGACCGTCTCTTCGGTGAACAGTTCCTTGGCCATGGCAACCGCAGTCCGCATGATCCGATTCATCGAAGCGCTGTCACGTTCCATGTCCTGCAGCAATCTCTGGCGAACGCCGGTCAGAGATTGCCCTGAGTACTGTTCGTTGAAGTAATTGGCCGCTTCAACGAGCTCAGACGGCGAATACTTCCGATCAGCGAACAATACACGGTTCTGGACCCGGCCATCCGCTGTCACCAGGATCGCCAGTATCCGATCATCGGCCAGTGGCAGGAACTCGATCTGGCGAAAATTGGCGTGTTCACCACCCGGCAGCAGTACGACCCCGGCAAAATGGGTGATCTGGGACAGCAGCTCCGAGGCAGTCCCCATCAGCTCGTCGGGATCTCTGGCCGAAGCAAGCCCGCTGTTGATCTCCTTGACTGAGGTGGAGTCAAGTGGCTTGACCTTGAGCATGGTATTGACGAACACCCGGTATCCCAGCTGGGTCGGTATCCTGCCGGCTGAGGTGTGAGGTGCCCGGATGAGACCCAGATCTTCCAGATCCGACATCACGTTCCTGATCGTCGCTGCACTCAGATCAAGGCCCGACTCACGGGACAAGGTCCGGGAACCGACGGGTTCTCCGTCGCTGATATAGCGGCGAACCAGCTCCCGCAGAAGAATCTCCGCCCTGTCGCTGAGTTGAATTTCCGATACGGTCGTCATCGGGCGATAGCGTTTTTCTGTAGTCGGGCTACTTGGGGGTAAAATCCGGACTGTTGGCGCGGTGAGCCTGGCACAACTCAATCATACCACCGACGAGCCGACACGCAATTGTCAACAAGGTAGATACAGTGCGTTCAGCGACCAATCAGGTAATCAGTAAACAACGGAGTTGACCGGCATGTCTTTCAAATCAGTGGGTTTGTACGGTCGCTACAAGGATTCCAAGGTCAATGTCACCCTGACCGAACTCAGAAAACACCTTGAATTAAAGGGCATTCACGTATTCCTGGGCGACACGACTGCAACCGACATCTCCGGCAAGCGAATAGAGGATTCCGGCGCTCCGGTCCCTGATACGATCGATCTTGCAATTGTCGTTGGTGGCGACGGCACCATGCTGCACGTCGCTCGGCAGCTGGCACAGCACACCCTGCCGATGATTGGCGTCAATCTGGGCCGACTCGGATTTCTGACCGATATCTCTGCCGATCGCATGCTGGCAGACATAGACGAGGTCCTGCGCGGCGAATTCAGCATCGAGGAACGAATAATGCTGTGCGCCCAGGTCACCAGTGACGGCAAGGCCGGAGCCGAAATCACTGCCCTCAATGACATTACGCTGAGCAAAGGGAACACCGCGCGAATGATTGAATTCGACACCCGGGTCAATTCGGAGCCAGTGGGCCGAACCCGGGGAGACGGTGTAATCGTCGCAACACCGACAGGCTCAACCGGCTATGCGTTGTCAGCCGGCGGCCCGATCCTCCACCCGCTGCTGCCGGCCATTGTGTTTGCCCCGATCTGCCCTCACACCCTTGGACACCGACCCATGGTACTGGATGCAGGCAGCGTCATCGAGTTGGAAGTGCTCGACCTTGCGGGAGCCAAAGGCAACGTCTTTATCGACGGGCTTCGCCAGCTGTCAGTCACCGGCAGCGAGGTGATCCGCATCCGTCGCGCCGAGACGGTGACCCGGATGCTGCGCATCAACAGCCACAATCACTTCACCGCGCTGCGTTCCAAGCTCGGCTGGGGATGACCCGCTGGAAACAGCGCGATGATCAACTGGATTGACGTTCGAGATTTTCTGATCGTCAAACAGGCCGAACTCTCCTTTGGTCGCGGACTCACTGTCATCACCGGTGAAACGGGGGCCGGAAAATCCGTCATTGTTGATGCACTGGCCATCCTGCTCGGCAGCCGCACTTCAGCTGAGATCATCCGGTCAGGCTGTGAGGCATGCGAAATCCAGGCGGGCTTTGAACTCAGCCAGAACCAGCAGGCCCGGGAGTGGCTCGACCAGCATGATCTTGGCACTGATGCAGCCGAATGCACGCTGCGCCGACTCGTGTACCAGGAAAAGCCCTCAAGGGGTTTCATCAATGGACGTCCGGTACCAATCCAGTCGTTGCGGGAACTCGGCCCACTGCTGGTGGATATACACGGGCAACACGAATACCACCTGTTGCTGAAGAAGCCTGTGCAGAGAGCGACGCTGGATAACTATGCCGGTATCGAGGAGCAAGTTCGTCACATCACACACACTTACGATGAATTGAGCCAATCCCGGGATCTGCTGCAGAACCTTCGTGCCGAGGCCGAACGATCGAAACAACAAGAAGACTATCTGCGGCACCAGGTCGATGAACTGACCGAACTGAATCCCGACCCGGCCGAGCTGGACAGCCTGAACGCATCACACACCCGTCTATCCCACATCCGGGAACTGGCCGAAGGCACATGGCAGATACAACAGGAGCTGGATGAGGCAGAAGATGGTGCCGTTTCGACGCTACTGGCCCGTGCAACAAATCGACTGTCGGAACTGGAAGCGTACGACCCGCAGCTCAGAGACTGTGTATCACAGCTGGAAAACATCATGGCGTTGTTGACTGACACCCTGACCGACCTTCGACGCTGCCGCGCCGGTTACGAGCACGACCCTGAAGAGTTCGAGCGCCTGGATGCAAGATTGACACTACTCCACGACACGGCCCGAAAGTACCGGGTCAACCCTGATGGTTTACACCAGGAACTGGATAGGGTTAGCCGGGCACTAGAGGTTGCGATGGCCGGCGAGAAAGATATCCAGGACACGGAACGACGGATCGGCTCACTCGAGAAAGACTATGACGAACTGGCCGCGCGAATCAGCCAGGCCCGGATAACGGCCGCTGCACGCCTGGGCTCCACGGTGACCGCCCAGCTGACTGATCTTGGCCTGGAACAGGGGGTGTTCTCAGTTGAACTGGCAGCGCTGGATCAGGATCGTGCCGGCCGCTATGGTATGGAATCGGTAGAATTTCAGGTCAGGACCATCGCTGACAGGGACATGGCATCCCTGGACCAGGTCGCCTCCGGCGGTGAGTTGTCCAGAATCAGCCTGGCCGTACAAGTGGTAACGTCTGCAATCGATTCGGCCCCCAGTTGTATTTACGACGAAGTGGATATCGGCATCGGTGGCCGGATAGCGGAAATTGTGGGCAGCAAGTTACGCGAACTGGGTACTGAACGCCAGGTTCTATGCATCACCCACCTGCCCCAGGTGGCTGTTCAGGGCCGGGGGCATCTGCTGGTGACAAAATCGGGTCAATCCGACCTGACGATCGACTCACTGGACCCGCAAAGCCGGACAGAAGAGATCGCCCGCATGCTGGGTGGCATCGAAATCACCCGGCAGACACGGGCCCACGCCGAGGAAATGCTACGAAGGGCAATGGCGTGATCCATTTCAGGCTGGAGTCCGCGTAAAGGCCATGTCATCATCGCAGCTACCATTGCCTATTAGCCCGCAGATTCTCGATCCGAACCGAGCCGGCCGTCCATAACTGTGAAACTCCATCTGACACTCGCCACTGTGGCCCTGACCCTGATACTGGTTACCGGCTGCATGCGAACATACCGGATCGACATCCAGCAGGGCAATGCGATTGACAAAGCGCAACTCGATCAACTGCAACCGGGCATGAACAAAGCTGAGGTGCGGTTCATCCTCGGGTCACCGCTAGTCGCTGACCCGTTTCATGTCGACCGTTGGGATTATTTTTTCAGCTTCAAGTCCGGAGAGACTCTCGAAACCGAGCAACGACACCTAGCCCTGATCTTCGAAGACGACCGTCTCGTCGAGATTCAGCGAAGTGACAGTGGTCCTCAACCGGATGATACGTCCCAGGCTGACCCCGAGTCAGAAGAACCGGGATTTTTGACCCGCACCTGGCAGAAAATCTGGAAACCCAAAGAAGACAAGCCCGACTGACACTAGCGGGTGGGTTTTAACTGTGCGCGTCGCCGACGAGCTTCGCCGGGCGACATCAACAGGGGCCGATAGATCTCCACCCGGTCTCCTGCTACGAGAACGTGATCGAGGCCAACAACCCTGGAGAAGATGCCCACTGTGAGCGTTTCCAGATTAATCTGGGGGAACTTCACCAGCAGGCCCGATTGTTCGACGGCCTCCCGGGCGGTGCTGCCCAGAGGCAGCGACAGTTGCACTAGGAACTGTTGTTTCGGCAGCGCGTAGACCACCTCTACCTCAAGCGAAGCGTCGTTCACCGTACACCTGCCGGGCTCTATCCGCAAAAGCATCCACCAGGCCACCACAGATCTGAGAAAACAACGGAGCGATGGTCTTTTCGATCAGCCGGCCGGCAAAGCCGAAATCAACGGCCAGACCCACGCGACTGGCACTCTCATCCAAGACAGTAAATGACCAGTTACCTTCCAGCATACTGAAAGGCCCTTCGATCAGATCCATACGAATCTGTTGCCCAGGGACCAGCTGGTTGCGGGTGGTGAAAGAGGTTGTCAGCCCTTTGAAGTCTACTCCGATCTTCGCAGTGACATATCCTGAGCCCTGATCCAGCACTTGCGAATCGCTGCACCAGGGCAGAAATTCGCTGTAACGATCCACGTCGTTGGCCAGGGTATACATTTCAGCCGCACTGTAGGGCAGAATCAGCGAACGCTTGACAGTATGCACGTGCGGCCACAAGAAGGCTGGACTGGTACAGGCATTATACTGCCGTTACCTCCCGTCATTGGTTTCGGGTCAGGACTAGAATCAGCCCCTGAATGGCCAGACAAAAACACGATCCCAGCACGATCGCCCGTAACAAGCGGGCCCGGCACGATTACTTCATAGAAGAAGAATTTGAGGCTGGGATCGCGCTCGAGGGATGGGAAGTCAAGAGTCTGCGTGAAGGCCAGGCCCAGTTGCAGGAAAGCTATGTGATCGTTCGAGATGGAGAGATCTACCTTTTCGGTGCGCACTTCTCCCCGATGAAGAGCGCCTCGACCCACATCACGCCCGATCCTACCAGGACCCGCAAACTGCTGTTGCATGCCAAGGAGATCGGCAAGCTTCGCGGTGCGGTGGAGCGCCGTGGTTATGCACTGGTGCCGCTGTCGCTGTACTGGAAGCGCGGCCGTGCAAAACTGAAGATCGCGCTGGCCAAAGGTAAGAAACAGCATGACAAACGTGCCGCGATTCGGGAACGCGAGTGGAACCGACAGGCCCATCGGCTACTCAAAGAGACCCGCTGAAATCGAAGTTCTCGTGGTAAAATTAGCGGTCGGCTTGTATTCAGCAGACTGAGACTGGGGGCGACCTGGTTTCGACGTGGATCACAAAGCCATCGGAGCATGCCGAGGTGCAGGTCTCCTCGTTAATCCAACTGCACACTTTATAGTTGCCAACGACGACAACTACGCCCTAGCGGCTTAATCCCCGCTAGTCTCTCCCCCGGCTCGCCCATGGGCTGGGATCCGAGGGATCAAATCACATGGGCTCGCGTGATGGGGTGCTCGTGACCCGCCACGCCAAACTTAAGCGGGCTCGCCGGCCGTGACCCTGTCTGTCGGGGCACGTTCGGTCAAATCAAAGACAGACTAAGCATGTAGTCGCCGGTGAGTGGCGGATTGACGGACGCGGGTTCGATTCCCGCCGCCTCCACCATTTTCTTTTCAATAATCACCTATACAATTCCCT
>CAZVVN010000026.1:0-41775 GCA_964630665.1 uncultured Acidiferrobacteraceae bacterium | reverse complement strand
TGCACTGGAGCTGTATTGCGACCAATGCCAGCTCGGGCGATCTCATCTGCGAGGGCCGTGCGGTGCGGATCTACGCCAGGATACAGGAGGATGGCAACCTCAAGTCGCATCCGATTCCCGAGTTCATGCGCAAAACTCTTGAAGAACTGGGCACCGTAAAGCAACTCGGCGATGGGCTGATGACAGACCCCGAACACAACGTGGCCAACCGCTAGCTCCCGGCCACGGGCCATTTTGCAGGATCTAAAGTCCCTCGGCAGCTAATCTCTTCCTGTGTCCGAGGCAACCACAACACCCGGGCAGGCCAGCGTTGGCATCATAGCCAACCCCCGAGCAGCCAGGGACGTTCGCCGCCTGGTGTCCGGAGCATCCAACGTTCCGGTATCCGAACGCTGTGCCATCATCCAACGAGTCATGTCCGGCCTCGCAGCCGCCGGTATCGGCCAGGTGCTGATGATGTACGATCGAGACGGCATCGCGACCGGACTGGAGCGGGCTGTCGAACGGCAGACGCCAAGTTCCGGCACAGCGTGGCCAAAGCTGACCTTCCTCGAGATGCCTATTCAGGGCAGACCCATCGACACGCTGATCGCCACACGACTAATGTACGAATCGGGTGTTGGCACGATAGTCGTCCTCGGCGGCGACGGTACCCACCGCCTGGTGGCCCACGAATGCAGGCAGACCCCGCTGGTCTGCCTGTCCACCGGCACCAACAATGCGTTCCCCCAACTCCCGGAGGCCACTCTGGCAGGTCTTGCCAGTGGCGCCGTGGCCGGTGGACTGGTCGCACCTGACGACGTATGCCTGACCAACAAACGGCTCTGCGTCAACGTGAACGGGCAAGCTGAAATCCCTGCCCTGGTCGATGTGTGCCTGACCGGGGAAACCTACACAGGAACACGAGCCCTGTGGCGGCCTGAAGCGCTGCACGAGCTTTACCTCGCGTTTGCTGAGCCCGGGACCATAGGCCTTTCCTCGATTGGCAGTCTGCTCTGTCCGACCTCGCGCAGTGAAGACGCAGGCCTCGCAATTGAACTTGGGAACCTGCCGGTAACCGACCGGCACTTGAACGCGCCAATTGCACCTGGCCTTATCAGCCCGGTCGGCATTAAGAACTATCGAAGAATCAATCTGGGTGAGCGATGCTCACGGACCGCACAGGCCGGTACTCTTGCGTTTGACGGTGAGCGGGAAATCGAACTCTTTGACGGCGACCGTGTCGAAATTACCCTGGACCGGTCAGGCCCACGCAGCGTGGATGTTCCCGGCACCATGAGAATTCTCGGCCAACAGGGATTTTTGGAGCGGCTCCGGACCATCGATTAGAATTCTCTTCATCACCCGCGTCCCCGATAAGCGACTTTACCCAGCCGCTGCCCGGATCCAGCAGACGAACCCACATTCGAGACAATTTCATCTGAGGCACTCACCATGGCGCAGCCGATTACGATTTTTCAGGCCCACAAGATCCGGACAATGAACGCATATCAACCGGTTGCGAGCCATGTTGCCATCAGAGACGGGCGAATACTAGGCGTCGGAACGCTGGAAGATCTCGCCGGCTGGGGCGACTATGTCCTTGACGACCGCTTTGCAGACAAGGTGTTGCTGCCGGGTTTTGTCGAGGCTCATTGTCATGCCATGACGGGTGCGGCCTGGAAGTACACTTACCTCGGATTTTTTGAGCGACGCGATCCTGATGGCCGGGTGTGGCCTGGGATCAAGAGTCTCGATGAGGTGCTGAAACGCCTCCAGGAAATAGAAGCCACCCTGGAAGACCCCGAACAGACCCTGGTCGCCTGGGGATTCGACCCGATCTATTTCAGCGACGGTATTCGCATGACAGTCGCGCATCTGGATCAGGTCTCCCGGGACCGCCGTATCCTGGTCCAGCACTCCAACGGGCACTTGCTGAACGTCAACCGCAAGGTGCTTGAGCTGGCCGGCATCGATGCGAACACCGATATAGAAGGTGTCATGAAGGATGCCGATGGCCACCCGACCGGTGAGCTGGGTGAAATGGCGGCTCAGTACATGGCCTACCGGGTTACCGAAGTGAGACGCTTCGACGGAATCGATGCCGAAGATCTCCGGTCTTTTGCCCGCGTCGCGACCAATGTCGGGGTCACCACCGCGACAGACCTGCATGCCCAGGTGGGTGACAAGAACGTTGAAGCCTACATCGAGGCGACCTCGAATGAGAATTATCCGCTGCGACTGGTGCCGGCTGCCGCTGCACTCACACTGTCTGTAGGCGAAGGACCCGGGCGGGTAAGACAGCTGAAAGATCACAATAACGACAAGCTGTTCTTTGGCCTGTGCAAGATCATGACGGATGGTTCCATTCAGGGTTTCACTGGCCGACTGAAATGGCCGGGCTATTTCAACGGTAGACCCAACGGTATCTGGAACCTGCCCCCACAGACCCTAACCCAGATGGTCGATGCCTATCACGCAGCTGGTATCCAGATGCACATGCACACCAATGGCGATGAAGCATCGGAACTGATGATCGATGCCATCGAAAAAGCCCTCCACAAAACACCGCGCCCGGATCATCGGCATACCCTGACCCACTGCCAGATGGCAGATGAATCACAGTTCCGGCGAATGGCGAAACTCGGTATCTGTTCAAACCTGTTCGCTAACCACATTTATTACTGGGGTGATCAGCACTTCGCGCTGACCATGGGCCCGGATCGGGCCACCCGGATGGATGCCTGTGCCACGGCCAAACACAGCGGCGTGCCGTTTACGATTCACTCCGATGCTCCGGTCACACCACTGGACCCGTTATTTACCGCCTGGTGTGCGGTCAATCGCCAGACGGCAAGCGGACGGACACTCGGCCCGAACGAACGAATCGGGGTCGACGACGCGCTGCGAGCAATAACGCTGGGCGCGGCATACACTCTGCACCTGGATCATCTCGTTGGCAGCATCGAACCTGGTAAATTTGCCGACTTCACCATTCTTGAGCAGGACCCGGCAGAAACATCTCCGGAAAACCTCAAGGATGTGCCGGTCTGGGGCACAGTCGTCGACGGTATCGCACGCCCTGCAGCCGGCAGCGAGGCCTGACTAGGCGGTGAAAGCTTCCGCCGTCTCAGCCCTGCCATTCACCGTCATCGGCGGATTTCTCGGCGCCGGCAAAACGACGATGCTCAACCATCTACTGGAAAACACGGGCGGCACCCGTTTCGCTGTGCTGATCAATGACTTCGGCGAGCTAAACATCGATCAGCGCCTGGTCACCCGCCACGATGGAGAAACCATCTCCCTGGCCAACGGCTGCATGTGCTGCAGTATGGCTGGGGGCTTCATCAGTGCACTGAGCACAGTCATGGATCGAGCCGACCAGTTCGATCAACTGGTTGTTGAAGCCAGCGGTGTGTCCAATCCCCGCCGAATCATGGATATAGCGAAGCTGGACCCCGGGCTGATTCCCAACGGATCCATCGTACTTGTCGACGCATCGCAACTTCTTTCCCAACTGGAGGACTCTCTGATCGAGGATGCCGTAGTCACCCAACTCAAGGAGGCCGATATCCTTGTCATCAACAAAACCGGTCTAGCTGATCGTGAGACACTGAAGGATGTCATGCTGACCCTGGCGCAGATCAATTCTGACTGCCCGACAGTGACCTGTGATCATAAGAGCCTGGATCCTGCGATACTGCTGGGCGGTATCGAACTTCAATCCGGCTCCAGGACAAAAAACAATACCTCGCAGAAAACCGACGGGGATCATCAAAGCAGCGCGAACAACCCTGACCATGAGCAGTTCCGAAGCTGCGTTCTGCGACACTGCCAAGCGCTCGACCGAAGCCTTTTTGATGCCTGGGCTGAGTCGCTGCCACCAAGCGTACTGCGGGGTAAAGGCTTTGTCGTCTTCTCCGATGCCCCTGATCGATCCTGGCTGTGGCAAAAAGTTGGCCGATCGTCAGGCCTGGAACCTGCAAACGGCGGCCCAGTCGGCGAATCAGCTGTGGTCCTGATCGGAACCCGCGCGATGCCTTGCGACACCGACCCAACGATCACCGGTCCTTTTCAGTGCCTTAACTGACCTGCTTACTCGCGCGACTTGCCCGTGCAGCGCTCATCCCGGCGATGCGGCCCAATGTCACGGCGCTCAGGAGGCCGTTTCCTGACAGATAACCCCAGACCGCAGGACCCGAAACACCCCTGGCTGCACCACCGCCTGCGAACAGATTGTCGAATCGCCCGCCATCACGGTGCAATACGGTCGCGTCTGAATCGATGCACAGCCCGCCCTGTGTATGAAACAGTGCACCGGTGACCTTGACCACACGATACGGTGGTTCGAGCTGGGGGTGATTACAGAAGTCTCGACCATAGGGGTCCTGAGCATCCCCTGCAGAATACGCCCTGCAGCGGGATAGCGTGGTCTCGATCTGCTCAGCTGGCGTGCCAATCATATCGGCGAGTGTCTGCGGATCGGCCACAGTTTTGATCGCGCCGGCGGCGTCAGCCTGACGATAATCCTCGAACTCAAGCCCCAGTTGGTGCAGACGTTCATCAAACACGTTCCATGCCACCTGGCCAGGCTGGTCGAGCACTGCAACAGCCTGCTCGGAATAACCCTGATGCTCATTTGAAAAACGATCTCCGTGACCGTTCAACTGGATGCCCCCTTCCATCATGATCGCCCAGGTAATCAGGACCCCGTGCGGTGTAGCCACCGAGCCGTGTCCCTGGTAGGCACCCAAGTCACCCAGGCGGGCACCCAATGCCCTGCCCCAGGCAACGGCCTGCCCCTGATTGCCGCGGTGGCCGAAATACAGCGCGTCGGCCATCTCGGGTATCAGTTCCCGGACCAGTTCCGGGTTACCTCCAAATCCGTTACAGGCAAGAACCAGCGCATTGCAGCCAACGCTTTCACGGGTTCCGTCTGGCCGGGTCACCTCAACCCCCGTAATCCTGCCCCCCGGCAAAGCAAAAAGACGTTCGACCGTCGCGTTCGTGACGATATCGATCCCGGCATCGGCCACAGCCGATGACAGTCCATCGATCAGAGCTTTTCCGGTACGCGCCGGAACCGCATGCATTCGCAGCACCGAATGCCCGGGATAAGTAAATCCCCTCAGCAGGGTGAATTCCAGCCCATGGCCGTCGCTCAGCCACTCGAGGACCCGGCCGGACTCACGGCACAGCACTTCAACATAAGCCCGGTCGGTCAGATCTTTGGCCTTGCGCAGGATATCGCCGACCATCAGTTCGACCGAATCACTGATCCCGGCCTCTGCCTGCCAGCGGGTTGCACAGGCCGGAATAAAGCCACTGGACAGGGCAGTAGACCCGCTGGGTTCGGCGTCCCGTTCAAGGACCAGGACCTCACCACCTGCGTCGTGGACGGCGAGCGCTGCGATCATTCCACAAGCACCAGCACCGACAATGACCACCGGTACGGTGACCGGGAACTCAGCGTGAGTTTTGTACAGAACCTCAACCTGGGCCGTGCTGTTTTCGCTCATGGATGGGCAGCGCTGACCGTACCGGTCAGCGTTTCAACGTCACTCAGGCGTTCGACCTTCATCGCTGCAGCAAAGACCTTTTCGGCTTGATCATAAGGCCAGACTCGGGTCGTCAGCTCAAAAAACTTCTCGGTCAGCACCTCCTGGGTGTACGGGTCTTCGGAGTCGCCACGGTTAGTCCGTGTGAATCCCTCAAGGACCCGCCCATCTTTGAGAGTGATTCTGACCCGGGCCGGTCGATAGTCAGGCACCATCTCCGTGAGTGCCTGGTCTTCGACCACTTCCACTCTGGCAGCCAGGGCCATGATCTCCTCCCGACCAATCGCTTCCCAGGTGAAACTCGCGAGGCCGGAATTACCGTTCACCAGAGTCGATGCAACAGCGAACGGCACCGAAAATTTCGCCGCCAAGGTGTTGCGGGGCGAGCGGTCGTTCAACTGCGCGGCCAGCGAATAAGTCTCTACCCGGATCTTATCGATCTCGCTGATCGCGAAGGGTGTGTCGGCACAGATCTTGGTCAGCACATCCAGTGCACCATGGTTATAACGGCAACACGAATGTCGCTTGAAGTAGTTTCGTGCGATCTCCCAGCGCGTGCCTAGATCCTCAGTCAGTGCAGCCGGATCCCAGTACTCAGATAGCACCGATCCCCAGATTGTCGCCAGGCCATCGCGCTCACCATTGAATCCGGCCTTGACCATGTCCCAGGCCATCACGGACATCTGCCCGGAGACGCCGGCAAAACTGTTGCGCACAGTTCCCCCCTGAAGCATCGTCTGGCGACTGGTGCCCAGTCCGAGGGTGGACGCGACGTTTATCGTCTCTCGGAATTCTGATGAGCAAGCCCCTGCCAGCTTGGCGACCGCCACCGCACCGCCTACCGTACCCCAGGTACCGTGCGGATGCATGGACTTTCGGATCGTGGCACCGATACCGATTCGTGCCGCCACCTCGTAGCCGAGAGTCAGCGCAAGCAGAAGCTGCTCCCCGGCCAGCCCGTGACTTTCTGCAAAGGCCAGTGCTGCTGGCAGCACATGGATCGAGGGATGACCCTGGCAGAACTGATTGCCCTCATCCATCTCAAGAAAGGTCCCTGCAGTCCCATTGAGGAAAGCCGCTGTCGCAGTTTGCACCTTCTGCCCCGGCCCGAGTACCGTGGCCATCCCGACTGACCCTGTTGCCAGTGACTTGGTCAGCGCCACAACTTCCGGTTCGGCAGAGCCACCGACAATTGCGGCGATGGTATCCGCGGTAACCTGGTGCCCCCGCTGCACGACCTCATCAGGCAGGTCCTCGAAAGTCGTTCGGGAAAGAAACCTGCAGAGTTCTTCCAGGTGGTCGGTCATTTGCGCGCTCCGGTTCTTGAATCTTTCAAGGGAATATTTCCAGAAGAGGCTCGCTGCCTGCCACCGAGCCGGCCCCGTCAGCGTCTGGCAGCCAGCCCATGCTCGAGCCGGCTGAGCAGCCGAACCACCGGCCACAGCAGCAGCAGATAAATCACCGCAGCCGCCACCAGAGGTGTTGGGTTGAAGGTCAACCCTTGCACAACCCGGGCCATACGCAGCAGTTCCGGCAGCGCCACAACACTGGCGATAGAGGTGAACTTGACCACCTCTACCGTGTTGCTGACAAGGTCCGGCAGAACGTTTCGGGTTGCCTGTGGAATGATCACGTAAATGGTCGCCTGCAGTCGTGTCAGGCCAGTCGAGCGAGCCGCCTCCATCTGACCCCGCGGAATACTCTCGATGCCGGCTCGGAAAATCTCACCGTAGTAGGCCGAAGTGTTGAAGGTAAAGGAAAGCGCAACCGCGGCCAATACCGGCATGTCGGCACCCAGCATTGGTGCGCCATAGTAGACCACGATGAGCAGTACCAACGGCGGGATAGCGCGGAAAAAATCGACATACAGGACCAGCCAGAAATTCACCCAGCGCTTTCCCAAACTGCACGTGGTGGCAACCATCAAGCCCGCGAAGATACCCAACGGCACTGCAATCAGGGTCAACAGCAGTGTCATCTTGAGCCCACGCCACAAGAAAGGCAAAGAGGAAATCAGGATCTCCAAATTGAAGAAGTTGAAGATCAGCACGTCGAGGTTGGATTCCATGATACGTCCTCAGTGCTTCCAGGCATAGCGGCGCTCAACCCAGCGGGTAAACAGGGTCAGCGGGAAAAAGATCAGCAGGTAGCCAAGGGCCGCCAGAGTCAATGGAGAGGTGTTGGCGCTATAGGCCTGGGCAGTCTGGGCCACGTTGAGCATCTCCTCTACAGCGACTACCGATGCCAGTGCCGTATTCTTGGTGATCGTGATCGTACGGTTGGTAAGTGGAGGAATGGTCATCCGTACCGCCTGCGGGATGATCACGAAAACCAGCGTGGTCACATGACTCAGCCCGGTGGAGCGGGCCGCCTCCCATTGGCCTTTCGGCACCGAAGTAATCCCGGCCCAGTAAATCTCCTCTGCAAAGGCGGCCAAGACCAGGCTAAGGCACAGCCAGGCCGAGACAAACCCGGAAAACTCCAATCCGACCAGTGGCAGCGCAAAATAGAAAAGCACCATCAACACCAGGGGTGGGATCGCCCTGAAAATATCCACAAAAACAACGATCACCGCGCTGACAGGTTTCACCCGGTGGGCGCGGATAAAGGCCAGCACTATGCCGAACGACAGCCCGCTCGCAACGATCAGCACACCGAGGCCGATCGTCGTCCAGAAACCGGCCACGATGGCCGGCAAATACTCGACAAGCACTTCCCGGTTAAAGAAACTATGAAGGAAAGTTTCCACCGCGGTTCTGCAGCAGCCTAGTGGCCGGAGATTCGGCTGAGAAATTCCCGCGTTCGGCGGTGTTCAGGGGCACCGAAAAGCTTCTCCGGTTTCCCTTGTTCGAGGATCTCACCTTCGTCCATGAAGATGACTCGGTTGGCGGCTTCGCGGGCAAACGCCATTTCGTGGCTGACCACCACCATCGTCATCCCCTGGTCGCGCAACGAACGCATTACTTCCAGGACACTGCCAACCAGCTCTGGGTCGAGTGCACTGGTCGGCTCGTCGAACAACATCAGCTTAGGCTCAAGGGCTACAGCTCGTGCGATCGCAACCCGTTGCTGCTGACCGCCGGATAGCTCGTTGGGATAGGCGCGCGCCTTGTCTGATAACCCCACGGCCTCCAGGGCCTCCATGCCACGCTGCTCGGCCTGGGCCTTATTTAGTTTCATCATTTTCTTCAGTGCCAAGGAGACGTTTCCCAGCGCACTCATGTGCGGATACAGGTTAAAAGACTGAAAAACCATCCCAATCTGCTGCCGTACCTGGTTGATATTCACATCCTTGTGCAGGATATCCTGACCGTCAAAGACAATCCGCCCGCTGGTGGGCTCCTCGAGGCGGTTACAGCAACGCAGTAAGGTGCTCTTTCCCGACCCCGAGGGACCGATAATGAAGACGAACTCCTGTTCGTGAACACCCAGGTCGATGCCCCGCAGCACTTCCAGGTCGCCGAATCGTTTGTGCAGCGACTCGAGGGAAAGAAGCGTGGTCGAATTACTCACGGCAGCCACCTGTCCTGGATAGGATAACCCATGACATTGATGTGATCAGGTCATCGCCCAAGCGAGTGGATTGCACTCGAGTCAAGTACCAGCCCTGTCAAGGGCT
The DNA here is from genome assembly GCA_964630665.1 of uncultured Acidiferrobacteraceae bacterium. Classification (GTDB taxonomy): domain Bacteria; phylum Pseudomonadota; class Gammaproteobacteria; order Arenicellales; family UBA868; genus UBA9619. Next base: position 32,619 of record CAZVVN010000026.1, on the reverse strand, counting down.
CAGATTACACGGGTCCGGCAGTTGTGCGACACCAACTGCCGGACCCCAGGCTTCGAGCGACTAATTGCAGCTGATCTTATGTGGAGAGGGATCGTAACCGCCAAATCCCGGCATACCGTATCCGCGGTAAACGACATTAGCCGAAGATGTCGGCAGTGGCGGCATACCGATCCACTTCTCGTGAATACGTGCAATGGTGCCGTCGAGCTTCATGCACTCGATGATGTCTTCGAACTGGTTTCGCAGTGCCACGTCATCTTTACGAAATGCAAATCCACCTTTCTTCCCCGATTCGATCACGACTTCGGCCACTGACAATTGGGGGTTCTTGCTCGCGGTCCAGCCGCCGACCGTGTCACCTGCCATGTTGGCAAAAGCCCGCCCCGTGACGACGGCCTGAACCGCTTCGGTGTTCTTGCCGAAACGCATGATTTCCCAGCCGTATTGTTCCTGTCGGGCACTCAGCCATTTGTCAAACAGGTTGCCTCTATTAACCGCAATCTTCTTGCCTTTAAGGTCATCGAGAGTCTTGGCGGCCGATCCTTTCTTGATGATAAAAATGTAGTTCACATCCATGTAGCCTTCGGCAAACAACATGTTCTTGGACCGGTCGACAGTAATGGTCGTTGGCGCAATAATCGTGTCATAACGCTTGGCATTCAATCCGGCAAATATTCCGGACCACTCCTGGTCGACGATCTCGAACTCCTTACCCATGCGGCGTGCAACCTCGTTGGCAAGATCCACGTTATATCCCTCGACACCGCCATCCGCCGTAGCCATGACGTGCGGTACGTAGCCCACGTCAGCTGCGACTTTCATGGTTTCTTGGGCCTGGGCTGAAGCCATCATGGCAACGCCGGCAACAAACGCGCACACTGCTGTGCTAGATAGTCTGGTCATTCGTTTCACTCCTTCGGTTGCTGTTGTCACCGCAAATCGAGATCCTTTCGAACAGCTGATCAGAATCTGACGGGGAATGCGGCTTGATCCAATATTATCCTGATAAACAATTCCTGCCCCCGCCAAGCAGTCTACTTCAGGCTGAATGTGGCGACAATGGTCCGCGCAGGGGGCCGTCAGTCAGCCAGACAACTGGTCGATCAGCTCTGCACAGGTGGTCAGCCCGGCGATACTGCCGAGTGCCTCCAGGTTCACCTCATGAACCCGCTGGTCGAAGGCCGCACAGCCATCGGACAGAACGGTCACTTCAAAGCCATGGACATGTGCATCGCGCACCGTCGATGCGACGCCGCCATTGGTGACGATGCCGCCTGCAACAAGGTGGGTGATGCCGGCTTGGCGCAGTACCCATTCCAGCCGCGACATATAGAACGCCGAGTAGGCGACTTTCTCCACCGACAGGTCAGCCGGAGAAAGTTCCTCCACCAGTGCATGACCAAAACTCCCCGGCGCAAAATCGCCCCGAGCAAGGAAAGGACGTAATTCTCGAAGGTGCTGACTGATCAGCGGCTCAGCATCGCGTCCCGGAACGAGTGTGAAGTGGGTCGACACCACCCATCCACCAGAACGTCGGACAGCATCAGAAACTGGAGCCAGTGAAGCAGGCAGTGCGGCTATGGCCTCACAGGTGATACCCGCGCGTGCATAGGCCCCTTCGGCATGCAGAAAGTCATTCTGCAAGTCGATCAGAACCAGGGCCGTGTTCGACAGTGTTCCCACTATGGTTACTCAGAGTTCAGTCGTTGCACAACCAGATTACCATGGCCGTCGACCACACCTTCCAGGCCCGGATCGATGAAGATTGTCGCATCGGACTGCTCGAGAACTGCCGGCCCGTGGATACGTTCCCCTACTGGCAGGCTGAGCCGTTCGTAAACACGAGCTCGGTGCCAGCCCCCATCAACCCATACATCCCGCTCACCTGTCATCGTGCTGGTGCTGTCGGCGGCAGGCGCGATGACCGACAGATCAAAAACCGGCCGTCGGCCCACTACGGCAATCCGAAGGTTCAGGACCCGTAGGGGAATATCCTCCAGCAGCCGACCGTAGGTCGCGCGGTAAGTCCGGTCGAAAGCCGCTCCTATGACCGCACGGGCAGTACTGTCGTCCGGTAACTGCTCCTGCAAGGGCACCGCAATCGTGTGAGTCTGACCGACATAGTTCATGTCCAGCTCACACAGCACCTCGACCCCGTCGAGACGAACCCCCGCTTGGCGCAACAGGTGCTCGCCGTCTTCTGTGCTTTCCCGTATCCTCTGGACGAGTTGCACAGGGTCCAGTTCCGCCAACAGCTGGTTGATTGTCATCACCCGGTCGTGGCGCATGTCCGCAGCGATACAACCCAACGCACTGGTGACCCCCGGGTAACGGGGTACGAGTGCACTGGCGAGCCCAACGTCCTTGATAAGCGATCCCACGTGTAGGGCGCCGCCACCGCCGAAAGGCATGGCGACAAAGTTGTTGGGATCATGGCCGCGCTCGACCGATACCAGTCGGATGGCCCCGGCCATTTTCGCATTGGCCACCCGGATAACCGCCTCAGCCGCTGCCATGGCATCCAGGCCCAGCGGCACACCGATCTCGCACTGAATCGCATGCCGAGCCGATTCAACATCGAGCGTTGTCCGCTCGCCCCCGATCGGCTGCTGCGCATTAATGCGGCCGAGTACCAGATTGGCATCGGTCACGGTCGGATGAACGTTGCCCTGCGCGTAGCAAACCGGTCCTGGGTCCGACCCTGCACTTTCAGGCCCGACCTGAAGTAACCCCCCCGCATCGATCCACGCGATCGAACCGCCTCCGGCACCGATCGTCGTGATCTCGACCATCGGCGTCCTGATGATCAGGCCAAAGTCAATCTGGGTCTGCGGCACCATTTCACTGCGGCCTTTTGCGATCACAGACACATCGAAGCTGGTACCCCCCATATCACAGGTAATAAGATTCTCGATCCCCGCGGACTGGGCAATGTGGGCACTTGCGATCACACCGGCTGCAGGCCCAGACAACGCGGTTCGAACAGGAAGCCTGCAGGCGGTGTCAATCGTCATGACGCCACCATTGGACTGCACGATCAGGATGTTTCCACTCAACCCATCCTTGCGAAGCCCGTGTTCCAGCCGGTCGAGATATTCCCCGATGACCGGCTGCAGATAGGCGTTCAGCGATGCCGTAGAAGCCCGCTCGAATTCCCTGATTTCCGGCAGGATCTCATGTGAAGCGGTCACGTGGGGGTTTGGCCACATCGCCCGCACCGCCTCCACAGCCAGGCGTTCGTTGTGGTCGTTGGCGTAGGCATTGATGAAGAACACACAGATCGATTCAGCACCCTGCTCGAGCAGCTGCTGTGCGGCCTGGCTGACCTGGTCGGGCTCGATCGGTCTCAGCAAAGTGCCGTCCGCGAGCACTCGCTCGTCGACCTCGAGGCGAAAATCCCTGGGAATCAGCGGGGTAAATGTCCCCCACAGGCCCCAGGTGTTGGGCCGGTCCCTGCGCCGCATTTCCAGCACGTCCCGAAACCCACGGGTGGTGATCAAGCCGGTCCGGGCGCCTTTACGCTCAAGCAGGGCGTTGGTCGCTACCGTTGTCCCATGAACGATGGTCGCCACCCGACCGAGTCCGCCAAGGGCCCGGCTAATACCGTGCTGAATAGCCCGGGATTGATCATCCCTGGTAGTGGGCACCTTGACAACATCACAACTGCCATCAGCCTCATTAAGAAAAAACATGTCGGTAAACGTCCCCCCGACATCAACGCCGACAACGATTCGTGCAGTCCCGGTACTCATCACCCAATCCGTGATCTACTGCCGACCCTTACCGGTGTTTGCTGTCACATAACCGAGCCGGAGATCCTCTTGCTGGCGTTCCTGCCTTCTTTTGTCCAGCATCCCAAAGCCACCGCCACCCGGAGTTTCGAGGCGAACCCGCTGGTCTTTCTTCAACTTAACTCCGACGATCTTGGACATCAACTCCGGTGAGTGAAACCCATCATCCTGCTCATAGGAGAACCGGTTGCAACTGCCCGGTGATCCGCCCGCCACACCGGGTGGTGGAAATTTTCCTCGATCGCCGAAAAGAAAAGCTTCAGCCTCATCCTCCAGCAGGGCGATTTCGTATACCGCCCCACAGCCGCCGCGGTGCTCCCCGCTACCACCGCTGTCCGGCCGCAACGCCCATTGGGTGAAGTACACGGGGTAGGCCGCCTCAAGAATCTCCAACGGCGGGATCGTGGCCGTCGAGATCGGCGCATTACCATGATTGAGACCGTCACCTTCGGGGTGCCCACCGTGTCCTCCGCCAAAAAAGGAAAACATCACCCAGCGCCGCCCGTCTCTGCGGAACCCAGCGAGAGACAGCGCGTTGATCGTACCGTACGCACAGCCGTTGGAGATCCTAGGATCGGCCTGTGACAAGGCGACGAAGATCACGTCGATGATTCGAAGGATGGTCTCGGTATACCCCCCCACCGGCCGGGGAACAGTTGCCGACAGCAGGCTATCTTCCGGGATAATGAATTCGATAGGCGAAAGAACGCCGGAGTTTGCCGGCACCTCTTTGAAGATATGCTTCAAAGCAACGTAACAACAAGCGATCGTCGTAGACCGGGATATGTTGACTGGCCCCGCACATGAGGCCGCTGTCCTGGAAAAATCCAGACACATGCTGTCGTCCCGGATGTCGATATCCAGCGCTACACGCAAAGGCTGATCGACGATACCGTCGTTGTCCAGCCAGTCTTCAGCCGAGTACCTGCCTTGCGGCAACTCTGCAATATGACTGCGCATCAGTGTCTCGGCCCGCCTCTTCAGCTCACTGAAGGCCTGCTCGACCTGGGCGGTACCGTATTCTTCGAGCAGTGCATCAAGCCGTTGCGCGCCAAGATCGAGCGCATTCAACTGCCCGTTGAGGTCCCCATAGAGTGATCCCGGCAGACGGGAATTGGCCTTCAGGATTTCGATTATGTCGTTTCTGATCTGCCCACCTTCACAGAGTTTGACCGGTGGAATCAGCATACCTTCCTGAAAACTCTCAGTCGCTGCAGGATTGTAGTTACCGGGCACGTTACCGCCGACATCGTGCCAGTGCCCTACCGAAGCCAGGAAGCAGAAGAGCTCACCCTGGTAGAAATAAGGGCGCACCAGTTTGAAGTCGGAGAGGTGTGTACCACCTTCATATGGATCGTTGAAGATGTAGGTATCACCTGGATTCAAAGGGCCGTCGGCCGACGCGATGCGCTCAATTACCAGTCGGACAGCAAATGCCATGGTCCCAACGAATATCGGCAGCCCGCTCTTGCCCTGGACCAACGTCTCCCCTGTGTCAGCATGGTACAACCCGTGACTGGCATCATGGGCCTCGGCAATGATCGGGTTGAATGCGGACCTGAAAAGGGTCGCATCCATCTCGTCGGCGATCTGTTCCAGACGGCCTTTCAGAACGGAAAGTGTCACAGGGTCTAGATCTGGCATCGGTTTATCGTCCCCTGTACGGGATAAGGTGCGTTGAGTGTGCGGCAGTCGTATCATAACCGGCTCATTCAAAACGAAACAGATTGTGTTCTGAATCAGGTTCCAGGTTCGCAATCCGTATGCAAATGGCCGCACCGGAGACCATAAAGGCAGGGAGAGATACATGACACGCATCGGAATAGCATTCTCGGGAGGCCCGAGCCCGGCTGAGATCGTCGAATGCGTCAAGTTGGCTGAATCACTGGGTTATGAGTCGGCCTGGGTCGCCGAGGCACACGGCGGGGATCAGTTCTCGATCTTGACCGCCTGTGCGGCACAGACATCGACGATCCTGCTGGGCACCGCGATTTCCAGTGTCTTCGTGCGCTCGGCCCCGACCATTGCGATGGCCGCAGCTACGGTGGACGAGATCTCGGGGGGTCGATTTATTCTGGGTCTGGGTTCAAGCCACAAGGTCCAGGTCGAACCCGAGCACGGGATGGATTACGCCAGGCCGATTACAAGGGTGAGAGAAAGTGTCGACATTGTCAGGGTGTTACTGCGCGATGGCGTGGTTCAATATGCCGGCGAAACAGTGGCGATCGAAAATTTCGATCTCTGGTTCAGCCCGAAACGCAGTGACGTTCCCATTTACCTGGCGGGCCTTTTCCCGAAGATGATCTCTGTCTGTGGTGAGATCGCCGACGGTCTCATTCTGACGCGCAGCACACTGGAGACGGGGCTACGAGCCAGACAATGGATCGCCCAAGGCGCCGAGCGCTGCGGGCGCAATCCTGCTGATGTCGATGTGACCTCGCTGCTGCCAGCGGCGCTCGCCGACAACCACCAACAGGCCCTGGACTCCCTGAGACCGGGGCTTGCGTTTTATCTTGGGTTCTTCCCGCGGTACAACCGCCTGATCGCGGAATACGGGTTCGCCGAGGAAGCGGCATCGGTAGCTGCGGCCTGGGCCCGGGGCGATCGAGAAGCGGCAACCCGCGCGGTGACCGACGTCATGATCGAGGCAACCAGCGTGGTCGGCACTGCCGAGCAGTGCCGGGAAAAAATCGAGGGCTACCGGCAATCGGGTATCGATCTGCCGATCGTCAGCCCGTTCGCGCGCGGCCCGGAGTCAAAAGCGGTCTTTGAAGCTGTGATCCGGGCCTGCGCCCCGGGATAAGTCCAGAGAGGCGCGAGACTGACTGCAGCAGGGATTTGCTCTCCAGGTTGCACGATCATTCCACCAGGTGACAGGCTACCCGGTGTGTTGGGGCCACCGCCTTAAGATACGGCTGATTCGTGCGACACTGATCGGCCACCTGCGGACAGCGCGAGGCAAACCGGCAACCCGGTGGCAGATCGATCGGATTTGGCGGATCACCCGACACCGTGATTCTGTTTTGCCGGTTTCTCCGGCTTGGGTCGGCAGATGGCACCGCGGACAACAGGGCGCGAGTGTAGGGATGTCTCGGATCATTGAATAGCGATTCACGGTCCGCCTGTTCGACGATCTTGCCCATGTACATCACGGCGATCTCGTCACACATGTGCTGCACGACACCAAGATCATGTGAAATAAAAAGATAAGTCAGCCCCAGCTGTTCTTGCAGTCGTCGAAGAAGATTAAGGATCTGTGCCTGTACCCCCACATCCAGTGCCGAGACCGGTTCATCACAGATCACGAGCGCCGGATTTGAAGCAATAGCCCGGGCAATACCGATTCGCTGTCGCTGCCCACCGGAGAACTGATGCGGAAACAATTGCAATTGCTCACGACGTAAGCCCACCTGATCGAACAGTTCCTTGACGCGCTCATCTCGGCTGCTGACCGAGCCGATTTCCAGACGATCCAGAGTTTCGCGTACGATCTTCGACGCTCTCAGCCTGGGATTCAGTGAAGAGTAGGGATCCTGAAAAATAAACTGCATGCTGTGGCGTATCTTGCGCAACGCCTCACCGCTAAGACCAAGAAGATCGATACCGTTCATGTCGATCTGCCCGCCGGTCACGGTTACAAGCCTGGCAACAGCGAGAGCCAGAGTCGTCTTCCCAGAGCCCGATTCGCCTACGATACCCATCGTCTGACTCCTGCGGACAACCAAAGACACCCCATCGACTGCCCTGAGTTCAGCCGATCTGCCGAACAGACGTGAATGCTTGAGGGTAAAACTGACCTTGACATCCCGCAACTCCAGCAACGTGTCAGTTTGTCTCTCGGCGTCAAGCATCGGGCGGAACCTCGATATTCTCAAGGTTCCAGCAGGCAGCGCTCTGGCTTTTAGTCAACTGGATCATGTCGGGTTGTTCCTGCCAGCAGCTCTCACCAGCCAGATCGCAGCGGGGCACAAACATGCAACCATCAAATCCGAAATCAGCTAATGGCGGCACCATACCCGGCACCTCCTGCAGGTAGGGACGTTCAGAGGTGACCGTGTCTAGCAGGTGCGGCACACACGCGATGAGCCCACGAGTGTAAGGGTGTCGAGGGCGGCTGAGAATGTCAGCAACGTCACCTTCTTCGATCTTACGGCCGGCGTACATCACGACGACACGTTCGGCCATCTCGGCCACGGAACCCATATCGTGAGTGATCAGGATGATCGCCGCTTCAGTCTCCATTCGCAGTGCCTGCATAAGATCAAATATCTGTGCCTGCACGGTGACATCCAGCGCCGTGGTCGGTTCGTCGGCGATCAGGATCTTTGGCCGGCAGGCGAGCGCCATGGCGATCATGACCCGCTGACGCATTCCGCCTGACAGCTGGTGTGGATAATCCGCGACCCGCCTCTCGGGCAGCGGAATCTGGACCGCATTGAGCATCTGCACGGCCTCGGCCTGGGCTTGTCGACGGGTGAGGCCCTGATGGCGCCTAAGTGTCTCACTGATCTGTTCACCGACCGTGAAAACCGGGTTCAAGGAGGTCATCGGTTCCTGGAACACCATCGAGACCTCGTTTCCACGAATCTCCCGTATCCGGCTATCGGTTGCCTGCACCAGGTCCTCACCTGCCAGGCTGATCGAGCCTGCCGCAAACCGCCCCGGTGGCGACGGAATCAGACCCATGATGGCCAAAGCCGTCATACTCTTACCACAACCCGATTCTCCAACCAGGCTCAGCGTTTCACCTGGTGCCAGATCAAATGAAAGGTCATCAATTACGGGGACCACACCATCTCGTGTGGCAAATTCAACCGTGAGGTTTCTGACGGACAGGAGCGGCGACGTCATCTGGAATTCAGCGTTTTCTCAGCTTGGGATTCAACGCATCGTTCAGGCCGTCGCCGATCAGGGAAATCGACAATACGGTGATAAATATTGCCAACCCGGGGTACATGATCGTGAATCCCTGCTGGAGGATATAAGGCCGATTGTTACCCATAATCGCACCCCAACTCATGACGTTGGGGTCGCTCAGGCCGAGAAAACTGAGGCCCGCCTCAAACAGAATCGCGAAACCGACCAGCAGCGCAGCCTGGACGACGATCGGTGGTAGCGCATTCGGTAATATGACCCGGAAGATCAAGCTCAGGTTCCTCGCACCGCCTGAACGCGCTGCCGTTACGTATTCTAGTTCCCGTATTTTCAGGAACTCTGCCCTCGTGATTCGGGCTACCCCGGTCCAGCTGACGATCCCGATGGCAAAGGTGATCATGGGCAGTGAGGCACCAAAAAGAGCAACCAGCACCATGGAGAACAACAACGTTGGAAGCACCTGGAAAAACTCAGTGACCCGCATCAGAACTTCTTCCACCCAGCCACGGTAGAACCCTGACAGCGCGCCGAAAGTGATACCGATAAAAACGCTCAGCAAGGCTGCTGCACAGCCCACCGCGAGAGTCGCACGACCACCGTGGATAATCTGTGCCAGAAGATCCCGACCCAGATAATCAGTCCCCAACAAGAACCCCTTGACACCCGGGCGGCTCAACGGCACCCAAACCATCTCAAAAGGGTCAGTCGGATAGAACAAAGGGCCGGCCAGCGACACCATAATGATTACAAGCAGTATCCCCATCCCGGCGACCGCCGCGTAGTTCGCAGAAAACATACGCACGATCTCTATCAAGGGATGCTCCACCGGGATTGGGGCAGCTTGAGAACGGAGCAGGTGTTGCGGTTGTGTGTCTTTTGTCACCGACTACACCTGGCTGCCTTCGGAGGTTTGGATTCGGGGATCGATGACTCGATAGACCATATCCGTTAGCAGATTGGCGACCACAACAACCAACGATGAAAAGAACAGAATGCCAAGAATGGTCGGGGTATCCCGTGCAACGATAGACTGAACCGCCAAGGTACCCAGGCCAGGCCAGCTGAAGACCGTCTCCACCAGCACCGCACCCGAGACAATTCCCGAGAACACCAATCCTGCCGTAGTCACGACGGGCAGCAGTGCATTGCGTAGGGCGTGCTTAAAAACAACCTGGAATTCAGATAACCCTTTGGCCTGGGCGGTTCGAACGTAATCTGAACCCAGCACGTCCAGCATACTGGCCCGCGCGAGGCGGCTGTAAAGAGCGAGAAAAATCGAGCCCAGGGTGAGCATCGGCAAGACCAGATGATGGAGGACATCCAACATGTAAGCAAAGCCTTCTCTCTCAACAGAAATATCAACCATGTTGCCGATCGGAAAAATTGGGAAAATGGATGCGAACAAAATGATCAGCATAATTCCCGTCCAGAACACGGGCGCTGCGTAGCCGACAAGCGAGAGCACTGTGACAACGTGACTGGTCACCCCGTTGGGTCTACGGGCCGCGATCACACCCAGCAGCACACCGAGAACAATTGACACGACCTGGGCGCTGATGACCAACAGCAACGTCGCAGGTAACTTTTCGAGTATCAGTGTCGTGACGGGTTGGTTGTAGTAGAACGAATAACCCAGATCCAGCAGTGCCACGTTGGAGAAATATTTCAACATCTGCTGCCACAGTGGAAGGTCGAGGCCGTAGTCCTTACGAATCTGGGCCATCGCTTCCGAGTCCAAGCCGCCAGCATCCTGTGCGATAGTGTCTGCAACGTCGCCCGGAGCCAGGTGCATCAACAAGAAGCAAAGAACCAGAACTGCAAAGAGCAAGACCAGGCCAAACCCTGCGCGCTTCAGAGTGATGGTTAAGAACTGCATAGTGTTCTTGCTGATGGAAAGCTACAGTCGAAGTAGAAATGCCTGCTGTCAGGCAGCAGGCATTTCCAGAAACACAGCCATCCGACCTAAGGTCAATCCTTCAGGTAAACCTCGTCCAACGGAGAACAGGTCCCCCATATCGTTGCTGGTGGATTCCCGACCTTGGTGTGATTGTAGATCGTGTGGTAAGGCACAGTGTTCGTAAAGTAGATCGGCACGTCCTCTGCGATGACCTTCTGGGCCTCAGAGTAGAGAGCGATTCGCTTCTGCTGGTCGTTCTCCTGCCCGGCCTTTACAAGAATCGCATCAACGTCGGGATTGCAGTACTGCTGGGTGTTGGACCAGATCACGCCCTTCTTGGCGTTGTCGCAAAGATATGTGCGATGCACACCGATCACCGGATCACCCCAGTTGAAGACCACATCTACGGTCATGTCGAATTCCCAGTTCGAAACGGTTTTCGCCCAGGCTGGAAACCCGGCGGAGGTTCGAACCGTGACATCGATACCGATCTTCTTCAACTGCGGCTTCGTGTACTCGGCCCACGGCTTAGCACTCGGCCACCCGTAGTCTATGGTCAGCGGGAAACGTATACCGTCACTACCACGCGTGTAACCCGCTTCATCGAGAATCGCATTGGCCTTGTCAATATCGAGGTCATAGCGCGCAACATCGGGCTCGTTGAAAATGCTGTCGGGATGAATTCCGGTATAGGCCGGTCTTGCAGTCCCCTGGGTAAGTGCGTCAACCAGAAAATTCCGATCTATGGCATAGGCAATGGCCTGCCGGACCCGCACGTCGCTGGTAGGCTCGCTCTTGGTATTGAACGCCAGCCAATTGATCGGGCCAATCGCAGCATAACCTTGGTCTGTCACGGTCAGGTGCTCAACGCCCTTGGAATGCAGGATGTCCTGAGGCGTAGACTCAAACGCAGACATGAGGATTTCACCGTTCTCTCTACCGAGAGACCGAGCTGATGGATCTCTGATGATCCGCCAGACGATCTTGTCGAGGTATGGGCGCCCTTCGACAAAGAAATTCTCGTTTCGTTCCATGATGACATGCTGATCCCGGACAAATTCAACCAGCTTGAAGGGGCCTGATCCGACCAGGTTCTCAGAGTTACGTGGGTGTTTCTTCGGATCCTGGCCGTCACCATAAATATGCTCGGGAATGATCGATCCCAGTTGCGAGGAAAGCGCTAACAGCAGGGCCGGATGAGGCTTGGACAACTTGAATACCGCTGTGTTCGCATCTGGCGTTTCTACAGCGTTTACCGCAGCAAACATCGTTTTAAAAGGATGATTGGCCTTAATGGTCTTAATTGAAAAAGCAACGTCCTTAGATGTTATGGCTGTGCCATCATGGAATGTTGCCCCCTCGACAAGATTAAATGTAACGGTCAGCGAATCGTCAGACACCTGCCATGATTTGGCCAGATAGGGATGCGGGTTCCACTTGTCGTCAAACCGAAGCAAAGTCGCAAACAGCTGCGCGCCCGGCGCCCCGGTGGTGATACCGGACTGCACAGCAGGGTTAAGGTGCCGAGGCGTCGCCCCGAGTGACATGATCAGCGTGCCACCACTTTTAGGCGTATCTGCCTGCAGCACGGTCGAGGACAGTGCGATGACAGCAGCGCACAGCCCCACAGCAATCTTGTTCCAAATTCTCATCATAGGCCTCCTTCGAGTTATAAATATCTAAACGGACCAAGAGCCCGATCCGCGTTCATTGTTGTCAGAATCTCACCGCATTGCAAGCTTTTGGTCACACTATCCACTAGCGCCCCGCTCCTGATCTACCAGCACCCGGCGAAGTATCTTTCCGGAGGCTGATTTGGGAATCTGCTCGGCAAACTCCAGCGCTCGCACCCGCTTGTGTGGCGCGACCTTGCCGGCCACGAATGCCATGATGGCTTCAGCTACCTTGTCATCAGCAGCCGCGGGGTCTTTGAGCACCACGATGCCCTTGGGAATCTCGCCAGCCTCCTCATCAGGGCTCGGGATCACCGCTGCGTCGGCCACGTCAGGGTGGGTGACCAGCAACGCTTCGAGTTCGGCGGGACTGACCTGCATGGCCTTGTACTTGATCAGTTCCTTGACACGGTCGACGATAAAGAAGAACCCGTCGTCATCCACACAGCCGATGTCACCCGAGTGGTACCACCCATCAGCATCGATACTCTCGGCTGTTGCTTCGGGTTGTTTCAGGTATCCTCGCATGATCTGTGGGCCACGGATCCAGAGTTCACCATCCGCGCCCTTGTCGACATCCCTGCCGGTTTCCGGATCGACCAGCCGCACTTCTGTTCCTGGAACAACCTTGCCGATGGATCCGGAACGACCCTGGTCCGGATCCATTGACGACAGATGGGTCACGGGACTCGCCTCGGTCATACCGTAGCCCTGCATGACCGGGCAACCCATTCTTTTGCTGGCCTCGTCGGACAACTCGCTGCCAAGCGGTGCCGCACCGCAGAATATCGATTGCACAGTGGAAAGATCATACTGCTCGAGTAGCGGACTCTTGGCCAACCCGAGCACCACCGGCGGCACCAGCGGCAGTAGCGTCACCTTGTACTTCTGGATCAGGTCAAGGAACTCCTGCATATCAAAGCGCGGCATGCTGACCACGGTTGCACCACCTGCGAGGGCGAGTTTCATGACCACGATCATGCCGTAGATGTGGAAAAACGGCAGCATCGCCAGAATGATCTGGTCCTCTCCCATTCTCTCTTGCGCTTCGAAGCCTTTGATCTGACAGAGATTGGCCACCAGGTTATGGTGGGTCAGCATCACGCCCTTGGGCAGACCTGTTGTGCCGCTGGAATACGGCAGGACCACCAGGTCGTTCTTGGTATCGATTTCGACCAGCGGCGGGTCATCGCCTGCTGACAAAAGTTCAGTGAACGGTGTCGCGCCCTGGCCTTCACCGAACACGAAGACTTCCTCGACCGCGGATTTGCCAGCGGCCTCCAGCGCCTTGTCCAGAAACAGCGGCACCGTCACCAGAAAACGCGCATTTGCATCGTTGAGCTGCTTGGCGAGTTCCCCGGCGGTATAAAGCGGGTTTACCGTAGTGTTGACTCCACCCAGCGATGCCACCGCATTGAAGATCAGCGAGTACTCAGGAATATTGGGACAGTAGATCCCCATTACGTCACCCTTGCCCATGCCGCGCGCTGCAAGACCTGTCGCCGCCATTCGGATTCCAGCGGCCAATTCACCGTAGGTCAGAGTCCGTCCTGAGGGCCCGTCAATCAGCGCCGGTTTATCGGCCAGACGCTCGGCGTGTCTTAACGTGTATTCCGTTACTGGAATATCCGGCACCGTCAGTTCGAAATCCTCACGCTCACTGGTATAGATCATAAGTTGTCCTCCTTGAGACTCACTCCGGCTTCAGGCATCGGACTCGGATCAGGTCAGGCTCCTATCCGCACCCGACAGTTTTCTCTTACCACTCGCCAAATATAAATCCGCCGCGGGTCGCAAACTGATGCCTGTTCTCCAGATACTCGTAATCGACCGTCACCGTTGACTTTCGCTCACGAAACCATTCAAACAAGCGTTCTCGATGTTCGGTCAAGACACTGCTGCAAGCAGGGTCCGCAGCTCTGTCGATCAACTCCTCGGGGTCGTTCTCCAGATCAAACAGCTGCGGATCGAAGCTTTCGTGAAAAATGTATTTCCACCACTCCGTACGCACCATCCAGGCTTTTGCCTTATCCGCCGGCAGCCCCAGTTCCAGTCGCGCTTTTCTGGCAAAGAAATCCATTTCCGACACCGCGTAATCGCGCGGTCGGTATTTACTATTTCGCAACACACCCAGAAACGAGTCCCCTTCCAGCCAGGGTTTTTCCGGGTCACCGGCAAGTGCCTCGATAAATGTCGGGATCAGGTCTATGCCTTCAACCAGCGCCAAAGATTCCAAGCCGCGTGTTTCATCGGCGGCAGCGGAGGGATCGACCACGATCAATGGGATTCTCACGGACGGCTCATGAAAGAGTTCCTTTTCACCGAGCCAGTGATCCCCCAGATAATCGCCATGGTCACTGGTCAGCACAATCAGGGTATCGTCAATTCGCCCCAGTTCCGACAGCACACCGATCAGCCGCCCGATTTGCTCATCAATTTCTTTGATCAGCCCCATATAGGTCGGAATCACGTGTTCGCGAGCTGACGGGCTTGACAGCACGATGCTCTCGCCATGGTTCATGAATGCCGCGACAACCGGATGGGGAGAATCTTTCTCCCGGTTAGAGCGCACCGCTGGCAGAACGTCCTCTGGACCGTAGAGGTCGTGGTATGGCGCCGGTGCCATGTACGGCCAATGCGGCTTGATGTAGCTCAGGTGCAAGCTCCAGGGATTGTCACCAGCCTCACGCACAAAATCGATGGCGCGACCGGTCATGTAGGCCGTTTCGGAATGTTCGGCTGATACGCGTGCCGGCAGATGGGCGTTCCGCATATAGAAGCCACTGACCAACTCACCGTTCTCATCCATGGCCGAATTGGCAAAGTCGTTCCACGGGTTCTCAGCTTCATAGCCCTGCTCACGAAGATAACGGTTGTAGCGCAGGTTGGGATCGAACGAGCCCATTGGATGCAGGCCATCGTCGCGCTCGTAGGGCTCGAAGCCACACTGCAGAACGTAAGCACCCGGCTGACCACCGCTAGACAAGTGCAGCCGATCGATGTCGGTCGGATTGGCACCGAAGTGGGTCTTGCCGACCAGTGCAGAGCGCAATCCTTCGGCGCGCAGGTAGTCGCTCAACGTCCACTCGTCAACTCGAATCGGCACCCGATTGTAGGCACAGCCATGACTGGCCATACTGCGGCCGGTATAGAAAGACATCCGCGACGGCCCACAGATTGGTGCGTTGCAATAGGCCCGTTGAAACCGCACACCCCGCCCCGCCAGGGCATCGATATTCGGTGTCTGCAGCGATGGATGACCGTAGCAACCCAGGTAGTCGGCCCGGAGTTGATCGGCCATGATGAACAGGATGTTCCGTACTTCCGGCATGCGGTGATTATAGCGACCCCGCGAACTCAGTCAGGGCTCCCCGGCGGTATTAGAGTTCGCCAACTACGAGCCGCCTGCCTTCATGAGAGCCGCAGTGGCGACGGAGAAATGTCAGGTTGTAGTGTTCACAGAACTAGCTTGAAGCGCGTACCCGGCAGCCCTTTGACGTTGGTCTTAAGGCAAAACAACCCACCCGCTAGAGGGTAACGAGCAAGATCGACGTTTCGCGCCGCTGTGGTGATAAACAACAGGTTCATATCCGGCCCTCCGAACGTACAGCTTGTTACCTGCGGGGCCGGCAGTTTGACTACACCCTCTATCTTGCCATCTGGAGCGATTCGTGTGATTCGACTGCCACCAAAGTGGGCTAGCCAGATGTATCCGAGCGCATCAACTGTCAACCCATCCGGACTACCGTGCACCGGATCTATCTGAGCGAACACCCGGCGGTTATTCAGCGTACCATCCTTTTGCTTATCGAATGCGTAAACCGTACCGCCGAGTGTGTCAACATGATAAAGCACACTGCCATCGGGGGAAATCGCTGGGCCATTGGTCACGGCGTAGGGGCCGTCGCATCGACTGTAAATAAGATTTGATTCGATACGATACAACCAGCCGGTTTTCTCATCACCGCCATCGTTCATCGAACCTGCCCAGATACACCCTCCTGGATCCACCTTGGCATCATTGAACCGGTTACCCGGCAAGTTAGGTTCCGGATCAAAGAGAAATGTTCGCTCACCGGAATCAAGGTCAATAAGATAGATTCCGGACTTGCAGCCGGCGATGAATTCGCTGCGCCCTTCGCACGGCAGTAGCCAACCCGTTTTTTCCACCAGTGACCAGGTGGCTACGTTAGCGTTCGTTAGCGTATAACGGTGGGCGCGGCAACCATCGATATCGACCCAGTACAGGGCGGCTTGCTCTGCAATCCAGATAGGACCTTCTCCGACGACAGCAGCGCCAGACCACAGGCACACGATCTCATCATCGACCGCTGCCGACAGTCCGGGTTCAAGAACCGACAAGATATAGGCCTATCCGGTTCTCTTGCCCGGTTTCACAGACGGCAGGGCAAAAGTCACGCTGCCATGGCATACGGTACCTTCAACAAGATCAACCGTCATCAGGTCCTCGCCCACGATGACTGGACCATCAAATTCAGCACGGGCCTCACTCAGCAAGCTGAACCGGTCGGCATCAGGGGGCACAATATGGGTCAGCAGCAAGCAGCCCGCACCAGCCCGGGCAGCAACTTTTCCCACATCGGTGCTGGCCGTATGGTAGGCGGCTACGTTGGCCAGACCCTCCTCCGTCCGTGTGCCTTTCACCGGCATCTGCCCATGAACAAAGACCTCATGAACCACAAGGTCGGCACCCTGTGCTGCCCGCACCAGGTTGTCGCAGTAACGGGTATCTCCGCTCACAACGAGTTTCCTGCCACCTGCCTCAAAGACAAACCCGAAAGCGGGCTCGACCGGCTGGTGTTCTACCTTCACTACACTGACGCGGCCACCGGCCTGGTCCAGGATCAAACCTTCGTTGTCGAGTTCATGTACCTCTATATCGAAGGCGGCCAGTGAAGCGCGTTTCTCCCACCTGATTCGGAGTTCCCGTTCACTAGCCCATACTGCCATGGTTGCATCGACGAATTCGCGTATTCCGGGTGGCCCGTAGATCACCTGTTTCCGGTCCCGATTCTGGTGCCAGGAAGTGATGATGAACTGATAAAGGTCGACCAGATGATCTGTGTGGATGTGGGTAATCAGCAATGCATCGATTGCAGCACCGCTTGTGCCGCAACCCACCAGGCGCTGGGTGGCACCAGAGCCGACGTCGACCAGCAACGTCATCTCACCGCAGTGGACGAGATTGGCCGGCCCATAGCGGGTTGTGCTGACCGAAGGACATCCGGTACCCAGCAGTGTGATCGAGAGCTTCTCACCCATGTTCACTGGCTCCTAGCAATTCCACTTATAAGGCAGACCCATACAACAGATGGGCCAGCAAATTACGACGGCAACAAAGTCCCATCGGCGAGTGAGGCCCGCAAGTCTTGTTTCAAGACCTTGCCCATTACATTCCTAGGCAGTGCATCGATCTGCACCACGGCCTTGGGGTGTTTGAACCTTGCCAGGCGGCCCTCGAAGCACGACAAGATCGCCTGCGCGTCTAGCACCTTGCCGGGTTGCATGACAACCACCGCCACAGGCACCTCCCCCCAGCGACGGTCCGGCATACCAACCACCGCCGCCTCGGCCAGTTCGTCGATCCCATCCAGCACCTGTTCAAGTTCGGCTGGATAGATGTTCTCACTACCCGATATCACCACGTCCGTCTTACGGTCGTTGATGTAGACATAACCGTCGTCGTCCTGGTAGCCGATGTCGCCTGTACGAAACCAGCCCTCCTGGAGTGCTTCTTCAGTCGCAGCCTGATCGCCCCAGTACTCACACAGAACATTCGGCCCCTGGAGCAACAACTCCCCGGACACACCGCGCGCTACACACCTGCCCTCTTCGTCCACGATCCGCAGGCGAGTATGCAGCGCACCGCGGCCGGTTGATCCGACATGTCCGAAGGCGTCCTCGACCCGCAGGTAGAGCGCAACAGGGCCTGTTTCTGTTAGACCGTAATTCTGGATCACGGGCACCTCGCGATCGTGAAAAAGCGCAATGACCGAGTGCGGCACGATCGTTGATCCCGTGGTCACCGATCGCAGGCAGGAAAGATCGGTCGTTCCCCATTCAGGGTGGCTGGCCAACGCCATGATGGTCGCCGGCACCAGTACCAGACGGGTCGGACACAGTGTCCGTATACCCGCCAGCACGGCCCCGGGCTCGAAGCGCCGGTGCAGCGTGACGGTTGCCCCGACGTAAAGCGCGGGGGTGGTCTGGATGTTCAGGCCACCAACATGAAACATGGGCAAAACCGTCAGGATGTGATCAGTGACATCCAGATCATGCATGTGAACGCTGTTCAACGCATTAAACAGGACCGCCTCCTGGGTCAGGACCGCACCCTTCGGACGCCCGGTGGTTCCGGAGGTGTAGACCAGCAGGATCGGGGACGCAAGGCCGACCTGAGGATCGCGCTCGCTGCAACCGCCATCATGATCCCTAACAGCCAGATCATCGTGATCACAGAGTGTCCACCCCGGCCGCGTACCACCCAGTTTCTCACCGACAGGAAAAAATTCGTCATCACAGACCAGCAGTTGTGGTGCTGCGTTGTTCAGGATGTAGGCAAGTTCAGGAGCCGCAAGTCGCCAGTTCAGCGGCAGCAGCATCGCCCCCAGTCGGGCACAGGCAAACAACAGGATCAGCAGTTCTGGTGAGTTGAGGCCGAGATACGCGATACGGTCGCCGCAGCCAACACCGTGAGTGTTCTTCAGAACCCCTGTAGTGTTCCGGACCTGCAACAGCAATTCAGCGTAGCTGATGTCACGGTCTTCGAAACGAATTGCAGTCTTGCCGGGAACAAAGGCCGCATGGCTTTCGATCCACTGACTGAGATCCTGGTTCATGGATCATCGGTCTCACCGGACTCGTACAGCGCCCCCCGGCCCAGTTTGTCCAGGCATAATTCAGCGGTCCACGGCAGCATCAGCGAACCACAGCGCGAGTCGCGATAGAGCCGCTCCAGCGGCAGGTTCTTCAGCATGGCCTGGCCGCCGCAGGTTCGGATCGCCAGCTGGGCCAGCTCATTCGCGTTTTCCATGACGGAGTACTGAGCCACGTAGGCACGCAACAGCTGATCCTTACTGGGGTTGCGCCGGGCCTCGCTCATGACCTGGAACCAGATCGACTTGGTCTGCTCCAGCATGATCCGCATCTGAGCCACCGCCAGCTGCTTGGTCGGATACATGCGCCGCTTGACCGGTGCCGCACCCGGCACTTCGCCGCGCAGATACCTGACAGTAAAATCATAGGCCGCCTGGGCCAGCCCCAGATAGGTCGGTGTCAGTGTCAGGAACATGTGGGGCCACTGACTCGCGGCCTGATAGTAGACGCCAGCCGGCATCAGCTCTGAGCCTTCTGGCACGAAGACATCCTCGAACAGCAGAGTCCGGCTGACGGTGCCACGCATACCCAGCGGATCCCAGTCACCGGTCACGCTGACACCATCCGCGTCAGCCGGGATCGCCAAATACAGGGTATTGCGCCGACTGGGCCGATCATCTTCATGCTTGAGTTCCGTACACAGCGCACCGTAGAAATCCGCACTGCCGGCGAGCGAGGCGAATATCTTCTGACCATTGACCTTCCAGCCACCGACAGTCCGGCTGGCCGTAGTGCCGAAGGCAACAGCACCGGCTGCAGCGGCGCCACCTTCAGAGAAAGGCTGTGCATAGATCGCGCCATCGTCGAGGATCCGCCGGTAGTGCACAGCACGGTTACGGTGATGTCGGTCGCGCACCTCGTCATCCATCTCCAGATCATCCGACAGCGCCCCGGACCACAGGCAGGAGGAAACGTGCATGTTCCAGGTCAGTGCGGTCGAACCGCAATAGCGCCCGATCTCCGCAGCAGCCAGCGCATAGGCCTTGAGTGGTGCACCCTGCCCGCCGTCGGCATGAGGAATACAGATACCGAGCAGACCCGCTGCGTGCATATCACGGTAGTTCTCAATTGGGAATTCCGCGTCACGGTCATAGCGTCCCGCCCGCCCCGCGATCTTGCCCTGGCCCAGTTCACGGGCCACCGTCGTCAGATCACGCTCCTGATCGGTGAGGCCCCAAGTGTCGGGAGCGAACATCGGAGAATCGGTGCACTGTTCGAGAACTTCTTTATTCATATGATTGACTCTATATCCCGTCAGGTGTGTCGCCTGACAAATTCAAGCACCACCTTGTTGAAAGCGGTGGCATTCTCGATCGGAGCCAGGTGACCCGTGCCGGTCAGCAAAACATATTCGGCACCGGGAATTTTCGAGGCCATCTTTTCCATCATCGGTGCGGGCGCATTGCGGTCCTGGTCGCCCGCTAGAACAAGCGTCGGTACAGCGATCTTTGCGAGGTTATCCCGGCCCTCGAAAGTAACAATGCAGCGCATCGCCGACGCATAGGTGTCGGGCTGGATCCGGGACATACATGTCACCGCCAGTTCACGGCCTTCATCAGAAGTACCCTGACCGACCAGACCGGGCACTACACTACGGGCGATCTCGAGCATCGTCTTGCCCGCCTGCAATGGTTTCAACCGGTCGGCCACGAACTTTTTCTGGAAATCTCCATCCGGATTGCCAAATGCCGGTGATGTCTGCGCCAGCACCATAGAGGCGAGCCGATGCTGGTGATCCCGGGCTAACTCCTGCACCACCATGCCTCCAATGGAATGCCCGACAGCGTGCACTTGATCTGCCCCTAGGTGGTCGATCATCGACAGCAAAGCATCAGCAAGTGCTGGGAAGGTCATTTTTTTGAGTGCTGCCGAGTGTCCATAGCCTGGCATATCCCAGGCAACGGCCCGGTAACCCTGGGCAGCAAAAATGTCCAATTGAAAACGGAAACCATCTGATCCGCCGCCAACACCGTGTAGAAAAACCACGACCGGGCCTGTCCCTTCGGACTGAAAATCCACTTGTGGCAACGCCTCAGACCTCGACCAACTGACCGTTCTCGACCACCGGTACACCATCCAGTGCGACTGTACAGCCCATCATCGGCAGGTCGAAGTGCCCTAGGGTAAAGCGATTGGCGAACTCGTTGGCACCGGTCGAATACAGAAAGTTTCCTGCCAGCGCGCGAAGTTCCGTACCATTGATGTCGTGCCGATCGTAGAGGGTCAGTGCCTCGTGACGAGCGTTGTGGTTCAGACCCCAGCCGATGTGTGACACGCCAAAGGCTTCGCGGTCGTTCCAGGCCGCGTAATATTCCCGCATCAGCTGTGCATCCAGACCGGGACCCTCGACTCGGGTCACGTAGTCGTTTTCAACAGTCAGCGTAATAGGAGATTCAACGTAACGCTTGAACGTCAGGTTGATGTCGCCGGCCTGCATGACCAGGCGGCCATTGACGGTCTGCCGTCCCGGGAACGCAACTACGATGCCCCCCGGCCAGTGGGTCACCGTCCCGGGACGATCCGTCCAGCCCCAGACACCGGCGACCGGGCAGTCACTCACATCTGCGACGAGATCGCTGCCGGCCTCGGAAGTGACACTCAGGGTCCTGGCTGCCTTGGCCCGTTTAACGGCTTCACGGACCCTGGGCTTGAGGTTCTCGTCAGGCTTGAGGCGCTCGAGTGCCTCCGGGTGTTCATTCGAAATCATCAGAACCCGGGCTCCGCCTTTTAGGATGGCGGGCAACTCAGGCGAATGCAGTAACCCTTCGACGGTCAGATCGATGACCATTGTGCTCTGTGCAAGCGCCGCAACGGCCGCGGCATTGTTCTGCAATGCACCCGAGGCACCGGTGGAGCGAACTGGCACCGGAGCACTCTGCGCCGGGGTGGGCATGACGACGTGAAACGGCCGGGCGCCCATACCGCACAGGGCGAGTTCGGCCAGATGCACGTTGACTGCGCGGGACTGGGTCTCTGACAGGATCGCGACCTGTTCACCCGAGTCGACCTTGCACAGACCGAAGACGGTCTGGAAGGCCTCAATCCACTTGCCTTCGATACGATCAGTAAACATACACGCTCCCCTCCAGGTCTGCTCTTTGACTCGATGCTGACAGAAACCGCGGCCCGCCGATCAACCGCTGACCTCCTGATCGGGCACCACGGCGGTACATTCGATCTCGACCCGCGCTCCGTCCTCAATCAACGCGGTCACCTCCACAGCGGTCATCGCCGGGAAATGCCGACCGATTATCTTCCGGTAGGCATCGCCGACCGCCTGAAGGCTGGCCAGGTATTCCTGCTTGTCGACAACGTACCAGGTCATGCGCACGATGTGTTGCGGGCCAGCATCTGCGGCAGCGAGCACCTCCACGACATTGCGCAGCGCTTGCGCCGCCTGACCGGCGAAGTCAGCACAGACGATTTCCTCCTGGGCATTCCAGCCCACCTGACCCGCTACGTAGACCTGACGCCCCCGGGCCACCACCGCGTTGGAATAGCCCTTTGGACGGCGCCAGCCGTCGGGCAGTATGGTCTGGCTAGTCATCGCGCTCTCCCTGTGCAGCGGCCCGCTCCCGGAGCCGGAACCGCTGGATCTTTCCAGTACCTGTCTTCGGCAACCCGTCCACAAATTCAATCTGACGCGGATACTTGTACGGCGCAATGACCTGCTTGACATGCTCCTGCAGCAATGTGACCAGATCCGGACCCACCACAACAGACCCGCCAGTCACCACATAGGCTTTGATGATACTACCGCGTTGGCTGTCCGGTTTACCAACCACGGCACATTCTGAAACAGCCGGGTGTTTCAACAGGGCGTTTTCGACTTCGGGCGCGCCGATGTTATAACCCGACGAGACGATCATGTCATCGGTCCTTGCGTCGTACCAGACATAACCATCCTCATCCAGGTGTGCCGCATCACCTGGCAGATTCCAGCCACCCTGCACATAGGTCTTCTGCCGCTCGTCCGCAAGGTAGCGACACCCGGTCGGACCCTTGACAGCAAGCTGTCCGACCTCTCCTGCCGGGAGTTCGCTGCCATCGGCTGCCAGAACGGCCACCGTGTATCCAGTCAGCGCCCTGCCGGTTGCTCCTGGGCGGATGTCCTCTTCGCGGGCAGTCACGAACACGTGCAGCATTTCCGTGGAACCGAGACCATCGATCAGTTTGATACCGGTCGCCTGATGAAAGGCCTCAAACGTCGCACTTGGCAGGTGCTCTCCGGCAGACACGGCCCGTCGCAGTGAAGAGATGTCGTGTTGACCCAGTTCCGAAAGCATGGCCCGGTAAGCTGTCGGTGCGGTGAAGCAGATGGTCGCGGAAAATCTGGCGATGGCCTTGACGAGTTCGCCCGGAGGAGCGCTCTCCAGCAGCAGCACCGAGGCGCCTGCATCGAGTGGAAACAACGCCAGCCCGCCGAGCCCGAAGGTGAAGGCCAGCGGCGGACTGCCGCAGAAGATGTCATCCGGTTCGGGCCGCAGGATCATTCGGCTGAACCCGTCACAGATAGCCAGCAGGTCCCGGTGAAAATGCATCGTGCCTTTCGGTCTACCGGTCGTACCGGAAGTGAACGCGATCAGGCAGACGTCATCGCTGGCACTGTCGTAGGGGGCAAAGTCTATGGGCTTACCGGCCATTCGTTCTTCGACCTCGGCCGCAGCCGTGTCATTGAAGTAGCCGATCTGCCCCAACTCTGGTGCACTCGGCCTGGCGTTTTCGAGTTCTTCCCGCAGGCGCTCATCACATAATGCGTGACTGATCCTGGCCTTGACAAGGATCTCGACCAGTTCAGAAGATCGCAGCAGCGGCATGGTACCGACCGCGATTCCACCGGCCCGAATCACCGCGAGGTAAGCGGCCAGCATCATCGGGTTGTTCGCCGAACGCAGCAACACGCGGTTGCCGGGAATCAGACCGTAATCATCGACCAGCACGTGAGAGAGCTGGTTGACCCGTTCGTATAGATACCGATAGGTCCAGTTACCGGCCGGCGTGACGATCGCAACTCGCTCACCTTGCCCTTTCTCGATCCAGCGATCCAGGAAACGCGTGACACAGTTCAGTCGATCCGGATAGCGATAGTCCGGGTGACTGAAATCAAATTCGGGCCACAGCTCCTCCGGCGGTAGATTATCCTGCGCAAAAGTATCCGCAGGTCTGGCCATGGCGTTGCCTCTCTTACTCATGGGTCAGCAAGTACTGAGTGCACACTCAGGTTCCAAGTGTCTGTCTGGCGATGATGATCTTCTGAACTTCGCTGGCCCCCTCATAAACGCGCATTGCACGGATGTCGCGGTACAGCTCCTCAATTTTGCAACCGCTTCGCACGCCCTGCCCACCGTGCAATTGCAGCGCCTGGTCAATGACCCGCTGCGCCTGTTCGGTGGCGAACAGCTTGGCCATCGACGCTTCCCGGGAGACCCGGGGTGCACCATTGTCTTTTGCCCAGGCTGCGCGATATACCAGCAATGCCGAAGCATCTACCACAGTGGCCATCTCTGCAATACTGGCCTGCGTCATCTGGTAGTCACTGAGCGGGGTGTCACCGATCCGGCGGGCCTTCGAGAAAGTCGACGCCTCGTCCAGTGCCCGCCGTGCAAGCCCCAGCGCCGCAGCACCGACGGTCGGGCGAAACACGTCCAGCGTCGCCATAGCCACCTTGAAACCCCCGCCTGGCTCGCCGATCATCTGATCTGCCTCTACCTGGACTGAGTCAAAGCGCAGAGTTGCCAACGGATGCGGTGACATGATGTCGATCCGCTCTTCGATGACCAGCCCCTCGCTGTCCGCCGGCACGATGAAGGCTGAAAGTCCACCGGTCCCGGGACGCTCCCCGGTACGGGCAAACACGATGTAAAAGTCGGCGATTCCCCCATTGGAGATCCAGGTTTTACGACCGTCGATGATGAAGTGTCCATTGCCAGCACGGGCTGTGGTACTGATACCCGCGACGTTCGAGCCGGCATCGGGTTCGGTCAGGGCAAATCCGGGCAGTGCGTCACCCCGGGATACTGGCGGCAGAAACTCAGCTTTCTGAGAGGCGGAGCCAAACAGGCACAAGGGCCCGGCACCCAGCCCCTGCATGGCAAAGGCAAAGTCAGCAAGGCCGGAGTAGCGGGCCAGGGTCTCTCGAATCAAGCACAACGAGCGGACGTCAATCTGACTGGCGCTGTTCGCAACAGCGTGTCGACAGAGCCCTGATTCACCAAGTGCACGAACAAGATCGATACAGGTCGTGTCCAGGTCGTCACCGGCCTGTATGATCGGCTCGACACTGGTCATGGCCCAACTCTCGACAGTCCCGGCCAGTTCGCGGTGAACCGGCTCAAAGAAGGGCCAGTCAAGAAACGTCTGATCCGCCACGTCAGTTGCCCTCGAATTTCGGTCGCTGCTTAGCTGCGAACGCCTCGAACGCTCGCTGGAAGTCTCGGGTCTTCATACACACCGCCTGCGCCTCGGCTTCGGCGTCGATCGCATCATCAATCGACATGTCCCACTCATCGTGCAGCTGGCGCTTGGTCACAGCGTGGGCAAAGGTCGGCCCTTCTGCCAGCATCTTTGCCATCGAACTGGCCTCATCCAGCATCTGTTCGGGCTCGACCAAGCGGTTGAAGAACCCCCATCGTTCGGCTTCGTCGGCTTCCATGAAGCGTCCGCTGTAAAGAAGTTCCGATGCTCTGCCGTGGCCGATGATCCGCGGCAGGATAGAACAAGCACCCATGTCACATCCGGCAAGACCGACACGAACAAAAAGAAAAGCCGTTCGCGCTCTAGGTGTACCGATCCGGATATCCGACGCCATGGCGAGTATCGCACCGGCACCGGCACAGATCCCGTCTACAGCTGCGATGACAGGCTGCGGGCAATGACGCATGGCCTTGACGACAGCACCAGTCATCGTGGTGAACGCACGAAGGCCAGCCATGTCTTTGCGGGTCAGGGGTTCAATGATCTCGAACACATCACCACCGGAACAGAAATTTCCCCCTGACCCGGTGATCACCACCGACCGGACATCCTGGTCCTGCGCGAGCTTTCCGAAGACATCCCGCAGCTCCGCGTAAGACTCGAAGGTCAGCGGATTCTTCCGCTCGGGCCGGTTCAGGGTGATCGTCGCGACCTTTTCGGACACCTCCCACAGAAAATGCTGTGCCTGATAATCCCGCATACTACCCATAGCTTACTCTCCTCGTTTTTCGATCCACTC
Source organism: uncultured Acidiferrobacteraceae bacterium (assembly GCA_964630665.1). Classification (GTDB taxonomy): domain Bacteria; phylum Pseudomonadota; class Gammaproteobacteria; order Arenicellales; family UBA868; genus UBA9619. Next base: position 6,273 of record CAZVVN010000026.1, on the reverse strand, counting down.
GTCATCAAGTGCGTGTTTGAGCCTGCCCAGTGTGTGGTTGAGCCCTTTTACATCCTCGGAATTCAGCGACCCCAACAACTCACGGATCCAAACCTCGTGAGCCCGGGCCACCTCGGTGAACAGTTCATGACCGTGCCCAGTCAAAGCAATGATCTGGACACGTCGATCGGCCGGATCCTGCTCCCGTACCACCAGACCATCGGTGACCAGCCGATCCGTCAAGCCGGTCACGTTGCCACCCGAGACCATCAGTCGGTGACTGAGTTCGGTCATGGTCAGACGAAGAGCCGGTTCACGGTAGAGCTGCGACAGGTAGTCGAAGCGAGCCAGCGTCATCCCGTAACTCAAGTGCAACCGGGTCCGGATTACCCGCTCAACAGTACCGACGCACGACCACAGCCTTAGCCAGGCCCGCAGAGCCGGTTTTCCTGTGCCAGACGAGCGCCCGTTACCGTCTACTGCGCTGTGCTTAGCAGCCTTGGCACTCACCCGGCGGTCTCCCCGCCGTCGATCGCCAGCGCCTGACCACTAATCGATTCGGCAGCAGCTGAGCACAGCCACGCGACGTAGCTGGCGACTTCCTCAGGTTGAATGAAACGGCCCTGCGGGTTATTGCCGGCAAGTTCCGCCCGCGCCGCACCAGCATCGCGACCAGTCTTTGCGACAATATTGTCGATCGAACGTTCAAGTAGGGGGGTTTCCGTGAATCCTGGGCAAACCGCATTGACCGTTATGCCGCTCCCGGCAAGTTCGAGGGCAAGCGCGCGGGTAAAGCCGACCGCTCCGTGCTTCGCAGCACAGTAGGCAGTAATGTAGGGATGCCCTGCGATTCCTGCGGTACTGGCGATGGTCACAATCCGCCCGTAACCGACAGATTTCATGCCCGGAACGAGCAGCCGGGTGACATTAAAAAGACTGGTCAGATTAACCGATATCATCTGGTCCCAGTCCTGATCATCGGTTCTGTCCAGCGGGCTGCTGAGCGCGCCACCGGCGTTGTTGACGAGCACCTCCACCGGCCCGTACTGATCGACCAGTTGCTGGACCACCGAACCCAGCACCGACCGGTCGGTGACGTCCGCGACTACGACCTGGGCCGAGTCTCCCAGATCCTGCGCCAGCGCCTCCAGACGGCCCTCACTGCGCCCGAGAAGGGAGGTGCGGGCACCGGCTCGAGACAGGGCCCTGGCAATAGCACTGCCAATTCCACTGCCGGCCCCGGTAACCAGGGCGTGGCGATTATCAAGTCCCATATTCCCCACGGTGCTGTCCTCAGATCTGCCGCAGCAGCAGTCCGGCGCGATCCAGGTTGCGTCGTTGTTGATCCCGCCCGCTGTGATATTGAACCGGCCAGGCCTGGGCATCATAGTTCAGTTCGACCGCTGCACGCAGCGTCCAGAAGGGCTCCGCCAGGTGCGGTCGCGCCAGCGCAACCAGGTCGGCGCGACCCGCCACCAGGATCGAATTGGCATGATCCGTCTCGAAAATATTACCCACTGCCATGGTCGCGACCCCGGTCTCGTTACGGATTCGGTCAGCGAACGGTGTCTGGTACATCCGCCCGTATACCGGATCTGCTGCCTCACTGGTCTGGCCAGTCGACACGTCCAGCAGGTCAACGCCCTCGGCGATGAATGCCCGGGCAACTTCGACGCTCTCTTCGGGCGTCAGGCCATCGCTGTGCCAGTCGGTCGCCGATATTCGAACCGACATCGGCCTGGCCTCAGGCCAGGCCAGCCGCACCTCCCGAAAGACCTCAAGCGGAAATCGCAGCCGGTTGTCCAGCGACCCGCCGTACTCGTCCGAGCGCTGGTTGGTGAGTGGCGAGATGAAACTTGACAGCAGGTACCCATGGGCAGCGTGAATCTCCAGCATGTCGAAGCCGGCCTGGGCAGCGCGTTCGGCTGCGGCTCGAAACTGAACCACAATCTCGTCCATGTCCTCCCGGGTCACGGCGCGCGGCACCTGGCTGGCTGCCGACCAACGGATCTCGGAGGCGGCCACAACCGGCCAGTTTCCATCAGCCAGCGGGACGTCCATGCCTTCCCAGCCTTTACGGGTCGAGCCTTTGGGCCCTGCGTGACCGAGTTGCAGACAGACCCTGGCCTCGGAATGTTCGTGTACAAATTCGACCACCCGTTGCCAGGCCGTTGCCTGCTGGTCCGACCAGATTCCGGCACAGCCCAGTGTGATTCGCCCCTCCGGAGACACGGCCGTCATCTCGCTGAACACAAGGCCTGCACCACCAAGCGCCCGCGTTCCCAGGTGCACAAGATGAAAGTCGCCCGCCAGACCGTCCTCTGCCGAGTACATGGCCATCGGTGAGACCACGATCCGGTTCACCAATGCCATATCGCGCAACTTAAAGGGGGTGAACATGGGCGGTGTCGGTGCCGACATCTCCGCACAGCCGGCCCCGGCCGCAAACCATCTCTCGACGGTATCGAGGTACCCCCGGTCGCGACTGCGCAGGCCTTCGTGACTGACACGCTGGCTACGGGTCAGTAAAGAGTAGGCGAACTGCTCTGGTGCCAGTCCGGAATAGCGTTCGACATTTTCAAACCACTCGGTCGAATTGCGCGCAGACGACTGGATCTTCAGTACCTCTATCTTTCTCTCGGCCTCGTAACGACCCAGCACCTGAGTGATCGGTTCGCCGCCCGACTCGGCGAAAAGCCGGCTCAACGAGATCGCGTCCTCCATGGCCAGCTTGGTACCCGAACCGATGGAGAAGTGGGCCGTGTGGGCAGCATCGCCCATCAGGACAATGTTGTCCTTGACCCAGGTCTGGTTCGACACCCGCCTGAACTTAATCCAGGCGCCGGACCCCCGCAGGTGCGCGGCGTTCGACATCAGAGGCTGACCCTGCAGAGAGTCGGCGAAAAGAGATTGCGCAAATTCGACACTGTCGGTTTCGCTCATCCCGTCAAGACCTGCCCTGTGCCAGGTCTGGTCGGTTGTTTCAACGATGAAAGTAGAGGTCTGGGCGTCAAACCGGTAAGCGTGGGCCTGGAACCAGCCCCACTCGGTCTCAATGAAGATAAAGGTGAAGGCCTCAAAGAGGCGGTGCGTACCCAGCCAGATGAACCGGTTCTTGCGTTCGTCGATCTGTGGTCTGAAATGGCTCGAGAAGGCTTCTCGCACACCGCTGTTCAACCCGTCAGCCGCAACGATCAGATCAGCATCCGGAAGATCCGTAACGCAACTGATCTCGTGCTGCATATTCAGTTCAACACCGAGCTCAAGACATCGGTTCTGCAGAATCTGCAGCAACCGAAGCCTGGAAATACCACAGAACCCATGGCCGCTGGAGCGGATCGTTCGACCCCTGAAGCACACGTCTATATCGTCCCAGTGGGCGAACGAGCGGAGAATAGCTTGCCCGGATCTGGGGTCTGCCTCGCTGAAATGCCCCAGTGTCTGGTCAGAAAACACAACTCCCCAGCCGAAGGTGTCATTCGCCGCATTACGCTCGTAGACGCGCACCTGCCGCCGGGGATCACCCTTTTTCATCAGCAGGGCGAAATAAAGGCCGGCGGGTCCACCGCCAAGACAGACGATGTTGAGCGGAGACTTCATGAGATCCCTGCGTTCAGTGAGGCTGGATGAGATAAATACTTTAATTATAAATATTTTGAGTATATAGTAAATGTGCGCCTGGCCGTGAAACCGGCTGACCCGATCATGTGGAAACCTCCTCAACGCATCCGTTACAAGGCCGCACCCGGTGAGTGGCCCTCGACCACCGAGGTTGCGGATTCGATGCTTTTCTCGCCACTCGCCTATCAGGCGCTTGAACTGGAGTCCAGGACCTGGGTACCTGCGATGGTGCCCTGGCGGGCCACCGACAGTGGCTTCGTTACAGCCGATAACCTTGACTGGTACGGGCGTTTTGCCCGTGGGCGCCCCGCTGCGCTGGTGGTCGAAGCCACCGGAATCCGCGACATTGCGTCCGGCCCGTTGCTGCGGGTCAGTGACGACCGGTTTATTCCGGGACTCAAAGAACTGGTAACCAAAGTCCGCAATGCCAGTAGCGGCCAGACACGTCTGTTTATCCAGTTGATCGACTTTCTGCCTGTACGCCGGCGTCCAGCGCCGGAGACATACTTCCAGCGCTACCTGCAGATTACCGACCGACACCGCGACGCACTGAATGCCGGGGACTGGTCGGAGCATGACCTGCGTGGAGCACTGGCGCGCCTGCCGGTGGAAGAACTCGACTCGGTACTCACACCCCGCGAACTCGAATCACTGCGGATGGGATACCGGGAGCGTGTTACCGACACCCACCTGCCGCAGATTGCCGAACTGCCTGAGATTCTGCCCGCGTTATTCTCGCAAGCTGCAGAACGTGCGCAGCAAGCCGGCTTCGACGGGGTTGAACTGCACTACGCGCACGCCTACACCATGGCGTCATTCCTTTCGGCCACCAACAACCGGGACGATGGTTACGGCGGTACATTGCGACACCGGCTGCGCCTCCCGCTTGAGGTCTACACGGCGGTACGCAAATCCGTGGGTTCGGATTTTGCAGTCGGCTGTCGGTTCCTCACCGAGGATTGCATCGATGCTGGTTCAACGCTCGCCGACGGCAGTTTTTTTGGTCAGGAATTTGCCGCAGCCGGTATGGATTTCATCTCGGTCTCCCGGGGTGGAAAGTTTGACGATGCCCGTCAACCCCGGGTCGGCGAAGCCGCCTACCCCTATACCGGCCGCAGTGGATACGAGTGTATTCCGGGTTACATCTCGGATGATTTTGGACCGTTTGGCCGCAATGCCGAACCCGCGTCTCGGGTACGCGCGGCGATCCGCAAAGGAGGCCTGGAAACTCCGGTGGTGGTCACGGGCGGCATACACGGCTTTCACCAAGCCGAGGCATTGCTCGATTCCGGCCGTGCAGATGTAATCGGCATGGCCCGACAGTCGCTGGCGGATCCCGATTGGTTTCGAAAAGTCAGGGCGGGTCAGGGTGAGTCGGTCAGAGTCTGTGAATACACCAACTACTGTGAAGGACTCGACCGCAAGCACAAGCAAGTCACCTGTCAGCTGTGGGACCGGACCGGCCTCGACCAGCCCGGCATCAGCCGCTCGCGAGACAACAAACGACGACTGGTTGCACCCGATTGAACCGGCACAGGCTCGCAAGGGCCTGGCGGAGCCGCTGGCGTCTGCCAGGCCTTCGGTCCGGTTCGAAATCTCGGTCACCCATCATCTAGCAAAGCCGCTCTGTCGGTGGAGACTGATTTTGTTTCCGTTTAACTTGAACTGCTTTTCCGGAACACCCGGGTATACTCGTCGTTCGCAGGTACCCAAGGAGCACAACTGATGATTTCTGCAGATCTCGAAGGAAAAGCAGTACTGGTCACCGGCGGTGTCTCGGGTATTGGGCTTGCCACAGCCAAACTGTTCGCTGCCAGCGGCGCAAAGGTGGCCATCAATCACCTGCCTGATGACCCTGGTGCAGGCGATGTCATTGAACGTCTGACCGAGAACGGCCTTGACGTTGTCCCGGCCCCGGGCGATGTCTCGGACCCAACACAGGGCGAAACCATGGTGCAGCAGGCCGCCGGGAACCTCGGTCGACTCGACATACTCATCAACAATGCCGGCACCTCCAATACCCGGTCGCCAATTGCCTTTGATGACCTCGGTGCCATGACCGAGGATTTCTGGTCAAAGATTCTGCAGACGAACCTGATTGGCGCTTTTCGCTGCGCTCGGGCCGCGGCACCGCACCTCAAGGCGACCCAGGGCGCTATCGTCAGCACCGCATCGGTTGCTGGCCTGGGTGTCCCCGGCAGCAGTATCGCCTACGGGGCGAGCAAGGGGGCGCTCATCAACCTGACCCGGTCCCTGGCCCATGCCCTGGCCCCGGATGTACGGGTCAACGCGGTCGCGCCGGGACTGGTACGCACCCCGTGGACTGACCCCTGGCCGGAATCTAGAAAAAACGAGACTATTGCCAACTGCCTGCTCAAGCGCATGGTTGAGCCCGATGAGATCGCCGAAACGATGTTGTTTCTGGCTTGCAACCCGGCCATCACGGGCCAGACCCTGGCTGTCGACTGCGGCCGGACCTGCTGACGAACGGAACGCCGCGACCCAACCCCGAAGCCGCGGCTACAGATTAGCCGCCGTGTCTGGCTGTGACCCTACTCAAGCTGCCTCGGTAGCCAGGTCGCAACTTCGGGTACAAAGATCAGCAGGATGAGGACCATCAGTTCAATCAGGATAAAAGGCAGCGCGGCAGTAACAACTTGCCCCAGTGTCACC
>CAZVVN010000025.1:35412-43704 GCA_964630665.1 uncultured Acidiferrobacteraceae bacterium | reverse complement strand
AGTAGCTTATTGCGCATTTTAGACTGGGTGGCTGTGCTCGGCACAGATCACGGGGCCTAGCTGGATTCCAGGCCACTTTTGGGTTGATCCACAGTGGTTTTATAGTCTGTATATTCACCAGTCTCCTGGGTCTTGCGGGTTGCTGTAGAAATCTGACAAGCAAATTCGCGTGGCCCGGGGTCGGCGTCGTTGTTTTGAAACATGGAGTCTTACCGTCATTCTAAACGTTAGAGAAAGAATCCGGCTCGCTATTGAAACTCCAGGCCGGGGTGACGTGTTCAGAGTTCATGGGTTCACCTGATGCCATTTGCATTGTTCCAGCATCGCTTTGCGATGGACCTGGCCTGCAGACCGGGTAATCCCTGGTATCTGTACTGGCTGCTCGAGCACCGAATGAACTGGTTTCATGCAGTCTGATCACGCCACCCAGTCGAAGCCTCTTCAGGTCGACTGGCGAGAACGGTTGTCTCTCCTGCGCGTGTCTGATTTTCGCAAAATCTGGCTGGCCGGTGGGCTCTACGGAACGGTCAGGTGGCTGGATATGCTCGCTGTCGGGGTGTTTACCTATGAGGTTACCAACTCCCCGCTGGCGGTTGCGTTCATGGTCTTCCTGCGACTGCTGCCTCTGATCCTGATGGGCACGGTCATCGGCGCACTGGCCGAGCGCTTCAACCGCCGGAGAATGCTTCTGGGTGGGCTCATCTTCCTGTCGGTTGTCTGCGCGGTCCTCGCGCTTCTCGCCTTCAGCGGTCAGATTACCCTCTGGCACGTTGGATTGGGTGCGTTGGTGAACGGCACGCTCTTCTCGGCCGATTTCTCGGTTCGGCGCATGCTGTTGGGTGAGGTCGCAGGCGTGACGCGACTGGGTGCTGCGATGGGCCTGGATTCGGCGACAAATAACGCAACCCGTATGGCCGGCCCACTGATCGGCGGACTGGTTTATCAGGCGATCGGGCTGGAAGGCACATACCTGGTGGGATTCCTTCTGGCAGGGCTTGCGGCGCTGCTGATCGCAAGGCTGACGATGGACACCTCGATAACGAAGGCACGTGTGTCTTCGTTACTGGAAGATATTGTCGAAGGATTGCGCTACATCCGTTCCAACCGGGTCGTGACGTCAGTTCTGGTCATTACAGTGATCATGAACCTGTTTGCGTTCCCGTACCTTGGCATGGTGCCGGTCATCGGCAAGGATGTCCTGGGTCTTTCGCCTTCTCTGATTGGCGTTCTGGCGGCAGCAGACGGTTGCGGGGCCTTTTTCGGTGCGCTGATCGTGGCAGTCTTTGCCCAGTCAGCGTATTTCCGTCGAATTTTCTTGGTCGGGTCGACGGTTGTTCTTCTGGCGGTACTGGTGTTTTCCCTGTCGCCAATGTTCGGGCTGTCGATCTCTGTGTTGTTGATCGGGGGACTTGGTCTGGCCGGATTTGGGACGATGCAGACCACGCTCATTTTTGTCGAGGTGCCGCCCGCCGTTCGCGGGAGAGTTCTGGGGGTCCTGACGGTCTGTATCGGGACGATGCCGATCGGGATGTTGGCGGTCGGTTATCTCGCTAACTGGCTCGGTACCGCACACGCGATCAGTCTGATGTCAGTCTGTGGTCTTGTGGCGATAAGTGTTGTTATGCTGCTGTGGCGGGAAATACGGTGAGAGTCTTGCGTGAGGAAGGGTTAGAATTCAACACTTTTGCGCCATTGGGTCAGCTGCGAAATTAAATAGAAATGCTCCTTTCTTGGGAGCCTGGAGAGTAATGGGTGGATATTGATTTTGATCAGGAGATTGACCATCGGGGGGTGAACTCGATCAAGTGGGAATTTGTGATTGGGGAAGACGGGCTCAAGCACTGGGATCTGACCGATCCTGAGCTTGGAGACGATCAGGTGTTGCCGATGTGGATCGCAGACATGGACTTTGCTGCAGCCCAGCCCATTGTCGATGTGGTTACTCGTCGTGCGGCTCGCGGTCTTTATGGTTATGCGTCAAAAACAGACAGTTACCTGTCGTCCGTCGCCGGCTGGATGCAGCGTCGCAAGAGCTGGCCTGTAGACCTGGAGTGGATTGTTCTGACACCCGGGGTCGTGGCTGCCCTGCATATTATGGTGCGTCGCTTCACTGCTCCCGGCGACAAGGTGTTGATACAGCGTCCGGTCTACCATCCTTTTACTTACGCGATCGATACCAACAACCGGCAGTTGGTCTCAAGCGCCCTGTTGTTGAAAGGGGGACGCTACGAGATGGATTTTGAAGATCTTGAACGCAAAGCTGCCGACCCCGAAGTCAAACTGTCGATCCTGTGCAGTCCGCACAATCCGGTCGGAAGGGTCTGGACCGAAGAGGAGCTGACGCAATATGCTTCGATCTGCAGCAAAAACGATGTGCTGGTTATCGCCGATGAGATCCACAGCGATCTGATCATGCCGGGGCAGCAGTTCGTCTGTTACGGTGGTCTGGATGAGAAACTGACGCACAATTCGGTGGTTTGTACAGCACCGAGCAAGACCTTCAATGTTGCCGGTCTGCAGACATCCAACATTATTGTGGCGAATTCCGAACTGCGAGACGAGCTCAAAGCGGAACTTCGGGCCAACGGCCTGTACGGGACCAATCCATTCGGGCTGGTCGGTACCGAGGCAGCCTACAACGAGGGTGAACCCTGGCTGGAGGAGGTCATTGCTTATATCTGGGGCAATCTCCAGTACCTTGACTCTTTCCTGAAGAGGCATGTTCCACGGCTTAGAATGATTCCTATCGAGGGCACGTATCTGGCCTGGGTCGATTGTCGTGAACTGGGACTGACCGATGAGGCATTGGACAGTCTGATGATGGACCGAGCCAAGGTCTATGTAGACGGTGGCCACATGTTCGGACCCGAAGGGCAGGGCTTTGTCCGGATGAACGTTGCCTGTAGGCGCCAGACACTGGAACAGGCACTGGCGAGGATAGGGAAGGCAGTCAATGAGATGAAAGAAGGTTGAAAGCCATGCTGGAGACAGACAAACCTGATTTGTATTCGAAGCTTGAGCCATGGCTTTGAAGCGCATGATCATCTCTGGGGGATCGCGCGGTCTTGGAGCGGCGCTGGTCGTCGAGTACGAGCGAGCGGGTTACGAGATCGTGGAGCTGTCGAGAAGTGGTGCTTCAACGGGTTCAGTGAACATTGACCTGGCACAACCTGAAAGTGCTCAGACGATCTTGTCGGCCTCGTTTGAGCGGCTTGCGGCCGACCCCTGCGAAGAGTTGCTGTTATTCAATAACGCCGGTGAGGTCGTGCCCATCGGAGAAGCCGCAGACAAGCCGCTGGAGGATGTGCTCAAAAACATCAATCTCAACTACGCCGGCGCCATCGTGCTGATAAGGGCGTTCATCCAGGCGTTTCAGGGGCTCAACTGTGCGAAGACCATCGTCAACGTCTCTTCAGGGGCTGCGCTGCATGGCGTCCAGGGGTGGTCCCTTTATTGCGCCGCTAAAGCCGGGATCGAGCATTTCATCCGCACCGTCGCCTTGGAGCAGGCGGGACACCGCTATCCCATCAATGCAATCAATGTCAGCCCCGGGCTCATCGACACGGACATGCAGCAGACGATCCGGTCCGCAACGGCAGGGGATTTTCCACGTCTATCTGAATTTATCGACTTCAAGGTGTCAGGCGCACTGCGACGTCCGGAGTTGGTCGCCCGTGCGTTTCAGAGTCTGCTGGAGAAGAACCCTGCATCGGGAAGTCGCCACGAGATTGCAGATTATCTGGACTCGTAATTCGTCTTGAACCTAAAGATCGATCTGTCGATGGGGTCGCCTTCAGGTTCGGGTGATTGAACAAAAGAAACAGGAGAGCCATATGATTACCAAGGGTATCAAGCAACTGTGTGCAGACGCCGAAGCAGTGGTTGAAACGTGGACCGTCGATGAAGCCCATGCCCGTCTTGACGATGACGAGGTCGTGTTCGTGGATATACGAGATATTAGGGAACTGTGGCGCGAGGGGGCGATTCCCAGTGCGGTTCACGCCCCGCGCGGCATGCTCGAGTTCTGGGTGGATCCGGAAAGCCCTTACGCCCGGGATGTCTTCCAGACGGGCAAGCGTTTCATGTTTTTCTGTGCAGGCGGTCTGCGCTCAGCCTTGGCCGCCCAGGCCATGCAGGAGATGGGCCTGGCACCGGTCTGCCATATGGAAGGTGGCTACAGTGCCTGGAAGAAAAAAGGCTATCCGACGGAAGCCAAAGAGAAGAAATAACGCCGGGTGCTGCCTCATGGACTGCATCGCCGACCCCGTTCGACCAGATTGAGCCAGCTGGTTTCATCAATGTTGCTGCCGCACAGAAGAGCTGCCACTCGCTTGCCGGTAAGTTGGTCTTTGAGAGGGCCTGCAAGTGCTGCGAGCACAGCTGCCCCTGCGGCTTCCAGGGTGAATTTGAGGCCATCGAAGGCCAGCGCCATGCTTTGACAGAGCGCGTCGTCATCGACGAGTACAATTTCGTCGACTACCTTCTGACAGACGGCGAAGCTTTCCGGACAGTGCAGCGGCGCGCCCATGCTGTCTGCAATGGTGTCGACTGAGACTTTCTCAAGCGGTCTGCCCAGTTTCAGGCTCTGGCTCATGCCGGCCGCACCAACAGGCTCGACCCCGATCACCCGCACAGACGGTTGCACGGCTTTGATCGCTGTGCCGACCCCGGAGATCAGTCCGCCGCCACCGACGGCGACAATGACAGCGTCAAGCGCGGCGACGGACTCGGCGATCTCGAGCCCGACGGTCGCAGTGCCCTGCATCGTCCGTATCCCTTCAAAGGGATGGATGATGCTGCGGTTTTCCTGCGAGGCGATCTCCTCCATGGTCGGAAAACTCAGAGACATGTCATCAACCAGAACCACCTCGGCACCAAAGGAGCGGCACTTGGTGACTCTGGCTGGATTCGCACCTCGATGCATGACGACTTTAGTCGATACGCCCAGAGCCTGACCGGCATAGGCAACAGCAATGGCGTGGTTACCGGCACTGGCTGCGGTCACGCCCTTGTCCCGTTCGGCTGCAGGGCGGGTCAGAATGTTGTTGATCGCCCCGCGGGCCTTGAAGCTTCCGGTTTTCTGAAGAAACTCAAGTTTAAGATGGAGTTCGCCGTCATCGATCTGGTCGTTCGCCCAGCGGTTCTGCCAGCAAAAGATCGGTGTCCGGCTGACATAGGGCTGGATCCTACGGGCGGTTGACCGGATATCTTCAAGATCGAGCGTGGCGTTCATTCAATTTGTCCGAATTGAGAAGAAATAGTTAATCATGTCACGGAGGATGACCGCCTGCAGGGCGCTTTCAGCAGCACGCTCAGAATCGTTTTCTGAAACGCAGCGCCTGGCACTTGAAATGGATGATACTTCATTCATCGGGGGTGATGCTCCGTACCAAAGGCGCCGGTGGTATCAAGTCGATCAAGACGCGAAATCACCCGCCAAAATACTCTGGAGCTTCTCCAGCTCGATATTACCGCCGCAGACGATGATGGCTACCCGTTTCCCGGCGTATCGTCGAAAGGTTTTCCGGTAGGCAGCGATAGCGACTCCTGCCGCACCTTCGATGGCCATTCGGTGCTCAGATAGAAAGAACGTTATGGCTTTGGCGATCTCGGCCTCGCTGACAGCGACCCAGTGGTCGACGAAGCTGGTACACAGTTCAAAAGTGATCGCACCGTCTTCAACGCCGCCAGCGGTACCGTCAGACAACGTGGCGCCACTGGGTAATTCAAGTATCCGGCCGGCCTGCACCGAGCGCATCATGACGGCTGAGTTTTTCGGAGCGCAGCCAACGATCTGCACATCAGGGCGGGTCGCCTTCAGGTAGGTCGCGATTCCCGAGATCAGCCCGCCGCCGCCGACAGCCACGAACACCGCGTCGAGGTCACCCATCTGGCGCTCCAGCTCCACTGCAATGGTGCCCTGACCGGCTACCACCTCGAGGTCGTTGTAGGGCGAGATGAATGTCATGCCGTCCCGCTGCGCCTGACGGCAGGCCTCAGCATCTGTATCGACGACATCGATTCCGTAGTAGGTCAGCGTACCGCCCAGCCGTTCGATGTTTTGGGCCTTGCCCGGAGAAACATTGGTAGGAACGAACACTGTGCCGACCTGGCCCAGTGTGCCCAGCGCGTAGGCGACACCGGCACCATGATTGCCGGATGACGAGGTCACGATGCCGCGTTCTCTTTCGGCCTCAGAAAGCGAGAGTATCTTGTTGAAGGCACCGCGCAGTTTGAACGATCCGCTGTGCTGCAGGTTCTCCAGCTTGCAGTAAACAGAGCCACCCGATAACGTGCTGAGGGCCGGGGAGAACTCCAGATAGGTCTCCCGGACGTGGCCGCGTATGCGCGATTCGGCTGCGCTGACGCGATCAGCAAGAGCACGGAGTTCGCTGCTCACAGGTTCAACCGCATGTTTTCCTCGCCATAAAACTCATGCAGCCGGCTGGCAGTTCGGCTGTACCGTAGGCAGTCGATACGCTGACCTCGAAGCCCAGAGCCTTGAGTTCTTCGCCGAGATCATCAGGATTGATCAGGCGCAGGCGGTGCGTCTCATCGTGACGCTGGTAGACACTGTTCTGTTCGACGAAGCTGGTGATCACTCGAGTCAAGGTGGTACGAGACTTGTCGGTGCTCGTTTCAACCAGTACCACCCAGCCGTCGCCTTTGTGGAAATGTTTCCCTGAGGTGCTGGCCCGCTCTGGCGTTGCGACATCGAAGAGCAAAAGCCCATCGGCAGGGAGCGCAGCGTAGGTCCTCTTTAGAACGCGGCTCAAGGCTGGCGCATCGTTTTGTTGGTCAAAAAGATAATTGAAGCATTCACCGATCGCTGTCACAGCGATGGAGGGCACGATCTTGGCATCGAATATCGATTCCTGGCGGAAACGGCCACCAGGGGCGCGCTGCCGGGCAAGGGAGAGCATCGCGGCCGACTGGTCGATACCTTCGACACAGAAACCCTGGTCTGCGAGTTTCCCTGCCAGAGTGCCGCTGCCACAGCCAAGATCGGTGACCGGGCCGTGGCGCACGTTGTCCTCGCCAAGTGCAGCAATCAGAACATCCGCAGCCGAGCCTGCAATCTCGGCAAAGCCACTGTCATGGATATGGCTGAGTGCGTGTCCATAATATTCCGGGCTGGCAGAGATTGGCATGAGTGTGGTTTCTATCCAAAGGTTATATTGTTCACAGCTTGTCGTTTGGATGGTCCGATGGTGTACTTTGCGAGAAACAACCCATGCATGAATCTGTTACTCTTGGCAGAAGAAAACAAGTCCGGTTTCGTGATCTTTGCAAGGCCGCATATTCCGAAAAATCAACGGGCCTCAGCGCTGCAGTACCTGTAGTTCAGCCCCAGCGTTGGCTGATGTTAACGAAGGTGCGCTCCTGTTCGATGTGTTTCGTCATGTCACCGGTCTGGTAGATATAGGTACGGCCCTTCATGCTGGTGAAGCCGGCTGGTGTGCCCTTGCTGTCCAGTGCGACGATGTTCATTGCTGCGCGATAGGACCCGCCCAGATCGTTTAGATCCTGCATCGCACGAATTCCGGCTTCTTCTACTGAAGCTCCTGTCTTGAGGTAGAAGACTACGCTGTGTGCGGTGGCACTGCGGATCGCCATCTCACCCATGCCGGTACAGCCGGCCGCCCCGTAGCGGTTGTCGGCGTAATTGCCTGCACCGATGATCGGTGAATCGCCGACCCGCCCGGGATATTTCCAGGCCCAGCCACTGGTGCTCACTCCAGTGCACAGATCTCCACGGCCGTCTTTGGCTAGAACGTTGACGGTGCCACCGGTTTTGTCAGGGTCTGTTGCCAGCCGGACCCATTGGTGCAGGTCGGCGCGTGAGGCAAGCCCGTCAAACACCTCCTGTGGCATATCCTCTTTCAGTCGTTCTTCCCGCAAGTCAGAGATCTTTTCTGTGACCATGTGGGGTTGATGCTGGAATCCCATCTCCGCTGCAAATCGCTCGGCACCCTCACCGGCGAGCAGTACATGCGGTAGGACGTCTTTGACTTTGCGGGCGATGGATATGGCTTCGCGGTATCCGCGCACGGCAGCGATGGCACCCGTCTCGAGGGTCGAACCATCCATGATGCTGGCGTCCAGCTGAAGTTGACCGAGGACGTTGGGATAACTGTTAAATCCGACCGTGTGGTCTTCAGGGTTATCTTCGACCAGCCGGATCGTCGCCTCGACGGCATCTATTGCCGAGCCGCCATTCCTGAGAATGTCCATCCCGCGTTGAATGCCGACATCAGCGTTAGTGCTGCCAACGATGATCATTGGGTGTTC
>CAZVVN010000025.1:0-35312 GCA_964630665.1 uncultured Acidiferrobacteraceae bacterium | reverse complement strand
CGCGTTGAATGCCGACATCAGCGTTAGTGCTGCCAACGATGATCATTGGGTGTTCGGTCGTCAGTCAGTTAGACCAGGACTCCGGCCCATGGCAGTTTTGCTGCACAGGGTCTTGCACTGCGGGCCTTTCTTCGCAGCCCCCGGATTGGGCAGGATCTTGATAACACGGATGTCATTCCGTGAAGTCGGTGCCGAGATGAAACACGCAGTCGCCGCGCTCGACCCGGCCCGGAATCCGTTTGCAGACCACCAGGCCATCAGCACCGAAATGGACCTCTGAGGGCGCCTGCCACGGGGTCTCGGGATAATGCACCAGGCCTGCAAGATCACCTTTGCGGACCTCATCGCCAAGACTGGCGACCGGTTCAAACAGGCCGACATCCAGAGCGTAGGTAAAGTAGTCATAACTGGGTGCATGCACCATGCGGGTCGGTGTTTCGGCAGGTTGCGCAATCGCATTTTTCAATACCGCGAGTTCCTGAAGGAATCGCAGGACCCCATTGAAGCAGTGTTCAAGGCAGTCAGGAGTTACCGTGCCACTGCCGCCCATCTCGGTCCCGAAACACAACATGTTCCGGCGTGCTGCACCATCGTTGCTGCCGCCACCGCCAGCGTGTCGGCCGGGCATAAAGATGCTGTAAGGTGCACCGAAGGCCCTCATCAGTTCCCGCACCCGAACTGCATCCGAATCGGTACCGGCCGAACCGATGGCGCTCGGCAGGTAGTGCAGTGAGGAGCCACCGCTGTGCAGGTCAAGGCCATAATCTGCCATTTCCATCAGAACAGTCTCAATGTAGTAGGCAATCTGCATAGTCGGTGATCCATCTGGATCCCCCGGGTACACCCGGTTCAGGTTCAGATCATCGATCGGTGAGGTACGCAGGCCGGCTTTCGCGGCGGGATAGTTGGCCATCGGCAGGATGATCAGACGTCCATTGATGTCTTCGGGCTCAAGCTGGCGAGCAAGCCTGGTCAGAGTGACTTGGCCCTCATACTCATCGCCGTGCGTACCGGACATCAGTAATACGGTAGGACCCTCCCCGCCGTTGATGCAGACGATCGGGATGGGCAACCAGCCGTAAGCGGATCGATGCACAGAATGGGGCAGGCGCACATAATCACAGTGTTTGCCCGGCGCATCGAAATCAAAAGGTGTTGAAAGTCGGGATGGTTTGTCCGTCATGTTCGTGTCCTCAGTGTGCTGCGAGGTTATGGTTGCCTCGTTTGAGCCAGCGTAGAAAATGGGCGTCGTGATTGAGTAGTGTAGATCGCCAGCGCCATGATCGTCATAACGGCGCCAGTCAATTGAAATACCACAGCATAGTCAAGCCAGCCGAGTGCCAGGCCGGTCAACACCGGGCCGATCACCTTGCCGGCGTTGCGCATGGTTCCCAGAAAGCCCATGCCGGCACCCAGAAACTGGGCCGAGATCCCGTCGCTGACAAGCGCGACGGTCGAGGGGAAGATCAGACCCATGCCGGCTCCTATGGCAATCGAGATCAACAATAATTGAGTGCCGCTGCCGGCCAGCGGCAGCAGTCCCAGTGCCGGGGCGATCAGCAGCAGCCCGAGTGGAATGATCCTAAGATATCCGAGCCGGTCACCGAGCCGTCCACCCAGTGGGCGGATCAGAAGGTGAGCCCCTTCCTGCACACTGAAGAACAGGCCCACCATCAGCAGGTCGAAGCCGGCAACGTACAAGGCGTACAGCGGTAGAAAGGCCTTGATGCTGTAGGTGGCGAGATAGACCAGCATGTCGAGCAGGCCGGCCAGCCAGAGGGCCGTACACGACAGGGCCGCCCGGAAGGCTGTACGGGCCTGATCCACTATCGGTGGAACGCGGTGCTGTTGTCCTTGATCTACCGGGGAGCTGAGCATCAGCGCTGGCAGAAACGCAAGGCAGCTGGTCAATCCAATGATCGTGAAAACGGTCGTTGCATCGAGCCAGGTCAACAGCCAGGCCGCGGCGGTGGGTGCGATCAGGTAACCTGCGCTGCGCGCCATACCGAACCAGCCGAGACGTTCCGCGGTGCCCGAAACAGCCATCTCGGCAACATAAGCCAGGCTGACCGGTCCAAAAACGGCGGTCGCCAGGCCATGTACCAGGCGCAGGACAAAGAGTTGCTGAGGCGTCTCGACCAGGCCATACAGGAAAGGGATTCCCGTAAAAAGTGCCAGCCCGATCAGCAGCCACAGTTTTCTTCCCCAGCGGTCTGACAGTAGCCCAAACAGTGGTTTGAGGATCATTCCCGTCAAAGTGGAGACCGATACAATGGCACCGACCAGCAATTCACCGGCCCCCACTGACGCCGCAAAGAGCGGCATCAGTGGCGTCTTCCCGACCTGATAGGCCGTTCGAACAATCAGGTCAGCGCCGGTGATCCGCCACAGATCTGGTGGGACAGACAGCCGCACGCTGTTCAGGCGCCGATAGCTGAGATGCCCGCTGCATCCATTTTTGCATTCAGCGCTGCAATTGGCCCATCGACGAGTTTCTGAAGTTTCGCGATCTGCTTATCGACCTTGCTGCAGGCATCCTGTGCAACTTCTTTTGCCTGATCTGTAGGGGCAAAGTCTGCAATCGCAACCACAGAAATCACGTCCCCAAGCGTGTCGTCGAGTCCAGCAGTATGCCGCAGAACATCGCGGGGTGTTTCACGGTGAATATTCACCAGAGTACCCTCGACGGCTTCCAGCCTGGACGCCAATGTTTCGGCCTGTCGAGCCAGAGTGCGGTTCCGTTTCGGCAGGCGGGCGGGTAGTTCGCGCAGCTGTTTTTTCATTCGGCGAATCCGGTTGACGCTGATCCGCAGGTCCGAGAGCTTTGCCGTCAGGTCCTGCAGCATAGCGAACTGCTCATCGAAATCGGCCTGGGTCGTCTCGACACGAGGATCTTTGAGTAGCTCAAAAGACTCAACCAGGTCCAGGCTGCCGCATGAGAGACGAACGCTGTACCGGCCCGGCGGTGCGGCCGGCCCACCGCCTTTGCTGAAAATGTCTGACTTGGCGAGTGGTTCATAGGGACGATTCACCAACTCCGGATCTAGTTTCTCCGGAGCCGGGTAGCGCAGGTTCCAGACAAACCGGTTCATGCCCTTGTGACGGGTCAGGCGCTGGTTGGGATTGTTCGACTCGTCGCTTGAAAAACGGGTGATTTCCCTGCCCCTGGCATCGCGGACCGACAGTTCGATCTTTTCGTCGGCTGCCCTGTCCAGCCAGTAATAGATGATTGCGCCGTCGGGTGGGTTTTCTCCCGCATCCAGATGGCGCCGCTCGGTGGAACCGTCGGGCATCTCGACCGGGTAGGTGGTGCCGGGGAGCCCAAAGGCGGGGCCGTAGGCTTTTCCATCACCGGTAAAAATCATGCCCGACGCCCACTGCAGTCTCAGCCGGTGGGTAGGACGCGGCTTGAACAATACCAGCTCGCCTTTTTTCCTTTTGTTTGCCGAGATGTTCCGCAGCGGGGTGATGTCGTCCAGGACCCAGAACGATCGGCCGTGGGTCGCAGCAACCAGGTCGCCGTCCTTGATTTTCAGATCGTAAACCGGAGCGACCGGAATACCGCCCGCCATTCGCGTCCAGCTGCGGCCATCGTTTAGGGTGTAGAAAATCCCTGTTTCGGTGCCCACGAACAGCAGCCCGGCCCGGACCGGGTCGGCGCGAAGCACCCGGGTGATCTCGCCTTTGGGGAAGTCGCCGTTGATCGACTGCCAGCTTTTGCCACCATCGGTCGAGCGGAAAAGGTAGGGGTCGTAATCGTCCAGTTTGTAGCGGGTCGCTGTCAGGTAGATGGTGTCTGCGTCGTGGGTCGACATCTCAACCGTGCCGATGTAGGCAAGGTCCGGCATAGCTTTGGGGGTCACATCGTGCCAGTTCTTTCCGTCGTCCCGGCTGACGTGGACCAGCCCATCATCGGTACCGGCCCACAACTCGCCGGGCTGGTGCGGTGATTCGGCGAAGGTCGCAAGTGACGCATAGGCCTCTGCAGAGGCACCGTCTCCAGTCAGCGGGCCACCAGAATTTCCGAGTTTTTCACTGTCGTTGCGGCTGAGGTCGGGGCTGATGGCGTCCCAGCTCTGGCCTTCGTTGCGGGTTCTGAAAAGATGGCTGCCGCCGGCGTACAGCGTGTTTGAATCGTGGGGTGAAAAGACAATGGGAAATGTCCAGGCAAAGCGGTATTTTAAATCGCGCTGGGCGACACCGGTCTGCTGCTCCGGCCAGACGTTGACCAGCCTCGCCTGTCGGGTCCGGTGATCATAGCGCTGCAGCGCACCGTTGCCGCCCGGGGATGATCCGACACAGCCCACATAGACAATGTTGGGGTCTTCCGGGTGAACGGTGATAAAGCCGCTCTCGCCGGTTCCGGGTATGGTGCAGTCCGCCATGGTGATCACGCCCCATTCAGCTGCATTCGGAACGCTGATCGAGGTGTTGTCCTGCTGGGTGCCATAGACCCGGTAGGGAAACTGGTTGTCGATGTCCATCCGGTAGATCTGAGCGGTCGACTGGTTGTAGATGGTCGACCAGGTCTCTCCACCGTTGAAGCTGACGTTGGCCCCGCCGTCATTACCTTGCACCATACGCTGGTTGTTTTGCGGGTCGATCCACAGGTCATGGTTGTCACCATGCGGTGTGGTGACCTCGTGGAAATTGCTGCCACCGTCGGTCGACTTCCACATCTGGAAGTTGGTGACGTAGACCGTGTCCGGATGGGTCGTGTCCGCAAACACGTGGGTGTAGTACCAGGGCCGGTGCAGCAGATCGCGGTTCGGGGATATGAGTTTCCAGGTATCGCCGCAGTCGTCGGACCGGTAAAGCCCGGCCTTGTCGCACTCGATCAGCGCCCACACCCGGTTTGACTGCACCGGTGAGACACTGACGCCGATCTTACCCAGCATCCCCTCAGGAAAACCCGGACGGTCACTGAGGTCAGTCCAGTTGTCACCACCATCGGTCGAGCGAAAGAGCGAACTACCCGACCCACCGCTGGACAGGTGCCAGAAGTTGCGGTGTGCTTCCCAGGTCGAGGCAAACAGAATCCTGGGGTTGTTTGGATCCAGCGAGAGATCGACTGCGCCGGCCTTGTCTCCCTGATCCAGGATCAGCTTCCAGTTACGGCCACCATCTGTTGAACGGTACACGCCCCTTTCGGGATTGGGTCCAAACGCGTGACCCAGGGCCGCGACGTAGACAATGTCGGGGTCTTCGGGGTGTATTCGGATCTCACCGATGTGGCGGGTTTCTTCCAGCCCCAGGTGCGTCCAGGTTCGACCTGCGTCGGTCGATCGGTAGACCCCGTCACCGTAAGACACGTCCACTCGAATCGTGGTCTCACCCGTACCGGCATAGATCACATTCGGGTCACTCTCTGAGACGGCCAGGGCGCCAATCGTTGCGCTGGTCAGGTAACCGTCCGAGACGCACTCCCAGTAGGTGCCGCCATCGGTTGTCTTCCAGATACCCCCGGCGCAGGCCCCAAAGTAAAACGTCATCGGATCGCTTGGATCTCCAGCCACGGCGACTACCCGTCCCCCACGAGGTGGTCCGATGCACCGCCACTTCAGTTTGTTGGTTACCGAATCGGTCTTTGCTGCATTCTGATTGTTCATCACATGCCTCGCTGGCTGGTAATTTCAGGAAATACGGTTTGAATTTGTATTGGGAAAAATCGGTTCGACACTTTATTTATCACAGTTTACGGTCTCTGGACCAGATGAATCTGAATACCGGTCGGTGGGAATTGGCCAATGCAGTACCCGGACCCCGAATGAATTCGGTTGGCAGAAAGATGGCTGATCTTCGCACATCCTGGTTTAACTGGTTTAATATGGCGTGTTCGCGAAGCACATTTGCTTCTCCTCAGTTAAAGGAGTTTCAGATTATGCCGCCTGACAAGGCTGCGGATGTCGTATTGTCCGTCAATAACATAGTGACCCGGTTCAACACTGCGGAGGGCACCGTCCACGCAGTAAATGGAGTGAGTTTCGATGTTCATGCAGGCGAGCTTCTCGGCGTAGTCGGAGAGAGCGGGTGCGGCAAGAGCGTGACCATGATGTCGCTGGTCAAGCTGGTGCCAATGCCGCCAGCAAAGATCGTCGAGGGTTCAGCGGTGTTTGACGACAAAGACCTGATCCAGATGGATCTGGAGGACCTGCAGGCGATCCGCGGGGCAAAGATCGGTTTTATCTTTCAGGATCCGATGACATCGCTCAACCCCGTTCTGACCGTTGGCTATCAGCTGACAGAAGCCCTGCGACTGCACAAGGGCCTGTCCAAGAAAGCGGCGCGGGCCCGTGCCGTTGAAGCCCTGGAACTGGTCGGAATTCCCCAGGCGGAAAAGCGTCTCACGGATTACCCCCACCAGTTCTCTGGCGGCATGCGCCAGAGAGTCATGATCGCTATCGCGCTGTCCTGTGATCCACAGGTGTTGATTGCCGATGAGCCGACCACTGCATTGGACGTTACCATTCAGGCGCAGATCCTCGACCTGGTTAAACGCCTGCGCAACGAGTTGGGCATGGCGATCGTCTGGGTGACCCATGATCTGGGTGTGGTCGCCAGTCTGGCTGACCGGGTCATGGTGATGTACAGCGGGTTTATCGTGGAACGGGCGGATGTGAAAAAGCTTTACGGTGATCCGAAGCATCCCTATACGCAGGCACTGCTCCAGACTCTGCCAGAGATGGAAGGTGCCCGCGCCACACGGTTGGAGTCGATCGAGGGGCAGCCGCCGGATCAACTGCAGGCGCCGACCTCCTGCCCGTTTGCACCGCGCTGCAGTTTTGCGTTCGACCGGTGTTCCCAGGAAAATCCTTCGTTACAGACCGTTTCATCCCAGCATGAGGTCGCCTGCTGGTGGGATATTCGGGAGAATCGACCCCGTGACTACAACTGAACTGAATATATACCGATGACATCAGCGGCCGCTAATGCAGAACCCCTGATTCGGGTGCAGAACCTTAAGAAGCATTTCCCCATTACGGCGGGACTGTTCCGCCGCCAGGTCGGCACTGTCAAGGCCGTTGATGGCATCAGCTTCGATCTGATGCCGCAAGAAACACTCGGGCTGGTGGGTGAGAGTGGTTGTGGCAAGTCCACCGCCGGGCGTACTGTGCTCAGCCTTTACCCGGCAACAGAGGGCCAGGTTTTCTTCAACCAGATCGAGTTGACTGCTCTGGGGTCGAACGAACTGCGCAGGATGCGCCAGAAGATGCAGATGATCTTTCAAGACCCTCAGGACAGCCTGAATCCGCGGATGACGGTGGGTAGCATCGTCTCTGAACCGCTGCTCGAACACACCAGTTCCGGTGTGGCCGAACGGACCGAGCGTGTAGAGGAACTTCTGCTGGCGGTCGGGTTGAATCCTCAATACACAAACCGTTACCCACATGAGTTCTCTGGAGGGCAACGCCAGAGGATCGGTATCGCCAGAGCCCTGGCCCTGAATCCTGAATTCATCATCTGTGACGAACCCATCGCAGCACTCGACGTGTCCATTCAGGCGCAGGTGGTAAACCTGCTGGAGGACCTGCAGGAGAAACTCGGTCTGACTTATCTCTTTATCAGTCACGATCTGAGTATGATCCGCCACATGGCAAAGCGTGTTGCCGTGATGTACCTCGGGCATATCGTCGAAATCGCCTCGTCACAGGATCTGTATACAAGGCCTCAGCACCCCTATACCCGCGCTTTGTTGTCGGCGGTACCCAGCCACGATCCAGTGCGTGAGGAAAGCCGGGAACGAATTATTCTGACCGGCGACGTGCCGAGTCCGGCGAATCCACCTTCGGGTTGTCCGTTCAGGACCCGTTGTTTTCTGGCGGAGGCGCGCTGTGCCGAGAGCCGGCCCGCGACAAAAGAGTTGAGTGCCGGTCACTGGGTGTCTTGCCATCTGGTCTAACAAGAGGCTCAAGAGACTGGATTTCGGACCGATAAAGTGGAGAATTACTAGATTCTGGAATACCCAACGTCGATTTCGGGTACATTGGGCGTTCTAGGAGTGATGGTGTGCTGCGAAATTCAACAGCACAGGAGATTTAAACAAAGTGGAGGAAATGCAGATGAAGAAGACGTTATTTTATAGTGTAGCGCTCGCAGCGGGCCTGGCCATTGCCGGCAGTGCCATCGCAGCTGAGCGCGGAAGAGACGGTGAGGTCAGGTTGATCTACTGGCAGGCACCGTCGACGATGAACCCTTATCTGTCTGGTGGTGGCAAAGAACTGGAGGCCTCCTCGGTCGTGATCGAAGCGCTCGCGCGTTATGACCCGGACGGGAATCTTGTACCCTGGCTTGTGGATGAAATTCCGACGGTCGCCAACGGTGGTGTGTCAAAGGACCTGAAAGCGATCACCTGGAAGCTGTCAGAAGGCCTCAAGTGGTCGGATGGATCAGCTGTGACGTCCGCCGACGTGTCGTTTACCTATGACTACTGCACGAACCCGGATACGGGTTGTACGCAGTCGAACTACTACAACGACATCGCGTCGATTGAAACGCCAGACGATCGTACGGTAAAGATCAATTTTACTGTCCCGAAACCGTTTCCATATGCGCCATTTGTGGGTCAGAACGCACCGATAATCCAGAAGGCTCAGTTTGCCGACTGCGTAGGCGCGAACGCACACGGTTGCACCGATCAGAACTTTTATCCGATTGGGACCGGTGGATTCAAAGTTAAAGAATTCAAGCCCAACGATGTCATCGTTTTTGAAGCCAACGAAAACTACCGCGTAGCGGGTAAGCCGGCTTTCCAGACGGTGGTGTTTAAGGGTGGCGGCGATGCCGTCTCATCAGCGCGCTCCGTGCTTGAGACCGGTGAGTTCGACTACGCGTGGAACTTGCAGGTTGCACCTGAAATCCTGACCGAGATGGAGAAAAAAGGAAAAGGCAAGGTGATCAGTGCGTTTGGTACGTATGTTGAACGCCTGATGGTCAACTTCACCAATCCTGATGCAGGACTGGGTGAAAATCGGTCCGAGTATATGGACGGCAAAAACCCGCATCCGTTTCTGTCAGATTATGCGGTGCGCCGGGCGCTTTCTCTCGCCATTGAACGCCAGATTCTGGTCGATGCGGGTTACGGTGCAGCCGGCCGGGTGGCCTGTAACGTGGTTGAAGGGCCTGCGATCTACAGGTCCACAGCGAACGATTCCTGCGCCAAGCAGGATGTCGCTGAAGCCAACCGCATTCTTGACGAAGCCGGCTGGGTACGCGGCTCCGATGGTATTCGGGCAAAGGACGGTGTGAGAATCTCTATCCTCTACCAGACCTCGACCAACGCGGTCCGCCAGGATACCCAGGCGTTTCTCAAGGAAATGTGGAAGGCGATTGGTGTCGAGACCGAACTGAGAAACATCTCAGCATCGGTGTTCTTTGGCGGTGACCTGGCCAGTCCCGATACCTACCAGAAGTTCTACACCGATATCGAGATGTATACCAATGGTTTCTCTGGCACTGACCCCGAGACCTATATGTCGAACTGGACGTGCTCAGAGATGGCTCAGAAAGCCAACAAATGGGGTGGCAACAACATGCCGCGCTGGTGTAACCCGGACTACGACAAACTGTCTGCTGAGATGGCCGAGACGGCACCATTGGAAGATCGCATTCGGTTGGTCAAGACCATGAACGACATGCTGATGCAGGATTACGTGATGATCCCGCTGATTTATCGTGGTTCAGTATCCGGCAAGGCCAATTCCCTCGGTGGTGTCTGGATGAACGGCTGGGATGCAGAGACGTGGAATATCGCTGATTGGCACCGTAAGTAGGCTAATCGGTTAATTCATTGAACAAAGCGGTTTGCGGGTCATACACCCGCAAACCGCGTTCTTTGTTCAGCCACAACGCAATCTAACTTTGATCCGTTACATCATCAGGCGTTTGTTGGTTGCTATTCCGACTCTGCTGATCATCAGCTTTGTCATTTTTTTCATTCTGGATAAGGCGCCCGGCGATCCAACCGGCAGCCTGCCCATGACAGTGCCACCGGAAGTCAGGGAAAAAATTCGTCTTTCCTTGGGTCTTGGTGAAGCGATGCACATCCGTTACTACAAGTGGTGCGTTCAGTTCTTTGTCAACGAACCGCTGAACATTCTGCAGCAGACGCTGGGTGTCACCATCGGAGACTACGAGAACCGAACTCGAATTCTGTCCTGGGCCACCCGCAGTCCGGTGGTCGATCTGATCGTACAACGCACACCGCAGACACTGTGGGTCGTTGGCCTGTCGTATGTTTTCGGGACCCTTCTGGCTATACCGATCGGAATTATTCAGGCGTACAGGCAGTATTCCTGGTTCGATCAGATCGGTACGTTCGTGGCCATGATCGGATTCTCTGTACCTACATTTTTCACTGGTGTTGTGGCGATCATCATATTCAGCGTTCAGCTCGAGTGGTTACCGATGATCTACGACACAACGGTAGAGGTGAACAGTTGGTCGAATTTCGTGCTTCAGTTTAAACAGATGATCATGCCGGTGATGGTGCTGGCTTTGTGGCAGGCGGCGCAGCTCAGCAGGTTTATGCGCGCCTCCATTCTCGATAATCTGAATCTGGATTACGTGCGCACGGCGAGATCCAAGGGCCGGAATGAACGAGCCGTATTACTCATACATGTTCTGCGGAACAGCATGATCCCTGTGATCACGCTGATCGCACTGGGTATACCCCACATATTCGGCGGTGCGATCATCACCGAACAGATCTTCCGCGTAAACGGACTAGGTCAGTTACTGATTCTTGCGATCGAAGGTGCCGATATTCCCACGGTACAGACACTGACTTTCCTGTTTGCCATATTGATTGTCCTGTTCAACCTGGTGGCAGACGTGCTTTACGGTATGCTCGACCCACGGATACGCTATGACTGAAGCTGCCAATCCTGGTGTCGCCGAAGATCTGAGTACCGAACATCGCTCGCTCTGGGGTGATGTCTGGCGCCAGTTTTGCAAGCATAAAGGGGCTCTGGTCGGTGTGGTGGTGTTCTTTCTGATCGGTCTGAGCGTATTTTTTGGACCCTTAATCTACGATGCTGATCCCAACGCGATCGACTTCAGGGCCCGAAACCTGTCGCCGAATTTCGAACACCCCCTGGGTACCGACAATATTGGACGTGACACGATGGCAGCGATGCTTGCCGGTGGACAGGTCTCACTGGCAGTGGGTTTTCTGGCGATGCTGATCGCGCTCTTGCTGGGCACGTTGATTGGCGTGTTGGCAGGGTTTATCAAGGTTCTTGATGGTCCGCTGATGCGCTTGACTGATCTCTTCCTGGCGTTGCCTATACTGCCGTTACTGCTGGTCAGTATTATGTTGTTCCGGGATCCGTTGCGCACGCTCTATGGTCCGGAAACGGGAATATTCATTCTGATCGTGTTCATGATCGGCATCACCAGCTGGATGCATACCGCCAGGATCGTCCGTGGTGATGTACTTGGAATCAAGGAGCGCGAGTTTGTCCTCGCAGCACACAGCATTGGGGCTCGGCGGCGCAAGATCATCTTCCGGCATATTCTGCCGAATATCCTGAGCCCGATTATGGTCGCAGCGACGCTCGGGATCGCCAACGCGATTATTACGGAGTCGGCCCTGTCGTTTCTGGGACTGGGCTTCCCGCCGGATTTCCCGACCTGGGGTCGGCTGCTGTACGATGGCACAAAATTTATTCAGATCACGCCGTCGCGGGTGGTCTGGCCGGGTCTTTTTATTGCGCTGACGGTGCTAAGCGTCAATTACATCGGCGACGGTCTGCGCGACGCACTCGACCCGCGTCTGCGTGGACGCTGATCCGGAGGGCACCGAAACCTTAACGGCCTGGCCGTTTGCAAACGTTTTCCTGAAATAGCCCGCTACCTGCCCGGCGGGTTAGCCCCGCAGATCCGCATCGCCCTGTTCAGTACGGCGGATGACAAAGTCGTCGATAGCCTCCCTGCAGTCCTCGGCCAACTGCGGTGGCTCGAACTCGGCCAGCGCTTTGCGGGCAATACGGTTGGCGCGGACGGTCGCATCGATACTGCCGGTTTCCTGCCAGGTTTCGAAGTTTGACCAGTCCGAGACCAGCGGTGTATAGAAAGCCGCCTCATAACGCGCCAGGGTGTGCTGGGTGCCGAAAAAGTGTCCGCCAGGTTCGATTTCGTTGATTGCAGATAGTCCCAGGGTGTCCTCGTTGAACTCGACCGGTTGCATCAGCGCCGCAAACATCTGCAGCATCTCGACATCGATAATGAATTTCTCCAGTGACGCCGTCAGCCCGCCTTCGAGCCAGCCGGCGCCATGCAGGAGGATGTCACAGCCACCCATGATGGCGCCCCAGCAGGACATCTGCGATTCGTAGGCGGATTGAGCGTCCGGTGCATTGGACGCATTGACATTGGAGGAGCGGTAGGGGAGGCAATAGCGCCGGGCCAGCTGTCCCGAGGCAAAGGCTGCTTTCACATACTCCGGTGTGCCAAAAGCCGGTGCACCCGACTTCATGTCTACGTTGCTAGTAAAGCCGCCATAGACCACAGGTGCCCCGGGCCGCACGATCTGCGAAAGCGCGATCCCGGCCAGGGCCTCGGCGTTCTGCTGGGCGAGGGCGCCCGGAAGGGTCACGGGGGCCATGGCTCCGGCCAGCGTAAACGGTGTGAGGATCATCACCTGGCCGGCCCGGGCAAAATCGATAATGCCCTCGCACATCAGTTCGTCGAGCTGCAGTGGCGAATTAGCGTTGACCACTGTGTAACAGTGCGGGCTGGCCTCAAAAGTGTCGCGGTTCATCGCGTGCCCCATTCGCAGGATCTCCAGCGCATCCGCGACGGCTGACTTGCCACGCGAGTAGATGAAGGCCGGCTTGTCAGTGATTTCGACGACCGAGCGGGTCATATGCAGGTGACGCAGGTGGATTGGCAGGTCCTGCGGTTCGACCAGGGGGGCAGTGAGGTGAATAACATCGTAGACCTGCGCCAGGCGCAGCAGGTCGTCGAATGCGGCCTGTGTTCCAGCCCGCCGCCCGCCTTCGATGTCCGAATAATGCGGCGGACCACCGACTGTGGCAAAGGCCAGGCTGTCGCCACCGACTTCAAACCAGCGCTGCTCGCCGCGCCCCCTCATGGTGAAACGCTCAGGTGCGTGCTCGACCTGATTGATGACCAGGTCGGGGTCAAAGCGGACCACAAGGTCGTTGTCATCGACCTCAGCCCCGGCCTGGCGGTACAGCGCGCGGGCCTCGTGGTTCAACACCTTGATACCCTTGTCGCGCAGGATGGTCAGCGATGTCTGGTGAATCGCCTCGATCTGGTCAGTGCTGAATTCTTCGATGGGCGGGTAGGGGTTCTTTAGGCGCAGTCGAGTCGGGTCTGGACCCACCCGGGCAGATTGACGGGGGCTGCCGCGACCTCGACGCCGGCTCTTGCCTGGCCGGGACCGTGAGGGGCTCATCGAGATGACTTTGAAGGTGCCGGGTCAGGTCCGCATGCGATCACCGGCCGGGTCCCAGGCGGGTTCAGACAGGATGCGGGCGCCCTGCTGCCTGCCGACCACATGTACTGCAAGGTCAGTGTCGTTGCTGACCGCACTGTCTACCAGGGCCATGGCGAGACTCTTACCGGTGTAATGACCATAGCCGCCCGAGGTAGTGAAGCCGACTCGGTTGTCGCCCGCCCACACAGGTTCGTAACTGGATGAATCAGCGTCGTCGGCATCGATCTCGAGAGTGACGAGCCGTTGCGGTGGATCGGCTTTCTCATATTCTTCAAGGGCCGCAGTCCGGCCGATAAAATCCGGTTTTGAGAAGTCTATCCAGCGGTCCATTCCGGTCATGCCTGGCGTGCGATCCTGGGTGAACTCAGCACTCCACACGCCAAAGCTCTTCTCCAGTCGCAGCGAATTCATGGCATAGAAGCCAGTCTCGCGGATGCCGCATTGGCGGCCGGCCTCGAGCAGCGTCTCTCGCAGGGTGATGTGTTCGGCTGCTGAGCAGTTGATCTCGTAACCGAGTTCACCACAGACCGACAGACGCACCACTTTGGCGCGGATGAGACCGACATCCAGTGTAGTGCAGCCCAGAAAGCCCAGAGCCTGGTGACTCAGGTCCTGGTGGGTGAGGCTTGTCAGGACGTCACGGGAGCGCGGTCCGGCGAGGCCAAACCCCACAACCGCATCCGAGATATCGTGCACCTCAACGCCCTCTTGGATGTGATCGCAGAACCACCGCATATGCCACTGCCGAAGGTAATACGAGCCCATGATCCACCAGCTGCCATCACCCCAGTTCAAGAGCGTCAGATCGCCCTTGAGTCGTCCACTTGGGGCCAGCATTGGTGCGAGCCTGGCTCGGCCGGGCGAGGGCAGACGCGAGGCCATGAGGCGATCGAGCCAGGCGCGGGCGTTCGGCCCGGTTACCCGGTAACGCGAAAATCCGCTGATATCGAGCAGCCCTACACCTTCCCGTACGGCAGCACATTCTTCGGCGACGATCGGAAATGCGTTTGAGCGTTTGAGAGTCGGAGTTTCGCTGAAACCGGGCGGTGCGAAGAGCAGCGGCACTTCCAGTCCCCAGCTGCAGCCCCAGTTTGCACCTGCTGCCGTCATTGCGTCATATGCGGGCGCCTTACGCAAGGGCCGCCCGGCGGGCAGTTGCTCGTTGGGGTAGGTCATGACGAAGCGGCGGGAGTAGAACTGGCCGGTGGTCTGGCGGATGTACTCCCGGTTTGAGGTGAAGCCACCGTAACGGGCGATGTCCATTGGCCAGGAATCGGCTTCGGCTTCACCGTGGATCATCCACTCGGCGAGTGTCTTACCGACACCGCCGCCCTGGAGAAAGCCGGCCATAACACCGCAGGCAAGCCAGTAGTTACGCACACCGCTGACCGGCCCCACCAGAGGATTGCCGTCGGGAGAGAAGGTGAAGGCGCCGTTGACCCAGTTCTTGATGCCCACGTCTTGCAGTACCGGGTAGCGGTTGAACGCCATCTCGAGCTCGTCCGAAATACGGTCGGTGTTTTCCTGGATCAGTTCGATGCCGTAGTCCCAGGGTGCCCCGTCGATGTTCCAGTGCTGGTGATTGATCTCGTAGATACCGACCAGGATTCCCTGCTGGTCCTGGCGCATGTAGGTAAAGCCTTCGAGGTCGACGGTCATCGGCAACTCGAAATCCATGGCTTCAACTTCTGGGATCGTGTCGGTCAACAGGTAGTGATGCTCGAGCGGTGACAGCGGCAGATCGAGCCCCACCATGCGACCCACCTGTTTGGCCCACAAGCCGCCGGCATTGACCACGTGTTCGGCGTGCACGGTTCCCCGCTCGGTCATCACGTCCCAGCTGCCGTCAGCACGCTGGGCAAGAGACTCGACCTTGTTGTGTTCAATGACCTCGGCGCCGCGCTGTCGTGCTGCTGTTGCGTAGGCCAGCACCGTGCCGGTGGTGTCTACATAGCCCTCCCTGTCGGCCCACAGCCCGCCGAGTACGCCGGCCGTATCCATAATGGGACACTTCTCCCGGATCTCGTCTGGTGTCATGAGATAGCAATCATCGATGCCGACTGTCTGGTACGTCCGGTAGGCGGACTGCAGCCATTCCCACCGTTCCGGTGTAGAAGCCACACTGATTCCACCGGTCATGTGCAGACCGATCGACTGACCGGACTCCTTTTCGATTTCGGCCAGCAGGTTAATGGTATAGGCCTGCAGGGCGGACATGTTGGGATCGGCGTTTAGTGCGTGTATGCCACCCGCCGCGTGCCAGGAAGAACCAGCGGTCAGGACCGAACGCTCGATCAGGCAGATATCGGTCCAGCCGTACTTGGCGAGGTGATAGAGCACGGAGCTGCCCACGACCCCGCCACCGATGACGACGACCTGATAATGGGATTGCATGAGGCTTTCTCCTTGGAAATCTCAGACCCGGTTGCAGGTCTATCCTGAAACGATGGATTGAATTGTCTTGTCCATGGTGGCGATCACGTCCGCCAGGGCCGCCTGGTCTGCGGCGCTCAAGGAGCTGAGTGGCTTCCTCGGCGGGCCTGCCGGCAGGCCGCGCAGGGCCATTCCGTGTTTGATGCACTGGCCGAACTGACCGCCCTGTTCGAGTATCGCCATCAGCGGCAGCATCGCGGCCATGATCGCCCGACCGCGGTGGTAGTCGCCTTCGACGACACACGCCCGGTATAGCGCGAGATGTGTTTGTGGCGCAAAGTTGGCGCCGGCCGCTACCCAGCTGCGGGCCCCCCAGGCAAAAAACTCCAGAGCCTGGTCGTCCATGCCGCAAGACAGTGCAATGGTGGGATAGTTATTGGCGAGCAGGTGCAGACGGTTGATGTCTCCCGAGCTTTCCTTGATGGCGCAGAAATTCTTTGATTGGCTGACGATCTGTAGGTAAGTCTCACCCATCCCGACACCAGTGCGGCCGGGATAGTTGTACAGAATGATGGGAAGGTCGGCTGCCCGGTCAATGGCCAGCGCGTGTTCGGCATTTTCGGCTTCTGTGGGCAGCGCATAGGGTGGTGAGTTGACCATCAGCGCGTCCGCGCCGGCGGCCCGCGCGGCTTCGGCCAGGACCACTGAGTCTTCAGTCCGAATCGCACCGGTGCCTACGATCAGCGGTAACCGGCCCGCTATCACGTCTTTAGCCAGTTGCGTCAGTTCGATGCGTTCGGCGATGGTTTGGGCGTAGTATTCTCCGGTCGTTCCAGAGGTCACAATGCCGTGTACACCGGTTTCGATCAGGTGTTCGATCACGGTGGCAAAGCCTTCCCGGTCGATGGAGAAGTCGTCGTTGAACGGTGTGATGACCGGTGTGTAAATACCTTCGAAGTCCATTGTTCGCATTCCTATCGGGGTTCTTTGTCAGCTGAATTCAGCGACAGGTGTAAGTGAATCCATTATCGGTGTGACGCCCAGACCCGCTGCATCATCGGCGCTCATGTAGCCGTCAGCAACCACCGGTGCCCCCTGCGCGATGTCGATCGTGGCGTATTCATGGAATGCGGAAGACTGCAGTTGAAACGCGGCCGGCGTGGAATGGGCGAGATGGGCGATAGCGGCGGTCGCAATTTCACCACCCCAGCTGTCTTCGACATTCATCGGCAGGCCCAGCGAGACGCACAGGTCTCGGACTTGACGCGCGCGGGTCAAGCCGCCCATGCGGCTGATCTTGAGGTTCACCAGGTCCATGGCTCGATCGTGACTCGCCCGCAGTACAGCCCCAAGGCTGTCCATGCATTCGTCGAGTACAAAGGGCAGGTCAGTGTGCTGTCTGACAGCGAGGCACGCCTCGTAAGTCAGACAGGGTTGTTCGAAATACACCAGGATGCCGTGTTCGCGGGGCAGGTCTTTGATGGCGTCGGCTACCACCAGGGCTTGGTGCTGCTTCCAGCCGGTGTTGGCATCCGCGTTCAGTACCTCACCCGGTTCCATGCAGGCTGCGACTTTGCGGATCCGGCTGATGTCCGTCAATGGGTCTGCGCCCACTTTGACCTGAAAGTTGCGATAGCCCTGAGCCCGGTACTCTGTGATTCGTGCAGCCATCGCGTCCGGGTCGGTGCGGGTCACGACCTTGTACAGCTTGACCTTGTCCTGCTGCCTGCCACCGAGCAGCGTGTAGAGTGGTAACGAGGCGGTTTTGCCCAGGATGTCCCAGCACGCCATATCGATGGCGGATTTGACATAGGGATGGCCTTTGAGCAGGTCGTCCAGCCTGTCGTTGACGCAGTCGAGCTGGGTGGGATCCTGTCCAATGAGATCGGGGGCCAGCGTCGCAATCCCAGCCCGGACACCGTCCGCGTAGGCCGGCAGGTAGGTCGGGCCCAGCGGGCAGCACTCACCTGTGCCGCTCACCCCGTCATCGGTATCGATTGTGACGACTGTGGTATCAAAGGCACTGTGCGACTGGGTCGACCAGCTGTAAAACCCTTCCTTCATGGGCAGGTCTGCGCGGTAGACTGAGATGCGTTCTATTTTCATGCGTTTGGCCCGGCCGGTGTTGTGCCAGCCCGGTTTTCAGACTGGGGTTCATCTGCAGGGGGTGGAAGTTTATCGTCTGGGCCGGAGGCTGTCAGGCCAGTCCTGCCACCGCAAAATCTTTGCCAGGCCGGATAAAGAACACCCGTGTACAGCGGGGAACAGCCGAACATCACCATCAGTGCAGCCCGTTAAGCAGGTGTTTATACTTTCTGGGCATTGATTCCGTGTTGGTGTCGCCCGAGCAATCATAGCTAGCCCAACCATCGGAAAACAGACTAGTTATTCGCGAAGCATGGAGACAGGATGCTATGCCCAACAACAGCATTCGGATTGAACCGCTTACCCGCCATATTGGCGCCGAGATTCATGGCCTGGATCTCCGCCAGCCGCTTACTGGAGAGTCCTTCGAGATTGTTCATCGTGCCTTGCTCGACAACCTGGTGGTGTTTTTTCGTGATCAGGATTTGACCCATGACCAGCACGTCGCGATGGGTTCCCAATTCGGTGAGTTGCACATCCATCCCTCAGCACCCTGCGTAGACGACAGGCCGGAGTTGATGAAGATCCATGCCGACGACACCACACCTTTCGCTGAAGGGACCCACTGGCATTCGGATGTCAGCTGTGATGCGCAGCCGCCCATGGGTTCAATTCTGCGACTGACGACGCTGCCCGAGGTGGGCGGTGACACGATATTTGCCAGTATGTATGCAGCCTACGATGCACTGTCGGACGCACTTAAAGCATTCCTGGATCCCCTGACGGCACTGCACACCGGGCGGATCTATGAGGGCCGTTATGAGCCGATCGGTGGCGGCCCTCGTCGTGAATACGAGGAGAATGAGCACCCAGTGATCCGCACACATCCTGAGACCGGCAGGAAAGCCATCTACGTTAGCGCACCGTTCACCGATCACATCGTCGGCCTGAAGTCGTCAGAGAGCGACGTGATACTCAAGTTTCTCTATCAGCATTGTGCCAATACAGAGTTTCAGTGCCGGTTCAAGTGGGAGGAAAATTCTGTGGCCTTCTGGGACAACCGTTGTGTTCAGCACCTGGCAATATGGGACTATTATCCGCAGACCCGCAGTGGTGTGCGGGTCACCATAAAGGGTGATACCCCATTCCACTGACCTTCGGCACGACCGGTCTGGCCGGATTGTCAGGCCAATCGCTAGAGATAGAATTCTGGACAGGCCCTGACGGGCGCGCTGTCGGCGCCGGGAGCGACAAGATCGGGTACTGTAATCACCCGGGTGCCTGATTCGCAGGTGGTCAAAACTATGCTGGGCCTTTGTTCCGGAGATCAGAGATGTCGCCGATCGTCCTGTTGACGACACTGTGCATCGCCCAGGTGCTCGCGATGACCAGCTTTGCCAATTTTGCGGCACTGTTGCCGGATTTCGTGGTGCTGTGGGCTCTGAGTAATACCGAGGCTGGCTGGATCGGCGGTATCTACTATGCCGGCTATGTGGTAGCAGTGCCGTTGCTGGTTGGCCTGACCGATATTGTTGATGCCAAGCGGGTTTACCTTCTCAGCATCGGGGTGGGCGTGGCCGGCTCGATCGGGTTCGCGCTGCTGGCAGAGGGCTTTTGGAGCGCGATGGGTTTTCGCTTTCTGTCGGGTATTGCACTCGCTGGTACCTACATGCCCGGCCTCCAGATTCTCAACGATCGGTTGCCGGAAGCCGGCCGCCAGCGCATGTTGCCCTGGTACCTGAGTGCTTTCAGTCTCGGAACCGCGGCGTCGTTCTACATGAGTGGCTGGCTCAGTACCAGATTCGCCTGGCCGTCGGTGTTCCTCGTGGCCGGCGTAGCGCAGGTTGCCTGCCTGCTGCTGGTGATGCTGGCAGTTGTACCCAGGCAACCGACACCTGGCAGTGGCAATTACCGGCACCCGCTCGACTTCCGGCCGGTCTTTACCAATAGAGCAGCTCTCGCCTATATCTGGGGCTATACCGGTCATACCTACGAACTGTTTGCCTACCGCGCCTGGATTGTGGCTTTCCTGGTTTTTGCCGCAGCCGCTTCGGGTGCGGTGGCGGGTACCGAGGCCATTACTGGATACGCAGCGCTGTTCAGCCTGATCGGCATGCCGGTGAGTGTCATCGGTGCGCAGCTTGCCCTGCGCGGCGATCGCTGTCGAACCGTATCGTGGGTCATGGTGTTGTCTGTGATCGTCGGCATGAGCTTGGGTTTCATCGGCACCGCGCCATTTGTCATTGTGGTCGTGATAGCGGGTCTTTATTCCGGTCTGATCATGGGTGATTCGGCGGCACTCACCGGTGGTACGGTGGCAGCCGCGCGGCAAGGGGAACGTGGCGCAACACTGGCCATGCATTCAGTGATGGGGTTTTCCGGCGGTTTCTTAGGGCCGCTGGTTGTAGGGCTGGTGCTGGACCTTGCGGGAGGACGTCAATCCAGCATGGGCTGGGGACTCGCCTTTGTTGCCATGGCAGCGGGGTCGTTACTGGCCCTGGTCGGACTTCGCAAGCTGTTGGTACGTAAACGCTGGCCGCTATGAATACCTTCCGGGCGGATTATGTTTATGATGATGGGGCTACGGTGTCTGATGGGCGAGGACCGGCTGCGTGAAGCATTATGACGTCGCTGTGATCGGCGGGGGCCTTCTGGGTTCCGCGTTTGCCTACGGACTGAGCGCACAGGGTGTACGGGTCGTTCTCCTGGACGAAGGTGACAATGCGATCCGGACGGCGCGTGGCAACTTTGGGCTGGTCTGGGTTCAGGGCAAGGGCCAGGGCATGCCGCAATACGCACTCTGGAGCCGCAGGTCAGCCTACGCCTGGACGCCGTTCAGTGAGCAGTTGATCGAGGAAACCGGCACTGATCCTGGTTATCACCGGCCCGGCGGGTTTTGTGTGGCCCTTGACGAGGCTGAGTTCAGCAGCAATCTCAAGCTGATGGAACAGCTGCGAGAAGAAGCGGGTGAGCACGGTTACGCCTACGAAGTGGTCGATCGGGCAGCACTGGGCCAGTATCTGCCTGAGGTCGGCCCCAGCGTGCCGGGTGCCACTTATTGTCCTCACGACGGTCATGCCAATCCGCTGCGGCTGCTGCGCGCATTGCAGGAGGGGTTCAATCACAACGGCGGTGTCTATGTGCCGAGGGCAAGGGTCAGCGAGATCCGGCCGCTATCCACAGGGGGCTTTGAGATCTTCAGCGATACTGAGCACCGTGCGGGGTGCGAGAAACTGGTCATCGCTGCAGGTCATGGCTCGGTCGAGCTGGGTAGGATGCTGGGCATGGAAGTCCCTATCTTTCCCGTGCAAGGGCAGGTCGTGGTGACAGAGCGGGCGCCAGCGGCGATGATCTACCCGACCAATTACGTTCGCCAGACGGACGAGGGTAATTTTTTGCTCGGCCCGTCCGCGCGGGACGTGGGTTTTAATGACGACACGCAAACCGCCACCCTGCAGGGCATCACCCGCCAGTGCACGCGGGCCTTTCCGCACCTTAAGAATCTGCGAATCCAGCGCACCTGGGCGGCGTTGCGTATCATGACGCCGGACGGCTTCCCCATCTATCAGCAGTCGGATGTCTATCCCGATGCATTCTCGTTTTCCTGTCACAGCGGTGTGACGCTTGCCGCGGTTCATGCCGTTGAGATTCCCCGCTGGGTGCTGTCAGGTGGAATCCCTTCCGAATATCGCTGTTTTCACCCGGAACGTTTTGATGTTTAGGCGCCGG
The DNA here is from genome assembly GCA_964630665.1 of uncultured Acidiferrobacteraceae bacterium. Classification (GTDB taxonomy): domain Bacteria; phylum Pseudomonadota; class Gammaproteobacteria; order Arenicellales; family UBA868; genus UBA9619. The sequence continues at coordinate 13,663 of CAZVVN010000025.1, read as the reverse complement.
GCGCCGGTCAGTGCACCGGTCACGATCTGGTTCGAGGATGAGGAGGTCCTGGCAGAGCAGGGAGAGTCGGTCGCTGCCGCATTATTGGCCGCCGGGGTGTCGGTCTTTCGGCACACAGCGGTTAACGGTGCAGAGCGTGCACCGTTTTGCATGATAGGCAACTGTTTCGACTGTTTGGTCGAGATTGATGATGACACTGCCAGCCAGAGTTGTCTGGTGACGGTGAGTGAGGGCATGAAGGTGCGTATACAACGCCGACCTCACTCGATGAAACCGGATGACTGACAGCGACCCCTACCTGTGGCAACTGATCGGCCAATGACCGAATTCGACGTCGCAATTGTCGGTGCCGGACCTGCCGGCATGAGCGCTGCCTGCTACCTGGCGGAATGCGGCTTTCAGGTCGTAGTGCTGGATGAGTGCGCGGCGCCCGGCGGCCAGGTGTTTCGCAGTGCGGAGCAGGTCCGCAGCGGAAGGCCGGCAGACCTTAAGGTGCTAGGTCGGCACTACCGTTCCGGGTTACGACTGATCGACAGGTTTCGCGACAGTGGTGTGATGTACAGGCCCCGGACCGCCGTCTGGCAGGTTTCGGCGATCGAGGAACCGGCACTCACGATCGGTACGGTGAGTGACAAACAAGCCGCTATGATCCAGGTACGGCACATCGTCCTTGCAGCAGGTGCGATGGAGCGCCCGACCCCGTTTCCAGGCTGGACGCTACCCGGCGTTATGACGGCAGGTGCCGCCCAGACACTGCTCAAATCCTCGGGGCTGGTTCCGGAGGGGCGTATCGTGCTGGCTGGCAGTGGACCGCTGCTCTATCTGTATGCCAGCCAGCTGATCGGCGCCGGAAAGTTGCCGGATATCATCCTGGATACACGGCCGCGCGCCTCGTGGCGGGCCAAGGCCGCGGCGTTACCTGCACTGGCCGCCGATCCGCACTCCATGATCCGCGGGCTGGGCTGGATGCGCGAGGTGCGCGGGCAGGTCCCTGTCCGCGAGATGACCCGCTGCTTGAGGGCGACCGGCGATGACAGGCTGACGTCTATCAGCTTTGAGTCGCACGGCCGTCAGTTTAATCATCAAACTGACCTGCTGCTGGTTCACGATGGCGTGATACCGAATACCTGGTTGGCTATGTCTGCGGGCTGTCGGCACCACTGGGATGAACGCCAGCACTGTTGGGCACCAGAGATCAGTGGCGCTGGCCGGACCAGTCGCCCGTCAATCTCGGTCGTCGGTGACGCTGCGGGAATCGTCGGCGCTGATGCCTGTGTTGTGCACGGCGAGGCCGTCGCCCGCGAGGTAGCGGGATGCCTCGCAGATCACACTCCGGTGATTGCGGACGGTGGATCGAGGTCGTTATCGCTCTGGCGGCATCGTTCTCTGCGACGGTTTCTGGACCTGTTCTATCCGCCGTCTGGAGAATTCGAATTGCCACCAGAAGACGACACCGTGGTCTGCCGCTGTGAGGAAGTAACGGCCGGGGAGATCAGGCGGGTGGCCGCACTGGGTTGTGTCGGCCCAAACCAGGGCAAGGCGTTTACCCGCTGCGGCATGGGACCCTGTATGGGGCGCAAGTGTGGTGTGACGGTCAGCCGGCTGATTGCCGAGCATCATGGGCTTACCATGGACGAGGTTGGACACTACCGAATCCGGCCGCCGGTCAAGCCGATCACGGTCGGCCAGCTGGCCGACCTGACCCCTGATGCCACCGAGTAAGCGTTAAGCTTTCATCTCCAGGCGCCGGCGGTGCAGCGCCGGTTCGGTATACCCGTTGCGTTCCTCTCGACCGCCGAAGATCAGATCGCGGGCTGTCTTGAACGCCTGGCCATTGAAATCCGGCGCCATGTCGATGTAGAGCGGATCAGCAGCGTTCTGACGATCGACCACCACAGCCATCCGCTCGAGTGCCGCCTTGACCTGGTCCTCAGTCACGATGCCGTGGTGCAGCCAGTTGGCAATGTGCTGGCTGGAGATCCGCAGCGTTGCCCGGTCCTCCATCAAACCGATATCGTTGATGTCGGGTACTTTAGAGCAGCCCACGCCCTGATCAATCCAGCGCACCACGTAACCGAGAATGCCCTGGCAGTTGTTATCGAGTTCCGCCTGTAATTCTTCATCCGACCAGTGGGTGTCCGGCGCCAGCGGCAGGGTCAGGATGTCATCCAGGCTGGCGCGAGTCCGCGAACCGAGTTCCGCCTGCCGGGCCTGGACATCGACCTGGTGGTAGTGCATGGCGTGCAGTGTCGCGGCGGTGGGTGACGGGACCCAGGCGGTGCTGGCACCGGCCTGCGGGTGCCCTATCTTGGCCGCCATCATGGCCGCCATCTCGTCCGGCATCGCCCACATTCCCTTGCCGATCTGTGCGTGGCCGGGCAGGCCGCACTGAAGTCCGATGTCGACGTTCCAGTCTTCGTAAGATGCAATCCAGGGTTGGGCCTTCATCTCGGCCTTGCGAATCATCGCGCCGGCCTCCATGGACGTATGGATCTCGTCACCGGTGCGGTCGAGGAACCCGGTGTTGATGAAAATGACTCGTTCCGATGCTGGGCGGATGCACTCCTTGAGGTTCACCGTGGTCCGCCGTTCTTCATCCATGATGCCGATCTTGATGACGTTCCGGTCGAGCCCCAGTGCCGCTTCCACGCGCTGAAACACTCTTACGGCAAAGGCGACTTCTTCGGGGCCGTGCATCTTGGGCTTGACGATGTAGATCGAGCCACAGCGGGAGTTGCGCAATCCGTCTTTGGCTGCCAGATCATGCATTGCGATAAGGCTCGTGATCATGGAGTCCATGAGCCCCTCGAAGATCTCGGCGCCATGGCGGTCGAGTACCGCGGGATTGGTCATGAGGTGCCCGACGTTACGCACCAGCATCAGAGAGCGCCCGGGCAGCGACAGCGTGGAGCCGTCAGGAGCGCGGTATTGCCGGTCGGGGTTCAGCGAACGCTGGACGGTCTCCCCTTCCTTGTCGAAGCGTGCCGCCAGGTCACCCTTCATCAGGCCAAGCCAATTTTGGTAGGCAGCGATCTTCTCTTCGGCATCGACCGCCGCGACGGAGTCCTCGAGGTCCTGGATGGTCGTGATAGCGGATTCCAACAGCACATCGCAGACCCCAGCAGGACTCTCGCTGCCAACCGGGTGTTGCCGGTCGATCTTGAGCTCAACATGCAGGTTGTTGTTTTTCAGCAGCACCGCGGTGGGAGCCTCGGCATCACCGGTAAAACCTGCTAGTTGCCCGGGTTGCGCGAGCCCGGCACTGTCGCCGGAGGACAACGATACCTGGAGCGTACCGGCGCTGATCCGGTAGCCGGTGGCGTCGGCGTGTGAGGCACCCGTAAGCGGCGCTGCACCATCGAGAAAACCAAGGCTGTACGCCACGACTTTGCGACCGCGCACCGGGTTGTAGGCTGGTCCTTTATCCGCACCGTCGTCCTCGGAAAGAACATCCGTGCCGTACAGTGCGTCGTAGAGCGAGCACCAGCGGGCATTGGCTGCATTGAGGGCATAACGGGCATTGTTGACCGGCACAACCAGCTGGGGTCCTGCGATCGACGTGATCTCTTCGTCAACTTGAGCGGTTGTGACGCTGAAGTCGTCACCTTCCGGAACCAGGTAACCGATCCCGAGCAGAAAATCGCGGTAGGCCTGCGAATCGTGTTCTTGTCCCCGCCGGGCCAGGTGCCAGGCGTCGATCCTGCGCTGCAGGTCGTCGCGTCTGTCCAGAAGCGCCTGATTCTCAGGGGTCAGTTCATCGACGATGGCCGCGAAACTGCGCCAGAACGTGTCCACGGGTACCCCGGTGCCCGGAATGACGCTGTTATTGACGAAGTCGAGCAGGTTTTGGTCGACCTGCAGACCATGAACTTCAATGCGTTTTGCCACGTTTGATCATCCTGAATGTTTTGACCCGCGAGAAAGGTCTTGCAAAAAAAAAGCCAGAACCGGCATCGACTTTGAAGTAGCGGTCGCTGGGGCCGCTGACTCTACATCTGTTTACATAATAATTCAGCTAAAACCGGCCACTAAGAACCATTGGTGTATCAGTTCCCCTTCAGTGTTCAGCCAGCAGCATTCCGTAGCCCTGGAACTGGTCGGTGATACCGGCGCGGCGCAGAGCATCCCAGACCATGGCCTGGTTACTGCAGATCACCGGCTTGCCGACCCGCTGTTCAAGGGTATCGACCACATCCAGGGAGCGCAGCGCTCCGCAGCTGATAAACAGTACCTCGGCGTCGGGTCGGTCCACGGACGTGGCGAATTCAGCGATGAACTCCGGCGCGACCCGGACCATGTCACTGTCTTTCTCAAGGTTCAGCCCGGCGAGATTAACGATCTCGAGGTCCGCGGCTCGCATGTAGTCCGCCTCGCGGGTGTTGATCTCATCCAGGTAAGGGGTCGCCACCGCGATTCTCCGCTTGCCCAGTGTCTTCAGCGCCCGCAGCACGGCCGTGATGATCGAGGTGGGTTCGGCGCCTGGGGCACCCTTTTTCAGTTCCGCGAAGACCTTGTCTTCACCGATGATCAGGCTGCCGGAAGTACAGGCATAGCAGATCACGTCGAGACTCCCATCGGGCAATATGTCACGGGCAGCGCCGGCCAGCAGTTCAGCCTGGGCGGCCAGAGTCTCGTTGGTGATGCTGTCCGGGATTGCCATGCGGGTGAAGTGAACGCCGACCCCTTCAGGTGTCAGCTTGATCACATCGTCCTCAATGGTCTGTTCGGTGGCCAGCAGTAGGTAGCCGATCTTCGCCCGGTAGTGCCGTCCGCGGTCGAAGCGGATCTTGTCGGCGGAGACAGCTGGATCGTTCATCGGATTCCAAGTAACAGGCGGGCCTTGATGGACACCAGGGGTTAGTGTGCCATGTTCCAGCCGGCCCGCAACCCGCGAATGAATCAAGCCCAGCATCACTTGCTGCAGAATCGACGATCCGTTCAACCGGAACCTTAACAGGGTTGTGTTTACTCCGGTCCTGTAATACAAAAGGGACTGCCCGAGTTTTGGATCAGTCCCCGTGATACGCGAGAAACTGTTCTTTGCAAGCGGGCATGTCACCGACTTCAACGTTTAACCAGAGTTCACCTTCCCGATAGTGGCCACTGATCTTCACTACGATATCCATGTGTTCTGCTGCATCAACGAACGCGGGCCGGGGCATCCGCGTGGTTCCTGCAGCGCCCGTGGCGCGCAGCCTCTGCAGGCCTACATGAAAGCCAGAGGTAAGGAGCTGGGTCTTGGCAGCCGGGTGCGGATGAACAAAAGCGGTTGTCTGGAACGCTGTGAACTCGGACCGGCCATGGTCATCTATCCCGAAGGAGTCTGGTATACCTATTCGACCCGACAGGACATAGACGAGATACTGGACCGGCACGTGCTGGGTGGCGAGCATGTCAAGCGGCTGCTCCTCAAACCGGGCCAGACCCTGCCAGCCCCTTCTGAACCGCCCCGCTTGACGCTGACCGTGCGTTCGGTCTCGATAACGGCGCCCGACGTCAAGCGCTACGAACTGGCTGCCCGTGACGGCGGTGATCTTCCGGCCTACACGGCCGGCGCGCATATCGATCTTTTTAATCCGGAGGGTCTGCGCCGCTCCTATTCACTGGCCGGCGACCCGGCCGACCATGGGCGCTACGTCGTGGGGGTGCGCTGTGAGGCCGACAGCCGCGGCGGCTCGCAATGGATCTTCGACAACGTCAAAGTGGGTGACGAACTGACTGCGTCGCAGCCACGCGGCAGTTTCGCGCTGGCCGATGAGGCGGACAGTCACACCTTGATCGCCGGGGGCATCGGCATCACGCCGCTGCTGGGTATGGGTCATGAATTGAGACGCCGGGCCGCCGAATTTCATCTGCATTACTGTACCCCGAGCGAGGCCGAGACACCCTTCACCGAGGAAGTGAAGTCAGTATTCAGTGACCGCGTGACCTTTCATCACGACGGCGGTGATCCCTCCAGGGGGATCGACCTGCAGGCAGTGCTGGGCACGCTGTCCGGGTCGGATCATCTTTATGTTTGTGGTCCCTCCGGCCTGGTGGATGCCGCGAGGACTCACTCGTCTCACCGTAACGAAGGGCTTTTCCACGCCGAGTTTTTTTCGCTGGATGCTGAGCCGCCGGCGCGGGACAACGAAGCCTTCGACATTTTCCTGTCGCGCCAGAAAACCACTCTGACCGTACCCGAGGACAAGTCCATTCTCGAGGTGGTCCGCGAGGCCGGGCATGCGGTGGAGACCTCGTGTGAGGACGGGTTGTGCAGCTGCTGTCAGACGCGCCTGCTCGGTGGCCGGGCAGAACATCGTGATCATGTGCTGAGCAGCGCCGAGAAAGAGGCTAATCAGACGATCATGATCTGTGTGTCGCGGGCGGCGGCTGGAGAGACCCTGATCCTGGATCTGTAACCGAGACTACGCCCGCTCGTTGAGTTGGTCATTACAGGAATCGAGCCAGGCCGGGCGCTGTCCGCTGGCAGAGTTATGCACGTTCCGCCAGCGAAGTCCTGACAGGTCTTCATGTCTGGGACTGTCAGGGTCGGCCGTCTGCCAGCCAGGGGCTTTCTTCGGTGACCTCGATCAGGGTCGGTCCTGAAGCCGCCAGCGCACCCTTCACAGAATCCCTGAAATCCTCTTCGTTCTCCGGCCGCGTCGCGCGGCAGCCGCAGGCGCCTGCCAACTGCATGAAATCCGGATTGATGCCGTTGACGCCGGTTGCCGGGATCTCGCGGCTCGCCATATCGTCACGGATCTGCTTGAGACCGGCGTTGTTCCACACGATGATCGGCAGAGCCAGCTCCAGCTCCGCAGCCGTCACCAGTTCCTGCATCGTAAACATGAAACCACCGTCGCCGGCCACCACCACCACCGGTGTGTCACCCAGCGCCAGCTTGCCGCCGATTCCGTTGGGCAGACCGCAGCCCAGGGTGCAGTAGCCGGCCGGGTAGTGCCACTGCCTGGGCCGCTCCACGGGATAGGCAAAGGCGCCGGTATAGATCACCTGGCAGATATCCCCGGCGATTACCGCATCGTCCGGCAGGGTCTCACGCAGGACCTTCAGCATGCGGATGTGGCGGGATTCGCTGTCCGAGAGTGTATCGAACATCGAGCGGTGCACGACGCTGACCATCTCGGCGGTGCCTCGAGCGGTATCTTCTGGCCCCAGTGCCTCCAGCAGTTGAGTCGCAGCGGTCGCCGCGTCACCCACGATGCCGATGTCGGCGGGATAGAGATCGTTGATCTTCCGGGAGTCGATGTCGATACGGATCAGCTGTCCCGTGAGTGACAGCTTCGGGACGAAGCTGTCGGTCTCGGAGATCTCGGTGCCGATCGCAAGAACAACGTCTGCCTGGGAGAGGAATGTTCTAACGGGAGCGCGGACGATTCCTCCGCCCAGACATAACGGGTGTGAATCCGGTACTACTCCCTTGCCGGCGTTGGTGGTGATAACCGCGGCATCCAGCCGTTCGGCAATGCGGGTCAGCGTCTGGGCAGCGCCTGCTGCACCCCCGCCGGCATAAATGACCGGGCGGTCAGCCCGGCGCAGCATTGCGGCAGCCTGGCCTATGGTGTCGGCGGCTGGCACGGGCCGGTCGGGCGGCTGGCGGACCTGCCATGTGCCGGACACGTTTTCTGCCAACACATCGATCGGTATGGCGATGTGCACGGGGCGGGGCCGTTCGGCGGCGAAAATAGAAAACGCCTGGGCGATGAGTCCCTCAAGTACACCGGCAGACCCGGCTGTGGCGCTGAGCGCAGTCAGCGGCCGGGTCACAGATTCCAGGTCAGTGACCTCGTGCAGGCAGCCCCAGCCCTTGCCCAGGCTGTCACTCGCCGTGGTGCTGGAGATCACGAGGACTGGAATCGAGTCGGCAAAGGACTGTCCCATGGGTGTGCAAGCGTTGGTGACTCCGGGGCCGGAGATCAGGATGCAGACGCCCGGTTTGCCGCTCAAACGGGCATAGCCGTCCGCCATGAAGCCCGCACCCTGTTCATTGCGGGCCTGTACGTGCCGGATGTTGCTGTCGGCAAGGCCGCGGTAGAGGTCGAGGGTGTGGACCCCGGGGATACCAAAAACGGTATCCACCCCGTAAGACTCGAGCAGTGCAATCAGTGATTCACCGCAGGTCACCGGTCTCGTCATACTGCTTGTCTCCTTAGTTGCTTATTTTCTTTGATTGAGTCCGGGTTCGGACGGATCCAAGTGAAGCCAGGTTCGGGCCCAGGCCGATAGCACGTAAGGGTACTCGAATCAGGGTACTCCCGGGGGGTAAGCCTGGCCACAACCATCGTTCGATTTTGGCACCAGAAGTAAGGAAAGCTGAGCAGTCCGGGTAGCGACCGTGGCGATTGTGGTCAGACGGTCTGGATCGCTGGACCGGTATGTCGGGCCAGGGTGGTCGCAAGGTGATCGATCACCCGCGCGGTCACAGAGGCCGTGGTGTCTGTCCCGCCCACATCAGGCGTCAGGAAGCCCTCGTCAAGAGTCAGTTCCACGGCCCGTTCGATGGCGCGGCTGAGGTCGGGCCTGCCAAAGCTGAACTCGTACATCATCGCAACGCTGAGAATGGCGCCCATCGGGTTGGCGATTCCGCGGCCGCTGATCTCAGGTGCCGAACCGTGCACTGGCTCATAGATTGCTGTACCTAGACCTTCCTCCGCGGTGGAAAATCCGGGCAGCGAAGCAGACGGCAGCATCCCCAGCGAGCCCGAGATCGTGCCGGCGAGATCCGAGAACAGGTCACCGAACAGGTTATCACCGAGGATCACGTCGAAGTGGGCCGGCTGGCGCATCAGCTGGTAGGCGGCATTGTCTGCGTAGAGCACTTCGAGTTCGATATCGGGGTATTCCTCTTGGCCGATAGTCTCAACCACCTGTCGCCAAAGCACGTAGCTCTCCATGACATTGGCTTTGTCGATCGAGGTGACCTGGCCTCGGCGCCGCCCGGCGAGTTCAAAAGCGACCCGGGCGATGCGTTCGATCTCGGCCGTAGTGTAGAGATTGGTATCGAAAGCACGGTACCCACCACCTTCGATGGGTTCAATACCGCGCGGCTCGGCGAAAAACGCACCGCCACAGAGTTCGCGCACGACAATCACATCGGCATGGTCGGCAAGGCCTGGCTTAAAAGGCGTGGTTGCTGTCAGCGAAGGCCAGTGCCGAGCTGGTCGCATCCCGGCATACACAGCCAGCGCCTGGCGCAGTCGCATCAGACCATCCTGTTCCGCTGCCGTACCGCCTCGCTGAATACCATCCCAGTTCGGTCCGCCGACCGCGCCAACCAGCACCGCATGCGACCCCAGGGCCCTGTCAAGGGTCTGGTCGGTACAGAAGACGCCATGCCGGTCGTAGGCAGCGCCGCCGAGCAGATCCTCTTCGATCTCGATTGTCAGGCCGCTAAGGTGTGCGGTGTGGGTCAGGATCGACACGGCCGCGGCAGTGACCTCGGGTCCGATGCCATCACCGCCCAGAACCAGAACCCGGTAGGTGTCGGCCACGGCAGGAGCTGTTATTTAACTGGAGCGCTGGTCGCGCTCAGGTGAGAGACAGCCGGGACGGGGCAGGGCGTGTCAAGCCGACGATCGGTCGAGAATCGCCGGGATCTTGTCTTCCCAGCCGATGGCCATCACGTGTACGCCGCTCGTCATCGAACGCAGCGCACGAACCGTGCTGCTGGCGATCTCGATGCTGACCTCGGCGATCTGTGCTGGGTCGTCACCTGCCGAGTCGATTCTGTCGATCAGCTTCTGCGGGATATCGACACCGGGGATCCTGTCGTTCATGTACTGGGCCATCTTGACCGACTTGATGGGAATGATGCCGGCCAGAACGGGCTTGTCGGATTTGGCCCTGTCCATGAAGCGGCCAAAGGCCTGTGTGTCGTAGACCGCCTGGGTCTGGAAGAACTCCGCGCCGGCATCAGCTTTTCGGTGCATGTTGTCGAGCTCGGTATCGAGATCGTTTGCGCCCGGGTTTGCGACGGCGCCGATGGTCAGTTGCGGTGAGCCCTTGAGCCGGTTGCCTGTCAGATCGTTGCCTTGGTTAAGGCCGGAGGCTGCCTCCAGCAGCTGTGAGGCAAAAAGGTCAAAAACCGGCTTGGCATCGGGATGATCACCGTTCTTTGGCGGGTCTCCACCCATGAAGACAACGTTGGAGATGCCAAGCGCGGCGGCACCGAGGATGCTGGCCTGAATCGCCAGGCGGTTTTTGTCGCGCGAGGTCATCTGCACGATCGGCTCGATTCCCCGGTCGATCAGCAGGTGCCCGACCGCCACCGGGTCCATGGCCATGCGGGCGGCGTGTGACTCGGTCAGATTGAATGCCGTCACCTGTTCGCGCAGCAGTTCGGCTTTGTCGAAGAGGTCACCAAGGTCAGTGCCTTTGGGCGGCGTAAGCTCGCCGGTCACGATAAACGATGAATCTTTAAGGGCCTCGGCCAGTCTGCCCATAGTGTTTGCCTCCCGTTGGTGTGATCAGACAACCGGTTCCGGTTTGGAGGTCCGGTGGGTGCCGACATGATAGGGCGCATATTCCACCCGTCAATCGGCAAGTGGCCCGGTTGGCCGGCTAGTCCCGGCGCTTGTACGCTCTGAAGTCGATGACTCCCGGCAGGCTGCGTGGGTCAGTGTCGGTGGAGAAGATCTGGGTCTTTTGTACTTTCTGGGTCCCGGTGGTCGGCAGGGTGTCACAGAACAGTATGTAGCCCGGCGCTTTGAAGTAGGCCAGGCGGTTCATGCACCAGTCGAAAAGAGTCCGTGCATTATCTTCTCCGGTCTCTTCACTCGGCATGACGACGATGCAGGCGAACACTTCTTCCTCGCGCAGTTCGTCGGGCACGCCGATGACTGCAGCCTGGGCGACGGTTTCGTGAATCTGGAGCGTGGCCTCGACCTCGGCGGCAGAGATGTTCTCACCAGACCGGCGGATGATGTTCTTGTTGCGGTCGACAAAATAGAGCATGCCCTTTTCATCCTGGCGGACCGTATCACCCGTGTGGAACCAGCCGTCGTGCCAGGCCTTCCGGGTGGCGTTGTCGTTCTTGTAATAGGCCGAGAAGAAGCCGCGGCGGGGATCATCTGCGTTGTGTCGGACAAGAAGCTCTCCCGCTGTACCGGGTGCAACGTCCTGATCGTGCTCGTCGACCACTCGGGCTTCAAGGCCTGCGACGGCCCGACCGAAGGCACGGCTGCCGACCGCGCGCGGCTCGTGGTTGTCGGTGTAGATCCGGCCGGTTTCGGTCATACCCCAGACCTCGACCATGGGAAAACCGAAGCGGCGCTCGAAAGCAGCGTGGTGATCGGGATCGATGCCCGCACCGAGACCGAACTTGACCCTGTGCCGAGTTTCTTCCGGAACAGGCGGCTGGTTGAGAAGCAGCGGCGGTACCACGCCGAGGTAGTGGATCGCCGTTGCCTGGGTAGCGGTGACGTCCTGCCACCAGCTCTTCGGGTGAAAACGGTCCGGTGAGATAAGGCAGTTGCCCGAACACATCATGGCCGTTGCGGTCACGGCGAGCGCATTCATGTGATAGAGCGGCAGCGGGTTGAGTACCCGCTCGCGGCCGGGTTCCATGGTCAGTTGCCCGCCCAACGCCAGATACCACTCGCCGGCGGTGAGGAAGTAGTCGTTGCTGAGGATGCAGCCTTTGGGTCGCCCGGTGGTGCCGGAGGTGTAGAGCATCGCGCACTCGGTGTCGCGCCCGGGTGCTGTCGTGGAGGACCTCCGGGCAGTCAGCGCTCTGGGTGGATTCTGCCCCGGCAAGATGCTTTGGTCGATGACTGGTGGTTGCAGGGGGCATTCCCGGCTTGCTTTCTCCAGGTCGGCAAGCCGCGTTGAGATGCCAACAGCGAGTACCGCATCGGCGTGTTCGAGCTGATAGACGATCTCGTCGTGGCGGTAGTCCGGGTTGACCGGCACGATCGACACGCCGATGCTGTTGAGTGCGAGGTAGTGGACGAAAAATGCCGGGCGGTTTTCGAGCAGCAGAGCGATGCGATGGCCAGGGCCATAGCCCACTTCAGCATAGCAACGGGCGGCCGCGAGGGCATGCTCGGCCATCCAGCGATAAGAAAACTCGGCGCCTTGTGGATAATAATCGCGTTCTGCTCTGGCAGGCACACATAGAAACGGCGCTTCCGGACAGCGCCTGGTGGTGGCCTGGAAGACTTCGAACACACTGTTCATGGGGATCAGCCGGTGATGACAATCTGCAAATCAGTTTCGTCGACACGGTATCAGATCGACAGTCAGGATTGAAGCCGGCCGGTGGGGCGGGCTGACGCCATACAGTCATGGCCTGCGATGGCCGGGTGCTTTTCGAGCGGAATCACTCCACGTTAAAATCGGTCGGAATTCTGAGCAACAAGTCACTGAACCCGGGGAAGCGTATGTCGCGCAAAACAGGACTGGTCTGGCATGAGCTTTACATGTGGCACAACACAGGCAATTACGCCGGGGTCATGCCCCCCGGCCTCACCGTACAACCCTACGAGCACTCGGAAAACCCCGAGACAAAAAGAAGGTTCAAGAACCTGCTGGATGTTGCCGGTCTCACCGAACAGCTGGTTTCGGTGTCGCCTCGACCTGCGACAGAAGCGGAAATTCTGATGCTCCACGAACCAGCGTACCTGGAGAAGATCAAAACCCTGAACAAAACCGGAGGTGAAGCCGGTAAGGGTACACCGATGGGGGTTGGCTCATATGACATCGCCCTGCTCGCCGCTGGTGGGGTGATTGAACTGGCGGATGCGCTGCTCGACCAGCGCGTTGACAATGGCTATGCACTGGTCAGGCCCCCGGGACACCATGCCAAGGCGGATATGGGCATGGGATTCTGCATCTTCTGCAACGGCGCCATTGCCGGTCTGCATGCGTTGAATAATCGGGGCCTGGAACGCATCGCCTATGTGGACTGGGATGTCCATCATGGCAATGGAACCGAAGCCGCGTTCTGGGAAGACCCTCGGGCACTGACTATTTCCGTTCATCAGCAGAACCTGTTCCCCCTGTACAGCGGCGGCATGGAGATGCGCGGCGGCGGGGCAGGCGAGGGATACAATCTCAACATTCCGCTGCCGCCCGGTTCGGGCTATGGGGCCTACGAGGCGACCTTTGACCGGGTGGTGATACCGGCACTGGAAGCTTTTGCGCCCGAGCTGGTCATTGTGCCCTCGGGATTCGATGCAGGTATCCACGATCCACTCGGCCGGCAGCTGATGCATTCCCGGGGTTACCGGGAACTCACGGGAAAACTGATGCGTGCTGCGGATAAGGTCTGTGACGGCCGTCTGATGATGTGCCATGAAGGCGGCTACGACGGCTCGACCGTACCGTACATGGGTCTTGCCGTCGTCGAAGAGCTCTCCGGCATCAAGACCAACATAGATGACCCGGCGCTTGAGATTTTTGAATCCATCGGTGGGCAGGCGCTGCAGCCGCACCAGGAGGCCGTGCTGGAGGAGGCCGAAACGCTGCTTGAAATCCTGAAGGCTTAGACTGAATCGAATACCTTCAGCCCTCTGACTTGGCTGTCAACTCGCGCTTGAGGACTTTCCCTGTTGCATTGCGCGGCAGTACATCGACAAAGCGAACCTGCTTTGGTTGCTTGTAACGTGCCAGGCGTCCACTGCAGTGTTCGAGCACTGCATCAGCGACCAGCGTTGTTCCCGGC
>CAZVVN010000024.1:328-44040 GCA_964630665.1 uncultured Acidiferrobacteraceae bacterium | reverse complement strand
TTTCCAGAACGTCGCGGAATAAGAGTGGGCATCATCGATGACGCCAGCTGGTTCAGGCCAGACGCTTACTTATATGACTTCAAGAAATTGCCACATACCCCCGTTGATCCCGAGATCACCACTTACGAAAGATCAAGACCAGGTTAATTAATCAAGAATGTTCCCCATGAGTGTGGGTCAGATGTACCAATGCTGTTCATAATTAAAAGGGGTTGGTACTCAGTGTAGCTAGAATTTGACCGACAGCAGTCTTCTTCAGTCCAGTCCATTCCAGTCACAGTCAGTCACATTCCCGTGGGATTGGTGTGCGTATATGGTTGATTTACATGAACTGCGTGACTCGGTACCGGCACTGATAATGTCAGGGTCGCTGGTTCAAATCCAGTCGCGCCCACCAATTTTCACTGCTTTTGGCCATTTGGGGCGACTACTTCTTCATCACGTTTTTCCACTGTGCTGAAAATTGTCGCCTCGAAAGCATACTGGATAAATCTTCACGTGGATGTGATCCCGATCACAATGGCTGAAAGGATTCCGAGAGTTCGCCTACTAACAGTGCTATGATTCTTGTCTAGAATCGTACTAAGCGGCCGATTTTTTCAATCATCAATATTCGGAGGATACTATGAGTGACATGCTGACTCGAGAAGACCTTGAAGCCCAAATCATCAGCCGAGCGCTTAGAGATGAGGACTATCGCCAGCGGCTGATTACTGATCCAAAGACTGTAATCGTAGAGGAGTTGAGTCAGATAGAGGGCGACATTTCCATTTCCGATGAGATAGAGGTAGAGGTGTTGGCTGAGACCCCTCATAAACGTTATCTGGTGTTACCGGCTTCACCCACACTTGAAGACGAGACACTTAGTGATGACGAGTTGGCAGCGGTTGCTGGCGGTGCCGCCGATAAAGATAGTTCATGTTGCTGCATGCGTAGCACACGACAGAATACAATTGATTCCACTGCATCGTTCACTGGCGCACGAAACGTAGGGGCTGTGTCTATATTTGGGAGTTTCTCCACATCCAAGCGGCAGTAGATGTTGAAGTTCTGAGGGCCATTGTCGAACGCGCCAGCACGCTTCAGGAACGTTTACGCCTGCAAAAAGTTAGCCCGGACCAAAAGAACGATTCGTTTATTGACACAGAATTTCTGAGCCACTGGTCGAAATCAGTACTCGATACCGACATCGCAACGCTGGAACAGCGCTTAAGCTGGGATGGCCTCAAACTGCAGGTGGTGGAACAGGCCTTGGGGCGAGCCACGCCGCAAGCCGATCAGCCCATACCCGACTGGGCGCATACCCTTAATTGCATCATCACGAGCGGGGTTGCATTAGCTAAATCCATCAATCGATCCAGCGAGGCTATTTCTTCTGATGCTGCTCTGGATGCCAATGACCCACTCCCTTTTGAGGTCCTTTTTCTCCCCAGCTTATATGTGGCTCGGCAGAAATTGGCCATGCGGCTCTCAAAATTTCCTCATCCCGAACCCATACAGTTTAGCCCAGATTATTCCAGTCCAGAAGACACTACTCCGAACTTAATTTCATCTGTCGCCCGTTTCGGCCTGGAACGAAATTTACTCTATCAACTGGAACACGTTGCTGCACGGACTCTTCTGAGAGAATTTTCCTTGTTTCGGAGCGCCCATGGATCATTCCTGGATCGCCTAACCACTCCCTCAGTCCGCAGTGAATCATTGTACGGCGCATTCATACAAGAACAGCTAAAGGATGGGTTAGCTAACATCTTCCAGCGTTACAGCGTGTTGGGCCGGCTCATGGCACGGATCGTTGAAATGTGGGTGGAGACCACCTGTGAGTTCCTAGAACGGGTTACCCAAGATCGCATCGTCATTGCCACCCACTTTAGTAGTGGAGTTAAGCTGGGAAAAATTGTGATGTTGCATGCCGGACTTTCTGACCGGCATCGAAATGGGCGAACGGTAATCGCAGTCGGGTTTGAAGGAGGAACCAAGCTCATCTATAAACCGAAAAACATGCAATTGGAGCTAGCGTTCAATCAGTTCCAAATTTGGTGTAATCGGCTTGATGTGCCACTACCTCTACGTCCGTTTAGAGTCCTTGATCAAGGGGCCTACGGGTGGGTTGAGTTTATTGAACCAGAGCCCTGTCAGACGAAAGATGAGGTCAGGGACTTCTATACTCGAGCGGGCATGTTGCAGGCGATACTCCATATTCTTGAAGGCGTCGATTGCCATCGTGAAAACCTAATTGCCAGTGGACCGCATCCCGTCATGATCGATATGGAGGCCCTTCTGACACCACAAGAGCCAGTGCCCGAAGACACTCCCTCCATAAACAGTGCCCCTTATATGCTGGCGAATGTACTCAACCAATCTGTGATCCGCTGTGGCCTGTTGCCTCGTTGGGAACAAACCATAGGTGGTCAAAATGTGATTGACCTGAGTGGGCTGAGCAGTGCACACGATCAAACAGGCGAACAACCGACTCCCACCTGGAAACACATCAATACTGATGCTATGACGTTGGTTTACAAAGACCACCCGTTAGCTCCTTATCCGAATGTAGCGTCCCTTCAGTATCAGCCTGTCGCGCTTAGCGATCACTTAGATGACCTGTTGGATGGTTTTTCCAAAATGATCCATTTCTTCATCCGGCATCGCCGGACATTGCTGGATTCTTCCAGCCCCCTGGAAGCGTTATATCGCAGCCCTGTCCGATTCATATTTCGTGCAACCAGTGGTTATGGGACTCTGCTATACAACAATCTACATCCAGACTGCCTAGAAAACGGCCTGCGCTGGAGTACTGCGTTTGATGCTCTGTATCGTCCCTTCCTGGATACCGACTCTAAGGCCAAACCAGAATGGTTTGCACCGTTCCTTAGAGCTGAATGTGAAGCCATACAGAACCTCGACATTCCGTATTTTGAGGCACAAGCAGACGCGGTCGACATTCTGACTCCGCAAGGGGAAACAATCTCGCCTTGCTTTCAAACCAGCGGCCGCGACCGCGTTCGGACTCGCTTACAACAGCTGAGCACGAGAGATCTGGAACAACAAGTCCAAATAATTCGTTACAGCCTTTTAGCTCGCACTGTTCATGAGGTCCGAGCGGCCGAGGATCTGTCAGAAAATCAGCCCACTCAGCGTGGTCATTCACTTAGTACAACACGACTTCTCGAGGCTGCACAAGCTATAGCGGACGAGCTATCCGAACACGTTTTTCCTGGGACAGATGGCAGCGTAGCGTGGCTCGGCTTTGATTATTATCACGAAGCCGGCCGTTACCAGTTATCACCGGTTTGGATGACCTTGTACAATGGCAGTAGTGGTATTGCACTATTTCTGGCAGCACTCGCCCGCCTTACAAACAAAACCAAATTCGCCGAGTTGTCTCTTGCGGCTTTGAAACCCCTCAGAGTGTTATTGCGACAGGCCTCGGAAGGACGTGTCAGGGAACGAATTCCGACAATAGGTGAAGCAGGTGGAATACTTTATGCACTCGTAAAAGTTTCAATGTTTCTGGAACAACCTCAGTTGCTTGAGGATGCGCATCGTTTAGCAACCCTCATCAGGCCGGATTGGATTTCTGCAGATAAATCGTACGACGTGTTATTGGGCAGCGCTGGAGCATTACTGGGTCTGTTAGCTCTTGACGCAACTGGCACGCAACGGGTCCGACCGGACTCAGCCTTAGAACGAGCACGGTGCTGCGGTCAACATCTACTCAAACGACAACGAGCGCAAGAAGTAGGTGGTGCGGCTTGGGTGAATAGGAACCCGTCCCCGTTGACTGGATTTTCCCACGGCGCTGCAGGTATTGCATATGCGTTACAACGGTTGTATTCCGAAACGCATGATGCGGATTACTTAGTGGCAGCGCAACAGGCTATCCTCTATGAGCAGAACGTATTCAATCGGGATTTAGGGAACTGGCCCGATTTCCGTACGATCCCACTCGGGTTCCGTCGCAGTTGGTGCCACGGTGGGCCTGGAATCGGATTGGCGCGGTTGGGTGGTTTAGAAGTTCTCGACGAGCCTTCATTCCGACACGATATCGAGGCGGCATTACAAACAACCCTGACAACCAAAATTGGCGAAGGTAGCGTGGATCATGTATGTTGTGGTGGGTTTGGCCTGGTGGATATTCTATTGTCGGCATCAGAAATCCTTGACCGCCCCGACCTACGAATGGCAGCCCATGATCGTACGAATAAAATGCTAAAGGCCGCAAAGCGTCGCGGTGGGTTTTGTCTATTTCCACAGGTCCCCTATCAGGTATTTCAGCCGGCTTTTTATCAGGGCAGTACCGGTATCGGTTATAGCCTACTTCGATTGGTTGATTCGGACTTGCCTAGCGTTTTGTTGTGGCAATAAAACAACACACTTTCTCGTCGACACCCAGCGGTAAAGTTGCCATTCTTTCCGAGGCTTTCGAAATACCACTAGCATTGAACAAAGACCAGATTCTCGAGAAACCCTGAACTAAAGGCTTAGCCTGCAGTTGATAACGTATTCCTGAAGTTAAGGCGACGAGGACCACTTCTTGAGAATGTTATCGTCGCCCGGCAGGGGTCGCCGGTCGAAACTTAAGCGAGGATAGATCTCCGACGGTTGTTCAATCCGGGTCTTTGGTTTAATGCCGTTATGTACGTTCTCGACCGTTGGTCAATACTCGGCCAATTTCACCAACATCGTCTCTTCACTCTAATTGGGTCGAAATCCGTCCAACCAAATCCAGCACTTATGACGGTAGCTTTGGTGGTAACTATGAAGGTTGAGCAGAAATAACATTGACAATTCAATAATTTATAGTCCTATTCGATCCCACCCATAGCCATCATCTTCCTGTCTTATGTTGTCCAGAGTTGGCTTATTCCTCTGGTTCCCAACCGGCTTTAACCAGACCTTCAATCAATATATCTGCAAGGGAGGAATTCGGGACAAATATTTTTTTGTAGTCACCGCGTGTCTTTAGATTGGGTCTCAATTTAAGATAATCATCCAAAGCAAGCTTGGCTTCTTCTCCTTTATCCAGATAACCCATTACGGACGCTCTGAAGCCCCTATAAAAACCCGTATTTGGAAACTGCAAAATGCATTCCTCAATCAAGTCATGCGCCAATTCGTAATTTCCCAATCCCATTTGAGCAAAAAAAAGTCCATCTTTGTATACGATGGCGTTAGTGTCTAAAGGATTTAGCTCAATCGCTTTCAGAAAGTGTTTTTCCGATTCAGCATATTCGCCAGAATGTACAAAAGATTGTCCCATTCTGTTCTGAGCTTCTGGATAACTGGGGTTGAGTTTGATGGCACGCTTTGAATATTGCTTTGCTTCTTCAAATTTTCCTGAGAAAAAGTAATAGGAAGCAATGCTTTCTGCAGCTATTGGATTTTTTGAATCAAGTTCGGTGGCTTTTTTTGCATTCAGCAGGATCTCATCAAGTGTTTTTCTTGAATCTTCTGTCGTGAACTGTAAAAGTTCCGAAACGCAAATTTGAGACAGAAGTGAATAAGCATGAGACATGGAATTATCTAATTCGATGGCTCGTTCACACAAGCTTCTAGCTTCCTTTAATTCAATGTCTTCATGATCCGAAGGGTCTCTTTCATTAAAACTATGCAATGATTTCAAATAGGTTTCCCAAGCATTAAAATTAACCGGCCTCGACCTCTCTATTCTGTCTCGCTCATAATCTTCAAGAGTCGGGTTCACCTGTGCGGCTATGGAGGCAGAGACTTCATCCTGGACATCAAAGATATCTTCTAAACTTTTGTCCCATTTTTCAGACCACAAATGATGATCTTGCTCTGCATCAATGAGTTGGGCTGTGATCCGAACTCTTTCGCCCCCCTTTCGGACGCTGCCTTCGACTATATAACGGACCCCTAATTCTTCAGCCACATCTTTGACATTTACAGATTTATCCTTGTACGTGAAACTTGAATTTCTTGAGATGACAGGGAAAGTCCTCCATAAAGATAGATTGGTGATGATGTCCTCAGTAATGCCATCCACAAAATAATCCTGCTCAGGGTCTCCACTCATGTTTGTAAAAGGAATAACTGCTATTGAAGGCGGCCTGCTGTCAGGTGATTCTTTTTTCGTTCTATCTTTTTCATCTTCCTTACTGTGGGATATATCTGTAGAACTTGAATCGGAATCTAGTTTAGAGAGTTCAGAGATCTCTATTTTGTAGGTAATAACTGGAGTACGGATGTTTTTCATCTCCCGCTCACCCGTTGACACAAAGCTCATATCAAGTTTTCTGCAGACCTCCTCATGAAACTTTCCAGACAAAGAAATGCCTCCCGGTTCAGCCATGGCTTCAAGCCTTGCTGCTACATTCACTCCGTCTCCGTATAGGTTTTCTCCCTCAACAATGACATCGCCCAGATTTAGACCGACCCTGAACATCATCTGATCTTCTTCTGCGACACCCTCGTTCCTCTGTCGCAAACTTCTCTGGAACTCAGTTGCAGCCACAACAGCATCAACAGGGCTTGCAAACTCGGCTATGATCGAGTCCCCCGCGCTGCCGAAGATCCTGCCGTGGTTTGAAGTGATGAACTCGTCTGTGAGAGCTCTACTGGCCTTGAGGTTTCTTAAGGTGCGATCCTCATTTTCTTCCATCATCGTGCTGAAGTTGACTACATCTGCAGCTAGGATGGCCGCGAGTTTTCGCCTTGGCTTCGAATCGCTCATCTTTATTCGGTTTGAAAACTAAGAGGACAGGAAGAATAAACCTCGTTTTTTGCCGGGTCCAGTGGAAATTCGTCATCCAATGCGGGCCGCCTCGACCATTTTCTTGTCTTATATCGTCTGATACAACCCAAGTAAATTCAACTCTTCTGACGGTAAATTTGACGGTAACTATTTGAGGGTAATAGGGGAACTTTCACTATTTCAATCTTTTACAGTCTTGTTCGATCCTACGCATAGCCGGTATTACTGCAAACGGTCACGGCTGGACGGTTCGGTGTAGCCGCACTCTTGGTACATTTTTTCTCAGTGCCACATTCTTTACGCCGCCCGAGTGCGATGGTTGCGCGCTTGATCGAGCGCATCCGCATTTTTGGATTGAATACGCAATAGGTGCCACCTGTGGGTGCCCGGGATTCGATGCTGTCGCCGGCTGAAATTGAGGGCTGATCCGGCTGGCCGGTCTCTGGTAGGGGCTGGCGTGACCCGGGCCGGTACGACTGCTAATATGCCCGAACAACGCAAAACATGAGGAGAAATCAGAATGACTACAGTAGGAACATGCCTTTGTGGGGCCATCGAGGTGACCTGCGATGAAAAGCCCGAAGAAATCATTGCTTGTCATTGTGAAAATTGCCAGAAAGCCACTGGCGGGCCCGGCACCTACAATGTGGTGATGGCCGAATCGTCCTGCCGAATTTCCAAAGGGCAACCGAAGGTCTTCAAGGAGCAGGCCGACAGCGGCAACACACTGGAACGGCACTTCTGTGGGGATTGCGGTAGTCCAATTTATTCCGCAACGCCGACGTTCGCCGGCTTCCTGATTCTGAAGGCCGGTTTATTCAGTGGGCTGGACGGCATGAAGGTGGTCACTAACATATACATGGACAGTGTTCCATCCTGGGCTCACCTAGACCCAGACATTCCCAGCCACGGAAAGATGCCCGGCTAACGGGTATCGCGATGCCGCGGGATTGACAGAATATGGAACAGCCTCTGTCACCCGCTACAGGGTCGTATCGTGATCACACGTGCTCTACTGCCATCTGCCTACCTGCCCTGGTTGTCGGAGATTCCCAGCTTCAACGAGTGACATCGGTGAAACGATCATGGTCTGTCGCAGGGTAATCCTCGATGTCTGATATGGCCCAGTGGCTGGCCTCGCTCAACCTCGAACAATACGCCGAGGCCTTCGAGAACGATGCCATAGAGATCGACCTGCTTCCAGAACTTACCGACGACGACCTTAAGGCTCTGGGAGTCAACGCCCTGGGTCATCGCAAGCGTATTCTGAAAGCAATCACCGCGCTCTCACCGGAACCGGAATCTTCTCCAGGTACAACACCCAGATCGACACCAAGTACCGAAAGCCAACTCCAGTCCCCATCCACAGCCCAGTCAGCCGTCAGCCAGGCTGAACGGCGTCAACTGACGGTGATGTTCTGTGATCTGGTTGGATCGGTCGCTCTCGCCGAACAGATGGACGTTGAAGACTACCGTGACCTGCTGACCGGGTTCAGGAACGCGGTGGTATCTCAGATCGAAGCAGCACATGGGTTTGTGGCCAAGCACCTGGGTGATGGCATCCTGGCGTATTTCGGTTATCCCCAGGCCAGCGAAAACGATCCAGAGCGTGCCGTGCGGGCAGGTCTGGGTATTGTCGAGGCCGTAACAGTTCTCGATTCTCCTGGCGGTGCGGTTGCGAAGGTTCGAGTCGGAATAGCCACTGGTGAAGCCGTTGTCGGCGACGTGCTGGAGACCGGTGCTTCAGATCAGTCCGAGCTCGCCGCACTCGGGACCACCCCCAATCTTGCGGCACGCCTGCAGGGAGAGGCCGAACCGGACAGTGTCATCATCTCGGAAACGACTCAGCGTGTCGTGAGTGGTCTGTTTGAACTGCAGGAACTTTCACCACGTACGCTCAAGGGTATGACGGAAGAGGTTTCGCCGTTCCGGGTGGTCCGGGAACTGCGCGGCCAGTCCCGATTCGCTGCACGGACGGGATCGCAGCTCAGTTCCTTTGTCGGACGATCCGAGGAACTCGGCTCCCTGAATCAGCGATGGTCAAGGACTCAGGCCGGGGAGGGGCAGGTCGCGATGGTTGTCGGAGTGCCGGGGATCGGGAAATCCCGCTTGCTTCAGGAACTGACAGAGCAGCTCGGTACAGGGTCGGCAGGCAGTGTTTCGTTTCAGTGTTCGCCGGACCATGAAAACAGCGCGTTTTACCCAGTGACCTCAGGATTCGAACGAATGCTGGGTTTTTCTAGTTCAATGCTGCCAGAAACGCGGCGTGGTCTTTTGACGGAGCACCTTCAAGTGTTTGGCGGTAGTGAACAGATGGAACTTGGGTTTCTTCCTGAATTTCTGGGCATTGAAAGCGACGACACTCTTTCCGAGGCCGATCTAGAAGGTCCAGCCCGCCGCCGCGAGCGTACCTTGCGTGTTCTGGTTGACTACGTCATCAATCGCGCAACTGTGTCCGCCTTCGTTTGCATCATCGAGGACGTGCACTGGGCCGATCCTTCGACCAACGAATTCATCAGCCGTCTGGTTAATGCGATCGAAGACCAGAAGGTGTTCCTGGTTCTGACCACGCGTCCTGGATACCAGGCGGGCTGGACCGATTCCCCGCATGCACAGGTGCTCACACTGTCAAGACTCGGGCGTGTCGAAGGAGCTGCACTTGCCGAAGCGGTCGCGGTGGCCACGAGCGGGCTGAATCCAGAGACACTGAAGGAGATCCTTGCCCGAGGGGAAGGCAATCCACTCTACATCGAAGAACTGACGAGGTCAGTGCAACAGCATCATGCCGGTGCCACAGCCCAGACAGCTGTCCCGGCCAGTCTGCGGGATTCACTTATGGCCCGATTGGATGCGCTGGGAGCTGGAAAAGCGGTGGCGCAATGGGCAAGCGTTATCGGCCGGACATTCGACTCGGCCGTGTTGCACGCCGTCTGGGACAAGGAACCTGAGAATCTTCGTCAGGGACTCGAGGAACTGGAGCGGGCCGGCCTCGCTTCACGTGAAGGCGAAGGAGAGCTGACCCGTTACGTTTTCCGCAATAACCTCATCCGCGACACCGCCTACGATACGCTGCTGCGTGATGCGCGCAGTGTCTTGCATCGCCGGCTGGCGTCAGTGATCGAAAACGAGTTTCCGGACCTTCGCAAACGTCAGCCTGAACTGCTGGCTCGACACTATGCGGCCGCTGGAGTGGCCGACACGGCTATTGAATTCTGGTTGGATGCCGTGCGTTTGACGTTCGGCCGCTCGGCGATGGCCGAAGCGCTGGCGCATGTCGCATCGGCTGAAGCAGAACTTGCCAGTGTAGCTGACGCTGCACATCGGGCTGAGCTCGAACTTGCAACGGCATTGCTGAAAGGCCCGGCATTAATGAATGTGCATGGTTCGGGATCGCAGGCGGTAGCCGATACGTATAGGCACGCGCTGGAGCTGGCTGAGCGGGTGGGGCGTGCGGAAGACAGGTTCACTGCGACCTGGGGCCTCTGGTTGCATCATCAGATGGTTGGGAATTTCGAGTCAGCCCAGGCCAGCGCCGATGACATCGTTACTATCGGCCGTGATCTATCCGATTCCACTTACCTGCTGCAGGCACACCATTCTGCTTGGACCACCGAAGGACACGTCGGAAACCACGAGAAAACGCATCGGCACACCGAAGAGGGTCTGGCTCTTTACGATTTCGAAAAACACAGGCGGAGTATGGTGATGTACGGTGACCACGACGCCGGTGTCTGCGGCTACGTGCATCGAAATCTCACCAGCTGGTCTCTGGGTTACTTTGATCAGGCCGAAGAATTGGCAAGCAGCGCAGTCGAATTGGCCCGTAAGCTGAAACACCCGCCATCATTGATGATGGCGGAAACCCATGCCGCGATGTTCTGTCAATTTCTCGGTGAGGCAGATCGCGTTCTCGAAATCGCAGAACGGATCGAGCAAAGCAGTGCTACATATGGCCTTACCTCCTGGCGTTTGAATGCCGAGATTCTTATTGGCTGGGCGAAGGCCCTCTCAGGCGAGACAGGTGGATTTGCACAGATGGAGACGGCGATCGCTGCTCGAGAAGCTGCCGGAAGTCGCCTTCGGCAACCCTACTTTCAGGCGATCTATGCCCAGCAACTGGCGAGTGTCGGGCGCCAGGAGGAAGCAGTCCCGGTGCTTGAAAGTGCCCTGGCAATCCTCGATCAGACAGGAGAGCGACGCTGGGAGCCCTTGCTGCAGGCCGTCAAGGGTGAAGTCTTGAGCGTGGGAGAAGACGCCGTAGCTGCGGAACGTCAGTACCAACTGGCAGTCGCGATAGCTCGAAAACAGCAGGCTCTGGGATTCGAGTTGGCTGCGGCGTGTGGACTGGCACGCCTGTGGTCGGACCAGCAGCGCTCAGAAGAAGCCAACAACCTGTTGTCCGGGACCTTCGGCCGTTTCAGCGAAGGTTTCGAGAAACAGCCCTTGCGCGAGGCCAGGATTCTTCTGGAGAGTGTGTCCTAGGACCTTGATCGTCTTTCCGTCGCAATCCGAAGGTGTCTGCGACGAGTTGTTCCCTTAAGTGCCGCTTGATGTGCTGTTAGATACTTTGATCATTCTGAAGCATCAGTGAACGCGGCCAGTGTAGTGCTTTGGTTATCAGTTCTTGAGAGTACGGTTGAACAACCCGTAGAGCAGTTCCCAGTGGCGTTCGGCCGCAGCCTTGTGAAACTTGGCCCTTTGAGGGAAAACGAATCCATGATGGGCCTCGTTCACCCATTCACAGTGGACCCTGGTGCCGGCTGCCTCGAAGGCCGTGACCAGGCGGTCGTAATGCGCCCGATCGACGAAGTCATCATGTTCGGCTGCCATCACCAGAACCTCCCCGGAGATATCCCCCACACGCCGGTGGGGCGAGTCGTCGGCATCGACCGCGAGCTTTACACCGTGGATCGAGGCAGCAGATTTCACGACCTCTGGAAACTCGGCAGCAATCCACAGTGCGAACGGCCCGCTCATGCAGTAACCGGTGGTTCCGACCCGACTGGCATCGGCTGCAGTATCCGCCCGGGCGTGGTTGATCATCGCCGCGGCGTCTCGCGCAACCATCGCATTACTGAGATTTGACATCAGCTTGAACATGAACTGTGAGCTGGCGGGGTCTTCACGGTGTACGGTAAACGATGGGACATCGCGGTAATAGAGGTTCGACAACATGACGTAGTAACCGGCGGCACTGATACGGCGGGCCATATCGTGGAGTTCCTCACGCTTGCCAGGAGCGTCCATCAGGAACAGAACAACAGGATAGGGGCCGCTGGCCTGGGGGTGGGTGATGAAAGTAGCCATAAGGCCGTCATCAGTCTCGATGTCAACGTCGCATTCGATCATTTGTCAGCTCTCCAGATTACGCATCTTAGATGCCTGGGCATTCTATCGGTCACTTTTCCCGTAACGCAGGTTCTGGCATTTTGCCACTGTGATTGCAGCTGTGCCAGGTTCCACCTACACTCTAACATCCCATGAACAACTTTAAAGGAGGTGATCACATGTCTAGTGATATGCGTTTATTCTCAGTGAGCTTTGGTGTTTCTTCGGAACTTGTGAGCAATCTCCTGAGTTAAGGGTAATGCCCTGTTCAGTGACAGTGTTCACTGAGATGACCAATCACGGCGCCCACTTCGGTGGGCGCTTCCCTTGCTGTATTTCATAAGATGTCGTTGTAAGGTGCCCTCTCTGGATATGACTCCGTTGCAAAGGGTCATGCCAGGCATCCTATATCAGATCGAGCCTGCGGGTGGCTGGCTTATGGCCGTCTCCCAGGGCACGGTCTTTCTAAAGGAATAATCGCAATCCCAGTCGCTCAGATTGGTTTGATCCACCAGTTTTACCGGCAATTCGATCCGCGCCGGCACTTTTTCTCCTCGCAGGGTTCTGACTGCAGCCTCGACCGCGATCGCCCCCATCGACATGACATCGAATGCGGCACTGGCGATCATCCTGCCAGTTTTAATCAACTCGATTCCATTTGGTGTGGCGTTGGCACCGACGACGGGTACCTGGAGGCCGGTTTGGGTCAGCGCGTCCAGTACACCAAGCGCCATGAAATCGTTGGCGACGATCACGCCGTCAAGGTCTCTGGTTGACCGGAGTGCTTTGCTGAATGCGGTATATGCGGTGTCTCGCTGATAGTCACCCCGACATTGGGTGACCACCTCAATACCGGGAAACATTTCAAGAGCCCTGAGAAAACCTTTGGTGCGTGGTGCTGAGGTGGCTGCATCGGGATGTCCGCCAACGATCGCCACAGCACCGCGGCCTTCCAGATGCACCGCCAGGCGCCAGGCCATCGCATGGCCGAGCGCCTCATCGTCGGACCCGACGCAGCTTACGGCGGGTGAGAACTCGGTCTCACTCACAAAAAAGAAAAGCGGTGTACCGCTGGCCTCGATGGACTGAATCGCCCCGGAGAGGCGGGTCGGGTGCGTGGGGCACATGATGATGGCGTCAGGGATCCTGTCGAGTGCCTTGCTGACCAGGGTAATCTGCTCCCCGACATCGTCCGGTCTGCGCGGCACATAGTGAACCGCCCGGCAGCCAAAATGCTCAATCATCCGATCGACCCCGACGCGGGCCCCGATATAGGCCGGGTTCGTACTGTTCTTGGTCAGCACCGCGATGCTGAATGACGTTTCAGTCAAGGAGGTCTCCGCAGGAACGATAGCCACCAGCTACTTACATAGCGCCATTTTATTCCCGCAGGAACGCTTTCTGCTGATGTTCCTTTAAGTGAGACTTCATTTACTTGATTGGCTGGATCCGGCGAATTTCGTGCACTTCGACGATGTAGAACACCAGCGCACGGTATGGCTGGCCAGGAGTTCGTTGCCGAGCCAACTTGTGGGCCGTAGACTTTGCACTTAGACAGAAATGTTCTCGAGCCAAGACCAAGTATGAATCCTGCGCGACAGATCCTTTTCCGGGATGTTCGTATCTTTGACGGCCGCCATAATGGCCTGTCCGAATCTTCGAACGTACTCGTACGCGATGAGCTGATCGAGAAAATGTCATCCGACGCGATTATTGCCGAGGGTGCGACCATTGTTGAAGCCGGTAACCGTACACTGATGCCGGGGTTGATCGACGCTCATGTGCATCTGGATATCAATCGGGACATCCAGGATATTGTGCTCCACGCTGACCGCAGTGATCTGGCAATACGTTCTACTGTTGTCGCCCGCGATATGCTGATGGACGGGTGGACAAGTGTCCGCGATGTGGGCGGCTCTCCATTTGGCTTGCGCCGAGCGGTCGATGCGGGACTGACGCCAGGACCGAGGATCTATGCATCCGGCCCTTTTATCTCACAGACCTCGGGTCACGGAGACTTTGGTTGCGTGTGCCGACCGAATCTTCACCTACATGGCCGCGGAGCTCTGGATCAGTTCGAGCAATTGGGACTGGCCCACATTGTCGATGGCCGAGACCAGGTGCTGGCTGCTGTCCGTCAGAACCTGCGCAGCGGAGCAAACCTGATCAAGGTGATGGGCGGCGGCGGCGGTGCGTCGCCCTTCGACCCGATCGATACCACGCAATATACCGAAGATGAGTGGGACGCCGCGGTAGAGGCGACCGAGGACTGGGGAACGTACGTCACATCGCACATCTTCACACCGCGGGCGATCAAGCGCGCAGTGGATGCCGGTGTTAAATGCCTCGAGCATGCATTCTTTATGGATGAGAAAACCATCAGAATGGTTGCCGAACACGACATTTACGTTGTCCCTCAGGCATGGGGGATGTCCCCAGAACTTTTCTTCTCACCTAATCTTGATGCTGGCAAGCACGACGCAATTCGAATGCTGCAGGAAAAATTTTCCTATCTGCCCGGCATGCTTTTGGACTATGGAGTCAAGGTGGGCTACGGGTCCGATACACTGGGCCCGCCTGAGGTGAGTCATAAATGTCGACGTTACGAGATGCACTTCCGTGCGGAGTGGTTTGGCAGTCGATTCGAGGCGCTTAAACAGGCCACATCGGTATCTGGCGAGATTCTGGCGCTGTCCGGACCACGCAACCCGTATAGCAAAGGCCCACTGGGCGTCGTCGAGGAGGGCGCCTATGCAGACCTGCTGCTTGTCGACGGCAATCCGTTGGAAGATCTTTCACTACTCGGGGCTCAGCCACAATGGTGGGAGGCACCGGCACCAACGGACATCAGGTCGATGCCGGTCATCATGAAGGGTGGAGTTCTGGTAAAGAACACGCTTCCAGCGTGCTGACGGCATGTGGATGGGTGGGCCATCTCAGACTGTGCGGCTTGGAGCCATAGAGATTGAGCCAGTGTTCGACACAGTGGTTGGATTCAATGTGCAAAGTCTTAACTGAGTGTCCTTGGGCTTTGGGCTGTCAAAGATGGGAAACCTGGGACGGTAGTGGGCCCATCTGAGACCGTTCCGGGACAAAAGGTGTCCTTCTCGTCGGACATCACCATACAGAAAGAAGTATCATGTAGACTGGCTGTTTTGAACACAACGCCAGCCTCGAGTGGCCGGGCGCGGATGGGGGATTTTGAGTGGGTGGTTTCGGATATTCCCCAGAAGACAAATCCGATATCAGGAATCCAGAATGCTGACTTTGACGGTTAACGATACGACACATCAGGTCGATGTCGAACCTGAGACACCGCTGCTGTGGGTACTCCGCGACACGCTGGGTCTGACCGGTACCAAATATGGTTGCGGGATCGAGCAGTGCGGGGCCTGCACGGTCCTGATCCGGGGGGCGCCGTTTCGCTCTTGCGGCCTTACTGTCGGCGAGGTCGCAGGCAAGCAGATACAGACTATCGAAGGCCTGTCTGCAGACAACAGCCACCCGGTACAACAGGCCTGGATCACCGAGCAGGTGCCGCAATGCGGGTACTGCCAGTCCGGACAGATCCTGTCAGCGGTGTCGCTGCTCAGAAAGAACACGGACCCGACCGACAAGGACATCGACCGGGCGATGAGCAGCCTGTGTCGGTGCGGAACCTATCCCCGGATACGAAAAGCCATCAAGCGGGCCGCAAAGCTTACCGAGGCCGGGCAATGATCGGCTCGGCGATGACCCGGCGGACCTTCCTCAAGGTCACAACGGTGGCGGGTTCAGGGCTGGCGGTCGGATGCGTCTTCGGTTCTGCACCGAATCTGACTACGCCCCAGGGTGAGGACGGTCAGCTAGGGCTGTGGGTGCGGATCACTTCCGACAACCGGATCACGCTCGTTGTCCCGGCCTCCGAGCTGGGACAGGGCGCCCATACGGGTCAGGCCATGCTGTTGGCAGAACAGCTGGAGGCAGACTGGGACACCATCGAGGTTGTCACCGCCCCAGTCGGGTCAGCGTATGGGAACAAAAAAGTCATGTACCAGCAGGTCACCGGCGGAAGCAGCAGTGTCACCGCGTGGTGGGAGAAACTGTCTGAGGTGGGTGCCGCGACCCGGGAACTGCTTGTGAAGGCGGCCGCGCAGCAGTGGCAGGTGCCGGCTTCGGAGTGCAGCGCCCGTGCGGGGCGGATACACCACGAAGCCACCGCCCGCGCGCTTGATTATGGCCAGCTCGCCGCTGCAGCCGCCAGACTCAGTCCGCCTTGGCGCCCAAAGCTAAAACCAAAAGAAGCGTACCGCCTGGTTGGCAAGTCGGTTCCCCGGCTGGACATACCGGCAAAGGTCAACGGGAGCGCTATTTTCGGTATCGATGTCCGTCGACCCGGAATGCGCTTTGCCGCAGTCAGTCAATCACCGGTGTTCGGTGGCGAAGTGGTGTCCTACGACGAAACCAGTGCCCTTGCGGTCAAAGGTGTCGAATCCGTGGTTGCCGTTCCCAACGGTGTCGCGGTGGTTGCCGACAGCACATGGCATGCACACAAGGGGCTCGAGGCCCTCGCGCCCAGTTTTACCGGTGGTGTCACCCAGGACCTTGACAGCGCCAAGGTGAGCGCAATGCTGCGGGCGAAACTCGATGAGATAGGCAAGGTTGAGATCGAAGGAGCCGGAACGATCGATGTCGAGTACCAGGTCCCTTTTCTGATGCACGCCACGCTCGAACCCATGAACTGCACCGCTCACGTTACAGAGAACTCGTGCGACGTCTGGGTGCCAACCCAGAACCAGGACCGGTGCGAATCGGCAGCAGTCGATGCCTCGGGGCTGTCCTCCGACCAGGTCAACATCCACACCACACTGAGCGGGGGTGGGTTTGGCCGACGCCTGGAATCAGACTATGTGACCCAGGCAGTGACAATATCACGGGCCGTGAGCAAACCGGTGCAGGTGGTTTGGAGCCGTGAAGAAGATACCCAGCATGGTTTCTATCGCCCGGTCAGCATGAGCCGTTTTCAGATCAGTGTCGGCGCGGATGGCAAGCTGGAACGCTGGGCGAACCAGCTGGCCTGCCCATCGGTCGCTGCAACATTCTTTCCACCGGTGGCGTGGTTCGACTTCGATCCGACCACCTATGAGGGGGCCAAGCCGATCCCCTACGCCGTTGCGGATTTCGACATGGAGTACTCGGGAGTCGAATTCGGTGTGCCGATCGGATCGCTTCGATCGGTGGGTGCACTGCATAATGGTTTCTACGTGGAGAGCGCCATCGACGAAGCGGCCCACCTGGCCGGTGCAGACCCGTTTGAGTACCGCCTTGCATTACTGGCAGAACATCCCCGCTACAGAAAAGTACTGGAGAGTGTCGCCAAGGCATCGAACTGGGGCGCTGCCCTGCCTGAGGGTCACGGTCGCGGCATCGCGATAACTGAGTGTTTCGACACGGTCGTCGCCCAGGTCGCCGAAGTTTCGGTCACGGACCGTGGCCGGCTGAAGATCCATCGTGTGGACTGTGTCGTTGACTGCGGCCGGGTTGTCAACCCGGATATTGTCAAGTCACAGGTGCAAGGCGGTACTGTTTTTGGTTTGTCGATCGCGATGCGCGAAGAGATCACAATCGAAGACGGGCACGTGGTGCAAAGCAACTTTGATGATTACCGGATCATGAAAATGAAGGAGTCACCGCTGGTCGAAGTGCACGTCATGCAGAGCGACCAAGAAAGCGGTGGCGCGGGCGAGCCTGGTGTGCCTCCTGCAGCACCAGCGCTGACCAATGCGATCTTCGCAGCTACCGGCAAACGTATCCGTCGTCTGCCCATCGGTAAGCAGCAACTGATCTGACTATCAGGTACAAAGTCTCTGCAGAATGAGCGATCCCGGAAGCGACAGGGGATCGAGTCCGAACTTAAGCGCTCTTCCGAATCCTTTACAATCCAGGCCAGGTCCAGCCTGCTGCTTTTGTCCCATCAGACCTCGCCACGGCCTGCGGAGTTGCCCATGGAACTCGAACAAGACCCCAAAGAATTTGATGATGCTGCCGAGCAGATGATCGAGCTGGGTAATCGCCTGCTCGAGGCCGACATTGACTCCGATCGCTGGGAAGTGGCATCAGGACTGCTGGCCGGGGCCGTGCATTTCTGGCTGTACACCCGGCAACCGTGTGGCGAGCCTTACTGCGAAAACTGCGTGGATATTGATACGGCTGAAAAAAGGGTTCAAGAGCTGATCAGGGAATCCCGTCAGTTCGCTGAAGAAAGCGAGTATTTCCACACCCCGCTGGACGCCAATGCCGGCTCCGCGTGAGTATTACGCTGGCGGTTTCGAAGTCTCGTCGAGGGTTGCGATTGAGTCTTCGGCATGGCGGCGTAAATCGGGAAAGAATTCCTGGAAATCTTTACGGTAACCGCTGTAACAGCGCCCGAGCTCTCTACCGCCGCACTCCATTCTAGACTCAAACCGTGCCCGTGCGGCCATCTGAGCCAGCACCTTGCCAATGCCAGAAATGGTCGCGTAGCTAGCCAGTACCTGGTTGTCTACCATGTAATCCAGAAACCGCCGGGACCGTTCCGGGAATTCGTTCAGGCGGGTGTTAAGAATCCTGCAGATATGGTTGGAATAGCCCGCCAGTGGCATAGGGTGGTAGCGGTGCCAGTCCTGTGCAAGGAAGTGGTCGAAAAAGACATCCGCCACGACGCTCGAATAGCGGCCGAACTGGTGCCACATGCGTTGTTTCGATCGGCGAACAATTGGGTGACTGTCGGTGAAGCTGTCGATGCACCTGTGCAGCCTAACACCGTTTTGAACACCGGCAGACAGTGCCTTGAAACAGTCTCCCCTGACTGAGTCGCCAATGAAGTTTCCGACCACGAGGTCTTCTGAATCACCAGAGAGGTACAGGTGCGCGAGATAGTTCACACCGGAATCGGCCCGGATTGTGGGAGTGTGTCCGGCTGGCCAGAGAAATAGCGGTGCAACGCCTCAGGTTGCTCAAAAATCAGGTTGGGCCTGGCGCTTTCAAGCGTTTCGAGGGACTGCCATCCCCAGGTAACCGCCACGGCGTTCACTCCAGCCTGTCTGGCAGCCCGGATGTCGCCGACGGTATCGCCGATCATCCAGGTGGATTCGGCGCTGGCCCCATGTGAAAACATCGCTTGGCGGATGTGTTCGGCCTTGCCGCCCGGTTGCTCATTACCATAGAGATGAGTCATCACATCGACCAGGCCGGCTGATTCGAGTCGTTGCCGGACTACACCTGAGTGATTTGCGGACACGATACAGAGCGTGTAAGTCTTGGCCAGGTCACGGAGTAACTCCGGGATGCCGTCGAACAGCGGCACGCGGGAGGGGTTCTTGTTCAGTTCCCTGAAAAGAAACCGCCCATAGTCGCGCACATGTTCGCCGGTGATCCCCGCGGCCTGTATGAGGCCTGACAGCGTTGCCGAGCGCATGCAGGCGATGGCGGCAGAAGCCAGTCCCTGGCCCAGGCCACGATCCCGGCAGAACGCGGCTGTGTGTTCTGTAATCGCAGTCAGAGAATCCGCCACCACGCCGTCATAATCCAGCAAGAGCAGGTTGTTTTTCTTGGAAATTTGCGCAGTGGTCAATAGCTCTCTCCAGGGTCGGGACGCCGACTGCCAGGATCAGGCGGACGGCACCCAGGAGTCGGAATTGTCGCACCACTTGTGCATTTGGGGTAAAAAATCATTCGGCCGCAATTTCAGGCTGCCAGCTTGACTTTCGCATCCCATTGCGGCGGGCTCTTGCGCCGTTTTAGCTACAGATGCTTTGTGCCCGGTTTGAATAGCAAGACGGGTTGACTACAATCCTTGGCCATTACTCTCACCAGGCTCTCGTGCGACCTATTGTCGGGTCAATCTGACGATTTCCTGTCTGCCAGTACCCGGCGAGCATCTGCCCATGAATCCTGCTGACTTGATCGATCTGGACCGTTATCCGATCACCGACGATGTGTCGGCGGATGGTCAGGCTTTCAGAATACACAGTCGTTTGAAGTTCCAGCACACGGGTCTGTTGGCGCTTGATGGTTTCCTGCACGAGGCCGCGGTCGCGGACCTGGCAGCCGAAGCCCGCGCACTTGAACATCACGCCCATTTTGTCGAAAGCACTCACAATGTTTATCTGGGCACGCAGCTGGAAGATCTTGCCGGCCAGGGCCCTGCTGGAAGGCGGGAGCATACCTTCGTTGGCTCCGTAGCCTACGATCACCTGCCACGCGGTAGCCGCCTGCGAAGACTCTACCAGTGGGATCCGTTGATGGAATTTATCCAGTCGGTACTCGGTACCGCGGAACTACACCGATTCGCCGACCCTCTAGGCGCCTGTAGCATAAACGTATACCGCGACGGTGGCAGACACGGCTGGCACTTCGATGAATCTGAATCGAGCGTTACACTGATGTTGCAGGCGCCCGAATCTGGCGGCGACTTCGAATACGTGGCCGGCATCCGGCATCGCCATGACGAAGAAGCAGTGCTGACCAGGGTACTTAACGGTGACTGTCGCGAGACGCAGCACCTGCCGTTTACCGAGGGGACTTTGTTGATCTTCAATGGCCAGCAGACGCTGCACCGGGTCACCAGGGTCGCGGGGTCACGCGCCAGACTGGTCCCCGTGCTGTGTTTCAGTGAGCGACCAGATATGTTCAACAGTGACGAGGTCAGAAGGTATTTCTGGGGCCGGGTCGGCTAAGATACGCGCTGCCGCCTTCTTGATCTTCGCTGAGTGGGACGCTAGCGCCGGGTAGACTAGGCACGGTGGCCGGATCTCGAACCGGTTGTCCGCTTTCAAAGGGTGTTTTGGTCGAGCCGCAACAGCACATCGGCTGCGGTACAGCCATCTGGGTGGGCGATCAGTGGATTGATGTCGAGTTCATCCAGCCGCGCGCCAAGTTTGCTGGTGAACGAAATGACAGCACACACAGTATCCAGCAGTCGGTCGAGGTTGGCTGCCGGCCGGTTCCTGTAGCCTCTGATGAGGGCTGCAACCCGCAGCGAGTCCACGGCTGCAGCAATCTCTTCTCGTTCGGCCGGCAGAAGTACGGTGGCGCTGTCTGAAACCAGTTCCACCAGGGTGCCGCCGCTGGCGAGCGTCAGCGTGTGGCCGAACTGCTCGTCATTCCGAACCCCTACCAGCAGTTCGGCGACCGGGTTATTCACCATCCGCTCGACGAGGAAACACCTTGCCGGTGCTGCGACAGGAGCCCCCTCTACGGTGTGCTGAATGGATGTTACCGCCTCGGCAACGGCGGTGGCGGATTCTAGCTGCAGCCGCACCGCACCGGCCTCGGTCTTGTGCGGAAGGCCTGCGCTGACGAGTTTCACTGCG
The DNA here is from genome assembly GCA_964630665.1 of uncultured Acidiferrobacteraceae bacterium. Classification (GTDB taxonomy): domain Bacteria; phylum Pseudomonadota; class Gammaproteobacteria; order Arenicellales; family UBA868; genus UBA9619. The sequence goes on along the minus strand of CAZVVN010000024.1, from coordinate 22,665 downwards.
ACCGGATAGCCCAGGCGGTCGGCAGCACCGGTCGCCCCCTCGGCGTCTGTCAGTTCACCGGCAGGAATTTCAATGCCGGCTTTTGCCAGGAGTTTCTTGCCCTGCCACTCGTCCAAGGTGACAGTGCTTGTGGGGTGTCCGGTAATCTCCAGCGCAATCGAACCGGGTTGTGCCAGATGCTTCGCACGCTGCCCGCCAAAGGTGGCCGCTGCGGCAAGTGCCTGTACAGACTCGCCAATGCCCTGTAAGGGTGCTGTCTGGCGGGCGATCAGAAACGCCTGGATATCGGTATCCAGGTTCTCGGGCAGGCTGCTGCACACCGCGCCTGGAATACCGGCCTGCTGTGTCGCACGGATGAAGGCGCTCGCATCGGCCTGGTACAGGTGCCGGTCCTCGTCCAGATGCGGCGGCGGGTAATCCTGGACCAGCAACGCCGCGTCGTACCCGTCTTCGACCAGGGCACTGAAGATTGGCTTGAGTTTTTCCTCGTGCCCCCAGAGCGGCGTGGTGTAGTCCAGTGGATTAGAGACCGTTGCGATCTGAGGCAACAGGTTTTTGAGTACGGCGCTGGCAGAGGATGACGGCGCCTGGAACTCGATACCGCACTCGACACCCCGGTCTGCCAGCATCGCAACATCGCCGCCGGAACAGGTAAAAGCCGCCAGTCGACGGCCTTTCGGTGCCCCCGCAATCGTCAGCAGGTTGAGAGTTTCCAGCATCAGGCTGGGCGTGCTTACGCGGATCACGCCCAATCGGTCGAACAGGGCCTGATAGAGGGTGTCGCTTCCGGACAGTGATCCGGTGTGGGTCAGGGTGGTCCGCGCAGCAAGATCCGAGCGACCGACCTTAAGGACGACCAACGGTATGTTCCGATCCAGCGCTCGAAGAGCGGCCGTTACAAACTGGGGAATGTCGCGGAGTGATTCGAGATAGATACCGAAAGCGGTGACCTCGGCTCGTTCAAGAAGTGCCTCCAGGTAGTCTTCTACACCCAGGATCGATTGGTTGCCGGCACCAATCACGTAGGAAAAATTGACCGATCTGCGGTTGGTGAGGAGATAGCCGGACAGCATCCCAGACTGTGAAATGATCGCCGGCCCCCGGGTCACACTCTGGCCACCGTGACTGTAGGGCCACAAGTGCGCGCCTTGCACATAATTAAGCATGCCAAACACGTTTGGCCCGACCAGGGCAAGATCACCGGCGGCTTCAACGAGTGCCTGCTCCAGGACCGCGCCTTCTGTGCCCAGTTCCCTGAAGCCGGCGCTGTAACAGACCACGCCGCCGGCTCCGCAGTCGCTAAGTTGCCTCACCACGTCGGCTACAGCCATCGCCGGCACTGCAAGGAATGCTGCATCCGGCGCTTCTGGCAGGTCAGCAACAGTAGCGAAACAGGGATGGTTGTCCAGACGATTTCGCTTCGGATTGACGCCCCAGATGTGGCCTGTGAAGCCGCCGGCCTGGCACTGGCGAGCAGCGAAAAGGGCCTCGTCACCACCAATGAAGGCGATGTGCCTGGGTGCAAGGAGTCGCTGCAGGCTTGCCGCCTGTGCGGGCGTCATGCGCCGAGTGGACGCAGCAGTGAACGGCTGATGATGTGGCGTTGAATCTCGGAAGTACCTTCCCAGATGCGTTCAAGTCGTGAGTCCCGCCACAGTCGCTCGACAGGCAGATCCTCCATCAGACCCATGCCGCCAAAGATCTGTACCGCGTTTTCCGCCACACGGTGCAGCATCTCCGATGCGAAGAGCTTGCACATGGCAGCGTCGGTCGGTGTCATCTGGCTCCGGTCAGCTTTGCGTGCCGCGTGCATGACCAGCAGATCTGCGGCTCTGAGTTCAGTGGCCATGTCGGCCAGCTTGAAGGATGTCCCCTGGAACTTACCGATGGCCTGCCCAAATTGTTTACGACTGGCGGCCCACTCCAGTGATAAATCCAACAGACGTTCAGCCCGCCCGCAGCACCCGGCACCCACCCAGACGCGGCCCATTTTGATCCACTTGTCTGCCAGCACCAGACCTTCGCCTTCTTGGCCGAGCACCTGGCCCGGACCCACTCGGCAGTCGTTGAACGAGAGCACGAAGTTCAGGTAGGCCCTCTGACTGACACAGCGTGGACCCCGCACGATGTCGAACCCGGGGTGCCCGCGGTCAACCAGGAATGCAGTCACTCTTTTTCGTGGTCCGCGTTCCGACTGATCGACTCCTGTCGCGGCAAATACGATGGCAAAGTCCGGCAGGATATGGCTACTGACGAAATGCTTGGAGCCGTTGATCACCCAGTCGTCTCCGACCCGCTCTGCCCGGGTGGCCATCGACATGATGTCAGAGCCCGCACCGGGTTCGGTGATCGCAAAACACTCGGTCTTTTCTGCTTTGACGCACGGTTGAAGGTAGCGTTCGACCTGCTCACCCTCGCAGGCCATCAGCAGTTCGGTAGGACGCCAGGCGAAGCCCTGCAGCGCGTGTGAAACCTTACCAAATTCCCGTTCGACGATCGCGAGGCTGGCGCAGTCAAGCCCACCGCCACCGACAGATTCAGGCAGGTTGGCCGCATACAAGCCCACCTCGAGGGCCTTTTGAGTAATCTGCTGGCCGAGTTCTGCTGCTACTTCTCCTTGTTTTTCCACATCGGACTCGTGGGGCAGCAGTTCGCGGGAGACAAATGCCCGCACTGATTCGGACAGCATGCGTTGCTCTTCAGTGAGTTCAAGGTCCATATTCTTTCAGCCTGAGTCGATTCCGCTGTTGGGAACGGATGCTGGCCTGGTGGGCAACAGCGCTCCTGGTTCCTGCTTAATGGGTCATCATATTGTGGGACAACCAGGATTTCCATAAGAACAGAGACGGTTTCACGGCTATCGCCTAGAATCACCTGCCCGGCGGGAGGAATTCCGATTCCACTTGAGCTGCTGGTTGTCAGTTCGAAAACCCAACCCCTGCCACCACAAAGCGGACTGCAGTGAGGGAACAGATGCCTGAACGTAGTGAAGAACTCAAGATAGAACGACGTGGCGCGGTCCTGGAGATCACCTTGAACCGGCCCAAGGTCAACGCGATTGATTTTGAACTCAGCCGTATGCTGAACGAAGCGATCGTGACCCTGCGTGATGATCCGGAACTGCGGGTCGGCTTGCTGACCGCGGCAGGCGAGCGGGTGTTTTCGGCTGGCTGGGACCTGAAAGCCGTCGACAGCGGGGAACAGGAGCTGGACAACTGGTGGGAGGCCGATGTCGATCTGCCGGGGGGCTTTGCGGGCCTTACGGAAATGTGGGATCTCAACAAGCCCGTGATCGTGGCCCTGAACGGACTCACTATCGGCGGTGGATTTGAGCTGGCGATGGCCTGCGACCTGATCATTGCAGCCGATCATGTAGAGTTTGCTCTGCCTGAGATGCCTCTGGGTATTGTGCCGGACGCCGGGGCTATACAACGTCTGCCGCGGCGTCTGCCCTACAACATCGCGATGGAGATGCTGCTCCTGGGTAGACGCATGCCGGCAGAGGAAGCTGCCCGGCAGGGGTTGGTCAATCTGGTCGTGCCGGCAGCGGACCTGATGACCAAAGCACGAGACTGGGCTGATCAGATCGCCGACTCGGCACCGCTTGCGGTTCAGACAGTAAAAGAAGTGCTGCGTTCCATCGAAGGTGACACCATTGAACATGCCTTCCAGACCATGCGAACCGGGGATCTGCCTATCTATAGAAAGATGTTGAGATCAGAAGACGCCAAGGAGGGTGTGCGTGCGTTTGTTGAGAAACGAAAACCGGTCTTCCGTGGAGAATAGGAGTTGGCGATCTATGAACAGTGAAAATATTCAACGCGTTGCGCTGGTCGGTGGGGGTGTAATCGGCAGTGGTTGGGCGACACGCTGCCTTGCCCGCGGGTTGTCGGTTGTTGTGACGGATCCCGCTCCCGGCGCGGCTGAGTTCGTCAGGAAAACTATCGATAGTGCGTGGCCGGTTCTTGAGCAAGCCGGGCTCGACCAGGAGGCCAGCCGAGACAAGCTGGAATTTGTTCCCGACATCAAAGCGGCCGTGGTCGGGTCAGATTTTGTTCAGGAAAACGTGCCCGAGCGAGAGGATCTCAAGATCTCGGTTCACGAGGAGATAGGGCGGTACGCAACTGATGATACCGTCATCGCCTCGAGTTCCTCAGGGCTTCTACCCAGCCGTCTTCAATCACGTTGCCGGCGGCCGGAACGGCTTCTGATCGGACACCCCTTCGCACCGGTCTACCTGTTGCCACTAGTGGAGGTTGTGGGCGGCGAACAGACCAGCCCGGAGGCGATTCGAGCCGCCGGCACGTTTTATCGTCGGATCGGTATGCGTCCCTTGCATGTACGAAAAGAAGTCGAGGCGTATATCGCTGACAGGCTTCAGGAGTCCCTTTATCGTGAGGCCTTGCATCTGATCAATGACGGGATCGCAACTGTGCCAGAGATAGACGCCGCGGTCACCGGCGGTCCGGGCCTGCGTTGGGCGTTCATGGGCACGTTTATGGCCTGGCATCTGGGTGGTGGCCCAGGCGGAATGCGCCACACCATTGAGCAGTTTGGTCCGGCACTGGAGTTGCCGTGGTCACATATGGAGGCACCCAAGCTGACCGAAGAGTTGAAAAACAGGATCGTCGACGGCTGCGAAACCGAGTCAGGCGATCGGGATTTCCAGGAACTGGAACAGCGGCGTGACCGCTGTCTGGCCGAGATTCAGAAGGTATTGGAGAAATACTGGTATCCACCCGGCGAAGACGGTTGGCCCGAGATGAGTTGAGAAAATGATGAGCCAGTTCAGCGTTTTGTATTGGTCCGATGGACGAGCAACGACAGGGAGAACAACATGGAGATGAACACAGAAGTAGTCGTCACCTGTGCAGTGACAGGAGCAGGAGACACGGTGGGCAAGCACCCCGATGTACCAGTGACACCGGAACAGGTTGCTAACGCTGCAATCGAGGCGGCCGACGCCGGCGCTGCGATCGTGCACATCCACGCCCGTGATCCGGAAACCGGGATTGGCAGTCGAGATGTAGACCTGTTCAAGGACACGGTCGAGAGAATCAGAAACAGTGGTCGCGACGTGCTGATCAATCTAACCGCCGGCATGGGTGGTGATTTGGTGGTTGATGATGATGATCCTACAGTTGCCGGCCCGGGTACTGACATGGTCAATGCCGAAACCCGCATTAAGCATGTCGAGTTGCTGCGCCCGGATATCGCGACGCTGGACTGCGGGACGATCAATTTCAGTGACAGTAACTATATCTATGTGCAGACCCCCAACATGCTCCGCAGCATGGCGGCACGCTACCAGGAGATCGGCGTCAAGCCGGAAATGGAGGTGTTCGACCTGGGCCACCTCAGGTTTGCCAATCAGATGCTGAGCGAGGGTCTGATCGATGCGCCAGCCATGTACCAGGTGTGCCTCGGTATCCCCTGGGGTGCTGGTGCTGACCCGGCAACCATGAACGCTATGGTCGGACAGCTGCCACCGGATGTGTTCTGGTCGGGGTTCGGTATCAGTCGGGCGCAGATGCCGATGGTGGCCCAGGCCATGTTGCTGGGAGGTAACGTTCGGGTCGGTCTGGAGGACAACCTTTACCTGGAACGAGGTGTCTTTGCCAGCAATGGGGAACTGGTTGAAAAAGCGATTCGGATAGTGCGTGAACTGGGTGGGCGGCCATGCAGTGCGGACGAAGCCCGTGCCAAGCTCCGCATAAAGTAGCCCGTTATCTCGGCTGGCGAAATGTGTGGCGGACCGAGAGGTGGCTGCGTCACTGAAGAAGCCACTCTGCCCCACCCGGGTGATGACCGGTGAGCTTGACGAGGGCTACCCCCATGTTGCTCAGCGAATGGGTCGGGATCTTCAACAACGAGAAGTCGTGGTGCTGCCGGGTCTCCGGCACTTGGCGTCGGAGGAAGATTCCGCTGGAGCAAACTAGGATCTATCCAGATTTCTCGGGATCACTTCGGCAGCTTGCTGAGTGGTACTGTCAATACCTCAACACAAGAAAAGGAGATCAGCATGGACAAGGAGCTGTATGAAAAGGGCCTGGCCACCCGCCGGGACGTGCTCGGACGGGAATACGTGGACAATGCCCTGGCCAACGCCGGTGAATTTGCCCAGGGGTTCCAGGAGCTTTTGACAGAATACTGCTGGGGTGCGGTGTGGGGCGATGAAACGCTGGATCGAAAGACCCGCAGTATGCTGAATGTAGTGATGCTGGCGGCCCTTAACCGGATGCACGAGTGGGAGCTTCACTTTCGCGGTGCTATTGTCAACGGTGTTTCCCGTGACGAACTCAAGGCGATACTGCATCAGATCGCGATCTACTGCGGTGTTCCGGTTTCAGTCGAGTGCCACCGCATCGCCAAACGGGTATTTGCCGAACTCGATGGCGGGTGAGATTGAGCAATCCCCCTCTCGGGCACGAGTGATGAATAAGCCTGACGAACAGATCGAACCTGCTGTTTCTGCTCTGTCACGGGGGCAGTCTGGCCCGAGCGTCCGGGATGACCGGTGTGGCTGAATTTCAGACCATTGAGTTCTCGATCAGTGACGAAGTGGCGCTCGTCACGTTGAGTCGCCCGGAGGTCGCGAATGCAATGAACACCCGTATGGGTGAAGAACTGGTGGCCGTACTGGCGGGTCCCGACGCGCCTGTCGCCAGCGCGCGCTGTGTGGTCCTGACCGGTGCTGGCGACCGGGCGTTCTGTGCCGGTGCCGATCTCAAGGAGCGTAACGGCATGACCGATGCCGAGTGGCTCAAGCAGCACGCCCTGTTCGAGACACTCGCTCTGGCCCTGATGGATTTGCAGGCGCCCCTGATCGGTGCGATCAACGGTGCAGCCTTCGGTGGCGGGATGGAAATGACGCTCGCTTGTGATTTTGTCTACGCTGCCAGTACGGCCAGATTTGCTTTGACCGAGACCACTCTGGGCATCCTTCCCGGAACGTGCGGTACACAGTATCTGCCCGGAGCCGTGGGCATTCGGCGTGCCAAGGAGCTCATCCTTACAGGGCGGCCCTTCAGCGCCCAGCAGGCGCTCGATTGGGGCATGGTCAACGAGGTCTGCGAAGTTGCTGATCTACTGGTAGAAGCTCACAAAACGGCCACTGTCATCGCTGGCAACGGACCGATCGCGGTGCGTGAGGCAAAACGGGCAATGAATCATGCGGCTCACGGTGATCTCAAAGCAGGATATCGGGTTGAACTCGCGGCCTACAGCAAGGTGGTTCCGACGGCAGACCGGCGGGAAGGCATACTGGCCTTTAATGAGAAACGTAAGCCGCAATTCAAAGGAGAGTAGCGTCATGGCAGACCAGACCACACAAATGGAACTGGGAGAGGATTACCCGGAGATCCGGGAGGCGGTCCGGCGTATCTGTGATGACTTTCCAGGGGAATACTGGCGAGAGATGGATGCAGCAAGCGCCTACCCGGAAGCGTTCGTCAAGGCCTTGACCGAATCCGGTTGGTTATCGGCTCTGATCCCGGAGGCTTACGGGGGCTCAGGTCTTCCACTTCGCGCGGCTGCAGTGATCCTCGAGACGATTCATGCGTCCGGCGGCAGTGCGGCGGCCTGCCATGCGCAGATGTACACCATGGGCACCGTGTTGCGGCACGGCAGCGAAGAACAGAAGCAGGCCTGCCTACCGCAGATTGCGAGCGGTGAACTGAGACTCCAGGCTTTCGGGGTTACTGAACCGGCCTCCGGTACAGACACCACTAGCCTCAGGACACGTGCCGTCCGGCAAGGGGATCACTATGTGGTCAACGGTCAGAAAGTCTGGACCAGCCGGGCACTGTACTCTGACCTGATGCTGTTGCTGGCAAGGACTACATCCCGTGAAGAAGTTTCCCGTCCCACTGAAGGCCTGTCGGTGTTCCTGATCGATCTTCGCGAACTACACGGAAACGGTGTGGAGATCAGGCCGATCGAGACCATGATCAACCACAACACGACCGAGGTCTTCTTTACCGACGCCAGGATACCTGCCAATACGCTGATTGGTGAGGAGGGCCGGGGCTTCCGCTACATACTGGACGGCATGAATGCTGAGCGCACGCTGATTGCCGGTGAAAGCCTTGGTGACGCCCGCTACTTTCTGCGCCGGGCGACGGACTACGCCTGTGAACGCGAGATCTTCGGTGGGCCGATCGGTAGAAACCAGGGCATTCAGTTTCCGCTGGCCCGTGCCCACGCTGAGGCAGAGGCGGCAGAGCTGATGGCCCGCAAGGCGGCTGCGCTGTTCGATGCGGGCAGATCCTGTGGTGCCGAAGCCAATATGGCCAAACTGCTGTGTGGCGACGCAGCATGGCATGCTGCGGAGGCCTGCATGCAGACCTTTGGTGGGTTTGCCTTCGCCCGCGAGTACGACATCGAACGCAAGTGGCGTGAAGCACGTCTGTACCTCACGGCGCCGGTTTCTACTAACCTTGTTCTGGCTTTCATTGGTCAGCATGTCATGGGACTGCCCAAGTCGTACTGACAGGCGTTGACTCTTCTAAGGTCGGGATACCAGTCGGCTGTTCTCGTGGCAGGTGCCGATCTCGAGAGTCAAAGGTCGGCCGGCCGGTTGACGTTGTAGAAGATACCATCGTCGTCAACATCGACCTGGGTGATGCTGTTCGCAAGTCCGTCCAGCAGCTGCCGGGCTCCCATATCGCCAGTCAGCTCTAACAGATCTTCAAAAAAGGTCGACCCGAAGAGCACCGGATTGCCTCGCCGCCCCCGGTAGCAGGGAGTGCATACCCGGCCGGGGTCGGAGCTCTCGATCAGCAGATCGAGGTGATTCGATGCGACCAGCGGCATATCTGCCAGGCAGATAATGACGCCCTCGCTGTCGTTGGCAAGGCTTCGAATCCCCGCTGCAATCGAACTGCTCATTCCGGTCGGGTAAGCAGGATTGTGGACGAATTTCAGCGGCCGGTCGTCCAGTACCGCGGTCAGTGTCTCAGCCTGGTGCCCGGTCACGACATGAACGTAGCGGGCCCGGGAGGCCAGCGCAGCATCTGTAGCGTGGGCCGCCAGGGGTTTGCCGGCTACAGGCAGCAACAGCTTGTTCAGCGAACCGGCGCGGCTCGACAGCCCCGCAGCCAGTACGACGGCATCGATCCGCTCACTCATCGGCTGAGTGACTTGGGCGTGATGCGATCACCTGGGCGAGGATGGAGACCGCGATTTCACCAGCACCGCGGCCACCGATATCGAGTCCGATCGGCGCTTGAATACGGTCGAGTTGTTCGGCAGTGCTCCCGTCCTGGCTGAGCCGTTGCAGTCGTCGTTCGTGGTTACGGCGGCTGCCGAGGGCTCCGATGTAAAAGGCGGGTGAATCGAGCGCCGCCCTCAGTGCCGGGTCGTCGATTTTGTGATCGTGAGACAGAATCGCGACGGCGGTTCTGGCGTCCAGGTCCATTCCCTGGAGGGCACTATCCGGCCAGTCATTGACCCTTTCAAGATCCGGGAACCTGTCAGCCGTCAGGTAAGGTGGGCGCGGATCAATGACCGTGACGTTAAAACCTGCCAGTTGTGCCATGGTCGACAGAGATTGGGCAATGTGGACTGCACCGACGATCAGGAGCCGCCATGGTCGGACAAATGGTCGAATCAAAACCTCATGGCCGTCGATCTCCTGAAGAGCCGTTCTGCCCTTTGCAAGCAGGGGAGCAGCGGCTTCCAGGTGTGTGTCGTCTACCAGAAGCTCACCCGAGCGGTGGGTGGCGTTGCCCACGGCAAGATCACCGGTCGATACACGGGCAAACAATGCGACCGGCGTATGATCCAGAACGGCCTGCACCAGACGGTGGTCGTTCAACCTGATGACCAGGAGATCGATCGTACCGCCACAGGGCAGTCCCAGAGTCCATGCGGTTTCATCCGTCACTCCGTAGCTGAGGGTCTTCGGTACGCCGGTGCTGATGACCTCTTCCGCTTCCTCGATTACGGCGTTCTCGACACAGCCGCCGGAGACCGACCCCTCGAATTCACCCGAGTTGGATATGGCGAGCAGGCTGCCCACGGGCCTTGGTGCCGAACCCCAGGTGCGCAGGGTAAATGCCAGAGCTACAGGGTGGCCGCGTTGCAACCAGGATTGGACTCGTTCCAGCAGGTGTAGGTCGTCATTCAACATTTTGGCCGTGGCTGATTTGCGTACCTTGGGGGTCTAAAGGTGGCGGCCTTCGGTTCAGGGCTGTCATCAAAAAACCGGACCGTGAATGTTTCCGATTCTATTCATTTGTGGTGAGGAAAAAAATCTTCACTGCCTGGACCGCAGTGCAGTGCTTGGTACAAGGGGTGTTTATCCAGGTGCGATCAGCGTGTTATTCCGACCGGCACTGCCGGCAGAGAAATCGGGCCGGTTCAGGACGAGCGTGACAGTAGCGCAGCCGACTGGACCAGATGGATGTCCGCTCGCTTCATCTGATCGAGCGCGACAGCCAGAGATCCGTCCAGATCGATTGCGCGGCAGGCATCCTCGATCAAATGCACCTCGAAACCCTCTTTTCGCCCATCGAGCGCCGAGTAGAGCACACAGAAGTCTGTGGCCAGGCCCGCAAGATAGAGCTTTTGGAATCCCCGCTCTCTGAGGTATCCAGCAAGCCCTGTCGAAGTGTGCTGATCGTTCTCATAAAACGCGGAATAGGAGTCGATCTCAGGCCTGAAGCCCTTACGGACGATCAACTCGCACCCCTGCGTTTCCAGCCCGGAGTGGAATTCTGCTCCCACGCTGCCCTGCACGCAGTGATCGGGCCACAACACCTGAGGGCCGTAATCGAGTACTGCGGTCTGCATGACCGACGCGCCGGGGTGGTTCGAAGCGAATGACCGGTGGTCTGCTGGGTGCCAGTCCTGGGTCAGTATACGATGCGAGAAGACCCGGGCGAGACTGTTGATGGCCGCGACCACGGCGTCCCCTTCAGGGACCGCCAGTGCACCACCGGGGCAGAAATCGTTCTGAACATCGATGATGATCAGGCAGTCATCGGAGTTCATGATGGTGCCCGGATCGTGCCCTACGCCATGACCGAGAAACTGCTGATTGTGTTGATCTGTCGGTTTCGAGAGAAAAACCCCAGCCCGATCGACCGGTCAATTCGCTGCAGGTGAAACTGGACCGGGTCGCGGTCGTGATCGTGGCCGGTCTCACAGGCCGACACCAGTTCGGCCATCAGTTCTCCCACCGCTGGTGCGGTCTTGAACTGATTACCACTGGTGCCGACTGCGAGGTAGAAGCCGGCCAGGTCGGAACAGTCATAGATGGGAATCCAATCATCACTCACGTCCCACAGGTCGACGATGCCGGTCACGTTGTTGGGAATACCCAGAGAAGGGATACGCTGGGCGAGCCGGTAGATCGGTTCCATCACGGCATCGCTGAGATTCCTGTCGAATTCATCCGGATCTTGGGTTTGCTCTCCCTCCACCTCAGTGCCTTCGCTGCCGCTGAGGAAAGTGCCTCCGAGATCAGGCCGGGTATAGCTGCACACATCGTTGTCGAAGGTCACAAATTCTGCACCCTTATTAGCGGGTGAATCCGGTCGTGCCAGCCGAACATACTCGTGTCGAATCACGCGGGTCTTGATTGCGCTGTTGTCGGCGATCCCTGCGAGGGCACTGATCTTGGCCGAATGCGGGCCCGCGGCGTTGACAATCACCGGTGTTCGGATCGTCTCGGACCCGTTGAGGTCGAGCCCTTCGGTGCGTCCGTCACGGGTGTGGATGGCGCTTACTGTGCTGTTGAATCGGAATTTAGCACCGGCGGCCTGTGCTGCCACCTGTAGATTGTGCGCCGCCAGGCGCGGATCATTGCAGTATCCGGCACGCGGAAAGAACACCCCGCCATTCAGGTCAGACCCGGTCGGCTGGCCGAATCGTGGATCATCCGACAGCACCGGTGGTCCAAAGCGGTCGAGTTTCCAGCCGGGGAGTTTTGCCTGGATCGTCTCAGTGGACCACTCCTGGTAGGGGATCTGCAGGGTGTCAGACAGAGCAATCTGCTTTCCTAGATTGTCGTTTCCGTCGGTCTTGAGTACCAGTACACCGGTCTGTCTGAATTCGGCCATGCCGGCCGGATCGTCGGTGCCGATGTGACCCCGCCAGTCCTCCCAGCATTGGGTTCCTTCCCAGGCCAGAGCCGAACCTTCCAGAGTCGAGTAATGGCTGCGCACTATGGCGACTGAACTGCTGGTAGAACCCTGCCCCGCTGTCTCCAGTCGATCGACATTCAAGGTTTGCCAGCCCCGCCGGGCAAGACCACAACCGATCGCTGAGCCGATGATGCCCGCGCCAATGATCACTGCATCGAATCGGTTGTCCATGTCAGAGGTGTCCTGTTGGCCGGTCGCGAGTGTCGAGTCGCGACTAATCCACGCTGGTCTTGGCACACTCATTCTATGCCCTCATCAATGTAAGGGCCACCTCGGGCAGTTGAGACCGGTGCCATGCAGAAGCTTTTTGACCAAGGGGCAACCGCAGCACCAGGCAAATCGCACTTGAATTCTATCTGTTCGGCGCCATATACAGAAACAGAGTGCGGCATCGTAATGGTACGGTGCCGCAGACAAACGTGGAGACAGTTATGAATAACTTGGTCAGAATTGCAGACGGGCGTCGAGCCTGGGATCTTTTCGGGGATCTCGATGGTTTGGTGAACGACTTCCTGCGCTCGCCGACTGTGATGACTCACACGGGCAGCAACACCCGTGTCCCGGCCATCGATGTCGCGGAAGACGATGCGAACTATTTGGTCAAAGCCGAGATGCCTGGAGTGCGCAGCGGTGAACTGGCAGTGACGGTGCATGATGGTGTGCTGGCAATCCGTGCTGAACGCACCGAGAGCGAGCCAACGCAAGAGGGCCGGGTCATTCGTCAGGAACGCTGTTACGGGAAATTCGCCCGCTCGATCCGTCTCGGTAAAGACATCGACGAAGAGCGTGTAACCGGTGACTACCGGGACGGTGTGTTGTCCCTGGTGATCCCCAAAGCTACTGGTCTGCAACCACACAAGGTCGACGTCAAGTTCACCTGAATCATCTGGTTGGAGAACGTTTTGGAGGGCCGGCTTGCCGGCCCTTCTACTTACTTCAACAAAGGGTGTTCAACGGGATTCGCTACAGTGAGCCTGTATACTTGACAGATAGCCCGTGCGGACAGGTTTTTAACACAGAATGACTCAACAGCGAGAAAACGCGACCGATATTGCCAGGGTGCTCGCCGAGGCTTTGCCCTACATACGGCATTTTCACGGCAAGACCATTGTCATCAAGTACGGTGGCAACGCGATGGTCGACGAGGAACTCAAACTTGGGTTCGCACGAGATGTGGTGCTGATGAGGCTGGTCGGTATGAATCCTGTGGTGGTCCACGGGGGTGGCCCCCAGATCGGTAGTCTGCTTGAGCGGATCGGCAAGAAGTCAGAATTTGTTGAGGGGCTGAGGGTGACCGACCGGGAGACCATCGATGTGGTCGAGATGGTGCTCGGTGGTCTGGTCAACAAGAGTATTGTTGCCATGATCAATGCCCAAGGTGGTCGCGCCGTCGGCTTGTCGGGTAAAGACGGTGGCATGATCCGGGCACGCAAACTGGTGCTCAGGCAGGTCGGCGACGGAGTCGGTGACGAGGGTATTGATATTGGTCATGTGGGCGAGATCGAACAGATCAACCCTGCGGTCGTCGATACGCTTGATCAAGCGAGCTTTATTCCTGTGATTGCGCCGATCGGGGCGGGTGATGATGGGCACGCCTACAACATCAATGCGGACACCGTGGCAGGTCGCCTGGCCGTTACGCTGAATGCCGAGAAGCTGATCCTGCTCACCAATACCCCTGGCGTACTTGACCCCGAGGGGGCACTGCTCGAGACACTGACCGCAGTTGAGGCGGAACAACTGATTGCGGATGGGGTGATCAGAGATGGCATGTTACCTAAAGTGAAGTGCGCCCTGGATGCTGTTGCCGGTGGTGTGCAGACGGCGACAATCAGTGATGGCCGAATACCGCATGCGACCCTTCTGGAGACCCTGACCAACCGAGGTGTCGGTACCCAGATCGGTGTGTCCAGGCAGGTCCAGAACGCTTCACCCTGATCAGCTACCTCGCTGAGGCAGGATCTGTTACGGCACTGACCTGCCGACCAGCGTCCCGGAGATACACCTGAACTTTAATGCCTGTACGGCCGTCGTCGATCGCACAGCACGTTATGTTCTGCCAGAGAGATGCTGTGCTGATCTTGGGAATGTTTTTGTTGAGACGCGAAGCTAGAGAGATAAACGGTCCCTTCAGAATAGTCACTGATGAGTGAACTTTCACAGTCTTTCCTGATCGCGCTTGACCTTATCTCGGGCCTCGATCCGGATCTTGTTGAGATTGTGCAGCTGTCTCTGCAGATCAGTCTGTTGGCAGTGGCGCTGGCCGCATTGATCGGGTTACCGCTGGGGGCAGCCGTTGCGATCTACCGTTTTCCCGGCAAAGCCGCAGTGGTAGTTGTGTTGAACGCAATGATGGGTCTGCCACCAGTGGTCGTGGGCCTGGTGGTTTATCTGCTGCTTTCACGAGCCGGTCCGCTGGGCGAGTATGGGCTGCTCTATACCCCGGCAGCTATGGCCATCGCCCAGTGTGTTCTGGTCACGCCGATCATTGCCGCACTGACCCGCCAGACTGTCGAGGATCTGTACAGGGAATATCGAGAGCAGTTGGATTCCCTGGGGGTACGGCCTTATCGGGCCATTTTCACGTTGCTACGCGATGGCCGCTACAGCCTGCTGACTGCGGTGCTGGCAGGTTTCGGCCGCGCTAGCGCTGAAGTGGGTGCAGTGATCATCGTCGGTGGCAACATCAACCATGTGACTCGTGTCATGACGACGACCATTGCCCTTGAAACCAGCAAGGGGAACCTGGCCCTGGCGCTTGGCCTGGGCATTGTGCTGCTCAGTATCGTGATCCTCATCAACGGGCTGTCCGTGCTGGCCCAGGCAATCGCTGCCCGAGTCGAGGGCTAACATGGCAAATCTCCAGGGAGCCGGCAAACGGGATGATTGTGGAAAGTCAGGCCCGGATATTCTGCCGCTCGAAGTTGACGGCCTGGGTTACGCCGTTAGGGATCAGTGGCTCCTGAAAGATGTCAGTTTCACCCTCGGAGCCGGTAAGCGAACTTGCATCGTGGGCCCCAACGGTGCGGGCAAGAGTGTCCTGTTGCGCTTGTGTCACGGCTTGTTGCAGCCCAGTGCGGGCAGTATCCGCTGGGCCGCGGGCTCTTCCCGCCAGCAACGCCGGCAGCAGGCGATGGTCTTTCAGAACCCGATCCACCTGCGCCGGTCTGCCCGGGCCAACGTTGAGTTTGCTCTGTCCGTGCAGGGTCTTGACCGGAGTACGATTCGGGAACGCACAGCACGGGTACTCGAAGCGACCGGGCTGGACAGTATCGCCAGTCGCCCGGCTCGGGTCCTGTCCGGAGGTGAGCAGCAGCGTTTGGCTCTGGCCCGGGCCTGGGCACTACAGCCCAGGGTGCTGTTCCTGGATGAGCCAGTCGTTCATCTGGATCCTGCTGCGACCCGCATGGTCGAGGACCTTATTCTCAGAATCGATGGCGGCGGGGCCAAGATCATCATGGTGAGCCATGACCTGGGCCAGGTTCGACGGCTCGCTGACGAGGTAATTTTCCTGCACAACGGGCGTCTCATCGAGCACTCGCCGGTAACGCGTTTTCTGGGCGAGGCCCGCTCAGCCCAGGCCCGGGCATTCGTCAAAGGTGAACTAATCTATTAGCCCGTGCGGTGATCGGGTTCGATCAGGAATCACCCGCTTTCCAGCCAATCGCAGACCGCTTCACTGAAGCCGTCCCGGTCGTGGTCGACGACGGTCTGGAAGTGGTCGGTCAGATCAGCAGGCGCATTGGCAACGACCCGGGCGTTTGTTGCCCAGTGCAGCAGGTCCAGGTCATTGTAGTCATTGCCGACCACGAGGGCGCTGCCCGCATCCAATTTGTTCTGGCGGCAGAGCCAGGCCGCGGCCTCTGATTTGGAAACATTGTTGGGGAAGATCTCATACCAGATTGACCGATGGTCCAGCGGTGAGGTGGTGCGGATGACCGTCAGTTCGTTCAGTCTTTCCTGCAAAGCCCCGTGCAGCTCGTCACTGTTGTCGGCCGTGCAGATGGCCAGTAGCTGGGTCGCCTGGTGAGTCTGGTGAAGTGGTTCGCGCATTGGACGATGGTGACCTTCGTAAAGTGACAGGCGGCGGTCGAAGTCTTCATTGCTCGCCGTGCACCGATGCCAGCGGAACCGGTGGTTGTCGGGTACCGGCTCGTGCACCATGAAATCCAACTCGAACTCCAGCAGTACCGAAGCAGCCCGAGTGACCTCGGCTGGCGTCAGTGCGTGGCTGGCCAGCAGGTCCAGGTCGGGAAAGCTGAAGATGCCCGCTCCGGACGAAGTTACCAGCAGGTCAATCGGGAAATGACGGTCGAGTACCCGGCGGGTCGAATAGAGAGACCGTCCGGTTATGACCACCCGTGTGATGCTCTCAGTGCCGAGCCTCTCTAGGGCTCGCCGGTTGGCCGGGCTGAGAGCCTGATCTGAGCCGAGCAGTGTGCCATCGAGATCTGTAAACACGACGAGGTTCACGGTGTTTCTTCCGGCAACGAGTACCTGGCGCTCTGGCTGACCGTCACTACAGGATCACAGTTCTAGAGCAGAGATTCAATCTTAGACAACAACCCCTCGTCGTCGGGGCGGACCGAACTGCCATAGCTGCCGACAACTCGACCGTTTCGGTCAAGCAGGTACTTGTGAAAATTCCAGCGGGGATATTGACCAGCCTCCTCGGCGATGGTGCGGTAGAGCGGTTCAGCATTGCTCTTGGCAACTCGTGACTTCTCGAACATCGGGAATTTGACGTCATAGGTGAGCTGGCAGAATTCCTTGACCTTGTTCTCCGAGCGGGGTTCCTGAAAAAAGTCGTTGGACGGAAATCCCAGTACGGCGAAGCCGGCTTCATGGTAGCGGTGGTAAAGTGATTCAAGGCTCTCGTACTGTTTGGTAAAACCGCAGAAGCTCGCTGTATTGACGACCAGCAGGACCTTACCGGCATACTCGTCGCACAATCGTACGGATGTCTCGCTGGCGAGATAACGTTTGGTGAAGTCGAGACTGGTCGGGCAGTTGGATTCGCCTGTTACTTCAAATGACACCAGTAGCACGGCTGCTGCAGTGAACAGCATGGTCTTTTTCAAAACAGAATTTCCTCGTGATGATTGACCAATGATGAAGCGGCGGGCCCGACGTTTCAACTGTGAAAGCAAGGGGGTCGAGCCAGGTTGGTTCGGTGCAACGACCAAGCTTAAGGCTCTGTGGCCGGCTCGTGTAACTGTTCGCGAATGTCAAAGTGCTCTGCAATGAACGCCAGAGCGCACCTTGCCCTTTCTTCGCCAAGGCCTTTGACCGGCTGGTAGCGGGCTTGGACACGGTCCAGTTCAGACACAAAAGCCTGATGTACCCGATGCCGTTGTTCAGCCGTACCCTGGCCCCGTTGCAGTTCTTCTTCGACCCAGGGCAGGTCTGTGCTGCACAACAAATAAAGGTCGGCCTGTCGTTCGATGACCTGCCGTACGATCCACTGTGGGCAGTGCTGGTGGTACTGGCGACTGTAGACTACGGTAGACACAAGATCGGTGTCGAGGATCACCAAGTGTTCGGATGCCCGTATTGCCCGATCCTCGAACTCGATCTGCAGGTGTGCGATCGGTTCGATGTCGGCAGCCGTCAGAGGGCGACGGATTCTCTGGAGGTAAACCCGTGCTCCTTCCTCTGAGCAGGGGACTGAGAGGCGCGTCGCAATGTCAGCGGCCAGGGTAGTCTTGCCAGTGCACTCGCTGCCGGTCACGACGATCCTGATCGGGGTACCCCGGGATGTTTTCACAACCGAAGCTTATCCCGGAATTCGAAAGTGGTCCCTTTCCACGTTGTGCATCATAGAGTATGGTTGGGTCCGGTCAAGGGATGGATCTTGGGAACAACGCGCATGAGTGATAAAACCGGGGAAATGAGCG
The DNA here is from genome assembly GCA_964630665.1 of uncultured Acidiferrobacteraceae bacterium. GTDB lineage: Bacteria > Pseudomonadota > Gammaproteobacteria > Arenicellales > UBA868 > UBA9619. The sequence goes on along the minus strand of CAZVVN010000024.1, from coordinate 4,619 downwards.
GGGTCCCCGCCGAACGGTTGGCAGCATGGGGGGAAGACTATCGACCGCGATACACTGGTGTGGCGACTTTTATGCGTCAGTCGCTCCGGGAAACAGATTCGGATTGGCACGATGTTGACGTGGGGCTCGTTGGCGTACCGTTTGACGGCGGCGTAACGAACCGGCCCGGTGCTCGTCACGGACCCCGCGCCCTGCGCGAGCAATCGACTCTGATGGGACGAATCAACTATCAGACCGGGGTGAAACCCTATGACCAGGCTCGGGTTGCCGATCTCGGCGATGTACCGATTGAAGGCGTCTATGCACTGGACCGGGCCATAGAGGAGATCGAGCAGTTTTATGACAAAGTTGTGAAAGCCGGTGTTATGCCATTGTCGGCCGGTGGGGATCACTGTATCAGTCTGCCGATACTGCGGGCGATCTCACACCAGTTGGGCGAGTCGGTCGGCATGGTCCACTTCGATGCGCATTGTGATACCGGCCCGGAGCTCTTTGGACACAAGCACCATCATGGCGGTCCCTTCAGAGTAGCTGTAGAAGACGGTGTGCTCGATCCGGAACGAACCGTCCAGATCGGAATCCGCGGTCCAGCGGAACCGTTGTGGGGATTCAGCTATGAGTCGGGTATGACCGTCATTCACATCGAGGAGCTCTATGCCATGGGCATCGATGGGGCCATCGCCAGAGCCAGAGAGATCATCGGTGACGGCCCGACCTATGTCAGTTTCGACGTCGACGGCATGGACCCGGTCTATGCGCCTGGAACCGGTACGCCGGAAGTCGGTGGATTTACCAGCTACGAGGCCCAGCAGATGCTGCGTGGGTTGACCGGCATCAACATTGTCGGCGGCGATGTTGTAGAAGTGTCTCCTCCGTTCGACAGCGCGAACACGACCGCGCTGAACGGTGCCCAGATGTTGTGGGAGATCCTCTGCCTGATGGCGGCACGCCTCCAAGGCGGTGCCGGTACCGTGTCGGCCGGATGATCCATAGCATTCAGCCAGCTACTCTTGCTCAAGAGCAGCTGCATGATTGATGCGATCCGGCAGTTCTTTGCCGAAAAACTTGAGACCAACGACAGCGGTGTGCACCCTGATCACGAACTGCGTCTGGCGGCGTCAGCTCTGCTCTTTGAGGCGGCACTGTCGGACTATGATCTGAGTAATGGCGAGAGTGCGCTTATCCAGAACCTGGTACGGGAGCAATTTAACCTGACCACTGAAGAGTCGGCGCAACTGCACTCCCTGGCCGAGTCACAGGCACGAGAGGCCATTGACCTGCATGGATTTACGTCCCTGATCAACCAGACATGGTCGTCTGAACAGCGGGTCGCGCTGGTCGAGAAAATGTGGCAGGTGGTCTACGCCGATGGCCGACTGGATGACCATGAACTCCATCTGATGCGCAAAATACAACGGCTGCTGCACATCCCGCAGAAAAGTTTCGTCGCAGCTAAACTGCGCCACAAACCGGCCTGAGATTCTGGACGGTGACCGGGCACCTTTACTGCGAGTTGGTCGGCCCTTAATGTTGGGTACACCCGCCTGATCATAGTCTCTGGCTGGTACCGATGATCCGGGATCCTGCTCAGCCAAGGTCAGTTCTCCCTCGTCTGTTGGCCTGCTGGCTATTCCTGGGCGTCGTGGCATTTGTGATCGCAGTGCTTTTTTATCGCTATCTTTTGCAGGACGGCGATTTCGACGTTTACTGGGCCGCGACCTTTCGCTACCTCCACGGGTTGCAGGTGCATGTCGTCGAGTCGAACCTTTTTACTTACCCGACATTTGCAGCGTTGCTGCTGATGCCGCTCTATCCCCTGGGTTATACCACGGCCAAGGTCTTGTTCTTTCTGGCCAATGTCGTTGTACTCGCCGGCGCGCTCCAAGTCTGTCACAACCAACTCCTGGCTCCAGGCCGTGAGCGGTTTGTGGTGATCACCTTGAGCGTCATATTTGCCGTGCGATCGATTCTGGCTGTATTCAACAACCAGCAGACCGACATTCTCATATTCGGACTGATAGTCTTCGGACTCGCCTGTTTCCCGGCTCGCTCATTCAAAGGTGTCGGGCTGATGGCGGTTGCGGCAGGACTCAAGGCCAACCCTTTGTTTATGTTTCTGTTGCCTGTTCTGACTGGGCGATGGCGTTCTGCTGCAGTGTTTGTGACAGTTCTGGCCGGTCTTGTGATGATGCCGGACGCCTTCAAGTACGCAGTGACGGGCACCTTTTCGGCCCCAGAATTTTCTGTCCCGGGGGCCGTATTACCAAAGAACGGCGTTGTCCCCCTTGGGCAGTTCAAGGCAGTACCTGCCAGTGATGAAGTATTCGGTTATCTCAAAGAGCACTACCGACTAACGCTCTCGGCGTCGCCTTCCAAGATCCATTGGTGGCATGACCGGCACAGCAAATATGCAAAAAAGAACCAGTCACTGTATCGCATCCTGGCATCGAGGCTGGGTCGTTCTGTCCCGTCGAATTATGTTCTGTTGGGCCTGTGTGTTTTTTTCGGGCTGTTGTTGATTCCACTGACCCGGCGATGTAGGGGCCAGCTCTTTGTTCTCGGAATGTTGTACTACACGGCGTTTATCCTGATCGGCCCGCAGTCGTCCAAACCCCATTTCATCGGGTTCTACGCGCTGCTGGTTTTCTGCTGGCAGGATGCCGTACTCGCCCGCTCTGTGGTGAAACTCGCCGCTCTGGCAGTTTTATCCAGCCTGATAGGGCTGAAGTTTTCGGTACAACTGTTGCCTGATGGTACTCTGGCACAGGATTCCATTGGGCTTGCTGGCCTCGGTATATGGCTGTACAGCTATTGTCTGCTGATGTCCGGTCGGGCCATGCTTGGAGAGTCAGCTACCGAACCGTAATTTCCACACCAGTACCAGCGCCTCGTTGAAGGTCGAAGCCGACATCTTGGAGTCACCCCTGACACGATCGGTGAAGACAATCGGAACCTCGCTCACCGATAGTCCGGCCTGCAGGGCACGCCAGGTGGTTTCAATCTGGAACCCGTAACCAACGGACAGAACCGTGTCCAGGTCGATGTGCTGCAGTGCCTGTCGCCTGAAGCACTTAAAGCCGCCGGTCAGGTCACGGTACGGAAGCCCAAGAACAGTCCGTGCGTAAAGATTGCCGAGTCGACTCAGCATTAATCGGCGAAATGACCACCCTGAAACGCTACCGCCAGGCATCCAACGACAGCCGAGTGCGATATCCGTTGTTCGGGTTGCCATCAGCAGGCGTGGCAGGTCTTGCGGGTCGTGGCTGAAATCGGCGTCCATTTCGAAGATGTGACTGTAGTCCCGTTCCAGTGCCCATCGGAAACCGGCAAGATAAGCCCGGCCCAGGCCTTGCTTGGTTTGGCGATGCATGACATTTACCAAAGGATCGTCGCGGGCCCTTGCTGCTGCCAGCTTGCCGGTGCCGTCTGGTGAGTTATCATCAATGATGAGCACGTGACTTGAGGGCAAGTTGGACTGGACAGCATCAATCAGCGGGATCAGATTGTCCCGCTCATTGTAGGTTGGGATGAGGACCAGCGGCATGGGTTGCTCGTTCTCAGTTTGCCTGTCCAACGGGCTGAGGTTCACGGCTTGCCTTGCCACCGCCGCGATCCCAGTCGTGTAGAGAATTCAACCGATACGAATTGTGCTGGAGTGAGATTTGTCACAGGGATCTCTGGGTAGTTGTACGTCACAATGGAAGACAAACTCTGATGCCTGAGCATGCCTTTCTCGAGTATAGCGGGGTACTGGCGTTTGCCCACCGGGGCGATCAAGACGCCGGCCCCGAGAATACACTGGCCGCATTTGAAGGCGCTGTTCGCCAGGGGTTTGCTTATCTGGAGACCGATGTGCACTGCACGCGGGACGGCCAGTTGCTCGCGTTCCACGATGACCGGCTGGACCGAGTGACGGATCGGCAGGGTGTGATCGCGCACATGGACTATGCTGCGATCCATCCGGCCAGAGTCGCGGGTCGTGAACCCATTCCGCGGCTGGAGGATCTGCTGGAAGCGTTTCCAGAGGTTCGTTTCAACATCGATCCCAAGTCTGATGCCGTGGTCGAGCCCCTGGTCACGCTGCTCCGCAGGGCCAAAGCACTGGCGCGTGTCTGTATCGGCTCGTTTTCCGGCCGCCGCCTGAATCGGGTGCGGGCCATGCTGCCGGGGGTCTGTACCTCCATGGGTCCGCTCGAAACTACCCAGGCGAGAATCGGTAGCCTGGGCCTGCCTGCCGGCACCTTGAGAGCAGCCTGTGCCCAGGTGCCCGTCTGGTGGAACGGAATCAAAG
>CAZVVN010000024.1:0-318 GCA_964630665.1 uncultured Acidiferrobacteraceae bacterium | reverse complement strand
TCGCTCGATGAACCGCCAGGGTCTGCAGACCCATGTTTGGACCGTCAATGAGCCCGATGAGATGAACCGACTGCTCGATCTTGGGGTTGACGGCCTGATGACCGATCGGCCGGCGGTGCTCAAGGCGGTGTTGATCGAGCGTGGCCAGTGGCATCAGGCGGGCTGATCAGGATCGGGTTCCTCTACTTTCCGGAAGATCATCATCCCGCCAAAGAACAGCACCACAATGGATAGAATTCCGATCCGCGGATCACCAGTCGTCACGGTGACCCAACCCATGAGGAAGGGTCCAAAGATTGCCGCTGCCTTGCCCACGAC
>CAZVVN010000023.1:0-45000 GCA_964630665.1 uncultured Acidiferrobacteraceae bacterium | reverse complement strand
GGCAGACAATTTTACGATCTGACGCTGAACGAACGATGGCAGGGAAAGTCATTGCCGCCGCACCGGCTGCGGTGCCTTTTAGGAAAGTTCGACGACCATCACTCGGTGGTGTCGATACTGTTGGTCGAAACTTGATCATGCTGTCCTCCGTTATGATTGGGAAAGGCTGTCACTCCTCGTGTAATCCAAGGTGCGTTTCTGTATATACTTTATTTATACAAGCATATGTCAGAAGGCTGAAGGTTAGGCCAATGACGATAATGATGTCAACGATTTTGCACGTTGCGAGATTTTCCGCCGAAAATACCGGAGGATGGCGGAATAGCTCGGTGCAAACGCGACGGAGCCAGAGCGATGCGGAATAAAGAAGATTGGCAAGCAACCGATGACAGGAGACGGAAAAGGTTGGTTCAGTTGATGTCGGAACTCGGCTTCGTCGAATGAAATCGCCGCTGCGGTGATGTGCAGATGAGTGTCACCACTGAAGCCGATGTCCTGGTAATCGGTGGTGGTGTCGTCGGATTGTGCAGCGCATATTTCCTGCTCAAAGAGCGCTCTCGCGTGTTTGTTCTGGAACAGAACGAGATCTGGTCCGATTCTTCCGGCGCCAACGCGGGAACGGTGGCCGTACAGAACAAGACCTCTGGGCTTCAGCCCCTCGCTCTGATGTCGGTCGATCTCTGGCGACAGATGCAGAACGATGAGCGACTTGATCTGGGGTTCCATCAAGCCGGCGGCTTACGGATCGCGATGGGAGGCGACCAGGTTCGCGCGTTGCAGCAGGACTGGTCAGTGCAGGCAGAGCAGGAACTGTCGCTGCGCTGGCTTGAACACGGTGACCTCAGAAGATTTGCGCCGTGGATAGGGGGGGATGTGAACGCGGCCGTCTATTGCCCGGCAGACAGTCAGTCAATCCCACTCAAGGCAGGTCCCGCGCTGAGAAAGGCGGTCGAACAGTTGGGGGGCCGTGTACAGTCCGGAACGACCGTGATTGATATCGAGCCTTCTGGTGACAGTGTTCTGGTGACGACCGACCGGGCAGGCCGTATCAGGTGCCGTCACCTGGTGGTGGCCGCAGGACCCTGGACGAAAGGTCTTGTCCGTGACCTCGGTGTCGACCTCCCTGTCTCTGTCGATGTCAATATGCTGTCGATTACCGAACCCGTGGGTCTTCTCATGGACCGGGTGATCACCCATGTTTCGGGAATCCTGTCGCTCAAACAGTATCCCAATGGGACCTGCATGATCGGGGGTGGCTGGCAGGGTCAAGGTGGATTCGACAGTAATACCAAAGAGCTTGATTACCAGAACCTGATCCACAACATCCGGCTTGCTGCATCTGTCGTCCCGGATCTTAGGAATGTGAATCTGGTTCGGTCCTGGGCAGGTTTCGAGCCGGTTATGCCGGACGCCTTACCGTGCCTGGGTTGTCTGCCTGGAGAGCCGAATATCTGGATCGCGACCGGTGCTCGGGGTGGTTATTCCCTGGGGCCCGCCCAGGGAAAACTCATTTCCGAGATGATCCTGGGTAAGGTGTTGTCCCTCGAAGGTACTGCGCTCTTCGATCCGGGCCGGGCCTTCTAGATTATGTCGCCGCGAGTGGAACGCGAGGTGGCTCGTGGCGAGCCGTTTGACATCGACATCGACGGCCAGCCAATCAAGGCCTACCCCGGAGAGACCGTCGCCGCTATCCAGATTGTGAACAGGATCGCACTCGCCCGTACGGATACGGCCGATCCGATAACCCGTGGGTACTACTGTGGCATGGGCGTGTGTTGGGAATGCGCCGTGAGAATAAATGGCCGATCGGTCGTTAGGGCTTGTATGGAACCTGCTGTAAAGGGCCTGAAGGTTGAGACCTGTCTTGATGTCGGCGATCTCTGAAAGGAATGTTGTCATCGTGGGGGCCGGGCCATCGGGGCTGGCAGCGGCGGCGGAGCTGGTTCGCTTCGGTATCCCCTGCACCATACTGGACGATCAAAAGCGGCCAGGTGGCCAGTACTTCAAGCAGCCGTTTCCCGAGATTCAAAGCACCGAACAGAGTCCACAGCTGCTGGAAATCTGTAGTCACCGGCTGGTCGAGTTCCGTTGTGAAACGACTGTCTGGGACTTTCCGGCCCCGCGAACGCTGGCTTGGGTTTCCGGCACTGGAAACGGAAGACTGAAAACCCGGTCGCTGATACTTGCGACCGGAGCCTACGACAGACCTGCGCCCTTTGAAGGGTGGACCCTGCCTGGTGTGGTCTCCGCGGGGGGCCTGGTGAACCTGTATAAAAGTCAGCGGGTGATAATGGGGTCCAGAGTTGTTGTGGCGGGGAACGGCCCACTGCTACTGACGGCCGCTCAGTGCCTGCTTCAGGCGGGTGCCGAAGTACTTGCGCTCATCGAGGCCGCTCCTTTTGCGACTCAGGTCATCAGACATTTCCCTGGATTAATGGTTCAACCGGGGCTCTTGGGAAAAGGTATGGGTTACAGATTCGGATTGTGGTGTCGGTCAGTGCCTGTTCTGGAGCAGCAGGTGGTCACCGGTGCCTGGGGTGATCAATGGATCGAAAAAATCGAGGTCAATGGGCTGGATGACAAAGGAAAGATCTGTCGGGAAAAGCCTGTCGAGTTCGATGTGGATGCACTGGTCACTGGTTATGGGTTGATGCCATCGCTGGAACTCACCCGCCTGGCCGGTTGCCGTCATTCCTTTCACTCTCCCAACGGCACATGGATTCCGGAGCGATCCAGTGAACTTGAATCCAGTGTGTCGAATGTCTATGTCGTGGGAGACGGGGCCGGTGTCGCAGGTTACCGGAATGCGATGGTCGAGGGACGCATTGCGGCGCTGGCGATTATAGACAAAGAACAGCCGTCGTCTCGCGTGAGCACCGTTCTCAAGACCGCGCTCCGGCAAAGACGTCGCCAGCAGAGATTCTCGCAGGCCTTGTCCAGCTGTTATCGTACGCCTCTGGATTATTCAGCACTCGTGACGCCTGACACTGTCATCTGCCGATGTGAGAACGTCTTACTCTCCGAGATCACGCCGATGTTGACTGACAGCGCATCGGTACCCAGCCTTGCCCGTGTCAAAAGTGAAACTCGTGCTGGAATGGGACGCTGTGGTGGGCGTAACTGCATGCCGTTCCTTGCCCGACTTCTTTCGTCGGCGACCGGGCAGCCCAGTGAAGCCATCGCACTGCCCCGGGCCCGCCCGCCCGCTCGGCCCATTCGGATCGGTGATCTCTTTGGGGAGAAACTTCCTGATCCCGATCTGCCAGTCGATCCACATGCACCACGCGCTGTAAGGGTCCGATAGTGAAGCGACGTTCGAAAATGTATCGTATCCTGTGTCAGTGGAACGAGTTCTGAATCGCCATGCATATCGCGATTGATACAGGGGGCACGTTTACCGACTTTGTCATATCAGGAAAAGGTGAAGATCTTTTGACCTTCAAGGTGCCCTCGACTCCTGATGTGCCCGCCTCTGCTGTTCTCATGGGGCTTCAGCGCCTCCGCGACGAGTACGGATTTTCTGCCGCCAGTTTTGACGGCATCCTGTTCGGGACGACCATAGCCACCAACGCCGTTATCGAACGAAAGGGTGCCCGTACGGCCTTGCTGACGACCCGCGGTACCCGAGACGTGCTGGAGATCCAGCGACTCTGGCGACCACGGCTGTTTGATCTTTACATTCAAAAGACACCGCCGCTGGTACCCCGACGCTGGCGCTATGAAATAAATGAGAGAGTCGGTGCCCGTGCAGAGATTGTCGAGGCGCTGGATCACAGCTCAACGTCAGATCTTCTGGAAAGGCTGGAGGCGGAGAACTTCGATGCAGTGGCTGTTTGCCTGCTCTTTGCGTTTCTACATCCAGAGCACGAGAAGACACTCAAGAGGCTTCTGGAGAAAAGGTTCCCGGGCATCGCGGTGTCGATTTCCTCTGAGGTCTCACCCCAGTTCAGGGAATACGAAAGAAGTTCCACTACGGTCGTCAACGCCTATGTTATGCCTGCCATCCGGGGTCTGATCGACCAACTGGAGAATGGCATCGCAAAGCAGGCCTTTCGGGCACCCCTGCAGGTGATGCAGTCGAACGGCGGTCTGATGAGCACCGTCGAAACCCGCCGCTTTCCTGTCAGGACCCTGCTCTCCGGCCCGGCCGGCGGTGTGGTGGGTGCAGTGGAAATTGCCCGATCTTCGGGGCTCGCCAACCTGATAGCAATGGACATGGGTGGTACCAGCCTTGACATCAGCTTGTGCCAGGACAACCAGCTGGTTCTGACTTCTGAAGGTGGCATTGCCGGAATCCCCGTTCAGGTGCCACAGGTCGATGTTCATACGATCGGTGCCGGTGGTGGAAGCATTGCCGAGGTCGTTCGGGGTGCGCTCAAGGTCGGACCAGGCAGTGCCGGTGCCGAGCCCGGGCCTGCCTGTTACGGGCGGGGTGGCCAGCGACCGACCAGCACCGATGCGGCAGTCGTCCTCGGCCTGATCGATCCGGACTATTTTGCCGGCGGCGATATACCACTGGCAGCAGGTCTAGCGGTCACGGCGATGGAGCGTCATATTGCCGTCCCGCTAGGGCTGTCGGTGGTCGAGGCAGCAGCAGCAGTCGTTCGTGTTCAGGTCGCGAACATGGTCAACGGGATCCGCGCCGTATCGGTCGAGCGCGGTCTGGATGCTCGGGGGTTCACGTTGATTCCGTTTGGTGGTGCCGGGGGGTTGTACGCAGGGTTGGTGGCTGCAGAAATGGGTATGGGTCAGATTCTGTTACCGGCGCAGGCAAGCGTGCTGTCCGCTATGGGAATGCTGCTGACCGGACTCAAATACGCGTCATCCAGGACCTTGTTGACTGTCGAAAGTGATGCGCGGCCGGATCTTTTCAAGACAGTGTTCGATGAACTCACAGAGAAAGTGTACGGTCTGATGAGAGATGAGGGGCTTGCGCCGGAAGATGTCTTGTTGACCATGCGTTGTGACGTGCGATACCGGGGCCAGGCTTACGAGATCCCGGTCGAATGTAGCCCGCCTTTCGATATCTCACGCATCGTTCAAGATTTTCATCATCAGCATCGTCTAACTTATGGGCATTCGGATCCGGCTGAGTCGATCGAGTTTGTGACCTTTCATCTTGTCGCGATCGGGTCTGCCAGTCGTTTCAGCCTTCTTCCCCTTAAAGGCAACCCCGCCTTGTCTAACGACCCCGACCGGCATCGCTCCATTTTTCTGGACGGTAGACACCTGAAAGTTCCCGTGTATGCGCGGCACCGGCTGGTATCGGGACAGAGACTCGACGGCCCGGCGGTGGTAGAGGAGAAGACGGCCACCGCAATGATTTACCCCGGTCACTGTGCGACCTGCGATGCTTTCGGCAACCTGCTTGTGACGACCCTCGATGGTGGTGACTGTGAAGAAGACTGATCCTGTCACACTTGAGGTTGTCAGCAACTACCTGGTCTCGGCGGTTCGCGAGATGGGCGCCACGCTGAGGCGCACGGCCTATTCGACCATTCTTCGGGAAAGTATGGACTGCTCTGCAGCATTGTTTGACGCCAAAGGCCAGCTCATCGCCCAGGCTGATCACGTGCCGTCACATCAGGGCAGCCTCGCATTTGCTGCACGCCGGATCGCTGAGACGATGACTCTGGATCCGGAAGACGTTGTCATTCTTAACCACCCCTACGAAGGCGGTACCCATCATCCCGACATACTTATTTTCAAGCCGATCTTTGTCGATGGGATCTTATGCGCATTGTCTGCTGCGCTTGGTCATCACATTGACGTGGGCGGCCGGTCACCAGGCAGTATTTCCAGTGATGCGCGGGATGTCTTTGAAGAGGGCCTGATCATCCCTGCGCTGAAGCTCTACCGAAAAGGTGAGCTGATACCCGAGATCCTGCAGATGATCACTGCCAATGTCCGGGTTCCCGAGAAAACGATGGGCGACATCCGGGCGGAAATCGCAGCTGTCACCATTGGAGAGAGTCGTTATGTCGAGCTTGCACGGAAATACGGACGGCTGGAACTCCAGGCCACGATCGAGGCCTGTCTGGATAACTCGGAGCAGCTCATGCGAGAGGATCTTGCCCGGCTGCCGGATGGTTCTTTCTCAGCGACCGGACACCTGGATAGCGACGGCATATCCGAGACACCCGTACCGGTGACGGTCAACATCACGAAGAAAGGTTCTGACGTCGTGGTCGACTTCTCCGGATCAAGCCCACAGGTCGAGGGTCCGTTCAACTGTTCGCTGAGTTCCGTGTACTCCGCTGTTTATGCTGGTGTGCGCTATATGGTGAGTCCCTTGATCATGCAAAACGAAGGCTGTTACCGGCCGATCCAGGTGGTCAGGCCGAAGGGCACGATCGTGAATCCCCGCCGACCCGCTCCGATCAGCGGGCGGTTTACAACCCTGGAGAGAATTGCCGACACGATCGTTCTGGCCTTTAATAGCATTCGTGGAGATGACCAGGTGGCGAGTGGTGTGGCATGTGTCTGCTCGTTTGCTGTTGACGGAGTGGACAAGCAATCGGGTCGGCCATTCGTGTGTTTCGAGATTTTCGGGGGTGGCTGGGGAGCAACAGAGAAGGGGGATGGCCTTGATGCATCGTTTGGTTTGATGGCCAATTGCTACGACACACCCATCGAAGCGGTGGAAATGGAGTATCCGCTGCGTGTTGAGAATTACAACTTAATTGCCGACAGTGGTGGTGCTGGAAAGTACCGCGGCGGTCTCGGGTTTTACCGCAATACGCGTTACCTCGCTGAGCAAGGACGCTATACCAACCGCTCGGAAACCAGTCGCTTTCCGCCGCCAGGCGTACTGGGTGGTGAAGCCGGTACACCCTCCAGCCAACGCCTGGTACGGGCCGGAGGTGAAGTGGAGTCGTTACCGTCAAAGATAACAAACCTGACAATCCGCTCCGGTGACCGAATCGAGATGGCGCAGCCTGGTGGGGGGGGCTATGGCCGGGCCAGAGACCGTGACCCTGAACTGGTGTTTTCAGACTGGTTGGATGGCAAGGTGAATAGCCGAGCGGTTATGGATGTCTATGCCGTTGTCATTGACACGGATTCATCGGAACTCGACCCCGAGGCGACCCGAAGGTTACGCTCATCTTTACGAGACGGTTAAAGAACTCGTTCTTTCTGACCTTGTTGGAGTCAGAGCATCAGTTCTTAGGGTTTCTTGCATCGAAGAACGCTTGCATAGCTTTCTGTGGCTCACCGGACGCAAAGCCCTCCGCTTCAATGGCAGCACCTTTCTCGAACGCATCGTCAAAGTCTGCCTGCGTCATCTCGCGGAAGCGCCTGCGGTTCAAGCGCATTGCAATCGGCGGTTTGGAGCCCAGAAGCGTTGCGACTTCAAGGGATTTTTCCATTACTTTGTCCGCTGCTACCAGGTGATGGATCAGCCCGATGCGGTGGCATTCATCCCCGTCCATCATACGGCCACTGAGGGTAAGTTCCACGGTACGCGAGAGACCCAGCCGAGGGACCATGAGTAATGGACCCAGGACACTCGGAATACCAGAGTTGATTTCCGGCTGGCCCATTCTTGAGCCTGAATGCCCGACCCGGACATCTGTGAGCATTGCGAACTGAAAAGCCGAGCCGGCTGCCACGCCGTTGAGTGCCGCCAGGCAAGGTTTGTCAAGTTGCCGCAGCGAATCATAAAAATCTCGCCAGCTGAGAAACCATGCGTGGCCTTCTTCACCGGAGCTGAACTGCATGGTCTCTTCAAGATCCTGACCTGCACTGAAGGCACGCTCTCCTGCCCCGGTGACAACAATGGCACGGATGTCATCGTCGGCGTTCAGTTCACCGAGGACTGTCGAAAGTTCCATGCGCATGGCTGTATCCCAGGCGTTGAGTTTCTCGGTACGGTTCAGTGTGACCACCGCGGTTGACTGTTCATGGGCGAGCAAGATGTTTTGGTTCATTGGTAAGTCCTTGGTGTCCCTAAATACGGGTTTTTGGTTGCTTTGGATCGACTACCAGAGCCATGTGCCCGTGTCCTCGATTTCCCAGAGATCCTGGGCCGTGTCGTTCGATCTTCTGCTGATGCGCACATTGCCGTTGATCTGCCTCGTGGACATTTCCTGGAAGGCGAACAACGCATGCCTGAAGTTCTCAGGTGCCTCGTCGAATGGGAGGAAGGAGTTCACGACGATCCGTTGCCGTGTTGCAGAAACGTCCTCCAGGGAGAACTCCTGAGAGCAGCAGCTCAGAATGTCACAGAAGAACCTGGCGACCTCCCTGGCGCTGTTGCCCTCACGGCCGAGTTTCTCTGACAGTTCGTGGGTGTACTGGATCGCCAGAAGCCGCATCGACTGAGAGATGATGTTCAGGGCGGCGACTTCTCCCTGCTGGCGGAACAGAACCTCGACGGCGCTTTTCAGGTAGCGCGAGGAGAAGTTCCGGCGGGCGCGGATCAGTCTTGCCTCCGGCCACTCCTCAGTATCCAGTTGCGGAGCTTTGACAGGGTCATGGGGCGGGCTGCTGGTCACATGCTCGATCCGGTAGCACTCTTCTGGTTTGAGGTCATGATCGTATTCGAAAAAATAACCTTCATCGTAAGGATCGCCTTCCATGATGAACTTGGTAGCGACCCAGCCCAGCTTGGAACAACCCATCATCTCACCGTTTCTCGGGTGCCAGGAACCGAGTATCGTACGGCGGAGATTGCCGGGCATAGCCAGCATCGCAACGCCGTCGTACAGCCACATTGGTGCGGTGTAGCGCACCCAGGCCTTGCGCGGCGATTCCTCCGCGTACTCCATCGAAAGGCCACCGATCAGGTTGGTGTAGTAGTGATATTTGGCAGCGGCGATCGCAGGGGGATCTTTATCAATTCCAAGCTTGACCAGGCCTTCATGGTAACGCTCATCCTGGTGGGACGTCAGGACCTCGTGCCAGAGTCTGTGAACAGCAGCCTCTCCTTTTTCCCGGTAGGTGACCGCTGTCAGACCAGAAAACATGCGCCCCCACAGCCGGGTCGCTGTACCGTGCTGGTGTCTGAGCAGGTCGAGTTCCGTGGGTGTCAGTGGCGTGTGCATTGGTTAGTTCCCTCCCGGAGAATCATGTTTGTTGAAAAAAGTCCCCTAGCTTTAGGTGCAATGGGCCAGCGACAGGGTAAAACAATCAATTCCACTGGTTCCGGACCCGGTCCCAGGCACCTGTCGTCAGATCGTCTTTGTCTGACAACAGATCGGATTTCTTGATCTTCTGGCTGGGTGTGCGTGGAAACTCATCGATGAACTCTAGATAGCGCGGAATTTTGTAAGGCGCCAGGTTTTCATCACAGTGTGAGAATATCTTCGAGATGAGTTCCGGCCCGGTGGCTGTGCCCGGAACGAGTTTGAGGTAAGCCTTGACCTCTTCTCCCCGCGTCGTGTCGGGGACCGGGACGACGGCGGACTCCAGTACTTCCGCGACCCCGCGCAGGATCTGCTCGACCTCGACGGCCGAGATGTTTTCGTTGCTGCGCCTGACCATGTCTTTCTGCCGACCGAGATACCAGAACCAGCCCTCTGCGTTACACCGACCGAGGTCACCCGTTCGGAACCAGCCGCCTTCGTGAAACGCCTTTGTTGTCGCTTCCGGGTTGTTGAAGTAGCCCTGGAATATTCCCGGCCCCCGGACACAGATCTCTCCGCTTTGACCATCGGCTACGCTGCGCCCATCAGAATCACGAATGTCGATCTCCCGGAATGCTACAGGTATCCCGACAGTGCCTGAGCCGGTCATCTCCTTCGCTTCCATAGGCACATACAGTACGCAGCCCAGCTCAGTCATCGAGAAGCCCTGGCGCGCGGCTCCGCCATATCTTTTCTCATAGAGAGGAAAGTTCTCCGGCCGGTGGCTGTAACAGGACATGGCGACCAGGTCGGGCAGAAAATCGTCCCCGCGGGCCGGCTGGCGGGCAACTATCTCCGGAAAATTGCAATACTCGAGCCGGTGTTCTCTCATCCAGCCCAGGATTTTGCTCGAGTGCATCTGCCTCGCGACGAACGCGGTTGCACCGGTCCAGCAGGCCATCAAGGCCAGCCATTGCGCATCGACGTAATAAAACGGTTGGGAGACCAGGATCCGGCTCAGTCTGTCCTGGAACTGCGCTGCACCGTTGCGGCTGAAAGTCAGCCAGTAGCGGTGACTGAGTACTGCACCTTTTGGAAATCCCGTAGTACCCGAGGTGTATTGGATGTTCATCGGGCTGTCCAGGTCGGGTGATGACTGATCACTTCTGCTCGTCTGGTTCTCGTCAAACAAGTTCTGCCAGTTGACATACCCTGTCACGTCATTGCCGGCCACGATAGTGTTTTCGCGAAGTAGGGGCGCACCGTTCGAGATACCGTCGAGAACGGTCAGAAAGTCCGAACAGATCACCAGGTGTGTTGCCTGGGAGTCCCGAAGCACGAAGTCCACTTCGCGGGATGTGTATCGGTAGTTGACTGGTATAGTGACAGCACCGAGCCGCGACAAAGCGAGCCAGGTAAGCGGGTATGTTCTGGAAGTGTCCACCATGACCGCCACATGCGTACCTTTGCCGATGCCTCTGGAAGACAGGCCATTGGCGAGCCTCCGGGTCAGGTGCGAGACGTCGCCATAGCTCAGGACGTCCTGATCGTCAAAGAAGTTGAGGAATGGGCGATCCGCGTGTTGTCGTGCGCGGTCGTCGAGCAGCTGCACCGCGTGGCTGGGAAACGGTGTGGCTTCTATATCTCGCATCCTTCGTTCTGAATCCCAACCCGAGTCGGGCCTCGGCCGAGATTCGTGCTTGGAATCCTGGGACAGCCTTGGGCTGCGTTCATTCATTTAGAAGCGATCGATCCTGAAAGGCTGCAGTGCCATCGACAACTCTCTACCGCGGATCAGTTCGTCGATGACTTTCCCGGTCTGCGACGCACCTACAAGCCCCTGATGACCGTGTCCGAAGGCGAAGTACACACCTGGGTGGCGTGGGGATGCTCCAATGACGGGCAGGCTGTCCGGCAGGCAGGGTCGGTGCCCCATCCACTGGGTGTACTTCTCCGTGCAAATTCCGGGGAACAGTTTTCGACTGACATCGACCAGCTTTCGGGCGCGGTTGTAGTTGGGTGGTTCCTCGAGCCCGGCCAGTTCCACGGTACCTGCGATTCTGAGACCCATGGCCATGGGTGTGACGGCAAACTTGTAGTCGACGGGAAAGCACATTCGCTGGACTGAAACGCCAGGTTCCTCGAGTGTTGCGTGATAGCCCCGGTGTGACTCAAGAGGGACAGTCAAGCCGAGTTTCAGGCACAGTTCCCGGGACCAGACCCCAGCAGCGACCACCACTTTGGTAGCGGGTAGTTGCCCGCTGGCTGTTAGCAGGCCAGTGATTCCTTCTGTCTTAAAAACAAAATCCCGCACCTCGGTTTTGAGCAGCTGGCCGCCTTTGTTCACAAACATCTGTGCCAGCGCCTGTGCGAGGCCCAGAGGATCCTTACAGTGACCGTTGTCCGGCATCAGATATCCTGCTTCAAAGATCGGCGCCAGGGCAGGTTCGATTTCCTGTATGGACTTCGAATCCAGGTACTCGACACTGGCACCGCTGGCGCTGCGAAGCTCCCGGGTGAACGTATCTTTTTCCATGTTCTGCCGCGTGTGGTAAACGAACAACTGGCCGGTTTTATGAAAAAGCCCGTTGACACCCGCCTCTTCAAGCAAGGGCTGGTAAGCCGCGAATGTCGGACCGTTGAGTGCCGTGAGGGCTTTTGAGATCTCGAGAACCCGGGATCGACGGCTTTGGCTTATGAAGCGCATCAGCCATGGCAGGGCCTTAGGAAAGTGGCGGGCCTTGATGAACAGCGGGCTATTGTCATCTACCAGCCAGCCTGGAATCTGCTGCCACATGCCGGGCATGCCGATGGGAGCGACTGACCCGGGGCTGATGCCACCTGCGTTGCCGAAAGAGGTCTGCATGCCCGGTTCTTCCCGATCGACCAGTGTCACCTTAAAGCCGGATCGCTGCAGGTAACACGCACAGCAGATTCCGACGATTCCCGCGCCAATGACGGTGACGCTGGTGTCAGTGCTTTCGGACATGGCTCTCCTGCCGGTTACCGGGGCAAATGGTCAGATGAACTCTCAAATATCATGACACGTTAGCTAACGGATACTCAACCGTTTGATCAGAGTACCCGGCAACAGGGCGCTGCCAGGTTCAGGTCATCGCAATGGTGTCCACCGTTACCATCGTGTTTTCCATGGCAAGGGCAGGCATTGGTACGCCAGTCGAAGCACCGGCAGGTTCGTTGTAAAAAGAAGAGCGTAGCGTCTGGTTGGTCACGATGTCTTTGCGATCGGCCCTGCCCAAGAAAAAACTGGTCTGTTTGACCATGTGATTGAGGGTCAGGTCGAACGCTGCCAGCGTGTCGCCCGTATTGTCCATGACGGTTCGCGTCTGTTCATTCAGACTCTGTTGGCTGAGTACCTCGCCGGATAGATTCATAGGCAAGTGAGCACTGAGGAAAACGAGATCCTGGCAACGGATTGCAGTTGGATAAGGTAACGGCAGGGGCCAATTCCACCGTTCGCTGTGGTATGCCTGTCGCTCAAGGCGCTGGCCATCGAGTCCACGCATGGCCCACGCGTCGACCCGGGCGAGTTCACCGGCTGGCAGGGAGGGGGTCGGCAGCTCGGTTGTGGTTGGCGCGTTATCAGGAAAGTGCTTTCCTCTTTCAACGGCCTGATTCTCCCAAGAACTTCTGGTCCCGTCACCGCGGTACCAGCAGCCCGTCCTGACGATATCACCGAGGTCCAGATCAAGGTCTAGAAGCACGCTCTCGATCCGGTTCATCATCGCTGCAGTCTGTTCGCGTACGTTCGTGGACTGATCAGAAGAATCCGAGTGCCGACGAGTGGGCTGGGCGCTCACCCAGGTGTGGGTACCGCAGCGAATGCCGTGGCAGAAAGGCGCCGGCAGGAGTGTCAGTCCTTCAGGATTGGTCGTTACTGTTTCCGTCGTGGATCCTTGTGCCATTGCGACGGCTTCGATTTCCACCATCATGCCCGGGAGGGCAAGGCAGGGCAGGGGGACTGCGGTTATCGCAGGTCCACGGTCCCACAGGGTGTCTTTGCTGTGCTCGATGAGGCACAGCCCGACGTGTTCGAGGAAGATCTGCTCATCGATGCTTCCGTCGCTGGCGTAGAACGCCACCAGTTTGGTGACGTCTTTGAGGCCGGAGCCCAGACCGTGAAGCACAGTGCCGATGTGACCGACGACCGCAGCGGTCTGTCGCTCAAGGTCATAGGGATGCAGGGGTTCGCCTTGGTCTGTCTTGTCCACCTGTCCACCGACGAACATCAGGTCTCCCACCCGAATACCGTGTTTGAACGCAAGGTGCTGATACCAGTCCCAGTGGCCGTTGGGCCAGGAGTACTTCCTTTGCTTCATCTGCGTGAGAGTTTGCTGAACGGTAACAAGGTGTTCTGAACAGCAGCTATCCTGTGGGTAAACTACCCTGCCAGTCAATCAGTTCTTTCCCTGGACGAAGTCAGGCGAGACACTGCCCGGAGATCAGGTCATGAAATACCCAGATCGCAGCAATGATTCGTCCCGGCCCGCCATCCACGAATATCCCTTCTGGAGAGAACGATCACCGCTTCGATCGGTGCTGGACGGGGAGGTACTGCCGGCCCAGGCAGATACCGTCATCGTGGGTGCCGGTTATTCGGGTCTTTCGGTCGCGCTGCACCTGGCCCGTGCCGGGCGCGATGTGGTTGTGCTCGAGAAAGACCGTCCGGGCGAGCACGCCAGCACACTGAACTTTGGCGCCTGCGGTCGAACGATCCGGCACAAATTTACCAAAGTTGCCAGTGACTATGGCCTGGAAACGGCGATCCGGATCTTCAGTGAGGCCAAGGCCTGGCTGGACTACACCGTCGATTTTATTGACCGCGAACAGATCGACTGTGGTTTCACCCGGGCGGGCAGGGTGTACGGAGCACACACGCCGGAGGCCTTCACGGCCATGGCCGAAGATCTGGAGTATCAACAGCGCCACATGCCGGTTGACAGTGTGATGATCCCCCGTCATGAACAGCAAAACGAGGTGAGTAGCGACGACTTTTTTGGTGTTCAGTTGCTTAACGATGTCGGGCATCTGGATCCTGGGCGATACCATGCAGGTCTGCTGCGGTGCGCCCTTGATTCGGGTGTCCGTATCTACAGCGGCTGTCGGGCCGAAGCGTTCGCATGCAGTCGTGGCGGTTATGACGCCAGGACCACCCGCGGCTCCATTCATTCGAAAGAACTCATTCTATGTACAAACGCCCAGACCGTTGGCGCAGACCCTGTGCTCAAGAAGTTTCGTCGTCGGTTGATTCCAGTGCACTGCTGGTCGGTAGTCACTGAGCCCCTGGATGACCAGAGTATCCGCCAGGCGCTTCCCAGCGAGAGAATGCAGCTGGAGACGGTATTGTTTTACACCGCGGTACGCGTGATTGATCCTGACCGGCGGATCCTGGTCTGTGCACAACATCTTTATGACCACGAGGATGCACAGACGGCGGCGGTTGCGGTTCTCGATCAAGCTGCGGAACGGATGCCGGTGCTGAAGGGCGTCAGGGCGGACTACTGCTGGTATGGCCAATTTGCGATGACCTTTGATTGGTTGCCCCATCTGGGCACTGACCCGGCAACCGGCATTCATTATCTGATTGGTCTGGTCGGTACCGGGGTGCCCGCATCCGGGTATCTGGGCTGGAAGCTTGCCAACCGGATTCTCGGTAATTCCGAGGCGGAGACGGTGTTCGCTGACCGGCCATTTCCGACCCGGCCGTTCTACAATGGCAACCCCGCATGGGTGCTTCCTGCCGTCAGAGAGTTCTACCGATTCAGGGATCAGCGTGCCTGGAGAAGGGCTCTGGTTAAAGACTCCCAACCGCGGTGACTTATCCGATGCGTACGGAAGCGTTGGGGATCATCGAAAGTGATTCCGTGGGGGTGCATTGGGGGTCGGTCAAGGTCGTCCGCGGCCTTCCTGTCTGGTACCTAAGAGTGCTTTTCAATAGAAAACCGTAGACTACGTAGACCTGGCCCAAGGCAACCAAGCAACAACGCGCTGCTTTTGGGTCCTGGTTGTAGCCGGCGATCACCAGATCATCAACATCTGGATCGGGAGGATAGCCGGAGCAGCCCGCAGGGGGAGCGGTTCGACCTCCATAACAGAACAGGAGTAAACGATGAGCAGGGAGATTCAATCGCCAGTCACGGGAACGGTGTGGAAGATCGAAGTGGCTGTGGGTGGGCAGGCTGATGCCGGTGACGACCTGATCATCGTCGAATCCATGAAGATGGAAATTCCGGTTGTCACAGACAGCGAATGCGTCGTGAACGAGATTCGCTGCAGTGAAGGTGACGCGGTAACGGAGGGTCAGGTGCTGCTGGTTGTCGACCCTTGAATCAGAGAGAACAAAAACAGGATCAATGATGAGCCGCAAGAAAAGCACACCCGCACCCGATCAAGGCCCACGCCCGGACCTTGCCCGGGTCCTGGAGGCCAGGGCCAAGACACTGGATGAGAACCGACCGGAAGCACTGGCGAAACGGGCTGCCACCGGCCATCGAACCATCCGCCAGAACATCACGCAGCTCATCGACCCAGACAGTTTCCAGGAATATGGCCAGCTGGCTGAGCCGGCCTATCAGAAACTGACCGGGCCGGCAGATGGGTTGGTGATGGGCACCGGCATGGTGAGTGGTGCTCGCGTCGGGTTCATGGGTTACGACTACACCGTTCATGCCGGCACCCAGTCGATCATCAATCACGCCAAGGCCGACCGCTTTCTTCACCTGGTTGAGTCGCTGCGTCTGCCGCTGGTTCTTTGGGCTGACGGCGGTGGCTGGCGACCGTATGAGAACAACATCAACTCCAGGGACTATGAGGAGACCTTCGCCATGATGGCCCAGCTGTCCGGTCTGGTGCCCACGGTCGGGGTCGTATCAGGGCGTTGTTTTGCCGGTAACGCTAACCTGGCGGGCCTTTGTGACACCCTGATCGCGACGCGCAAGGCGGCACTTGGAATGGGTGGTCCGCCGCTGGTGGAGGCAGCGCTTGGCATCACACTCACTCCGGAAGAACTGGGGCCTGCCGAGATGCATGAAGCCTGTGGTGCCGTCGATGTACTGGTAGATGACGAGCGCGAGGCGATCGACTGTGTTCGCAGATATCTTTCTTTTTTTCAGGGCCCTGGGAGGCCGTCGGATGAAGCGCCTGATACTGCTGCGCTGCGCAGACTGGTACCGGAGAACCCGCGCCGCGCCTACGATGTACGCAAGGTCATCGAAGGTATCGCAGATCTGGACTCAGTTCTGGAACTGCGTCCCCGCTTCGCCAGGGCAGCGGTCACTGCGCTGGCCAAGGTACACGGTGTGCCGGTGGGAGTGCTCGCCAATCAGCCAATGCACCAGGCCGGTGCCATCGACAGCCCTACATCGGACAAGCTTGCGCGGTTCATCCAGTTGTGTGACGCACACGACATTCCGATGCTGTATCTGTGCGACACGCCGGGTCTGATGGTGGGGCCTGAAGTCGAGGCCACAGCGCTGGTACGGCACAGTTCCAGGATTCTCAACGCAGCGGTCAATGCCACGACGCCGTTTATGACCGTTATTCTGCGCAAAGCCTATGGTCTCGGCCAGTACATGATGGGTGCGCTGCCATTGAAACCGGCGCTGCTGGTGGGTTGGCCGACGGCAGAGTTCGGAGCGATGGGGTTTGAAGGTGCGGTCAAGATCACCCACAAAACTGAGCTCGAGGCTATCCCCGACAAAAAAGAGAGGCTCGAGCGCGAGCGGGAACTCGCCGATGGGCTTCGGGCGCACAACACGGCGCTGGGGCTCGCTGGACGATACGAACTCGATGATGTGATTGATCCTGCCGATACCCGTGAGGTGGTGATCCGGTTTTTGAGCAGTCTGCCCCCTGTGCCGCTACGAACCGGGCGCAAGCGAACCATCGACAACTGGTAGAGCATGATCAAAATCAACCAGAACGTCCGCCGTTTTGCGCCAATAGCCGGTCCCGGCCAGACGCGCCTGCAGTTGGATACCGAATGCTCCGAGAGGCCGTTGTGAGGTGAACAGATCAGTCAGCCGCTCTGTCACCGTCGATGAGATCGATTCTTATGACCGCGACGGTGTGGTCTGCTTACGGGCGCTGATTGATCCGGTCTGGGTGGCGGAACTGCAGGACCTGGTCGATCGGAACATTGCCAAACCTTCCACCATGGTGCGCAATATCAATGAACCCGGTGGTACCGGATCGTTCTTCGGCGATACATTTGTCAGTCAGCATATCGACGAATTTGTCCACTTTATTCACGACTCCCCGGCCGCCGATGTGGTCGCAGCCTGTATGGGGTCGTCGAAGATCAACCTGATCTTCGATCAGATCCTGGCCAAAGAGCCCGGGACCAGCACACGAACCACCTGGCATCAAGATGCCACCTACTGGCCCGTCGCCGGAGACATGATCGGAACACTGTGGCTCGCGCTGGACCCCGTCACTTCCCAGAGCGGTGCTGTGGAATACATCAAGGGCTCTCACCGGTGGGGCAAACGGTTTGCAGCGGTGAGCTTCAGTCCGGAGGAAACCTATCAGGAGTCGCTTGAGCCGGTACCTGATATTGAAGCTGAGAGGAGCGTACACAGCTTCGCCTGTTTCGAGATGGAGCCAGGCGACTGTACCATCCATCACGGCCTGACGGTCCATGGGGCACCCGGTAACCGCAGCGCCAGCCTGCGGCGCCGGGCCTATATCACCCGCTGGGCAGGTGACGATGTCAGCTACAACCCCCGTCCCAACCTGCAGCGTATGTTGCGTGATCCGGGTATCGAGCCCGGTCAGTCACTGGACTGTGAGCTCTTTCCAGTTGTTCGTGAAGGTTTGAGGCGAAGATAAACCCGCCGTTTCCCCAGGTCAGGGCATCGACATCGGGTCCGGACACAGCCGGTAATCGTCATTCAGGGCATCCAGGCGCTCCATCTGGTCAGCGCTGATCTCGAAGTCGAAAACATCGGCGTTATGCGAAATTCGGTGTGGGTTGCTGGATTTCGGAATCACGGCCTGGCCCTTCTGCAGTGCCCAGCGAATCATGACCTGAGCCTGGGATTTATCATGTTGAGCGGCGATTTCAGTGAGCGTCGGATCGTCGAACCGCCGTCCTTTGGCCAGTGGACAGTAGCCAGTCAGCTGAATATCCTGGGATCTGCAAAACTCGGAAATCGGCCTCTGCTGCAGAAACGGACTCAATTCGATCTGGTTGACCGCTGGCCGCTCCTTTGCAACTGAAAACAACGCCTGCAGGTGGGTATGCGAGAAGTTACTGACGCCGATGGATCGGGCCCTGCCATCGGCTTTGATCTGTTCCAGAGCACGCCAGGAGTCGGTGCGTAGTGTTTCAACCGGCCAATGAATCAAGTAAAGGTCGACATACTCCAGGCCCAGTTCAGCCATGCTCCGGTCAAAAGCTTCGAGGGCCGCATCGTACCCCTGATCGCTATCCCACAGCTTGGTCGTAACAAAGATCTCTGGGCGCGGGACCGTGCTGTTGCGTACTGCTTCTCCGACATCCTGCTCGTTGCCGTACATCCTGGCAGTGTCGATGTGTCGGTAGCCGGTTTCCAGTGCACTGGTCACCGCATCACGGGTCTCGCCACCGGCTTTTGCGGCCCAGGTACCGAGCCCGAGCAGCGGCATGGTGTTGCCGTCCTGGAGCCTGATCCGGGTGTCGATCCGGAGCATATTGCCGTCCATTCCGGTGAGAATCAGGGGGCTCAGCCAATCCGGCAGGTCATGCCGCCGTCGACCGGCAGGGAGACACCGGTAATAAAGCGGGCCTCATCCGAGGCGAGAAACAATGCGGCGTTGGCGACGTCCCAGGCGTCGCCCATCTTGTTTCCAAGTGGTACCTTGGCATTCCGCGTGGCGACCACTTCCTCACGGGTCTGGCCCCAGGCCTTGGCCCGGTTGTCCACCGCCATGGGAGTATCCATCAGGCCAGGCAGGATCACATTGGCCCGGATGCCGTATTCGGCGTTCTGTATCGCCAGTTGCTGGGTCAGCGTCACCAGCGCCGCTTTGCTCGCCTTGTAGGTGACCCACGGATAGTTTTCGATGGCTGCGACGGACGAGATCGTGATGATGACGCCGCTACCCTGAGCACGCATCACAGGTAGGGCGTGTTTACAGGTCATGACCACGCCGCGTAAGTTGACTGCCATGATACGGTCGAAGGCTTCGACGGAGATTTCGGTGACCGGAGCGTCGCCGCCTGTTACGCTGATGCCGACGTTGTTGTGCAGAATGTCGAGCCGGCCAAACTGCCCGGTACAGAAGCTGACAGCAGACTTCAGGCTGTCCTCGTCGACGACATCAGCCTCGCTGGCCTCAGCGGTGCCGCCTTCGGAGCGGATGATCTCGACCGTCTCCTGTGCTGAATCCAAGTCGTTGTCCACAGCCAGTACCTGTGCGCCTTGGCGGGCAAAGAGAAGTGCGGTGGCTCGGCCGTTGCCCATGGTCGGGCCCGGGGTCTGGCCGGCACCGACCACCATGGCGGTCTTGTCTTTCAGTCTCATGAGGGTCCGCTTGGGTCGATCGACGTTCAGGGCGAAAGAGGCGGATCTTCGCCATCGGGCAGAGGCATGTCGAACACATTCAGGGTCGCCGAAACCAGGCAGTAGTACCCAACAACACCAACCAGATCAACGATTCCACGATGACCGAGCACTTTTTCTGCCTGCTGATAAGTCTTCTGGTTGACCGTTCGGGTCTCCAGTAACTCGCTGACGAAGTCGTAGATCAGCACCTCGTCCGGTTTGGTCAGTTCCGGCTTTCTCTTGACTCGAATGGCCTCTACTGCCTCGGCTGAAACTCCAGCTTCAATGGCCTCCGGAGCATGCGCATACCACTCGAACTGCGCGCACCAGTGGCGAGCGATCACAATGATGGCAAGCTCGGACAGGCGTTTGGGCAGGGAGCTTGAAAACCGGCAGAAGGCACCCAGTTTCTGTGCCGGGTCGGCGAGTTGCGGGCTGTGCAGCCAGGCATGGAACGGCCCCCGCAGGCTGCCGCGCGGGCCCGACATGATGTCGTCGAACACTGTCTTCTGGTCCGGGTCCATCTGTTCGGGTCTCAATTCAGGTATGCGCGGCATTGTGCATCTCGTCTTGTGTCATGGTGCGGGGTAGTGGCACGGGATAAGTGGCTTAACTATGCCCAATCCAAGGGATCGACGCAAAACACCGCCCCTTAATTAATCGAACCCGGAGTTTCCCGCAGGCAGCGAGCGTGGTGTCGATCGGAAAACCCGCCGGGCTCACACGCCCGGTCCCGGATCGCTCGGTGGCAGGGTCCGGTGGTCAAACCCGGTCTCCACGAGTGACTTGATCAGTTCCACCTCCAGCGCATGGGCCCTGGTCAGTCGGTTCCAACGAGTATCGTCCATGCCGTCTACACGCAGAGCGGTGATCGTCAGCAAGCAAGAATCGCCGGCCGCCCCGATGACAGTGCCGGGAATGACCCGAACGAAAATTCTCGGCTGCAGATTGTCGGCTGCACTACCGACCTGATAGTCGATCAGCAGTTGCGCCGGGTGAGGTTCGATTCGCACGAACACCCGTGTGCCGTCGTAGATCGCCGTGCCGACCACAAGTCCATCAATTTTTACCGATACCCGCCAGGTGCCAAAGGACCACAGGTCCATCTTGCCAGGGTCCGTCATGAAGGCGAAGACCTCTTCCGCAGGTCTATCGATCCGTACCGAGGTCGTGTCCGCGCCCGTCATGGCGAATCCTTTGTATAACGGTGTGAGACCAGGACCAGAATCCGTGCAGGTTTGTCGCTGCTGCAAAGGTATGCGTGTTGCTGAAGACCGTCAAAGTAGAGGCAGTCACCTCGTGCAAGACGGGTCGGTGCATAGAGGTCAGTATGGACTGCTACCTCGCCTTCCAGCACATACAAGAACTCTTCGCCCTCGTGAACTGAGAGTCCGCCGGCTTCGGCCAGGGTGCGGGCTTGTATTGTGTTGATCACCGGGTGCATGTCCTTTCGCGATAGATCCGCACACAGGATTTCGGCATCGTAGCGATCCAGTGCCTGATGAATCCCCTGGTCTTTTCGGGTCAAGGATCGCATGCCCGGCATTACGGGCGCGGCGTCGTCACCGAAAAAGCGAGTGATGTCTACAGCCAGGTACTGGGACAGCGCAAACAGGTTCTGAGCGCTTACAGCAGAGTGCCCGTTCTCGATTCGGGAGAGTGTCGCTTCCGACAGCGTACAGGCTGAGGACAGCTGGGCAAGGGTCAGCCCACGCGACTTTCGTAGTCGACTGATCCGCTCACCGAGCGCCAGCGTTTTGCCGACCCCTCCTGTTATTGCCGGTTTTCCCGCTTGCGCAGCGCTGTGACTGGAAGGTCGAACGGCCTGACTCATACCGACACCTGCTGGTATTTCTCATCCTGCCAGCGGTTATCCTCAAGGATCTGGCGCAGCCTGGCGATGGCTTCCCAGATGTCCTCGAAACTCAGATACAGTGGGCCCAGGCCGAAGCGCAGAGAGTTCGGGCGTCGGAATGAGCCTACCACGCCGGCCTCAAGCAGAGCCTCGGAAACCGGTCCAGCACCGGGGTGGCTGAATCCGATGTGGCCACCGCGCTTGGAGTAGTCGCGCGGTGTGTTGACAGTGACCCCGAATTGACCGCACTCCTGTTCGAGCAGTTCGATGGTCAGATCACCGAGCGCCTGGTGTTTGGCCCACAGCAGATTCTGGTCGACATCTTTCCAGATCTCAGCCGCGCAGAAAAAGATCTCATCGGCAATGACCGCCGGCGTGCCGGTGGCATGCCGGCCGGCTCCTGCGAGGGGTTCATACTCGGTTGCAAAGGCAAACACGTCGCGGTGGCCCATCCAGCCACAGATGGTCGGCCAGCCTCTTTCTGCATGCCGGGGGTGTGCCCAGAGGTAGGCTGGCCCGCCTGGTCCACCGCTGAGATATTTATACCCGCAGCCCACCGCAAAATCGGCATCGTCACCGATCAAGTCGACTGGAATCGCGCCTGTGGAATGTGACAGGTCCCAGACAGTCAGCGCATCCGCTTCGTGTGCCTGACGGTTGATGTCCGCCATGTTCCAGCATTCACCGGTACGGTAATCCGCGTGACTCAAGTAGACCACGGCGGTATCCGGGCCAATACTGTTGACCAGCTGATCTCGGCTCGTGCAGACGCGGGTTTCCGGTTTGTCCTGGTGAGCGTGCCCCAGTCCCTGCGCCACATACAGGTCCGTCGGGAAATTGCCATCTTCAGTCAGTACGACCGTGCCCGATGATCTGGCGCGCCAGGCGTAAGTCAGGATCTTGTAGAGATTGACGGTTGTGTTGTCTGAGACCAGAACATTACCTTCCCCGGCGCCCATCAGGTGGGCAATGGCATCACCAATCTGGCGGGGTCGCTGCAGCCACTCCGAATGGCTCCAGCCCTGGCGCCGAAGTTCGACCCACTGGTCCGTGCAGAAGGACGCCAGCCGATCGGGCACGGAGACCGGCATCGCGCCCATGGAATTGGCATCCAGAAAAATCGTGTCCTTTTGCGGCGGGGTAAAGCGGGCCTTGAAACCCGACAACGGGTCTGCTTGATCAAGGTGCTGGCAAGCGGTTCTATCCATGGGCTGGACTCTCCAGATCAGTGCGGTATCACAGCCGAATCCGCTTTTTCTTGCAAAAATGGAATATACCTTGCAGAATCGGAAAATTCAATCATCATTCTTTAGGTCTGGGACCGGTCGATGGCGAAACCTTCCTGTCGCATCGCAGTGGACATCGGCGGAACCTTTACCGATGTAGTGCTGTGGTGTGCCTCCAGTCAGACAACCACCAAGATTCTGACCACTGCTAAAGCACCCGAGCGGGGCGTCATCGAAGGCGTTCGCCAGGTACTGGATCAGGCAGGTCAATCGGCGGCCCAGGTCCAGCTGCTGATTCACGGTACAACGCTGGCAACCAATGCCCTGATTGAAAGAAAAGGGGCAAAGACCGCACTTCTGACCAGTCAGGGGTTTCGAGACATTCTTGAGATGGGCTATGAAAAGCGGTTCGCTCATTACGACCTAAACGCTACCCGGGCGGCACCATTGGTGCCGCGTACGCTGCGGTTTACGGTACCCGAGCGGGTGACGGCGGACGGCAGGACGGTGACACCCTTGGATGAAGGCGCCGTACGCAGCGCTGCAGATGAGATGGCACGGGCCGGTGTTGAAGCGGTTGCAGTCGGTTTCCTCCATGCCTTTGCCCATGCTGCGCATGAACAGGCTGCGAGCGCAGTGATCTCGGAGATACTGCCTGATGCCACGGTATGCCTTTCCAGCGAGGTCTGCCCCGAGATGCGCGAGTACGAGCGCTTCTCGACCACTTGCGCCAACGCCTATGTAAGGCCGCTGATGTCGGGTTATCTGGGTAGGTTACAGGCATTGCTCCATGAAGAAGGCTTTGATTGTCCGCTCTACCTGATGATGTCAGGCGGCGGTCTGACGACGATGGGCCAAGCTATTCGATTTCCAGTTAGGCTCATTGAATCAGGTCCTGCGGGTGGTGCCATCATGACTGCACAGCTGGCCAGCGCCCGGGGGTTAAGCAAGGCACTGGCTTTTGACATGGGAGGTACCACGGCCAAGATCTGTCTGATCGACGATGGCCAGCCGGATCGCAGCCCGGCATTCGAGGTGGCTAGAGTCTACCGGGACATGAAGGGCAGTGGTCTGCCAGTGCGAATTCCGGTCATCGACATGGTCGAGATCGGTGCGGGCGGGGGATCAATTGCCAGGCTCGATGCGATGGGTCGGATCAGCGTCGGGCCCGACAGTGCCGGCTCAAGACCGGGGCCTGTGGCCTACGGCCTGGGCGGTGAAGCACCGACAGTGACGGATGCTGACCTGGTGCTTGGCAAACTCGATCCCGATCGATTCGCCGGCGGCCGAATCTCTCTTGACGAGGGCTGTGCCCAGGCATCACTGAGGCAGGTCATCGGTCAACCCCTAGATCTATCGGATCACTGGCCTGCCGCCGGGGTCAGCGAGATGGTCGAGGAAAACATGGCGAATGCGGCCAGGGTGCATGCAGTAGAACGCGGCAAGACGGTTTCCGAATACACCATGGTCGCTTTTGGCGGTGCGGCGCCCCTGCATGCGGCCCGACTGGCCGAGAAACTGGGCATGAGCCGTGTGGTCGTGCCTTCCGGTGCGGGTGTGGGTTCGGCGATCGGCTTCCTGCAGGCGCCGGTCGCGTTCCAGCTGGTCCGCAGCCTGCGCGTGACGCTCGACGCTGTTGACCTTGAGGCGCTCAACACCATGCTGGAGCAGATGATCAGCGATGTAACCCGAGTCGTTGTTGCCGCTGGGGAAGATGCTGAGTTGCTTGAGCACAGGCAGGTTGCCCTGCGTTACATGGGCCAGGGCCATGAGCTTGCCATCCCCCTGCCTGACCGTGCACTTGACCGGCACCGCCTGGCCGGCCTGCGGGAGGCCTTCGAGGCGGTTTATCAGCGAGTTTACGGTCTGACAATGCCTGATGTGCTTGTGGAGTGTGTCTCGTGGTCGGTCAGTTGTTCGACAAAGACTCCTCCAGTCGAGACCGTTGGGCAACCCCGCTGGCACCGGCAGGTTCGAAGCAGTCGGCTGAGACGTATTTATGACGCCAGCGCTGGCACAATGGTGGACGCTGTTCTGTACCGACGGCTTGATCTGGCTGCAGGTGACTGGCTGCAGGGGCCAGCACTGGTCGAGGAAGATGAAACGGCCACATTCATCCCTTCGGTCTGGGCCGCTGTATTGGATGATGGGCTCGCACTGGTACTGGAGCGCAGACCAGGGCGCAGTAAAGGAGAGACGCTGTGACCACGGGAGCCGCCGAGCAACCGCGTTCGACGATCGACAACCAGGTCATGTGGGCCCGGCTGATTTCGGTGGTCGAGGAACAGGCCCAGGCGCTGCTGCGCACTGCGTTTGGCTCCGTGGTGCGCGAGGCTGGTGATCTGTCTGCCGGTGTCTATGACATCCAGGGACGAATGCTGGCCCAGGCGGTCACCGGAACACCGGGACACGTCAACACGATGGCCATGGCAGTCAGCCACTTTCTAGAGCGATTCCCGTTAGACAGCATGAAGCCCGGTGACGTGTTTGTGACCAACGATCCCTGGATGGGGACTGGTCACCTGTTCGACTATGTCATGCTGACCCCGGCATTTCGGGAGCAGGATCCGGTGGCTTTCTTTGCCTCGACCTGTCACGTCACCGATGTGGGTGGGCGCGGTTTCACCGCAGATGCGAACTCCATTTTTGAGGAGGGGGTTCTGATTCCGCATATGCAGATCCGTTCTCAAGGTGTCATTAATGAGGAACTCCTTGCGATCATCGCCGGCAACAGTCGCAATCCGATCGAGGTCATTGGTGACCTTCGTTCGCTCATCTCCTGCAACGATGCAGGCACCAGGCGGTTCAAGGACATGATGGTGGAATTTGGCCTGGAGGATCTGGACGGGCTGTCGGCACACATCCTTGAGTCCTCTGCCCGCGCGATGCAAGCGGCAATCAGGGCGGTGCCCGACGGCATTTACGCCACGCAGATGACCTTGGATGGCTACGAGGCCCCGATCACACTGAAGGCCCGTCTGACGGTAGACGAAGAGCGGGTTGTCTTGGATTACAACGGTTCTTCCAGCGTTTCCCGCTTTGGGATTAATTCGCCCAAGTGCTATACCGACGCGTATTCGGCCTTCGGCCTCAAATGCATCGTCGCACCCGACGTGCCGAACAATGCCGGATCACTGGCCTGTTTCGAAGTCATCGCCGAGGCCGGTTCATGTGTCGATCCCAGGCGGCCGTCGCCGGTGACTGCCCGGCACGTGATCGGGCAGATGCTGCCGGACATCGTCTTCGGTTGCCTCGCCCAGGCATTGCCGGGGCAGGTGCCTGCCGAAAGCGCCGGTTCGATCTGGGTCCTGGCGATGTCGGACCTGGCGACCTCCGAATCGTCCCGTTTCAACGTTATGAATGTGGGGCTTGGCGGTGTTGGTGCCGGTCCTGGCAGTGATGGACTCAGCACGACGGCGTTTCCGTCCGGTGTTGGCACGATCCCGCTGG
This sequence comes from uncultured Acidiferrobacteraceae bacterium, assembly GCA_964630665.1. Classification (GTDB taxonomy): domain Bacteria; phylum Pseudomonadota; class Gammaproteobacteria; order Arenicellales; family UBA868; genus UBA9619. The sequence goes on along the minus strand of CAZVVN010000023.1, from coordinate 18,854 downwards.
AGGTCACCGAGACAGAGTCACCGCTCATCTTCTATCGCAAGGAACTACTGCCCGACTCCGGTGGGCCGGGTACCCAGCGTGGCGGGTTGTCGCAGGTTATAGAAGTCGGCCACACTCGGTCTGAAGCGTTTGCGGTCTCGGCTGCAACCTGGGACCGCCTGGTCCATCCGGCGCGCGGCCGCGCCGGTGGGCACGACGGTCAGAGCGGCGCGGCCTATCTGGGGTCCGGGACCCGACTTGAAGGTAAGCAGACACACCAGATCCCCGCGGGAGATACGCTGGTCGTGGAGCTTCCCGGTGGCGGTGGCTTCGGTGATCCTAAACAGCGTAGACCGGAAGAGATCGAAGCGGATCTTGAGGCCGGGTATGTGACGCCGGCTGGGGTCCAGAAGGATTATCGCGGGTCCTGACCCGGGCTACTGTGGTGAGTCCGATCGCGTTAAGATAGGCCGAAAACGGGGTCCAGATCCCGCCTAAAAGATACCGGAAAATTGCCGGTTCTGACCAGAGCGTCGACTCTGGTGGTCGCGCCTAAACACCGGTAAGGTTTTTCATGGAGGACAGGATCGTGGCAGAACGAAAGCTTTCGGCAATTCTGGCCGCTGACGTTGTCGGGTTCAGCCGCCTGATGGGTGACAACGAGGAGCGAACGCTCAAGACCTTGACGACCTGTCGCGAGATCATTGCTGCCCACGTGCTCGAGCACCAAGGGCGGGTGTTCGGCTCGGCCGGTGACAGTGTGATCGCCGAATTCTCAAGCCCGGTCGAGGCTGTGCGCTGTGCGGTGGCCTTCCAGAGCACATTGCGTGATCGCAATTCCAGTGTCGCAGAGGATAGGAGGATGACGTTCCGGGTCGGTATCAATCTCGGAGATGTGATCGCCGAGGAAGACAATCTTTACGGCGACGGCGTCAATGTTGCAGCCAGACTCGAGGCTATAGCTGAACCCGGTGGTATCTGCATCTCGGGGACCACCTACGACCACATCAAGAACAAGTTGACCCTCGAGTATGGCGAACTCGGGGAGCAGGCCCTGAAGAACATTGCGGAGCCGGTAGCGGCATTTTCAGTGCGACTGGACCGGGAGGTGTCGGAGCAGCTTGTGGAAGCCGGTGGTGGGTCGGCACCGCCGGCGGACGCCAAGCCCACCGTCAGGCGGGCCATAGCCGTGTTGCCGTTTCAGAACATGAGCGGTGATCCCGAGCAGGAGTATTTTTCCGACGGTATCTCCGAGGACATCATCTCGGTGATCTCCCGTTATCACTGGTTGTCGGTCATCGCGCGGAACTCGTCATTCGTTTACAAGGGTAAGGCGGTCGACGTACGCGAAGTGGCACGGGATCTTGAGGTCGACTACGTGCTCGAGGGCAGTGTCCGCAAAGCTGGCTCCCGGGTCAGAATCACCGCCCAGCTTATTGAGGCGGATAGCGGTGGCCATCTGTGGACCGAGCGTTACGATCGCGATCTCGACGATATTTTTTCTCTGCAGGATGAAATCACCGAGACCATTGCGGCATCGATAGAGCCGGAACTGGCCCGTTCCGAACGCCAGCGCGCCCGGCGCAAGACGGCCGGCAATATGGATGCCTGGGACCTGTTCCAGCAGGCCCAGTGGCAGATGTATCAGTTCTCCAGAGAAAACGTCGCCTCAGCTATTTCTTTGTATCAGCAGGCGATCGACCTGGACGGTGAATTTGCCCCGGCCCAGGCCGGGATCTCTGTGGCGTATCTGGTACAGGTGATCTCAAACTTTACCGATGAGCCCAAGCCATGCATCGAAGCTGCGCTGCGTCACGGTGAGCGGGCAGTGGTCCTGGACGACCAGGATCCCTTCTGTCGCTACGCCCTGGGGCGGGCCTTTGCCTTTTCGTTTCAGCCGGCAAAGGCCGAGCGTGAGTTGAAACGCGCCATCGAACTCAATCCAAGCTACGCGCAGGCCTACCACGGCCTTGCCCAGTCCTACCTGATGACAGGGGACGGTGATTGGGAAGTGTCACTGGAACTGTTGAACGATGCGATCCGGCTGAGCCCCAGTGATCCGCTGCTGTGGGCATTCGAGCAGATGAAGGGGGGTGTGCTGCTGAATCTGGAACGCGACGACGAGGCCATGGGGTGGTACCAGAAGGCGGCCAGTCATCCCAATGCCGGTTTCTGGGCTTTTCTGGGGCTCGCCGCCTGCCACAGTCTCAAGGGAGAACAGGCCGAGGCCGAAGCGGAGCTGGCGAGGGCGCTGGAAATGAACCCGGGCCTGAGCAAGGCTTATTTCGACGAAACCTTTCCGGACGCGTTATCACGATTCAAAGACGCGCTGGTTGTCGCTGGCCTGAAGTAGGCTGGCCTGCCAGCTTCTCTTCATGCCGGCCCGCCGCTCAGCCACTGCTTCCGGCACGGACACTGTCAGCCAGCTGGTCGATCGGCCGGCCGCCAGTCAACCGGAAAGCCTCGCGCTGGTGGACCGTAGTCATGTCTGGACCTACGGCAGGCTGGCTGCAGAATCGCGTCGGCTTGCCAGCGGCCTGAAGAATTTGGGAATCGGTGCCGGTGACCGGGTTGCTTTCTGGCTGCCGAATATCGCCCCTTACCTGGCTCTGCATATTGCTTGTGCGCGTATCGGGGCTATTACGGTCTCGGTCAACAGCCGCTTTCGGGCCAGTGAAGTGGGCGACATTGTCGGCCGCGCCGGCTGCCGGGCGCTCGCCTTGTGGCCCTCGTTCAAGGACATACCGTTTCTCCAGACCCTGGAGGAGATTGAGAGCGCCGCCCTGGCAACGCTTGAGAGCATCATTATCTATAGCGACGATCAGCCGGTACCCTCATTACCAGGAACACTTGCGGACCGGTCGGTTGTTGACTATCAGGAACTTGCTGACACGGAGGAATTCACTGGGAATTTTGCCCAACCGGAAGGCGGTGTCGTCGTCTTTACCACCTCGGGTACTACTGCAGCGCCGAAGTTCGTACTGCACAGCCACGCGAGCATCGCCTGCCATGCTCGCGACGTTACGCAGTTTTTCGGCTGGCACGAACCGGAAACCGTGATCCTCCAGGTCGTACCACTGTGCGGTACTTTTGGCCACGCACAGGCCATGGCCGGCCTGGCGGCAGGACGGCCACTGGTTATGATGCCGGTTTTTTCAGGCCCTGAGGCCGCGAGCCTCATGCACGCCCACCAAGTGACGCACTGTAACGGGTCGGATGAGATGTTTGCCCGTATGCTCGATGCAGTCGATGCGCCGCTGGCGTTCCCGTTATTTCGTTTCGGAGGTTACGCAGCCTTTAACCCGGTCTACCAGGACATCGTTGCGCAGGCCGACAAGCGGGGCATGAAACTGGTTGGCCTGTGGGGTATGAGTGAGATGCAGGCGCTGTACGCCCGCCAGGATCCTGGCGATACAGTTGAAGTGCGGGGTCGGCGCGGCGGTGTGCTGGTGTCCAAGCACGCAAAGGTCCGGGTCCGTCATGCGGAGCACGGTACTCTGCTGCCGCATGGCGAGGTCGGCGAGCTGGAGGTCTGTGGACCCAGTCGTATGTCTGAATACTTCGGGGACGCAGACTCGAGCGAGTCGGTGCTCACCGAGGACGGTTTTGTGCGCACTGGTGACCTGGGTTACACGGAGACCGACCAGCAGTTCGTGTTCCTTGGCCGGATGGGCGATGCCATTCGTCTGGGCGGGTTCCTGGTCAACCCCGCTGAGGTCGAGGGGTACCTTGAATCACATTCGGCGGTTGACCGGGCGCAGGTCGTGGCGGTTGAAACGCCGCAGGGAACGCGGGCCTTTGCATTTGTGATCAGTGAAGACACCAACGAGTTTGATGAAAACACCCTGCTCGCGCACTGTGCCACCGGCATGGCGGCTTTCAAGGTGCCGGTCGGGATTCAGAGACTGGTCCGATTTCCCGTCACGGAAAGTGCCAACGGAGTGAAGATCCAGAGAAGCCGCCTGCGGGAGATAGCTGCGGATCACCTTAAGTCCAGCTAATGTTTTCGTCTCCGGCCGTTGCCTGGGCCTGCAGTTCGGATCCTGTTACAGGGGCCGCACGCGGATTTGGTAGAGTACCGTCAAGGATCGGTCCGGATCCGTTGTCAGCTGTAGACGCTTCGACAGGGCATAGCCCTTGATCAGAATGGGCCTTTATCAATGACTATTGAACTGCGTAAGCTGCATGACGAATTTGGTGTGGAAGTGCTGGGCGTTGAAATCGGCTCGGGCCTCGATGACGTGGAGTTCTCACAGATCGAACAAGCGGCCGAGCACCATTCACTAGTCCTTTTGCGTGGCCAGGATCTTGATGACGAGCGTCAATTGGCTTTCAGCAAACGATTCGGCGAACTCGAATTTGATCATGTGACTTACGGTCGTGAGCGCCGCGTCAATTATGTCTACCGGATCGGTAACGTCGACCGGGAGGGCAAGCACATGCCGGCCAGCCACGAGCGGGTGATATTCTCGACAGGCAACCAGATGTGGCACTCGGATTCCTCGTTCCGACCTGTGCCGGCCAAGTTCTCCCTGTCCTATGCTCACGAAGTCACACCGGAAGGCGGTGAACTCGAATTTGTCAGTGCCAGGGCGGCTTACGCAAAGCTCCCGGATTCATTCAAGGCAACCATTGAAGACCTTATCGTGACGCATGACTATGTGTTTTCCCGAAGCAAGGTCAGTCCTGATGCGGTTACGCCAACGCATGCCGAGTCGCTGCCACCGGTTCAGCAGCGACTGGTACGCACGAACCCGGTGACCGGCGAAAAGAACTACTACGTGGGCTCCCATGCCCGGTCAATAGCGGGCTGGTCTGAGGAGGCCGCCCGTGAACTGTTGGATGATCTGCTCGATCGCGCAATACGGCCTGAACATATCTACAGCCATCAGTGGCAACTGGGTGATCTGCTGATCTGGGACAACCGCTGCATCCTGCACCATGGCTGCCCCTTCGACGCAGACCGTTACCGGCGGCGCATGCATCAGACCCGCGTCAGTTGTATTGATTCATCGCTCGAGGAATGACCGCCGTGCGATCGAGCAGTTCTTAAAAGTCGGGTGATCCCGGGATGGCCTGGCCCTGGCTCGATGTTCGCTGATTCAGGCTTTGGCTGCCCAGGCCTCGATCTCGATCAGGATGTCGGGTGAGGCGAGGCCATCGACAATGACCAGGGTAGAGGTGAACAGCGTTTCGTCGCCGATGACCTTTGATCGGGCCTGCCGGTAGCTATCGGCAAACCGCGAATCAGTCAGGTAAACGGTGGTTTTGACCAGGTCCTTCTTGCGCATGCCCTGGGCACGCAGACAGGCAAGGATGTTTCTGAAGGTCTGTTCGGTCTGTTTGCGAATTCCCGCGGCGAGCTGGCCTTTGGGATTTATTCCGACCTGGCCGGACAGAACCAGCCACCTCGCATCGGCCGGAACCAGGGTGGTGTGGCAGTACCTGCCCAGGGGTTTGTGTACGGTGTTCGGGTTAGCCGAGTGGTTCATGTCCCTCTCTCCTTTGACGGTAAATGGCTGGGACGGGTTGCCCAGCGCAGGATTTTGCTAGTCTATACCTATCGACGAATTGACCCTGTGTAGCGACGCAGTGTGTCCGGTCAGCAGGATTTCGGGAGGATCAAGATGAGCAGTTCACATCCGAGTCGTGTTCACGACGGAATCGAAGCATACAAAGGGAGCGACCTTGATGTTCTGGGTTGGAGGCTGAAGCTTGGCGTAATTGTGCCGGCGACCAACACGATCGTGGAGCCGGAGTTCCACGCAATGGCGGTGCCGGGTGTCACGACGCACACTGGCCGATTTCCTCTGCAGAACGTCAGCATCTCGAGTGATGCCGACTTTGCACGGATGGTGGAGGTGATCCACACAAATCTGGACGTTGCCATTGAAGGCCTGGTGCCGTGCGCCCCGGACCATATCATTGTCGGTGTTTCGGCGGAGACTTTCTGGGACGGTACAGATGGTGCGGCCACGATCAGATCACGTCTGTCGCAGACGTCGGGGGTCTCGGTCAGCCTCGGTTCGGATGCGGCCAGGGTCGCGCTCGAAACGGTAGGTGCCCGGCAGATCGGGGTTCTGACACCCTACTGGCCGGTCGCCGACGAACGGGTGCGCCGTTATTTCAGTGAGTGTGGGTTCACGGTTCAGCGTGTCACCGGGCTGAAAGCCACCAGCCCGGTCAACATTGCTGAGCAGAGCATAGAGACCATGACCCGGGCCGTCTATGAAATGGATGGCGACGATATTGATACCATTATTCAGGTGGGAACCAACCTGGCCATGGCCAGACTGGCGGGCGAACTTGAACAGGCACTGGGCAAACCCGTCATCGCGATCAACACCGCTTTGTACTGGCACGCGCTCCGGCAGAATGGCATCACTGACTGTATTGCTGGCTTTGGTCGTCTGCTTAAGGAACTCTAGGTGGCGATGTTCTTATGGAAACGGTCAGTCTACAGGTAGCCGGTTGATGAAAAGTAAACAAACGTGGCCTCAGCCGGCGCCGGGGCAGACGTGACTGCGGGTCCTGAAAGCGATCATGACGGTCTGCATCTGGATGCCGATCTGCTCGAGGCGCTCGGCGCCCGTCTGCTGAGCGCTGCCGGCATGTCGGATCACTCTGCCCGCAGCGTGTCGCAGCACGTGGTCGGCAACAGCCTGTTGGGCGTTGACTCCCACGGGATCGTACGGTTTCCACAGTATCTGGAACTCATTTCGGCGGGCTCGATTGACCCGGCTGCCGAACCGGTCGTCGTCGCCGACCAGCCGGCATTCACCCGCATCGATGGGCAGGCCAGCCATGGTGTGCCTGCGATGATGTGCCTGGCGGAGTACACCGCGAACAAGGCCCGCTCAGCAGGTATGGCGACGGGTGCACTGATCAACTGTGGTCATACCGGGCGCATCGGGGCCTATGCAGAGACCATTGCCCGGCAGGGCTGTTTCGCTCTGATCATCGGTGGCGGTGGGCACACCCGGGGCAATCCGAAAGTCGCACCGTACGGGGGTCGGGAGGGCATCATGGGAACCAATCCGTATACACTGGCACTGCCGGGTGGGTCAACGGGGGCGGTGGTCGTTGATTTTGCCACCTCGACGATCGCCCAGGGCAAGCTGCTGGCAGCCTCAAAGACGGGTACACCACTGCCACCCGGGATGATCCTGGATCGGGCAGGTCGACCCAGTACGGATGCGGCAGACTATTACGCCGGTGGAGTACTTTTGCCGGCGGCTGGACCCAAAGGCTATGGCCTGGGGTTGATCGGTGAGTTGCTGGCCCACGGCGTACTGGGCCAATCCAGGGCACTCAACTGGCTGGTCGTGGCTTTGGATCTCGCGACACTGTCCGATGGCGGCGATTTCCAGACCCGGATCGACGATTATCTATCCTGGGTCAAGTCGCGCGACCCGGCCGATGGGTTTGACGAGATACTCATTCCGGGCGAACCGGAGTATCGCTGCCGGGAGGTTCGGCAGCGCCTGGGTATTCCAGTGGCCGAGGAGATCTGGGAAGAGATTCTGGGTTGGGCCGAGCGTAGCGGTGTCGAGTGTGACGGCCTTTCCAAGGGGCCTTTACAATAGCTGGGTGGAATAATTGATTGCATTCCAGCGTCTCCACCTGGGTTTGGCCACCGGCTGCATTGCCTCCCAAATGGATGCCCCGATTGGGGCAGGTGGTGGCGGATTTTTTCGCTTTCTGGATCAGATGATACGGGAGACTGCCGAACAGTTCCTTTAGGATCTGTGTCGCACTCCGCCTATTAAAGGAGAAAACACTATGCGGGATCTGTTTTCAGTCAGTGGAAAAACCGCGCTGGTGACCGGTGGTTCAAGGGGAATCGGCGAGATGATTGCGGCTGGCTTTCTGTCAAGCGGCGTAAAAGTCTACATCAGCTCACGTAAATCCGAGGCCTGTGATGCGACCGCCGCTCGGTTGAGCCGTGATTTCAGTGGCGAATGCGTGTCGCTGCCAGCGAGCATCTCGGAGCTCGACGGTATCGAGTCCCTGGTCGAGTCACTGTCGGCGCGCGAGGAGAAGCTGGATATCCTGATCAATAACGCAGGTGCAGGGTGGGGTGCACCGCTGGAAGCGTTTCCCGAGGTGGGCTGGGACAAGGTGATGGACACCAATGTCAAAGGCATGTTCTTCCTGATTCAGAAATTGTTGCCACTGCTCAAAGCCTCGGCAACGGCCGAAGATCCTGCGCGGGTCATCAACATCGGGTCCATCGACGGGTTAGTTACCCCTATCTTTGACAATTTTTCTTATGGCCCCTCCAAAGCTGCTGCTCACCACCTGACCCGGGTGCTGGCGGCCCACCTGGTCAAGGACCACATCAACGTCAACGCGATCGCACCCGGCCCTTTCCCGACCTGGATGTTGAGTACAGCGGTGGGTATGGGCGGCCAAACCGACGGGGACTGGAGCCAAGTGGCACAGCGAAATCCAAGCCAGCGGGTCGGTACCATGGAAGACATCGCCGGGCTCGCTATTTTCTTGAGTTCAAGGGCCGGCGCCTACACCGTGGGTGAGACCATCGCCTGCGATGGTGGTGCCGTTGCCAGTGCCCACATTTAAGAGCCGCGAGGCCCGACCATGACATCGACCTGCTTCGATCTTTCGATAGATAACCGAATCGCACACCTGCGCCTCATCCGACCGGAGAAACGCAACAGCATGATTCCGGCGTTCTGGGATGAACTGCCTCGAATCGTTCGTGACATCGACCACAATGTCAGGGCGCGGGTCATTGTAATCTCTTCGACGGGCCCGCACTTCAGCGCGGGGCTGGACATCGGTACCTTTCTCAAAGACAACTCTGGAGAGGCTACGGGTGCCAAGGCCAGGGACGTCCTGGGGGTGCGTGCTGCGCTTCTGAAAAAAATTCAGTACATGCAGGAGACGTTTTCGAGCCTGGAGGACTGCCGAATACCGGTGATTGCCGCCATACAGGGAGGTTGCATCGGTGGCGGAGTGGATCTCGTCACCGCCTGCGATATGCGCTATGCCACAGCCGATGCGTTTTTCACGATTTTCGAGATCAATATCGGCATGACCGCGGATGTCGGCACCTTTCCGCGTCTCACCCGTCTGATTCCAGAGGGACTGGTTCGAGAACTGGCTTATACGGGTCGGCGGATGGGCGCCGAAGAAGCCCGTAAGTGTGGCCTGGTCAACCGGGTTTACCCGGACCAGGAGACCATGCTCGCCGAGGTGATGGTGGTGGCTGCCGAGATTGCAAGCAAGGCTCCCACGGCTGTTTTTGGCAGCAAGCGGGTGATCAATTATTCGAGAGATCACGCGACGGCCGATGTGCTTGACTACATCCGGGTCTGGAACGCCGCAATGCTGCAACCCGAAGAGATCATTGAGGCCATGGCGGCGAACGCCCAGAAGCGTCCCGGTGAGTTTGCCGAGTTACCACCGGCTGGCGAGCAGATATCCGACTCGTGACAGGCTCTGTCCGACCCGGGAGTTGCTGCCTGCAGTGGACGACTATTTGAGGAACTGCAGAGCCCGAAGTACCTCGAACCATTCTCCGGTCTCGACCCGGACCGTGTCGTCGCTCATCAGCACGGCACCGGGGTAGAACGAAGCGGCATAAGCATCAAAAGGGATGCGATAGCGGATCTCTAGGGTGTAGGGTTTGGGCATGGGCTGCAGTGCGGTGTCCGGCAGGTCTGTGAGGGCCCGCCTGACGCCTTCTTTAATCTGCTCGATTGAATCAGCCGGGTGGCGGCCGAAGGTCGATGCGCCGACTCCTGTGTGCGTGGTTACTGTCACGATGCCAGGCTCAGCTTGAACCGCTTCGTCACACAAAGAGGTGTCACCACTCAGAAACACGGTGGGGACGCCTTCAGCGCGGGCGGTCAGGCTGTTGACTCTGAATTCACTGAGTCTTTCGCCGTTCAGTTCGATGCGATGGATAGAGCCTCTGAAGGTGTGTGCCAGCGGGTGCCCACCGCTCGCAGCAGGGGAGTGGTAGCCCACCAGCAGCAGTGCATCGAAGCTGCTATCCAGCGCCTGTACCATGCCGTAAGGGTGGCCGCTCCAGCCACGGATCAGCTGGGTCGGGGCGGGAAGTTGCTCGGCCAGGATATTGCGGCCGGTGCCATGGGCGTCCTTGACGACGATGGCCTGAGCGCCGGACCCGAGCGCCGCCTCGCAGGCGGCCGCGGTCTCTGCGGTCATCCGTTGCTGAAACTCGGCGTAGGCAGGGTGGTCGCGAGTGGCTTCATCCCAGTGGGCGATTCCGGTGATCCCTTCGATGTCGGCGCTGATATAGATCTTCATTGATGATTCCCTGCATTGAAAAGCTCCGGGCTTGCAATACCCGCTCTGACCGAGTTGCGTTAGCTGCCGTGCCCCCCGGGGGGCTGGTGGATGACTCCCGAGGTTTCGAAGCCATCGACCTCCTCGGAACCAAATCCCAGTTCCTCGAGTACTTCCCGGCTGTGCTCGCCAAGTCGCGGCGGCCGGCGCTCGACTGCCGGGCGCCTGCCGTCGAACTTCAGCGGATAGGCGACACCCTTCAACGGGTCGCTGCCAGTGTTGGGATCGGTGTATTCAAAAACCATGCCACTTTGTCCGGTGTGGGGATGGGCCGATGCCTCACCCAGGCTGTGGACCGGTGAGCACGGGATTCCCGCTGCGTTCAGGGTTTCAAGCCAGGCGTCCCGGCCCTTTTCCAGTAATAACCCGCGCACAATGGAAACGGTTTCCTGCCGGTTTTCAACGCGGTTGGCATTGGTTTGAAACCGGGGATCGTCGGTCAGTTTCTCGACCTCGGCCACGCGGCAGAAAGCCCGCCACAGGGCATCGTTCGCAATCCCCAGGATGATTGGTCGATCAGCGGTCTCGAAGGCCTGGTACGGGCACAGCGATTCATGGCTGGAACCTGGTTTCTCGGGTTCCTTCCCATGTAGCCAGTAGCCCTGCAGGGGATAGGCCAGCAGCGCCGTGGCAGTGTCAAAAAGAGACGCTTCGATGTGCTGTCCTTCGCCGGTCTTCTGACGTTGGATCAGGGCGGCCAGAATACCGGCTAGAGCGTGCAGGCCTGTTGTCTGGTCGACAGGTGAGAACGGGCTCCTGGACGGTGAACCGCCGGGTTCGCCAGTCATCGAGAGCATGCCGCTGAAGGCCTGCAGGATCAGATCGAAGCCTTTGCCCTTGCGCATCGGGCCGCTGGACCCGTAGCCCGAAAAACTGCAGCAGATCGCCCGCGGATTGTTCTGCTGGATGGACTTGAAGTCCAGCCCGAGGCGTTCAGCGACACCGGGGCCGAAACTTTCCAGAACAATGTCGGCCGATGCGATCAGGCGGTCGCGTATGCGAGCACCTTCACTGGACTTGAGATTCACAGCGATGCTGCGTTTGGAGCGGTTGGTGCTCAGAAAGATGACACCTTCGTCTTTGCGAAAAGGAGGCCAGCGCCGGGTATCGTCGCCGTGTTCGAGGGGCTCCACCTTGATGACGTCGGCCCCAAGATCACCCAGGCACTGGGTGCATAAAGGCCCAGCCAGCACCTTGGTGAAGTCTACGACCCGTATATCTTTGAGAGCTTTCACATGGCAGGTCCTGGCCGCGATATCGTGACAGCTTAGAGGATGAGCGGTCGCGATGCCTTCAGCGGAGGTGCGGGCGGATGTCCTGGGCAAACCGGTCCATGCTGTCCAGGGCACAGCCGATCGTTTCCGGTACCAGGTCGAAGACGAAATGATCGACACCCAGTTCCCGGAACCGGTCGATCGCACCTGCGATCTCTGTTGGCTGTCCCCGGGTGGGGAAGGTATCGCGGTCCGGGGATTCATCTTCGACGACCAGCGGCAGTTTGATCGCAATCTGAATCGCGTCGGGCGCCCGGGATGCCTCTTCAAGGTAAACGGCCAGTGTTTCTCTGGCTTGTTTGATCAGAGCAAAAGTGGGTCTGACGGGATGCCAGGCGTCGGCGTAGCGGGCCGCCCGACGCAGGGCCGGCTCACTGTTGCCGGCGATCCAGATTGGTGGCCCAGGCTGCTGGACCGGCTTCGGCCCGAAGTGGGCATCGGCAACATTGTAGAAACGGCCCTGAAAACTGACTGGGTCGGGGCCCCAGAGTTTTCTCATCAAAGCCAATGCCTCGTCGGTTCTGGCTCCCCGAGTCCGAAAATCCTGGTTCAGGACCTCAAACTCCTCCTCGAACCAGCCTACCCCGAGACCCAAAGTGAATCGTCCGCCACTGAGTTCATCGACTTCGGCAACTTGTTTGGCGACCTCGAAGGGGTTGTGCATCGGCAGGACGATGATGCTGGTGCCGAACCTCAGTCGGGAGGTTCTGGCCGCCAGGTAACTGATGACCGTGAACGGTTCCCAGTAACGTTCTTTCCAGTGCGGCGGGTGCATCAGATCGGGCACCATGGCGTAACCGGAACGGACCTGGGGTGGCAGGACGATGTGGGCGCTGCACCAGAGGCTGTCGATATCCAGTGACTCGGCGCGCTCTGCCATCAGGCTAAAGTTTTCAGGGGTTGCATCACTGCCCCGGACGATCAGGGAGAATCCGAATGTCATGTCGATATCTCGCGGCGCGTGGTATTACTGCAGTTTTCTGTCAACGGCAGCTTAGCCGTCGTCATGCTAACAGGTCAGGACGCAACTTCAACAGGTCCTCGCCGAGGTTGGCAGTCGGGTCGTTTTCGGCGGTCACGGGGAATCGGTGTAATACCCGCGGCGCAGGTCGTTCTCAATTGAGGCGGGGTCTCGCTCATCGGGCGGTCCGTAGCCGCCACCGCCAGGGGTGTGCACCTCGATCCAATCACCAGCCCTCAGCACGTAGCCTTCACCCTTGGAGACGTGTTCCGGCGTTGTGACCGCACCCGCCTGGCCGACACGGATCTCGTTGGGTGCCCCGGAATCGCCACCTGTCATCCCCGGGGGTCCGTCCCGGCCGTGGTCCATCAGGAAGGACGCCTTGCCTTCACCACGCAGGAGGCGGATCCGGTAGCTGACTCCGAAGCCGCCGCGCCGCTTGCCTGCGCCACCGGAATCCTCTCGCAGCGCATAGGTTTCGAAAAGCAGCGGATAATGCTGTTCGAGTATTTCAACGGGCTGGGTCTTTGATATGCCGACCGTCGAGCAGCCGTTGGTCAGGCCGTCACCGTCAACCCATCCGCCGTAGCCGCCTCCGGAGAAGAAATACATGATGTAGTCGCGCTCAGCTTCTGGATCGTGTCCGCCGAGGGCCAGGTTACCGCTGGTTCCGGCCGGCGCGCCGAACAGGCGCTCGGGCAGAGGCTGGGCCATCGCCCCAAAGACAGCCTCCATGATGCGTTGCGCGACCTCCGCTGCACAGCCGGCAACGGGCCTCGGATATTGAGCATACAGGAAGGTGCCCTGGGGCGGCTTGATGTGCAGAGGTGCGAAACAGCCAGCGTTGATCGGGACCTCGGGGAAAATATGTTTCATGGCCACGTATACTGCCGACTGAGTCGTCGCCCAGACCGAGTTCATTGGACCCCGGCACGGGGGACTTGAGCGGGAAAAGTCGAAATGAGCATCGCTGCCATCGATTGTCAGGTCGAGGACAATGGCCAGCGGTTCATCGATGACGCCATCGCTGTCGATGTAAGCCGTGAAACTGTAGGTACCGTCGGTTATTGCTGAGATCACCTCTCGCATGTGCTGTTCGGACCGGCCCCTGAGGTCGGCGATTGCGGCAACGACTGTGTCCGCGCCGTAACGGTCAAGCAGTGCGGTCAATCTCTTCTCACCGGTTTTCAGGGCCCCGATCTGGGCCCGGATATCACCGATTCGTTCGTCCGGTACACGGATGTTGTTGAGGATGATGTCGACCACATCCTGTTGCAGTTCTCCTGCACACATCAGCTTGACAGGAGGCAGGCGCAATCCCTCCTGCTGAATCTCGGTTGCGGTTGAATTGAATCCGCCCGGGACCATGCCGCCGGTGTCCGGCCAGTGGCCGGTGTTGGAGAGAAAGCACCACAGTTCGCCCGCGTAATAGAACGGCATCACCATTTTGACGTCCATCAGGTGAGTGCCGCCAAGATAAGGGTCGTTCTGAATGATCACGTCCCCGGGACCTAAGTCGCTGCGCTTTTCCAGAACCGCCTGGGTGGCGAACTGCATGACCCCGAGAAAGATCGGCAGTCCCAGTTCACCCTGGGCGATCATCTCACCGCTGGATCGATCGTAGATGCCATTCGATCGATCGAAGGCTTCTGAGATGACCGGTGAGAAGGAAGTTTTTTCATGTACCAGATCCATTTCCGAACAGACCTGGCGGAGACCGTTTTCGATCACGGCGAGTGTCACGGGATCCATTGTCATTTCAGGGTTGCCTCTTCAAGGATCGGGCCGGGTTTCGATGATCAGGTTGCTGTCAGGATCCACCGTGGCCCGGGCCCCGGGATCGATCAGGCAGGTGGTGTCTGCCTGCTGCACGATGGCCGGCCCCTCCAGTGATGTTCCCTGGATGAGGGCGTCGCGGTCATAGACCGGGGTATCAATCCAGTCACCAGCGAAGAAAACCGGCCGACTGGAGACAGGGCCGGGCAGGGGGGCTTCCTCACCTTTGCCGAGCCTCTTTAGTACCAGATCGGGCCGGCGACCGATGACCGTGGTCCGGAGGCTGGCCAGGACCGGTGTCATGTCTTCCAGGACGATGTCGAACCGTTCCCGGTAGCGCTCCGAGAAGGCGGCCGCAACGTCATATTCGGAAAATCCTGGGCTCTGTACCCGGACGCGGAACACGTGGCTCTGCCCCTGGTACATGAGGTCGGCCTCATGAATGATGTCGATCGATTCAGTTGGTACGCTCTCATCGATGATCGTCTGGCGACCCTGTTCTGCATGTTTGAGGAATATCCGATCTGCACTTTCTGGATCGACCGTAGCGAGCGGGCGCCAGAGTGTCTCGACATAGTCGTGTCGCAGGTCGGAGATCAGGCAGCCGAGGGCTGATGTGATGCCTGGAAAGCGCGGAACCAGTACCCGGGGAATGCCCAATTCCCGCGCCAGGCCGACGGCGTGAAGCGGTCCTGCGCCCCCGAAAGCAAACAGTGCGAAGTCGCGTGGGTCATGGCCTTTTTCAATTGAAACCAATCGAATGGCCGAGGCCAGTTGATTGCTGGAGATCGCGAGGATCGCTGCGGCTGCATCCACGGTGTTCAGGCCGAGAGGCCGGCCGACAGATTCGTCGATCTCAGCGGCGGCCTGTTTGCGGCTGTCAGGGTGCTGCCCGACCCCGGCAAACCCGGCCACATCGATGCGGCCCAGCACCAGATTGGCGTCTGTGACCGTGGGCTGCAAACCGCCGCGTCCGTAACACACCGGCCCAGGCTGGGCCCCGGCGCTCTCCGGTCCGACCCGAAGCAGGCCCGCCGAATCGACCCGGGCGATGGAACCACCGCCGGCACCGATTGTGTGGATGTCGACCATAGGCACCCTGACCGGAATGCCGTAGGCCAGGTCTTTCTCGGACGACAGGGCCGGGGTGCTGCCGATGATGACGCTGACATCGAAGCTGGTTCCGCCCATGTCGCAGGCGATCAGGTTTTCAAATCCTGCCTGCTGGCCGATGTTTGCTGCGGCGACAGCACCGGCAGCCGGACCCGACATTACGGTCTGGACCGGCTGGCGAGCTGCGGCCTGTGCGGTGAGGGTACCGCCATTGCCCTGCATCACCAGCAGCTGGCGGAGAAACCCTGCATCTTTGAGACGCTGAGAGATCCGCTCCAGGTATGCCGCGAGGATCGGTTGAACGTAGGCATTGACTGCGGCGGTACTGCCGCGTTCGAATTCACGGACTTCGCGAAGGATCTCGCTGCTGGTCGAGATAAACCCGCTTTTCCAGACCTCCCGTGCGATCTCGGCGGCACGTTCCTCATGGATAGGATTGGCGTAGGCGTGCAGGAAATGAATGACGACCGCTTCGGCCCCCAGCGACTCCAATCTCTCGAGTGCAGTTCGCACTTCGGTCTCGTCCAGCGGCAGCACAACCCGCCCACGCGCGTCGAGCCGCTCACTGACCTCCAGCCGCAGTTCTCGATCAATCAGGGGCTCGAATGAACCGGTCATCCCGTAGTTATTGGGGCGCGTTCGGCGTCCCAGTTCGAGCACGTCTCGAAAACCCCGGGTGGTGATCAGTCCGCAGCGTGCGCCCTTTCGTTCCAGAACCGCGTTCGTGGCGATAGTGGTGCCGTGAACCACGGCCTCAAGTTCCGCCACAGACATACCGCCGATCTGCAGCCCCTCCAGCACTGCCAGCGATTGATCGGCAGTCGTTGTGGCGACCTTGCTTACCTGGTAGCGGCCAGTCTCAGGATCGAGAAACAGCAGGTCGGTATTGGTGCCGCCTACATCAACGCCGGCTTGCCATCCGCTCATGGCAGCATCTCTTGTAGGGATGCGAGGTGCGCCGGATCACTTGCAAAGCCGATACCCAACTCGTTGACAATCGCGACGATGCGGTCGTTGAATGGTGTGGGTATGCCGAGTTGACGACCTGTTTCGGCCACGTGGCCGTTCAGGTAGTCGATCTCGGTGCGCCGCTTTTTTCGGACGTCCTGTCCCAGTGATGGGACGCCCTGGCCACCATCGCTGCCGGCGTTTTGGAGCGCCTCAAGGACTTCCGTTACGTTTCTGCCCTCGGCTGCGTCGATGATCTTGTGCGGTGAGACGCCTGCGACCGGGTGTAGATCGTGTCCCAAGGCGAGCGCTACGCGGGCGGTCTCGGCACCCAGTTGTATCGCCAACCGAGTGATCTCGGGAATTGTTCTGACTTGGGCCGTACCGTACCCACTGAGGCCAGCCAGTGCATTGGCCATACAGTTGACCATCAACTTCGACCAGCGATTGCCCCACAGGTCGGTCGTCACTTCGGCCCGTGCGATGCACTCCAGGATCTCGGCGATACGACGGACCCTGGCCGTGTCAGTGCCGTCGTGTTCGCCCACCTTAAACCCCAGCAGGTAGGTATCGGTACGGATCGCTTTCCCAGGTTCATAACAGCCCACGCCAATGGTGATGACACAGCCCAGTGAGCGTTCTTTGCCTGCCACCGAAGCCATTCGCTCGTCGTTGATTCCATTCTGAAAATCGACGAAGACCCCATCTGGGCATGCCACGTAGTCACGTATCAGTGCGGTCGCCCAGATCGTGTCGTAGCTCTTTACCGCTATGAATGCGGCCTCAAAAGGTTCACTGACCTGCGGCAGATCACAGATGTGGATCGCCTTAGGGTGGGTGAGGTGCGTCTGATCTGTTGTTTCGATGATCAATCCATCGCGCTGGATCTTTTCGACGTGTTCGGGCCAGGGATCGATCAGGGTGATGTCGTGTCCACCGCGGGTGAGCAGGCCGCCGACAACACTGCCGACGGCCCCCGCACCGACGATTCCAATGCGCATGTGTTCTCCTCCTTTTCGGTCTAGCGAGATCGTTTCTCGGCTGATTCCACCGCCACCCGCCGGTTTTCCCGTGGGACCGGCTCACGCACGATTGTGTCTCTCAACGTACACGTTTGTCCACGCTATCTACACGATGCCGGATCCGGGCACTCAAGGAGATCCTTGGCGGTGCTGAGGTCTGCTGGCATCCAGTGGTTGAGCCCGGGACAATCCTGACCGGGCGCTATACTTCGGTCGCGACGTTACAGACTTTCTGAGGAGACGCCAATATGACGATCAGCAACGGGCGGGAGTTTCTGGTCATCCCGGGGCCTACGACCATCCCCGATGAAGTGCTGCGTGCGATGCACCGGCCCGCGGTCGATATTTTTGATCCGGAGCTGGTCGAGATCACCGACACCTGCAGGGCGGATCTGAAGACGATTTTCGGGACCTGCGGTGAGACCTACATTTATGCGGCCAACGGGCACGGTGCCTGGGAAGCGGCGCTGGCCAATGTGCTCTCATCGGGTGACGAGATCCTGGTCCTGAACAGCGGTCGATTTGCCGAGGCCTGGGGAAAGATGGCGGATTTGATGGATCTTAGGGTGCTGAGTCTGCCGCAGGACTGGCGGCATGCGGTGGATCCGGAAGCTGTCGAGGCACGTTTGCGGGCCGACATCAAGGGCCGGATCAAGGCAGTACTCGTCGTACAGGTGGACACTGCGTCCGGCGTTGTCAACGACATCGCAGCGATTGTCGCGGCTGTTCGCGCAGCAGGGCATGACGCTCTGGTCATGGTCGACACGATCGCATCTCTGGCGACCATGCCGGTCGAGATGGATGACTGGGGTGTCGATATCGCTGTGAGTGGTTCACAGAAAGGCCTGATGTTGCCGCCGGGTCTGAGCTTTGTCGCGGCTGGCGAGAGGGCGTGGGCTGCGCACCCTGCTGCCGGGCTAAGGACCCGTTACTGGGACTGGACGGCACGGCACGGAGAACTGCACCCTGAAAAATATTGTGGCACACCACCGGAACATCTGCTGTATGGACTTCGCTGTTCGCTGGATATGCTGCTTCAAGAGGGTCTGGAAAATGTTATCCAACGCCACCGGCTCTTGGCTGAGGCCGTCCGCCTGGCGGTGGCCACCTGGTGTGAAGATGGAGCGCTGGAATTCAATATTATCGATCCAGAGGAACGGGCCAATTCAGTGACCACCGTTCTGATGGATGAAGCCTACGATCCGTTGGGGTTTCGTGATTTCTGCAGGCAGTGTTGCGGTGTGGTCGTGGGTGGTGGGATCGGTGATCTTCGCGGCAAGGCTTTACGCATTGCCCACATGGGTCATATCAATGCCCCGCACATACTGGGTGCGCTCGGCGTGGTCGAGTTGGGACTGATCGCGAGGAACGTACCCCATGGTTCAGGCGGTGTACAGAAAGCCATTGAATTTCTTGGGGAAAACCTCAAAGCCTGATTCGGTT
>CAZVVN010000022.1:40434-45122 GCA_964630665.1 uncultured Acidiferrobacteraceae bacterium | reverse complement strand
AGGCGCAGGTTTTATCCCACGGGCAGATCATGAGACTGTCGAGATCGGGCAGGGGGATCTGGTCTGAGTCAGCGGGTCCCAGTTCGGGTACGAATGAAATTGAATGGACTGCGAACTGTGGGCCTTTGCCCATGCACAGCAGTTCAAAATCACTGATCGGGACTGGTTTGGTCTTGGGCACACCGAGCAGGTCGATCCAACAGGACAGAATGTATTTCACACCAGCAGCTTCGAGTCGGCTCTTTTCTTCTGCGACGCGGGCCGGATCCGGTAATGCGTCAGCGAAATGCTCAATGTAGGCCATGGCGTGTCCTTGGTTTAAGTGTTGTAAATCGCGGGCTGCGGTAAATCGCAAACGAGTCTATTTAGCCGTACGCAAAAAGTAAAATCTCTGTTATCGTGTGCGTCTGCCTGGGCCTGGTTTTGCGGGGCAGGGCAGTTGGTTTAGCAGCTGAACGCGAGCGTCCTTTATGACCGACAGGCTTGACCAGAGACTGTTTGATCGGTTTGACCAGCAAGGTGAGACCAGGCACGGGCTGCCGGCCGTGGCCTACACTGATAGCGAATTTTTTCGGCTGGAAGCCCGATACCTTTTTGCCAGTTCCTGGGTTTTTGTTGCATTTGCCCATGACCTACCCCGGGTCGGCGACGTCGCCCCGATCACGGTCGCTGGCAAGCCGGTATTACTGGTCCGTAGTGCGCAAGACCGCATCCGGGCGTTCCACAATGTCTGCCGACACCGAAATCTCAAGCTCGTCGACCAGCCGGGGCATTGCAGCGGGTTGATCACCTGCCCGTATCACCGCTGGTCGTACGACCTCGAGGGCGGGCTTCGTCTGGCACCGTATTTTGGTGGTGAGAAGACCAGTCTGCCCGATGGTTTCCGGCTCGAAGACAACGGTCTGGAAGAGATTTTCTGCACAACATTCCATGACTGGGTGTTCGTTAACCTCGACGCAGATGCTCCAGATTTTGAATCGTTTATTGCTCCCCTGCGTCGGCAGCTTGGTAGCTTTAAGCCAGATGAATTCGTACCCGTTGCAGCCATCGAGTTCGGTGAGCTCAGATGTAACTGGAAACTGCTGATGGAAAATTTCATCGAACCATATCATGTCCAGTTCGTGCACAAGACGACTACCAGTCAGCCTCTGGAAGATCACATTGTCGTCATTGACGGGCATTGCCTGGGCAGCGCGGTAGAACTGACGTCAGAGCAACAGTGCGACGCGAGCCGGGATACACTCGGAGTGAGTTCACGTTATCTGACTTTGTTCCCGAATCTCGTGCTGGGGTTGTATCACCCCGACCAGCTCGGTGTGCATCTGAATCAGCCCGTGTCAGTTGATACCACAGCCCAGAAGCGGGTGATCTATCTTCACCGCGATAGCGATCACAGTGAGGCCGCAGTGGACCCCATCCGGCACTTGTGGGAGAAAGTCCACCGCGAGGACCACGCTATCTGTGAGCGCCTGCAGGAAGGCCGCCAATCAGACGTAGCAGGACCGGGGGGTCTGTTGTCACCTCATTGGGAAGCGAGCGTGCGCCGGTTCCAGGAGCTGGTTGCGGATGCAATGCGGCCTGTTGTCGACCCCGCGCTTTGATCGAGGTGCCGGTATCAGACAGATTTATTACTGTTGTTCAGGGTTCTTCGCCGGGCCAAAGTCGCGTCGCTCCATCAGGCGCGATGCCGTGTAGCCGAAGACCAGTGCCCAGAGCGGTGCCCCGATGTTCAGAATGGGTTGCCCCGCGACAGTTACTAGAAAGGTAACCAGGGCCCCCAGCGAATAGCTGCCGCGAAATGACACCATGAATGTATTTTGAAGTATTCGCAGCATAGCGAGTCCTGCGAGTGTTGCAATGAATGCCGGTGGCGCACCCAGCATCAGGTGGGTAAAGACCGGTGCCATGATGCCGAAGGCGATCGCCATCAGTCCAACAAGTATGGCCCCCGTGTAATGCTGGGTCTTGTCGCCACCACTTGAAATCAGAGCATTGACAGGGCCGGTCAGGCAGGTCGATACGGTCCCCATAGCCGCGCTCACCAGGGAAGTCACACCACAGGCAGCGGTGATGCTGTTCGTTGGTGGACTGTGACCAGTGTCCCTGAGGATGGCGATACCCTGGGCATTCTGGGCGGCCAGCACCGTGATTGCCAGCGGGATCGTCAGTTCAACGATTGCCTGCCATGAGAACACTGGAAGGAAAAGAACCGGTCGGACTGTCGCAGTCTGAAGCACAGATGAGGGTTCGAAACCACCGGTCAGTACGACTGCAAGAATGCCAACAATCAGGACCCCGATCATCGGCGGCAGACGTTTTGCCAGATGTGCATTCAGCGACAGCAGCACAAAAGCGACAGTCATGGGAACAGCAATCATCCAGTCCTTTAACAAAGCGTCGACCCAGTCGAGTCCGAACTGAACGAACACCCCTGCGACCATCGCCATGATGATCGGCATGGGCAACAGCGACATGATCCGGCGCACCCAGCCGCTGAGCCCGAGTACCAGCAGCAACAGGCCCGTGGCATAGAACGCACCGACAACCTGGGCGAAGTCCAGGTGTTCGAGTGCGGGGCCGAGCAGAACGGAGCCTGGAATGGTCCAGAAGAAAGCCAGCGGTTGACGATAGATCAAGGACATCCCAATGCTTAGACAGCCATTGACGACAAATGCCCCAAAGATCCAGGAACTCAGCTCCTGCTCGGACAATCCACCCTGGGCCCCGACTCCCAGCATGATAGCGACGGGAGCCGAGATCGCGAATATGAAGGCGATGACCGCGTTGCTGGCCTGAAGCAGGGTCAATTCGACACCGATCTGGCGGATTCCGGGTACCGGTAGGGTGATTGGCTCAAGGAGTTTCATCAGTGGTCGTCGCTGCTCTTTGTCCGGTACTGGGTCATGGTCGTAAAAGGCCTTCCAAAGCAGAATCTTCTAGACCAGACCACAGGTGGTCTGAACCCAGCGCGTTGAGTCCCCAACCGGTACGGGAGAATCCCTCAGCGGCTGTGACAGAAATGGAATAATTTCGCGAGAGCACATTATTTTCTCACTGTTTTGGGGGTCTTTGAAGGCCAAGGAATCGCTGGCTGGACAGCTGGGACCCTAAATATATCTATCTGGAACGCGGTAGTTTGACCCAGGTGGCTGATTCATGTTTCACTGTCGGCAAGTGCGGTCGCTGTTAATCGCCTCGCTTGGCCGTTACGCGGCTCAAATTCGAATTCAATTGGACTGAGTGTTGTCCAGAGTTATATGAAAAACGGAGGAAATCACATGAAAGAAGTCAAAACATTTCAACAAATGTACCGTGACGGGCGTATGGACCGTCGCGATTTCCTGACGGCCATGGGTGCCCTGGGCCTTACGGCGACGACCGCTGGCAGTCTGTTAGGCTCAGCCAGCGCGCTGGCGGCTAGCCCGTCCCGTGGCGGTTCGGTAGTCTTCGCGTCCAACCTGCATGGTCCGGATGATACGCTGGACCCGCTTCTGGGTACATCGACGATCGACTACGTCCGGGCAAACACCATGTACAACGGGCTCATCCAGGTTTGGGACAACATGAGCCTTCACGGTGAACTCGCTGAAGAATGGTCGGTCAACGGTAACGCGACCGAGTACATTTTCAAGATTCGCAAGGGTGTAGCATTTCACAGCGGCGGCGAACTAACAGCCAGAGATGTCGTCTGGAGTATGAACCGCCATATCGCGGCCGGTTCGCCTTCGTCGATTAAGTCTTTTTTCTCCGCTGTTGTTGAGTGGAAAGCTGTCGACAAGTACACCGTGAAACTCACCCTGTCGTCACCTGATGCGGATATGCCCTTCAAGCTGACCCAGCCCCAGGCCAAGATCGTCAAGGCCAATACCCATAACTGGTGGCAGGGTGGTTCAGGCCCTTACACGCTCGATAGCTTCCAGGCGGGGGTGAGGTCGGTCCATTCCCGCAACAATAATTACTGGCGGGATACCGGGCAGTGGTTGGACGGTATCGAGGTCACGGCGATTACCGATCCCGACGCCAGGTTGAACGCGTTGTTGGCGGGCAGTGTCGATATGGCCACGGCGGTTAAAGCGAAGCACATCAAGAAGATCGAAAGCGAGGGTAAAGCGGTCCTCTCGATTCCGTCGGGCCTTTATGGTGGTATCTGCTGCCTGAAGAACACCGCACCTGGCGACAACGATGATCTGGTCCAGGGCTTTCGCTACATCCAGGACCGCGAGCGGATCGTCCGCAAGTTCCTTAAAGGACATGGTACCGTGGGTAATGACCACCCGATCAACGTTGCCTATGGCGCGGATCACTGCCACGAACTGCCGCAGATTCCCTACGATCCTGACAAGGCCAAGTACCACCTCAATAAGTCTGGATATTCAGAGGCCGAACTGTATGTGGCGCCCGTGATCGGTTTCATTGAGGATGCGTGCCTCCTCATGCAGGCCAACCTCAAGAAAATCGGATTTAACCTCAAGCTCAAAAGAGTGCCGACCGATGGTTACTGGGGTGCGGTGTGGATGAAAGAGCCGTTGAACGTGGTGACTTGGAACATGCGTCCGACAGCGAACGCCATGATGGCAATCCAGTTCGGCCCCAATGGCAACTGGAATGACACCTACTGGAACAGCGACCGCATGGGTCAGTTGCTGAAAGACTCCCTGGCAGAAACCGATGCGGCAAAACGTCATGAG
>CAZVVN010000022.1:0-40424 GCA_964630665.1 uncultured Acidiferrobacteraceae bacterium | reverse complement strand
TGCACTGCGAGATGCAGAAGCTGGTGTCCACGCAGAGCGGTATGGTCATTCCTGCTCACACCAACATCATGGATGGGCACGACCCCAAGGTTCAGGGCTTCTCAAACTGTCCTCTGGGTCAGTTCGGTGGAAACGGTTGGGCCGAGCACATCTGGAAAGCAGGGTAAGTCTGCCTGTTCAATCATCCTCGGAAGGGGTTCGCACGGCAACGTGCGGACCCCTTTGTTTAAGACCTTTCCTTCAGCGGTAATCCCAGGTTAACCATGCTCTGGCGCGCTCTTTTAGGCAGATTTGGTATCAGCCTGGTAACCCTCTGGGTCGTGTCGGTGCTGATCTTTATTGGCACGAACCTGCTGCCGGGTGATGTGGCCCAGATCATTCTGGGGCAGACGGCAACACCTGAAAGCACTGCAGCCCTCAGAGCAAAACTCGGCCTGGATAAACACCCCATCCAGCAATATCTGGTCTGGCTGCAAAATGTACTGATGGGTGACCTGGGTATCTCCAAGGCAGGTTTGGGGGCCGGACTCGGAACCCCGATTGTCGAGATGCTGGGGCCTCGCGTTTACAACACTGCTCGTCTGACGCTATTGGTCGGGGTAATCGCAATTCCAATCTCACTGTTTTTAGGTCTCATTGCCGCAATGCACCCCGGCACCCGATTGGATCGTTCGATTACTTTTGCCACGCTTAACCTCATTTCGGTGCCTGATTTCTTGGTTGCGACAACGCTGGTCCTGATTTTTGCGGTGTCTCTTGGATGGCTTCCATCCATTGTCTACTTGAGAGGAAATGAAACCGGGTGGGTGCTGATCAAGACCCTGGCGATGCCCATACTGACCCTGGTGATTCTGGTTTCATCCCAGATTATCCGGATGACCCGGGCAACCGTACTCAACGTGATGAGTTCGCCCTATATCGAGATGGCGATCCTGAAAGGGGTGCCGCGGAAGACAATAATTCTGCGCCACGCCCTGTTTAATGCAGTGGGCCCCATCGTCAATGTGATCGCCCTCAACCTCGCCTGGCTGGTGGGCGGTGTCGTGGTGGTCGAACAGATATTTTCCTATCCCGGGCTTGCGAAACTCATGATTGAGGCGGTTCTGATGCGGGATATGCCGCTGGTGCAGGCCTGTGCCATGATTTTCTGTTCGACCTATATTGTGCTGATCTTTGTTGCGGACATGGCGACCATTCTCTCCAACCCCAGATTGCGCCATCCAAAGTAAAGTAAGGAAACGCCTGACTATGTCTGAATCACCGCAGCAAACTGGGCCCTCCTCACAGTTTGAAGAACTGCCGGACGCGCCACCCAAGCGCAAGATCAAACTCAGCTGGCCTGGAAAGATCGGTATCGCTGTGTTGATTTTCTGGGCCGTGATTGTCGCGATCGGCCCGATGATTGCTCCGTATCACGAGGCAGATATCCTCGACGAGGAATTGTTTATTGTGCCGGGTAGTGACGAGATGTACCCCGACACGGACTTTCAGCCGCCCAGCAAAATCGTTTGGCTTGGCAGTGATTACCTGGGGCGGGACACTCTGTCACGGATCCTGTTTGGCGCTCGAACGACGATTGGGATCTCAATTCTAGCCACGCTTCTGGCATACCTTTTTGGCGTCACACTTGGTATTGCCGCTGCCGTGGGAAGCCGGCTTCTGGATATGTCGCTGAGCCGTGTCAATGACGCGCTTCTCTCGATCCCCTCAATCATGTTTGCTCTGGTATTGATCGCTGCGTTGGATAGCCCCGGCATATTCTGGCTCATACTGATCGTTGGTGTGATCTATGCCACCAGCGTGTTTCGTATTGCGCGATCCCTCGGTCAGGAGGTCATGGTCAGTGATTTTGTCGAGGCAGCCAAGGTGCGTGGCGAAGGACTTTGGTGGATCATCACCCGGGAGATTCTGCCAAATATTGCGATGCCGCTTGCAACCGATTTTGGCCTGCGTTTTGTCTGGGTGATCCTGTTTATCTCTTCCTTGAGCTTTCTTGGCCTCGGCGTGCAGCCGCCGATGTCCGACTGGGGCAGCATGGTGAAAGAGAATCTTTCAGGGTTGGTTTATGGTTCGGTTGCGCCACTGATGCCGGCGCTGGCCATTGCCACGCTGACGATTTCTGTCAACATGATTGTGGATGATATTTCGGCCCACTCAGGAGGCAAACTGGCCAAGAGGATGATCTCATGAGTACGCTGCTCGAGGTCGATGATCTTCGGATCAGTGCCCGCAGCGACGATGATGAACTGACCCCCATCGTAAAGGGAGTGAGTTTCAGCGTGGCGCGCGGTGAAGTGGTGGCGCTGATTGGGGAATCAGGTTCCGGTAAAACAACCATTGCGCTGTCCTCCCTTGGGTATACCAAGCCCGGTCTTGAGTTCACAGGTGGTGAGGTGCGTCTCGAGGGTGAGGACGTCATCAGCATGGGGACCGACCAGTTGCGAGGCCTTCGGGGTCAGCGGGTGGCCTATCTAGCGCAGAGTGCGGCCGCCACCTTTAACCCGGCCCTGACCATCGGCGAGCAGGTCACCGAGTCATGCGTTTTGCACGGAATTATGACTCAGGAGCAGGCCGATCAACGTGCCGAAACGCTATATCGGGCGCTGGAACTGCCGGACCCAGACAGGCTCGGAAGACGTTACCCCCACCAGGTATCTGGAGGCCAGCTACAGCGCCTGATGGCAGCGACCGCCTTGTGCGGAAAGCCGGATCTTCTAGTGCTGGACGAGCCCACGACTGCGCTTGATGTTACGACGCAAATTGAAGTGCTCAAGGCCTTCAAGGCGGTCATCAAGCAGGAAGGTTCTGCGGCCATCTATGTGACGCATGATCTATCGGTGGTGGCGCAGATCGCCGATCATATCGTAGTGCTTTATGCTGGTGAGGCCCAGGAGTATGGAACTGCTGAACAGGTTGTGAGTAACCCCGGCCATGATTACACCCGCCGGCTGATGCATGCTGTACGCCCGCCACCCGCCGCAGGCCAGGGCGATGAAACCAGTGGTGAGCATCGGCGCGAAGCACCGGCGCTTGAGGTGAAAGATATCCTTGCCGGTTACGGTAGGACTCAGGGAGGCGTTCCTTCAATTACGGTTTTGCGCGATGTCAATGTCGCTATTGAACGAGGCCACAGCGTCGGCATCATCGGTGAATCAGGCTGCGGTAAGTCAACTTTGGCTCGGGTGATGGCAGGTCTTCTACCTGCAGCCCAGGGACAGGTCCTACTGGACGGCCAGATGCTGAATCCTGCCCTGCAGCGACGGAGCCGGAACGAGCTCCAGAAAATTCAGTTCGTTTTCCAGATGGCTGATACCGCGCTTAATCCCCGCCAGCGCATCGACCACATTCTAGGACGACCACTGGAATTTTATTTGGGATTGAAAGGCAAGGAAAAGCGCCGGAGAATCGTGGAACTACTGGAAATGGTGGAACTGCCTCAAGACTTTGCGGGACGATACCCTGAGGAGCTCTCAGGCGGCCAGAAGCAGCGGGTTAATCTTGCCAGGGCGCTGGCTGCTACTCCTGAAGTATTGCTGTGTGACGAAGTGATCTCGGCATTGGATTCGATCGTGGGCGCCAATGTTATAGAACTGTTAAAACGTCTGCGTAAGCAAACGGGCGTATCCTTTGTTTTTATCAGCCACGATTTGTCTACGGTCGCATCCTTTGCAGATGAAATTGTCGTGCTCTACGCGGGCCGAGTGGTTGAACAGGGACCGGTCGACCATGTGCTGTCACCGCCTTACCATCCTTATACCCGACTGCTCATCAGCTCGGTGCCGGAACTCCGTGTGGGATGGCTGGAAGAAACGATGCAAACGCAGGAGGCTCAGGCGGGAATAGACCGGGTGGTGACATTGACAGAGGTCGGTTGCCCTTTCTTTGACCGTTGTCCGTTGGCGATTAAAGATACCTGTGATCGTGAAACACCACCGGCCCGCCAACTGAACGGGGGGCACACTATCGAGTGCCATCGCAGTGAAGCAGAGTTTCTGCAATAGATGGAACCGTGGTGCGGGATCACGATGATTCCTGCAGACGAATACGATAATCTCGATTCAGCTGGACTTGCAGCTCTAATCGCAGACAAAAAAGTGTCGGTGCTAGTCTGGGGAAAGGAAATTTACTCTTGGGTCTTTCAATAACGTTGGTACTGTCAGCACCCTGGCACCAGCGAAGCTGAATCAGGAGGCCAGGAAATGCCTCACTATCGTCTTGAACTTTTTGATTCTTTTTCTGAACAGCCGTTTGGCGGCAGTCCTGCTGGGGTCATTTATGGTGCAGCTGATCTCGCGGTGCCGGAAATGCAGAAGATTGCCAAGGAAATCGGTGCCCCGGCCACCTGTTTTGTTTTGAATGTCGATCAACAGGATGTCTACGTTCGGTTTTTTTCCACCAGCACGGAATACCCGATGTGTGGCCATGGGACGCTGGCCTTGATGACCAGCCTGGTTGAAAGCGAGATGCTGAAAGTCGAAAAAGCCAATGGCGTTACAGTGAATTTGCATACCGCAGAGAATACTGCTGTTGTGGATCTTGTTCGTCGTCATGATGAACGCGTAGAAACAATGCTGACGCTCGCGCCAGCAGATTTTGATCCAGTTCTGATGTCTGGGGTAGATCTTGAATCGTTGTTTGGACCGGAGATAAAAGGATCGGATACAAATCTGCCCATCGGGCGCACGGAATCAGATTTCACCCACCTGGTGATTCCAATCAATGATCTGAAAGCGATGGGTGCCATTGCCCCGAATTACCAAAACATCAGGTCAATGTGCGCGCAGAAGCAGATAGATACTGTAGTTCTGTTTACGCTTGATACCGTGCATGCCGAGAGTACGGTGCATTGCCGCGAGTTTGCACCTCTGGTTGGTACACCGGAAGTGCCGGCAGCTGGTACAACCAATCGCGCCCTTGCCTGTTATCTGCTACAGCATGGTCTGCTTGAGGCACCACCGAATGGTCGCTGTACACTGATCTGTGAGCAGGGTTACGAGATGAATAGGCCCAGCAAGGTTCGTACCGAACTGAAACTGAACAAGGGAGAAATCGTTAACATCCGGGTAGGCGGTCTCGCGACGAAGACGATAAGTGGGCACTTTCATCTCTAAATAGAAACTGCTTTAAGAAAATCTATCAGAGTGCGTGTTTCCTGGTTCCGATAGATCATGATGCCACGGCCAATCTGTCGAGTTCTTTCCCTGGCATCTTCACCGGTAGGTCATTTACGCCGAAGGACGACGATATGAGAATTAGTGAGTTCCATGTTTTTCAGAAGGACTTGCCCGTTGTCGGTGGGCCCTATTCCTGGTCAAACTCGGTATTAGAGTCGGTAGACACGACTATATTGAAGATCGTCTCGGATACAGGGCTGGTGGGTTGGGGTGAAACGGCTCCGCTCGGAGCAGCCTATCAACCACAGCATGCATTGGGTGCGCGGGCCGCGATGTCGGAGATGGGTAAGGAACTGGTGGGCGAGTCGTTAATGGCTCCGCTTTTGTTGCGGCGACGCATGGACGAACTCTTGAATGGCCATAACTATGCCAAAGCTGCGATCGATATAGCGGTTATGGATTTACGCGCCAAGCATTTTGGTCTGCGGGTCTGTGATTTGCTCGGTGGAGCAGCGACTCATAAGGTCCCTGCATATTTTGCAACCGGTATCGGTGATCCCGATGAGATCGCGCGGCTGGCTGTTGATAAAGTATCTCAGGGCTATTCGAGGATTCAGATAAAGTCCGGTGGGCGGGATCTTTCAATTGATATTGCTGTGGTTCATAAGGTCTGGGAGGCTGTTGGCAGTCGAGCACAGATCGTCGTAGATGCCAACCGTGCAATGACAGCAAGCGAGGCGCTTCGTTTTAGTCTTGCCTGTTCGGAGTTGCCAATTGTTCTCGAGCAACCCTGCAATACGATGGAAGAGATCAATTCGATCCGAACACAGATCTCACACCCGATTTACCTGGACGAAAATACTGAGAGTCCGACGGACGTTCTTCGCGCGATCGCATTGGGTGTCTGTGACGGTTTTGGTCTCAAGATCACACGTTTGGGCGGTCTTAATGCATTTGCCAGTGTGCGTGATATCTGTGCTATGCGGTCTATGCCGCATACTTGTGAAGATACCTGGGGGGGTGATATTACTGCCGCGGCTATTCTGCATGCAGCGGTAACGGTTACACCGCGTCTCCTAGAGGCCGTTTGGATTCCTGACAATTACATCGAAGAGCACTATGACCCGGTAAATGGGATACAAGTCATCTCGGGTCAGGTTGAATTGCCAAAAGGGGACGGCCTAGGGATAACACCGGACGAAAGCCAGTTCGGTTCTCCTGTCTTTTCGTTCAGCTAGTATTCTGGAGAACGAAAGAAGATCACTGACCTTGGATATTGAGAGACCTGTGAATTGAAGCCGGCCCCAGTAGAGAGCGTGGGCGAATCGCCTGCCTAGTGGCAGTACCAGCTGACAGTCCTTGCAACCACCGGGCCTCGAAGGCCGAGGTCCGGTCCGAGCGTAACAATAGGGCCGGTCTGCTGACTCAGACGGCGCTTATTGTTTCGAGTCGGGGCTTGCAACGACATTGATCGGGTCACCGGCATAGTAACGGACTATGTTCTCTACAGCGATCTCATAAAGCGCGTCGTTGGCCTCGGGGGTGTGATAGGCGACGTGTGGGCTCAATACCACGTTCTCGAGAGTCAGTAACGGATGTACGGCAGGCAGCGGCTCGGTGCAATAGACGTCAAGGCCAGCTGCTTTTACATGGCCTGATGCCAGGGCTTCGATCAGAGCGGGTTCGTCGACCAGTTCGCCGCGGGCCGTATTGATGAGAATCACGCCCGGCTTCATCTGTGCCAGTCGGGCCCGGTCGATCAGGTTCTGTGTATCGTCGGTCAGCGGGACGTGCAATGAGACGATATCCGAGGTCGTGATCAGTTCATCCAATGGCACGAACGTCACATCGTGTGCTCTGGCGCGTTCGGTGTCTGGGCTGCGGGTCCAGGCGCAGATCGGCATCCCGAAAGCACCAGCCAGTTGCCGAACCCGCTGGGCGATGCCACCAAAACCGATTAACCCAAGGCGCTTGCCCCGAAGTTCAGTCCCCAGCAGCGACTGGTTCCAGTGACCGTCGCGCAGCTCGGCATCAAATCGCGGCAGGTGGCGGGCGGTGGCCAGAAGCAGGGCAAAGGTGTGTTCAGCGACCGTGTTGTCAGCATAACCGGGACAATTGCACACGGTGATACCCTGGGCCGCAGCGGCTGGGAGATCGATGAAATTTCCGGCTCCGGTCCCGGTAAATGACAAAACTTCTAGAGTCGGTGTCTGGGTCATGACCTCGATAGGCAGCGCCCAGCCGACCAGCAGCGCATGTGCGCCGCGCACGCGCTCCAGAAAATCCTGGTGATCTCGCGGTGTGTCATAGAATACCTTCAGGTCACCCAGTCTTTCGAGATCTTTCCGCCGCCGGCCGGCGAGCACCTCTTCGATGCCTTGGCCGGCATCCGGGTAAACAATACTCTTCACGCGACCTCCTGGTGCAGAATCAGAGTTTCTGGATTCCGGTATTCATAAGAACAGTTGATCCAGTCGTCAACCCTAAACAGCTTTTTAACCAGAAATGAGATCTTTTAGTCTATGACCGACCGGGAATTCACGAGTAGCGGCTCTCGCCCGTCGGGCACCCAGCCGACAGCCAGGCACGGCTACGCCGTCGGCCTGATGGTCTCGAGTTCAGTGGTCATCAGTTTTACCGGGCTGATTGTTCGGCATCTTGATACCGATCCTATGCTGATGAATTTCTATCGCGCGCTGTCACTGACCGTGGCGGTGATACTCATCCTGGTCGTGCGCTACCGTCGAATGGCGATTACCCACGTGATCGGGATCGGTTGGTCGGGACTGCTGGGCGGCGCGATGCTGACGGTGGCCGCGATCTCATTTCTCCAGTCGATGACTCACACCACTGTCGCCAATACTTTGTTCGTCCTGGGCGCCATTCCTTTCTTTGCAGCCGGGCTTGCCTGGGTCGTGCTCGGAGAGCGTCCGGCCCGGGCAACGATTGCTGCGATGATTCTGGCGTTTACCGGGATCACCGTCATGCTCGGCGAAGGATTCGGTTCAGGTTCTATCTACGGTAATCTGATGGCGTTACTGACGGCCTCTTGTTTCGCTGTCTACACGGTCATTGTCCGGCATAAGCGTCAGGTCAACATGCTGCCGACACTGCTGGTTTCCACGCTACTGATTATGATGGTCGCTGGTATTACTCGTGATGATCTGCTGGATATCTCACAGAGTGACCTGTTCCTGTGCCTGCTCTGGGGAGGGGTGCTTTCAGGATTTACCAGTGTCTGTTTCATCGTCGCATCACGCTACCTCGCGGCGGCCGAACTGACCCTGTTCATGCTGTTGGAGTTTGCTCTGGGGCCGATCTGGGTCTGGTTGTTCTTAAATGAAGTACCTTCCCGCTGGACACTGCTGGGTGGTGCGCTGGTTATTGTGGCGGTGGTTGTCCGGGCGATGCTGGAACTGCGTTCAAAGACCACATCGCGACCGGAGGGGTGAGAGAGTGAAGGGATGCGGTGAGCTTTGATGATCGGGGTGCCAGGCTGGTGTGCTCGATCTCGGCAGGTTTGGTCGATGACGAGCGGAGGGAAGTCTGAGCCGGAGTTCTAGATCAGACCACGTGATCGCCGACGAACGGGTTACTGGATCGCTCCTCGCCAAAAGTCGAAGTGGGCCCATGGCCTGGAATGAAAGTGACGTCGTCACCCAGTGGCCAGAGGCGCTGACGGATCGAGCCAATCAGTGTAGCGTGATCACCTCGCGGGAAATCTGTGCGCCCCACTGAGCCTTTAAAGAGCACATCACCGACAATCGCCACCCGATCGTTTTCGTTGAAAAATACGACGTGACCGGGTGTGTGTCCGGGACAGTAGTGCACCTGTAGTTGTTCAGTGCCGACGGTGACAGACTCATCCTGGTTCAGCCAGCGGTCGGGTTCGAAAACTTCCGCTGGTGGAAAGCCGAAACGCTCGGCCTGTTCGGGCAATGACTCGATCCAGAAACGGTCCTCCTCCTGTGGTCCTTCAATAGCAAGATCATGGCGACGGGCGAGTTCCGCCGTGCCGCCGGCGTGGTCGATGTGGGTGTGGGTCAGCAGAATCTTGCTCAGTGTGACGCCGGCTTCGCTCACTGCTGACTCGAGCCGGTCCAGATCTCCGCCCGGATCGACGATGGCGGCTTCCAGTGAGCGTTCGCACCAGATCAGTGAACAATTCTGCTGAAAAGGCGTGACTGGAATGATTCGATATTGCATTTGTCAGGTGTGGAGGTTTAATCCGTAGGATCAGCACAGGGGTCGCTGGGTAAAACCGTTGCCGCCGGTCAATTACTTTAGCTTCTCGTTCTGCTTGTGACGCAGTGAATCGCGCCTGGTCTTGTTCTCCAGGTTGCGGGTAAAAGACCGCTCCAGATCGATTCCAGTCTGATTGGCCAGGCAGATCAGCACAAAAAGCACATCAGCCATCTCTTCGCCAAGATCTTTGCTGGTATCCGATTCCTTTTCGCTTTGTTCACCAAATCGACGGGCGATGATCCGGGCAACCTCGCCGACTTCTTCCATAAGTATGACTGTGTTGGTCAGCTCGTTGAAATATCTGACGCCGTATTCGGCGATCCAGTCGTCCACGGTTTTTTGGGCCTGATTGATTTCCATGAGTTCTGAAGGTTTGGTTCCAGTAACAGATGCGCATGCTAACATCATCGGTTTATGATTGACCGCAGAACAGGAGCTTCACGTCCCATTTCATCGAGAAATCTCAAGCAAAGGTTTGCGGACAGCAGAATTCAGACTGTGCGGTAGTGCTTTGTTATTGTGACATATCCCAACAAACAGCTGTCCGGAATCCGAGAAATCATCGACACCTTGGCAGCCGGTTTCGTTGAACTAGAAGCTGTGATTGAGATCGTTGTCTTTCTATCGGTGGTAAAGAATTTCAAGACCGGTTTGCGGGAATTGGTATGCTCACGCCGCCGGTGTGCGTCGGTGTGTACACCGCGGCAGGTGTCGTCAAGGTCAGCCCGGACAGGGCTTTCCGGGAAATACCGGCTTTTGTTTTGGTGGGCATTATCTATGGGCTGCTGATGATTCTGTTGCCAAATCTGGCCACCTGGCTACCACGGGATCTCTTTTAACTGGCGCCAACAGGCATTGACGAGTAAACGATGGATGTGGACGACTGAATTGGATATCTCTCCCTTGACGCCTTTTATCGGCGCCGAAGTCACCGGGGTAGATCTGAGTGCCCCGGATGCCGATCTCATTCAGGAGATCGAGAACGTTCTGCATCAATACTCGGTGGTATTCTTTCGCGATCAGCCAGAACTTTCCCCGGCTGAGCACACTGATCTTGCTAGTGCATTCGGGCCTGTTCACGTCCACCCAGCAGCACCCCGAGGATCAGATTTTCCCGGCATACTGAAGATTGAAGCGGGCCGCGATACCAAAGTGGCCGCGGGAAATCGATGGCACTCGGACGTTTCCTGCGAACAGGAACCTCCTTACGTCTCAATACTCCAGTTGCACGAGATCCCACCAGCCGGAGGGGATACCCTTTTTGCCTGCATGTATGCAGCGTACGAAGCGTTGTCACAACGTATGAAGCAGATGCTCGATGGTATGACCGCGCGGCACTCGGGAGAATGGAGTTACCGTCACCTGTTCAAGTACGAACTGCACGAACCCCAGCAGGGCTACCCCGAGGCCGTTCATCCGGTCGTGATACGGCACCATGGAAGTCACAGGCCTGCGCTTTACGTCAATCGAGAGTTCACAGCGGAGCTCAACGACCTGCCGCCGGAAGAAGGCGGAGCATTGCTCAAGTTCCTGTTGGATCATGCCGAACGGACTGACTTCCAGTGCCGGTTTCGCTGGTCACCGAATGCAGTCGCGATCTGGGACAATCGCAGTACCCAGCATTTTGCGATGTGGGATTACAGGCCAGACGTTCGCAAGGGGCGTCGTGTCTCAGTACGTGGAAAAGCGCCCAAGATGTGGCGGCTGGCCGAAACACCATCCACCTCGAAGGTTTAAGGCGACACGGTCGATCACAGAGCTTGCCGGAAGTACGATCGCCCTAGCGGTTCTTGACTGTGTACGACAGGACGATTCGCCGACAGTCCGGAAAGCGTTTGATCTCTATGCAGTCATCGTATGGGTTGAAGATCTGGTGGATCTTCTCGTCCGACATGTAATGTTTGATAACGCGGTACTGCGAGCCGTCCGGTAACTGGCGCATCACGATCAGATTGCCGTCGGCATCGTATTCGCCGGTTACCGAGCCTGACCTTGGAAGCTGGTCACAGAAGACCACCTGAGCATCGCTGCTCAGTACTGAATGCACGCCTTCCAGAAACGACGGTATCCGGGAATAGGGCACGTGAGCCAGCCAGTCCACCGCCATGGCAGCACTGAACGGCCCCCCGACCTCCTTGAGGTCGTAAGCGTCTGCCTGGCGCAGGGACACCTTGTCCCAGGGGAGGTCTTTCAGGCGCGCCTGTGCCAGTGTTGACGGATTGAAATCACAGGCCACGACAGAATCTGCCAGTTGACTGGTGAACTGGGTCCAGAAACAAGGACCACAGGCGAGTTCGAGTACCTGTCTCTCAGTGATTACACCACAGATATGGTCGATCACCGGCTGCAGCCGGGCAACGGTGTCAGGATTGTCATACCCCATCGACGCGTCGTAGATTTCGGCCCGCCGGTCGTAATAGACCTGCATTTCTTCAATCATCAGCCTGTTCTTGTTGCTGTGTGCCGGTACCCAAGCGCTGTTAGGCGACAGTGGTCAGGATCTCACTCAAGTTGTGACGCTGTATATCCGGAACAGTGGCATTCTCCGCCGCAAAGCCGGCCACCAGTAATAAGAATGGCCGCTCGTCAGCAGGGCGGCTGAGAATCTCATTGAGAAAGCGCATAGGGCTGGGGGTGTGGGTCAGGGTAGCCACCCCGGCATTATGCAGGGCCGTGATCAGCATGCCAGTGGCAATTCCGACCGACTCTGACGTGTAGTAGTTCTTAAGGCGGCGGCCTTGGCCATCTCGGGAGAACTTCTTAAGGAAGACTGCGATCAGGCAGGACGCCGATTCCAGGAAGGGTTTGTGTTCGTTGGTGCCCAGCGGTGCCAGGGCGTCCAGCCATTCTTGTGACGCCCTGTGGCCATAGAACTCGCGCTCTTCGGCTTCCGCTGCTTGCCGAATCCGTTGTCGGATCTCCTGCCGAGTGACGAGCACAAAATGCCAGGGCTGCATGTTGGCGCCACTCGGCGCGCTGCCAGCGACCCGGATGGCGTTCTCGATGACGACTTGTGGAATTTTTCGGGACGAATAGTCTCGAACGGTCCGTCGCGTTCTCATCTCGGTAAGAAATGCCGCAGAGCGTTGTTCCATCTCGGGATCAGGATAGGAACGGGGCCTGTAGGGTAAGAAAGGATGCTCTGTCATATGCTTGGGTCCCATGGTGGCTGTGTCACAGGATTTTCTCCTCGACACCCCGGATCTTTATGTCAATGTTGTCGTAGTTGTGATTGAACGATGTGTCCTGTTCGAGCGCGAGCTGCAATGCGTTCAATGCGAGTTCCGACGTGAGTTTCCGGCGAGCGGTGTCGGGGCCACTCGCTTCGATGTCAACTTCACCCGAAAAGGTGGTACCGTTCCCGGAAGTACCGTTGTAAATGAACGTCATCTGAAACTGAAGTACAAAAACTGGCATTGGGTCAGGGCGGCTCAGCGTTTGGAGTAGAAGCGTTTCCAGAGGACCTTTGCCTCGGCAGCGAGTTTTCCCCGGTACCGGAGTTCTGAGTGGTATCGACAGGATATCTCACTCCAGGATAAACACTCCGAGAACAGCTCCACTGCCTGGTTGAGAAGCACGGGTCGGTGGAAGGTCACCGTGATCTGGTTTGTCAGGTAAACCGGGTGGTCGTCGTCGAAGTGTTCCAGATCATCAACACAGAAAACACCATAGCGCGCGACCGTCTCATTCATCATGCAGGCTGCGGAGTGACAGTCCAGTAGCGCTGAGATGATACCCCCGTTGAGGAATCCAAACCCGTTGCCATGAAATTCGGAGGATGTCCAGGTGGCAGTGACACCTTTGTCTTTAGGGTAGGACTTGATCTGCAGGCCCTCTACGTTGCAGGGTCCACAGCCAAAGCAGGTGCCCCTCGAGTAATATTGGTCCTGTAGAGACTGTTGTACCGGCATTTTATCCCCAATTATGGAAGGCAGGTCCGCCGCTGTGATTGTAGCGTTATACGGCAATACTCATCCTGCAAGGTGGCCCAGGCTGTGTTCAAATCGGTCTTTGGACCAAAAAGTAGTGGCCATTTATCCGAGGGTCCGACTATGAATGTAGCAGCCCTGCTGCAAAAAACAGCACGCAGCTTTGGCACATCGCCAGCAGTGTCACACGGTGCACAACTGTGCCTGACATACGCTGCACTCGGCGATCGGGTACAACGTCTCGCCGCCGGTTTTACTGGCCGGTTTGGTCTGGACAAAGGCGACAGGGTTGGGATCGTGATGACCAACTGCCCGGCATTTACGGAAGTGCTGTACGCGATATGGCACGCAGGTCTGGTTGCCGTACCGATAAACGCCAAACTCCACCAGCGCGAGATCAGCTATATCATCGAAAATTCAGGCACCCGGCTGTGTATGGTCAATCGTGATCTGGAGGTAACGGTCGGACCATTGTGCAATGTGGCCGGGATGCTCGGAGAAGTAATCACGGTCGACAGCCCTGAATATGACCAGTTGATCCGCGTTGACCCTGTCGCGCTGGTTGACGTCGATCCAGCTGATCCGGCCTGGCTCTTTTACACCAGCGGAACCACCGGCCGGCCCAAGGGGGCGGTTCTGTCGCATCGGAACCTGCTGATAATGACCCTGAGCTATTTCGCTGACTTGGAGAGCCTCTGTCCCACGGACAGCATCATCCACTCGGCGCCGCTCTCTCACGGCTCGGGTCTCTACGGCATTGCGCACCTCGCCAAGGGTGCCAACCAGGTCATTCCAGAAAGCAGTGGATTTGATCCAGCGGAAATCAACGAATTGCTGAAGAACTACCCCGGATCGGGGTTCTTTTTTGCTCCGACAATGATCGTCCGCCTGCTGGGCGCTGATGTGCTCAGTGAGGCAGCGCTGGCCAATCTGCGCACCATTATCTACGGCGGCGGGCCGATGTATACCCACGACCTGCTGCAGGCGCTCGATATTTTCGGCCCCCGGCTGGTGCAGATCTATGGCCAGGGTGAATCACCCATGACCATCACGTATTTGTCGAAGCTGATGCACGAAGATCGGGATTCGCCCAGGTTTCTGGAGCGTATGGCATCGGTCGGTATCCCGCGCAGCGATGTGGAGATCGGGATCGTCGATGAGGACGACCGGCGCGTGACACAGGGAGAGCCCGGTGAGATCATCGTCCGCGGGGATGTGGTCATGAACGGTTACTGGGAGAACCACGAGGCATCAGCACAGACCCTCAAAGGTGGCTGGCTCCACACGGGTGACGTCGGTGTGCTCAGTGAAGAAGGTTTTCTCACTCTCAAGGACCGAACCAAGGACATGATTATCTCTGGTGGCACGAATATCTACCCCCGGGAAGTGGAGGAAGTGCTGCTGCAACACGACGCTGTGCTCGAGGTCTCGGTGGTGGGCAGGATTCATGCCGACTGGGGCGAGGAGGTTGTGGCGTTTGTAGTCCAGCGACCTGGAATGGATACCACCGAGAAGGATCTCGATCGTTTCTGTCTGGAGAACATGACCCGTTTCAAGCGCCCGAAGCACTACCGGTTTCTCAAGTCACTGCCGAAGAACAACTACGGTAAGATACTCAAGACCACCCTACGCGACCTGCTGTCAACGGAAAAAACTGATCCCTGCGAATAAGGAACTTTGGATCTGTGAGACGGCTACGCCATAAACGTTGAAGATCAGATTATCGGCATAAGTGTCGACCAGGTTTTTCGATAAGGCGGAGTTACGGCTCAAAGTGCCAGAGTAGAAAGAGCGCCAGCAGGGGCGTGTCGCCGGCCTGTACGCCGTGGGTGTCGAAAGAATGGTTGTAGAGCAGATTACCCGCTGAGATGCTCCGGTACTGATCGCTGCCACCGAACTTCCACTCGGCCGTGCCTGACAGGATGAAGTAGAGCTCTGGTGGTGGATGATTGTGCTCCGGATAGGCGACTCCTGGTTCCAACCAAAGCAACCCGCTGGTCAGTCCCTCAAAGACAAACAGCTCGTCAAGACTGCACAGGACTGCTTTGTTGCCTTGGCCGGGCATCCGCTGCGTTTCCCGCCACGGCAGTTGCCCGGCAAAAGACGTCAGCTGCCGGGCCAGACGGGTGTCGACGGCAAAAGCCAGGGAGACTGGTTCAAGGGGTGACGGTTCGAAAGGCTTTTCATCTGCTGCCGGTATCTGTGTCCGAAAGTGCTCAATGGCATTTTTGTGTACCGGTTGTTCCGCGCACACAGACATCGCCCGCGCGATGTCGGAGAGAACCTGACGGGTCTGGGCAACGGCGAGCACGGCGGTTCAGAATTCAGGGCCAGTGACACCCGGGTCACTGATCCTTGGAGGGAAGGCCAA
This sequence comes from uncultured Acidiferrobacteraceae bacterium, assembly GCA_964630665.1. GTDB lineage: Bacteria > Pseudomonadota > Gammaproteobacteria > Arenicellales > UBA868 > UBA9619. Next base: position 24,765 of record CAZVVN010000022.1, on the reverse strand, counting down.
TAACAGTAATCTGAATTCCGGCACGGTCGGCGTGCGGTGCCAAGGGGAATCTGAGGCCATGAACGGGGCGCGACAGTTTTCCATCTGTGGATTCTAACGCTGTCATCCGGAGTGTTCGCCTGGAATCTTGCCTAGCGGGTTGATCCAGTTCAAAATCCATCTGGTGCGTCCAGCCCCAGTTGTTTCCCCTGATGCCCATCGTCTCTTCTGGGGGTCGCAGGTTCGGGCTCAGTCCGGATAAATCAAGACAGAATCCAGTTTCTGGCGATGTGGTTTGTCACATCGATATCCAGCCAATCACCTGGTGGTTTACTGGTTAGACACGACATCAGTGTGGTTGTCCCGTGTTGGCCGGGGCGGGCTTTAAAGGGAAATGGGCAGTACCGACAGGAAGGCGCTTTGAATATGGAAACAAAAACTCCTGAACCGGGTACCGATGATTATTCGCGCCAGCCGCCCCAACCGACCTGGCTGTTGGTGCTGATCGTGTCGACCAGTATCTTTGCCACGAGCATTATCACTCCTTCGCTGCCGGGCATCACCGTGGCCTTTTCGGTGACCGCCCAGCAGACGCAGATGGTCATTACCGGTTTTCTGGCAGCAACGGCTTTTGGGCAGCTTTTTTTTGGACCGTGTTCCGATCGGTTTGGTCGACGGGTGCCATTGCTGATCGGGCTCGGGCTCTATCTTGCCGGTTCGGTTCTGGCAGTTGCAGCACCCAGCCTGGCCATCTTGATCCTGGCCCGTTGTGTTCAGGGTGTGGGAGCGGCTGCCGCGATGGTCCTGTCGCGAGTTATCATCAATGACACGCACACACCGCGGGCTGCTGCCGCCAGTATGGCCGCGGTCATGTCTGCGACCGCGCTGGCTCCCATGCTGGCCTTCTCACTTGGTGGTGTCCTTTATGACTTGTTTGGCTGGCAGGGCGGCATGGCGGTCACAGTCCTGCTGGGCGTAGTGGCCCTTGTTACGGCGTTGCTGATTCTCAAAGAAACGCACCGCTTCCGGCAGGGTCGACTTAATCTGGAGTCAGTCGCCCTCAGTTACCTGGGGCTCCTGCGTAACCGGCAGTTCATGCTGTTTGCAGGGAATCTTGGCTTCCAGGCGTCTATTTTCTTTGCTTTCCTGTCATTTCTGCCGTTTGCTTTTCACAAACTGGGCTATTCTGCGGCCGCTTTTGGCTTTTTTGTCACCCTGCTTCCGGTCGGGTTTCTGATCGGCAGTGCCGTGAGCCGCAAGTTGACCCCGGGGTGGGGCGTGCCCCGTATGGTGCGGGCGGGGTCGGCCCTGTCGATAATCGCGACCGGGACGATGGCGGCTCTGGCCTTTCTCGGGTTTCGTACAGTGCCGGCACTGATATTGCCAGCCATGCTGTTCGCCTTTTCCAACGGGTTGGTCGTTGCCAATTCGACCATCGGTGCGGTCAGTTCGGCGGGCCGGTCGGTCGCAGGATTTGCCTCCGGGCTGGCCGGCAGCTTCCAACTGGCTTTTGGTGCCGTGGTGGCCTGGCTGACTGTCTACCTCGGTGCGGCAGAGGACGTGCGCATCGGCATTTCAGTGGTGTTCAGCATGGCAGTGGCGGGAACTGCGCTGGCTTTTCTGATCGCTTCGGACGGCAGCGATTAAAGAGCTTGATTAGTGTGCGGACTGGCATAATCTACCTATGGAGTATTGGCCCATTGTTGAGCGCGAGACGTGTAAGCGCATCCTGACGGATGTTAATCCGCAAGACTGGAGTACAGTGTAATGGAACAAAAGAAAATCCCCTATGATTCACTGGGTGGGCGCCCCACCGTGCGATCGATGAACGGCATGGTGGCTGCGGCACAACCGCTGGCAGCCAACGCAGGTGCCGAGATCCTGCGCAAAGGCGGGAACGCTTTCGATGCGGTTGCGGCGACGACTGCGGCCCTGAACGTAGTCGAACCGTTCATGTCGGGACTTGCCGGAGCCGGTGGTGCGACGTTTTTCCTCGCCGCTGAAAGTAAGGTTGAGACCGTCGACTTCATTCCACCCGTCCCGGCAGGTTTCGATGCGAGTCAGGTCGACAAAGCAAAGACCGAAAGTGGGCCCAATGCGTCGGTCACGCCGGGCAACCTGGCGGGATGGTACGCGCTACAGAGCCGTTATGGACGCCTGGGTTTCGACGAGGTGCTGCAACCGGCAATACGACTGGCACAGGAAGGGTTCCCGGTCTCGAGTTTTTTTGTGGCGATGACCCGTGACAGCGTCGGTCGGATCAAGGATCTTGAGTGGCGACGGGTATTCAGGGCAGAGCAGGACTGGCATCCGGGCCAGGTCCTTCAGTTGCCGGATCTGGCTGCGACACTGGCACAGATCGCAGCCGACGGTATCGGTTATCTTTATGGCGGTGCCCTGGGTGAGAAGCTGGTCTCGCGAATCCAGTCCGCGGGTGGCACTATTTCAATGGCCGACCTTGAGGCCGTTTCACCGATCTGGGAGGCACCGATCTCAGCGCCTTATCACAGCTACCGGGTCAATGTGCCGCCGCCGCCGGCAGAGTCCTTTCAAGTCCTGCTCAGTCTACGGATACTCGAAGCGTTCAATTTCAAAGAGCTCGATTTACTCAGTGCCGACCACCTGGATCTGGTTTTTCGGGTGATTCGGATTGCAGCGGGCGTGCGGATCCAGAACAACCAGAAAGGGCGCGCTGAGATCGATGCCCTGCTGGCTGATGTCGATGAACTGGTGACTCGGGCTGCGGATGGGGAACCGGTGATCGGGCCGACAGAGAACTGGGCCAGCGGGGGCCCTTTTGATCACTCGGCGCTTAAGGAGCACACCACCTCGATTTCTGTGGCCGACAGCGAAGGCAATCTGGTCTGCCTGACACAGAGTCTGGGATCGCCGTACGGATCCGGGGTGATGGTGCCTGGTACCGGTGTGGTGATGAATAATTTCCTGAATTGGGGCGACCTGGACCCTTCTTCGCCGAACGTGATCACCGCCGGTCAGCGGCTGGCCATGTGCATGGCACCGTCCATCACGACCGCTGCCGGGCAGGGTGTACTGTCACTGGGTACGCCGGGCAGCTATGGTATCTTGCAGACCACGGTACAGGCGATGGTCGGCTACTTTGACTATGGTCTTGAATTGCAGAACGCCATCAACATGCCTCGAGCACGGCTGCAGGACGGTTCCGAGGTGCAGCTCGAGAACCGGGTCGGAGAATCGACCCGCAAAGCACTCGAGTCCCTTGGGCATCGAATTACTGTGTTACCGGCCTACTCCTGGGCCACCGGTGGTATGCAGGCTGTCTCGCGCGATCCGGAGAGCGGAGCCTTGGCTGGTGCCGCGGACAACCGTCGCGACGGTGCCGCCGTACCTGCCTGAATTCACCGACCCCAATAAAGGTGTGATCATGAAACGGATTATTCGGCCGGAAAAAGGCGCAGCGCCTAAGGGTCCCTACTCACCAGGGGTTGTGGCTGTCGGGGCGACCCTGTATGTGTCGGCGCAGGGACCGTTCGATCCGGAGACAGGCGAGGTCGTTGGTGCGACCTTCGAGGAACAGGCCGAGCAGGTTTTTAAGAATCTCAATGTTATTGTCGAAGAAGCCGGCGTCACTCTCCTGGACGTGGTCAAGCTGACCGTCTTCATCACCGACTGGGCACACTTCGCTGCCTTAAACGAGATCTGTCTCCGCTGGTTCAGTGAGCCTTACCCTGCCCGCACACCGGTCAAGACCGAACTTCCAGGCGCTCTGTTCATGGCTGATGCAGTCGTTGCGCTGGATCGCTGAAATATCCTGAACAGCGGATTCCAGACGTCACCCGGCAGGGGGAAATACTGCTGTTTTTACGGTACGGTCTGGAAATGCTTGGCGATCCAGTCGGGTACGGGAATTGCCTGGCGCGTCTTCATGTCCATGATCAGGCAGGTCGCGAGCCCGTCGAACGGTATAGACCCGTCCGCTTTGAGGATCGTGTGGCTTAAGACAAAACTAGTACGCCCAAGCTTGACTGGACCTGTGACGATGGTGAGTTTTTCGCCAAGAAAGCATTCCCCACGGTAGTTGTAGTTGATGTTCACCACCACGGTACCGTAACCGGCAGGGTCGAATACTGGTTGCCCGCACTGGGCATACCAGTCCTCGCGGGCGTTCTCCATGAATTTAACGGTCTGTACGTGATTGAGGTGCCCGAGTTCATCGGTGTGCCGTTCCTGGACCGTGACTGGGGATTCGACTTTCACAAGACCCTCTCCAAATTTCGATTGAGCGGCAGAATTGTATGATAGTGCATCGAAAGAGAGTCCATGGTCCCAGGTGACAGTACGTCGGGCGCACGTGTAAGCTTGGTTTATGGCAACGGAACTTCCTGAGATTGTGACCCTGGGTAACCCACGCCTGGCCCGTCCATCGGACCCGGTCGATCTCGGTTGTATTGAGACAGTCGAGTTCCAGAACCAACTGGACCTGCTCCATGTTGGGTTGGAGCACCACGGCGCCAATGGAATCGCTGCACCGCAGTTGGGCTGGTTCCAGCGATTCTTTCTGATGCGTGATCCCGGTGGCAGCAGTGAGTTGATCTACTGGATCAACCCCGAGGTCAGTATCCTTGACGAGGAACCGGTCTGGTATTGGGAAGGATGCCTGTCAGTCCCAGGACTCAAAGCCTACGTTGGCCGGCCTCGAGCCATATCAGTCGAGGGATTTGACCGCAATGCGAAACCTGTCAACTGGTGCCTCGAGGATTGGGGGGCGCATCTGTTCCAGCACGAGTTCGATCATCTGGACGGTATCCTGTTTCCGGACCGGGTAGCGGATCCACGCCACATGGTGACGGCTACGGAACTGGCGCGCCGTGACCAGTGGCCGGATGACTGGCCCTGCCCGGGGGCTCGGGATGCCCCCATCCGGGTTGTTAGTCCGGCACAGTGATTCACCTCCACCGAAGCGGGATTGCCGCATGATGGCTCCTCATCGTGTGCTGGGCGGTCTGAAAATCATGCGGGTACTGGAATTGGTCACCCCGTTCAAATGGCAGCACTTTTTCCCGGAGACGACAGCGGCAGATTGGGCACCGCACCGGCATTGGCTCGAGCCCGACGCGCTGGATCCGGACACCGATCAACTGCAGTTTCCAATGCAGAGTTACGTGGTGCGTACTTCACACCACACCATCCTGATCGACTCGTGTGTTGGCAACGACAAGGACCGGCCCACGAGGCCGCACTGGCATCTGAAAACGGACGCGACCTATCTCAACGCATTGGCTATGCATGGTATCGCGCCTGAAGCGATCGATTTTGTTATGTGCACGCACTTGCACTCTGACCATGTGGGTTGGAACACCCGGCTTGAGAATGGTCGCTGGGTGCCGACTTTCCCCAATGCCCGGTATGTTTTTTCGAAGAAGGAACTCGAGACCTGGCGCGATGTCGGCCATGAGAAATTCTCGAGAACGCCGTTCGAGGACAGCGTACTTCCGGTGCTGGAGGCTGGGCGTGCCGAACTCGTCGCCGATGACTACGCTCTTGACGATGAGGTCTGGCTGTCACCCACACCTGGCCACACGCCCGGCCATGTATCGATCTCGCTAGCTTCAAACGGGGCAACTGCGGTGATGTGTGGTGATCTCATGCACTCGCCGGTGCAGTGTGCGCATCCAGAGTGGACAGCCTGGCCAGACTGGGATGCCGAACAGGCCAAGGAGACCCGCCGGGCTTTTCTCGAGTGCTACTGTGAGACCGAGACACTGGTCTGCACCGCGCATTTCCCACTGCCCTCGGCCGGCTACATCATAAGGGCGGGAGACGCGTTTAGAATTCAGACTGACGCGCCGGTCTGGTAGTTGCCGCGCCGTCTTGATCTCACGGCTGGACAGGCGTGATAGTTAGCCGTTCACGATTTCCTTGAATTTCCGCAGTGTCTCGATCTGCTCGTCAAGATCCGGGGTCCGATACATCGGGTAAAGCATCACGATGTCGGCGCCAAGACGTCGCCAACCCTCGACCCCCGCGGCCCACTGATCGGGATCGGCCTCGTACATCCGTAGCCAACCCTCGATACCGAAAGCTTCAGGGTCACGACCGAAGATCGTCAGTTGTTCGCGGAGCATCGCAAGCTTTGATTCGGCCTGTTCATCCGGTGTCAAGATCGGCATCCATCCATCACCGTAACGAGCCGCGCGCCTAATCACAGGCTCGGAGTCACCACCGAACCAGATCGGAATAGGGCGCTGAACCGGAGGTGGTGTGATATTGACTTCATACAGATCGTGAAAGCGACCCTTGAAAGTGACCAGATCATCGGTCCACAGGCGCTTTAGCACTTCAATCTGTTCGGCCTGACGTGCGCCGCGGGTCTTCCAGTCAGTGCCCAGGGCCTGGTATTCGACAAAGTTCCAGCCCACACCCACACCCAGTCGTAAACGTCCTTCGCACAGCACATCGACCTCAGCGGCCTGTTTAGCCACCACACCCGTCTGCCGCTGGGGCAGAATCAGGACACCGCTGGTCAGCCGGATGGTCCTGGTCACCGCAGCGAGAAAGCCCAGGGTCACAAAGGTCTCGTGAAACGGGTCCTGCTCGTTGTATCGGGGTGTCCAGCCATCACGCGCAGTCGCACCGAACACATGATCGGGTACTTCTATGTGTGAAAACCCGAGGTCCTCAGCCGCCTGGGCCCAGTCGCGAATCCTTGCTGGATCTGTGCCGATATCACGGGTGGGGTAGAGCGCGCTGATTTCCATTGTACAGCCTGACTAGGCAGCCGCTTCAGTGCGAAAAGCCGGGATCACTTCTTCGGCAAAGAGGCGCAGGCTGTTCAGGGTTTTCTGAACCCCGTAGTACGGTGGATAGTGCAATACGAGTGAAGTGATGCCAGTGACATCCCGCAGTTCCCGAAGTCGGCGGATCACCGTGTCCGGGCTGCCGTGCAACAAGGTGGTTGCAGTCAGTTCGTCGTAGTCGAGCTCACTATCTTGATCTTTTTCAGACACCGTGCCCAGGTAACCGGCAGCATTCTTGGCCATGAAGTTCTTGATGTGGTGCACCAGACCTTCGGCACTGTCTTCCTTGGCTTTGGCGTCACTCTCGGCAACGTAGACCCAGCGGGCTTGGTCGACCTGTCCACAGGCGGGATTGCCCTGCCATTTATCGGGCGCCTCTTTCAAAGCTTCCCGGTAATAAGCGGTCTGTGTAGCGATCTTGTCGAACCCAGGTAGAGTGGAGAGCATCAGACCACAGCCGTGACGTGCCGCCACGCCGATCGACCGGTCGGTACCGGCGGCCAGGTAAAGGGGCACGTGGGGATCCTGTATGCTGGCGGGAAAGATCTCATAATCGCCGGACACATCGACGTTGAAATAGGTGCCCTGGTGCTGGATGCGGCGGTTGTGCAAGGCATCGAGAACAATTTCCAGCGCTTCCTCCTGAATGTCCCGACGTTCGTCGAAGGGTACCCCCATCCCTTCAAATTCGTAGGGTCGATAACCCGAGCCGAGTCCGAGGATGAACCGGCCTGCGCTCAGGATATCGGCAAAGGCGGCGTTCTCGACGACCCGGATCGGGTTATACAGTGGCAGAGTCATCACGGCAGTGCCGAGCTTTATATGCTGAGTCTGTGCCGCAAGATACCCGATGTAGGTGAAAGGATCTGGCAGGATTCCGTAACTGTTACTGAAGTGGTGTTCCGCGATCCAGGCAATGTCGTAGCCGAGGCGATCTGCTTCCAGAATCTCAGCTGTGACTCTGGCATGGACTTCATGGTGCGGGTAGGGTTCTTTGTCGACGTGCGGATGCGATGTGAACAGGATACCGAATTTCATGAATGTGTTGCCCTCTTGATCCTGGTATGCGATCAGATTGCCAGATGCCTTTGCAGCTGGGGCTGCTGGGCGAGTGAGCCTCATTAGAGCATAGCCTCCAGATCGACTCAAACCGATCTCGAGACCTTCCTGGTGCCAGCCGCCGGTGTTGCACCGACGGTTTACCTTGTAATCCGTTTTGGGGTACCTTGAGGCGGTGAAACATTCTGCGAGGAAGATTCATGACAGAAACCTATGTCGATCCTACACGGGAGGCGTTTGGTACGTTCCGGTCGCTGCCGAGCCGGGGACCCATTCAGATGCTGAACCTCGTTCGCCTCTGGGAGACCGCCCGGTACCCTGCCGGGCACACGCTGCACGGCCAATCAACGACAGGGCTTGAGGCCTACCAGTCATACGGCAGGGAGAGCCGCGCTATATTCACGGATGTCGGTGGACGGATCGCCTACAGCGCCGAATTCGAGTACACGCTGATTGGCCCGGACAGTGAGCACTGGGACATCGTCTTTATCGCCGAATACCCCTCCGGTGAGGCGTTCGTCTCGATGGTAAAAAATCCGGACTACCAGAAAGCGGTGATCCATCGCCAGGCAGCAGTACGTGATTCCCGGCTGGTCCGATTGTCACCAAAACTCGCTGGTGACGGGTTCGGCTGACGGTGCCAGGTTCGGCGGCCCGTGGTGAACTGAAATGGGGCCGGTCAGGGTGGCGTCGGCCCGGTGCTGCTGATTCGTTGCGGCAGCTGAGGTCTTCTCGCCAGCATAAAAAAGATCGCACCGAAGATCGCCGCAATCGCCAGCGTGGTAAATCCAGATTGATAACTTCCGGTCCGGTCGGCCATGTAACCGGCATAGATCGGGCCGATGGCCATGCCGAACATCACGATCATTGAAGACCAACCCATGATGGAGCCGAAGTTCGTGGCGCCAAAATAGTCGGCCCGGATCGCCTGCATCAGTGGGCCGCGAGTGCCCCAGGCAACCCCGTGCAGAACGGCGAATCCAACGACCATCCAGATGTTCTGAGCGTAGGCCAGAAGAAGCAATCCGGCCGCGTGAAAAAACATGCACACGCTGACGATGACACGTTTGTCCACACGGTCACCGAGTATCCCGGTACTGATCAGACCAACGATCTGCATTGCCGTCATCAGAGAGACAATGAGTCCGGCAACCGTCAGCGAATAGCCGAGCTGCCCATTGACGTGCAGTACCAGGTGCACCATGACGGCCCCGACGATCAGCAGAGAGGTCCCATGGCCCAGCGACATGAACCAAAACGCCGGAGTTCGGAGGGCCTCACCGGCGGTGAAGTCGGTCCTGCGAAATCCAGATGGGCTGCTAGATTGCTTTCCGTGAATGGATTGTTCGGGCCCGTCCCGCGGTATGCCGTCCGGTGTCTCCCCGATGTGCTCAGGCCGGTGATCGATGATACGTGTCAGGGGCCAGGCCGTAAGCAAAATGATGATGCCGGAACCCACGGCGGTTGCCCGCCAGCCAAAGGTTTCCAGTGAATACACCGTGATCGGTACCAGGATGCCACCGAAGGAGAAGCCGAACTGTGACAGCGCCAGAGCTTTGGCACGGTGCCGGGTGAACCAGTTGACCAGCGCGACAGTGACTGACAGGAACCCGCCCAGACTTGTTCCCAAGGCGATGAAGAAGAAATAGACGTAGAACTCGATGATCGTTTCGATCCGGCTGAATCCGATCAGTGCGAGCCCGAAAATCACGAGCCCCCAGCGAATAACCGCCCTTGGTCCGTAGCGATCGACCATCCAGCCTTGTATCGGTCCCAGCAGGCCGCTTTCAACCCGGGCGAGTGCGAAGGCACCAGCCATCAGCGCTTTGCTCCAGCCGAACTCAGCCTCGATAAGCAGCACGTAGGCGCTGAATGCCTGGAAGAAAAGGATGGCACCGGTGAACTGCACCAGGCCGCCTGCGCCGACGATCCACCAGCCTTGAAAGACATGGCCCTGCGGTTTCAGGGTTGTCTGGATAGACTGCAGCAGGGGTTTCAATGGAAACCCAACGGCCACGGTCGACCAGGCGAGGCTGCGTTCGGGCCGCGATCCAGTCCGGCTGCGTGGCAGTTCAATCTACAGGCCGGTATCAGAAGAGCGAAGATACGGATTCATCCCTCCCCTGCTCGGGGCAAGGGTGTGGTAGCAGCTGCGGTTGCAGTTTCGCTGACGACCTCCGGCATTAGGTGGCTTGGGTAATCGCGAGTTCGGCCGCGATCTCGTAGGAGCGTTTTCGGGCCTGGTGATCGTAGATTTGCCCTGCGACGATCAATTCGTCGGCGCTCGTGCGCTCTATGAACGCCTCGAGTCCCTGGCGGACCGTTTCAGGTGATCCCACCATAGACGCGGTCTGCAGTTCTTCGAGCATTTTTTGTTCATGGACGTTGATCTGGCTCTCGAGGTCTTCGACCGGTGGTGGCAAGCGCCCGGGCAGGCCGCGACGCAGGTTGAGAGTGGATTGCAGTGCCGAGCTGCGCAGCCATTCTGCCTCCTCGTTCGTCTCGGCTGCACAGACGTTGCAACCCAGCATGACATAGGGTTCTGCCAACTGAAGTGACGGTTGGAAACGCTCTCGGTAAATCTGGATCGCATGCATCATGGCGGCCGGCGCAAAATGTGAGGCAAAGGCGTAGGGCAGGCCCAACGCGGCAGCAAGCCCTGCACCGTACAGACTGGAGCCGAGAATCCATATCGGTACCTCGAGGCCGCTTCCTGGTACGGCAGTGATCCGCTGCCCCGGCTCGGGTCGACCAAAGTAGCGCTGTAGTTCTTGTACATCGCGAGGAAAATCATCGACATCACCAGTCAGAGTTCGGCGCAGCGCGTAGGCTGTGAACTGGTCAGTGCCCGGTGCCCGCCCCAGGCCAAGATCGATGCGTCCGGGATAGAGCGACTCCAGGGTGCCGAACTGCTCGGCGATGACCAGCGGGGCATGATTGGGCAGCATGATGCCCCCCGATCCGACGCGGATCGACCGGGTGCCGCCAGCGATGTGACCGATTACGACCGACGTTGCGGCACTGGCGATACCAGCCATACCGTGATGTTCAGCAACCCAGTAGCGGTTGAAGCCGAGTGCCTCGGCATGGCGGGCAAGGTCCAGGCTGTTACGAAGGGCCTGGCCAGCATCATTACCCTCTGTGATAGGGGAAAGATCCAGTACAGACAGGGGAACCATGCACAGAGTATCGTCGCTCGACGAGCAGGCCTCAACCAGCCGCGTCGATCACCAGCTTGCCACGTTGGGCGCCACGCTCCATCTGGTCCAGGCCCAGTGTCAGATCATCAAGCGGGTAAACGGCGTCGATCAACGGTGTAATCAGTTCCCTTCGGGTGGCCTCCAGCAGTTGGTGAAACTCCTCCAGGTTACCCATGGTTGAGCCATAGACTGCAAGCTGCTTGGCAAACAGCCGCTGTATGTCGGCTGAAGGGTGTCCCCCTGTGGTGGCACCGCAGGTGACGAGTCGCCCGCCCCGGCGCAGAGACCGCAGGCTGTCACCCCAGCTGGCTTCACCTACGCTGTCGATCACCATGTCGACACCTTCACCGCCTGTTATTTCCATGACCCGGCGGGCTACTTTATCGGTCTTGTAGTTGATCCCGCTGTCGGCACCCAACTCAGCGGCCCAGGTCAGCTTTTCCTCGCTGGAGGAGGTCACGATAGTGCGCGCGCCGATCATCCTGGCCATCTGCAGGCAGGCGGCAGCGACGCCGCCGCCCACGCCCACGATCAGTACGCTCTCTGCTGATCGCAAGGGTGCCTTGCTGAACATCATTCGCCATGCCGTCAGATAGGCGACCGGAAGCGCAGCTGCGGCCTGGAACGTCAGGTTCTCCGGCTTTGAAACGAAACAGAACTCCGGCATAGCGATGAACTCGGCGAAAGTGCCGTGGCGGGTCTCACCGGAGAGGCTGAAATGGGCGCAGGTCGACTGGTCGCCAGCTTGGCAGGCACGGCAGCGGCCGCAGCTGGCCATGGGATAGAGGACCACCTCGTCACCTGGCTTCAGGTGAGAATCCTGCGGAGCCTCGACGATTTCCCCAGCGCCGTCCACACCCAGTACCAGCGGTAATTCGTGTGAGATGCCGGCACCGCTGTCTCGCATGTAGAGATCAACGTGGTTGATCGACGCTGCATGAACTTTCATGACGGCCTCGCCCGGTGCCGGTGTAGGGTCTTCGAAGTGAGCTACTTTCAGTCCCTCACGACCGCGTTCGGTCAGTACTGCTGCTTTCATCGCTGGGAGACCTCCTCGGCCGGGTGATGCTTTTGTGATGAATTGTTGACAGGGCGAATGGTATCAAACCGCCTGATGACGGGTGTTGGCTATCAGATATTTTGCCACAACCACAGATCTATGAACTTTCAGCTTAGCTGAAAAGAGCTCGTCGACCGTGCCTCGAACAGGAATGGTTGCCATCGAATGCCGAGCCGTGAGTGGAGGTCTCAGCATGAATCGACTGGGGGGAGAAATAGCTGTCATTACCGATGGTGGTGGAATCGGTGGCGCTACTGAGGTGGTCCTCTCTCGGGTAATATTGATAAACAGGCCTGGCTGATCCTCGAGAAGTTAATGAGTCGTTTGCACTGAATCGAGGTACCTGAATGTGAGGATCGGGGAGTGCCAGCCCCGATTAATTTTCAGGGGTTTCCCGTTAGGGATCTGACCTGTTTCAGCACTTTTTTCCGACCACCGAGTGCCTTAAATTTCGCTTTGCTGTCGGTGATCTCAAAGGTTTTAGCTGTGGTTATTTATGATCAATCCACAGGGTCCGGCCAAATCCGTCGGGCTTTTCCAGTTTGCGCTGATTGGCGAACACTGGTTCGAGCTTCTCTCGCACGCTGGCTGGAAACGGAGCGCTCCTCCGTGTTTCAAGATCAACGTTCATACACAGGCATTCATTCCGGGCGACCAGTCGGTCGTCATCGCCATGACGCATGGTGTGCAGATAGTGGATGCGCTTGTGATCCATGTCGACCAGTTGGGTCGCCACGCACAGTGGTTCTCCTTCGAACACTTCACTCAGGTAATCAACGTTCATACCGAGAGTAAAGATCGCGTGGTTCTCGCGCTCCGGGTAGTCCAGACCTAGCCCCCAGGTCTCGTAGACGGCGTCGGTCGTCTCATCAAACGCGAGAACATAATAGGCCACGTTCATGTGTCCGTTGTGGTCGATCCACTCGGGTCGTACGGTCAACGTGGTCTGAGGCAGCGTCATGGTCGCCGGGTAAAAGCGCGGTGGCAACGATTGCCCATGGAATGGCTTCTGAGCGACAGCGTACGCATCCAGTAACTCATGTGGTCAGGTGGAAAAGTGTTAGAGAAGATCACTGGCAGTGTAACATTCGTATTCATGCCACAGGAACGTTAGCAAAGCCGATCGGAATAAACCATGTATACACTGTACTGTCTTGATGGGACGCGGGCGACCGCTGCACAAATGACTCTGGCTGAAGCCGGGTTGTCCTTTGAGCGAAAAACCGTCGATATTACCGCTGGGGCACACCGAAGTGCCGAGTTTCTGGCGATCAACCCGCGTGGCACGATTCCAGCGCTGGCCGATAAGGACGGTACTCTCGTGTGTGAGACCATTGCCATCATGCTCTACCTGGCTGATCGACACGGCCTGGATGAACTGGCGCCGCTGCCGAACGATCCGCAGCGCGCGGCGCTGCTGGATTGGCTGGTTTATCACGCGGTCGAGGTTCAGGAGCCGGTCAAGCGCAGCTACTACCCACACCGCTATGCACTGCGGGCTGATGATGTCGATGCGGTGCGCCGGAATGCCAACCAGGTGTTTACGCAGCGCTGGCAACTGGTCGAGGCACACTTGCGTGACAACGGACCCTATCACCTGGGTGGGCGTTTCAGTCTGGCTGATCTCTACCTGCTGGTGACAAGTACTTACTCCAGAGACCTGGCCAGTGGTAACTTTCCAGCGATAGAGTGGTGTATTCAACACACTGCTGAGCGACCACAGGTTGCGCCGATCTTAGACGATCACCTGGCCGGACTCGCACGCATCGGTGAGATTGGTGTCCCCCGGTGAGTTACGGATGCTCTCGCAGATCATCTCCGGCGGTCAGAGTGGTGTTGATCGCGCGGCGCTCGATGCGGCGCGGGAGCTGGGCGTGCCGATCGGTGGCTGGTGCCCTAAAGGTCGTCGGGCAGAAGATGGGGCGATTGCGGCTTGCTATCCGCTTGACGAGACCCCGAGCGATCAGTACGGCCAGCGGACCGAGTGGAACATTCGTGACAGTGACGGCACGTTGGTGCTGACATTTGGGCCGCCCACGGGCGGCACTGCCCTGACTGTCCAGCTCGCTGATCGGCTCGGAAAGCCCTGCCTGGTACTTGACCTGAAAAACTCAGCATCAACCGAAGACGCGCTGTTGTGGATCGGTGAGCACCGCATCCAAGTGCTCAATATTGCCGGTCCACGCGCCAGTTGTGATTCGGCCGTCTATCCTCTGGCCGTTGTTTTTGTGGCGCGTTTAGTCGATCACGCATCTGTCGAAAGCGGCAGCAAATCAGCGGATCCCGCGTGACGAGCTACGGCGGAGGGTCGCCTCTGGTTCGGGCTATTGCGATCATACTGCTGGCGATTCTTCTTTTTGATGTGATGGGCGCAATCATCAAGCATCTGGGCGTACGCTATCCCGCCCAACAGTTATCCATGCTGCGCAATCTGTTCGGGTTCATTCCAGGATTGCTGGTGCTGTTCTACACCCGCACCTGGCATCAGGCTGGACGACCATTGGTAATCCGGCAATGGCGCCTCGCGCTGTGGCGGGGTACCTTTGTGGCAGGTGCCCAGTTCTGTTTTTACGTTTCCCTGATACACCTTGAATTCGCTACGGCATCAACAATCGCTTTTTCGGGTGCATTGTTCGTGACGCTGCTGTCAATTCCGGTGCTGGGCCATAAAGTCGGAGTGTGGCGTTGGGCTGCTGCCTTAATCGGTTTTGCCGGAGTCATTCTGGTCATGCGACCTGTCAGCGCGACTTTTAGTTGGTATGCAGCGCTGCCCGTCTGCGCGGCCTTTGGCTATGCGATCAATAGCGTCACCGCGCAACGTTTTGACAAGACCGTTCCGACCGCACTGATCAATGTTTATGCACTGGTGGGCTCGTTGTCGGGGGCCATCGTGCTGGTGCTATTGACCGACGGCTATGTGCAGGTGGCACCTTTGACGGACTGGTTGTGGTTGATCGCCATGGGCACTGCGGGGGGATTGGCAGTCTTCTGCTTGATTTCTGCTTACCGGTTGACGGCACCGAGCAATCTGGCACCGTTTGAATATTTCAGCATTCCGTTTACGTTTGTACTGGGTTGGATATTTTTTGCAGAAGCACCATTTGAACGGTTGATTCCGGGTGTTTTTCTGATCATTGGCGGGGGATTGATAATCGTCTGGCGTGAACGAAGACAAAGCGCAAGCATGACTGTACCGGGTTGAATAAGCGCAGCCATAACCAGTTCTTCAGAACAGGCGGAAAGCCTGCTTCAATGGGCAGCCTTACAGACCGTGCAAAAGGTGGAGCATGATGGCCTTCTGGGCATCCAGGCGATTCTCAGCCTGGTCGTAGATGATCGATTGCTCGCACTCCACCATATCCTCGGCAATTTCATATCCCGGGTGAATCGGCATATCGTGCATGATGCGTGCGTCACTGCCAGCCAGTAACTCGGCGTTGATCTGGAATGGCAGCATCAGGTCGCAGCGCCGTTGTTTCTCCTCTTCGTGCTCAGGATCGTTGAAATACTCCATGTCCAGCCAGGTGTCGGTGTAGACATAGTCAGCATCCCTGATCGCTGCAGTTGCATCTAAAGTCTCACTGAGCAGGCCTGCATCCAGCAGGCGTTGGCGTGACGCCTGGTCAACTACAGACTCATCACGTATTGGGCAGACCAGAGTCAGCCGGACTTTCAGAGCCGCCGAGATCGAGACCAGAGAATTAACAACGTTGTTGTAGACCCCGATATAGGTGAGTTTTGCACCTTCCGGTTTGCCGTCGCTGTACTCTGCGATGGTCAGCATATCAGCCAGTGCCTGGCATGGGTGGTAAAGATCACAGCAGCCGTTGATAACCGGTACCGAAGCGGCCTGTTCCATCTCGAGAATATCTACATTGTCCTTGAGCCTGGCCATGATCATAGCGGCATTGCGACTGAGGTACTGAGTCTCGAAACGGACTTTAGTCAATGTGAAATTGCTGGCACGCCAGTCGAGATTGATGGCATGCCCGCCGAGTTCAGTCATACCGGCTTCGAAAGAAACCCGGGTACGGGTGGAAGTCTTCTGGAACAGCATCACCAGCGTGTGCCCCCGCATGTGTTCCTCGAAATCACGGCGGTTGTGTTTGACCGTCCGGGCGAGTTCGAGCACATGGCGGACGTCTTCATCGCGCCAGAATTTCCAGTCAACCAGATGTTTCAGTGCATTCATGTCAGCCAAAGTTCGAGGACAAATATGAAGGAGGGATTACGAAACGTGACGAACCTTGTCACACATCGTATTTTATCATCAACTGTGTGCAGCGCCCAGACAGGTGTATTCGGGTGTCCGATACCTTTTTGGAGGTGGCCCTGCTGAGGGCGAGTGGCCGGGGATCCGGCAGCAACCGCACAAGCAACTGGCAATCCATCTCTGCGGCAGGGCTGATATACCGCCACTCGGCAGGGACCTGGCGGTAAACTTACATAGTGGTAATTCCCAGGGTCATTCGATGGTGTCTAGTGTCAAGAAACTGAACTTCGGTAGAGGCCTGCAGCATCTGCGCCAGACCTGGATCGAGGTCGGCCAGACAGCCCGCAGCCGAATCACGGGTATCGTGCGGCCAGGGCTGCCCATTGATGATCATCACCTGATCTGTCGGCAGATCGACAGCTGTTTGTCAGCGTTGGGTGGTGCTGTGTCGGCCAGGTCTCGGGCGGCCAGTCTTGGCAGGGTGTACCTGGATCTGGATCTCCAGGGACGGCGAAATTTTCTGCGCCTGCTGGCGAGCGATTACGCTGTCCGGCAGGACGATCTACGCTTGGCGATTGACTCCTGGTTAGACGTATCACGTGACAGTAGCGTGTCCCTAGGTCGACTCGCCTGTGAAGATGTGCTGAGGAACACTCTTGTCTCGCCTCGAATCCGGCTGCTGACCCAGTTCAACGATCTGCCCGAAGGGGTAAAGTTTCTAGTCAGCATGCGGGCTGAGTTACTGGCCATGAAAGGATCCGATCCGGATCTCAATGCTTTTGATCGGGAATTCAAAGCGCTTCTGGCCTCCTGGTTTGACGTCGGCTTCCTTGAACTGCGGCGGATCACCTGGGATGCACCGGCCGCCCTGCTCGAAACTTTGGCCAATCATGAAGCGGTGCACCCGATTCGTTCCTGGCGGGACATCAAGCACCGCTTGGCTGCCGTCGACCGGCGGTGTTATGCCTTCATTCACCCACAGATGCCCAACGACCCACTGATATTTGTCTGGGTGGCGCTGACCAGCGGAATTCCCGATAAGATAGAGACGCTGCTGAGCATCCAGGCTCCGGAGGTCGGGCCGGATGATGCCGACACCGCAGTGTTCTACTCGATTTCGGCCACCCAGTCAGGGCTTGACGGGGTCGGTTTCGGCAGTTTCCTGATCAAGCGGGTGGTCGAGCGCTTGAGTCGCGATCACAAACAGCTCAGGGTCTTCTCAACGCTCTCACCCATTCCGGGCTTTGCCAGCTGGTTGAAAAGAGCCGGCAGCGACACGGCCCAGAGAGCACAGTACAGCACTGCTGTTCAGGCTGCTCTGGAGGTCCTTGATGAATCCGGGGCTTTGGCGCGGATCTTCTCCAACCGCAGCTGGGTCAGAGATCTGGGGGCGATGGAAAGCCTGCGTAAGCCACTGTCACGGTTGTGTGCCCACTACCTGGTCAACGAGAAACGAGGTGATGTCGCGCTGGATCCCGTTGCGAATTTTCACCTGTCGAACGGCGCAGGTGTCGAACGACTGAACTGGCTCGGGGACACATCGAAGAAAGGGCAGTCGCAGGCAGCCTGCCTGATGGCCAACTACCGTTATCAGCAAAAAGACATCGAATCCAACCACGAGGCGTATCACACGGACGGCCAGATTGCCCGGTCGAAGTCCGTCGCGGGCCTGCTCAAAGATTGAGTGACTGCAATAATTGCTGGGGACACTTCAAGACCTGTCTGATTCATAAAGCTGCGAATTTTTTTCTGCCCTGAGGAACAACGTCGCCAAAGCCAGGCGCCAAAGCGAGGCGCGTGAGCGAGTGTATTCTTACGCTGCTGTGGAATTGAAATTAGCGCAGTGTTTCAGTCGTCAGGAACCGGACCGACTGATATACCGTAGTGAGCCATGACCCCGGTGGCCTGCGATCTCACGTAATCGACAAGCTTTGGTACAAAGTCCTTTCCCATCTCTACTTCTGGCCGTGAGGAGATCCAGCCGATGGACACCAGAGCACGGATCAACAAGAAAAGGGGCACATAGGCAAGAACTCTGTCACTGATAGGTCGGGCCTTGCGGTAACCCTTAACCAGCGCATCCTGGAGTTGGCCATAAGGCCGGTCGAGCTGGTAGTTGAAGAGTGCGACCGCTATATCATAATGGTGCCAGCCGAAGCCCGAATCATCAAAGTCGATCACGTGCAACCGTTCTCCGTCAACGACAATGTTGTCCGGGTGAAGATCGGCATGAATCAGACTGTAGGTTGTGGAATCCTTTCCGAGCGATAAAAGGAGCGCATGTATGTGCCGGCGCAGCACATTGAAGTATGCTTGTTGGACCGTGGTAAGTGAGCCGGATTCCCAGAACCGCCCCCAGAAAGGCGCCTCACCCATCAGGCCGTCAGCGTCAAAAGAATGCCTTGAGAAATCTGCAGGGATAGCCCAGGACACAGCTTGATTGTGGCACTCGGCCATGATCTCCCCGAGCAGTGAGTAAGAATCTGCGATGAAACCGGTGTCGGGCTTGTTTTCGAGCAGGCACTGCATCGGCACCCCGTCGACCCATTCAAGTAACCCCGCATAGCGACGCTCATCCCCAAGGTCGATCGAGGTGTACTCCCGGCCCTCACGAGTGCTCCGGGGCACCGGAACATCCAGACCGGCCTCGAGCAGAGCTGCTGTCCATCGCTGCTCGGAGATCAACTCGTTCAGGTCGTGATAGCCTGGCCTGTGTAACCGAAGAACGAATGCCTGGCCGGCGTGGTCGGTGACTTTGAAGACGATGTTCTCAGACAGCGTCAGGGGCTCGACAGACCTTACCCCGATGTCCCAGTCCGAAAGCGCGCGGATGGCAGCTTCCCGCGATTTGTCATCAGGCATCTAGAGTTTCTAAGGTCTGTTCAAAGGCGTTGAGAAATTCTTCTGCGTCGTCTTTTGAAAACACCAGGGGTGGCCGAATTTTCAGCACGTTGTCGTAGGCTCCCGCATTGCTGGTCAGGTAGCCCCGATCTTTCAGAGCGTTTACGACCTTCACAACGCCTTCCTTGTCAGGGGTTTTGCTTTCCAGGTCGGTAACCCATTCCAGTCCCAGGAAAAGACCGTGGCCGCGAACATCCCCAATGGAAGAGTGTTTAGTTTGAATCTTGACAAACCCATCGCGCATGAATGCCCCAACCGTGGAGACGTTCTCACAGAGGTTTTCCTGTTCAATAATATCAAGGACGGCATTGCCCGCCGCTGCCTGAACCGGGCTTGATGCGCAGGTGTTGAAGTAACGCGTGTGTTGCCGGAACATTTCAATTAATTCTGTCGATGCGGCCGTTGCCGCAAGCGGAATCCCTCCACCAAGGGGTTTCCCCATCGTCACGATATCGGGCACAAAGTCCATCAACTCATACCCCCACCACAGGCCGGTCCGGCAAAGCCCGGATTGCACCTCATCCGCAATGAATACACCACCTGCATCATGGACCAGGTCAACGGCCGCCGGCATGAAACCGGCTGGGATGTTGGGCAACCCCTCATTGGCAAAGATCGGGCAGACCAGGATTCCGGCAAAGGGAATATTGTCCTTCTTGAAAGAATCAATAACTGCTTGCAGTTCTTCGAGAAAGTGTTTCTGTGGATCAGTGCTATTGCTCCTGTAAGTCTCCGGAAATGGTATGGAGCGGACATCGTCTCGATGGTCCTTGGGGCGGGTCAGTTTAGACACCTCGACACTGTTACCATGGTAGGTTGCATCAGTACAGATAATGCCGCGCCCGCCTGTTGCAAGACGTGCCATGCGCAATGCAATCTCGTTAGCCTCGGTACCCGTACAACTGAAGATGATGCTTCCAATAGAGTCATCATGTCTGGCGATCAATCTTTCAGCGTAGTCGAGTATGGATTCATGCAAGTAGCGGCTGTGAACATTCAGGGTGTTGACCTGGCGCGACACGGCTTCTACAAATTGGGGGTGACAGTGCCCGACGCATGGCACGTTGTTGTACAGGTCGACATAGCGCCGCCCAGACTCATCGTACATATGAACGCCTTCCCCGCGTATGAGTTGTACGGGCTGTTCATAAAACAGGGTAGATCCTTTCCCGAATAAGTGGTCTCGGCGGTCAAGAAGTGGTGTATTGGTCATCTGTTATTCGCTCGTCCCAAAATAGCTTTTAAACTGAAGCCTATGCCTAGCGCGAATGCACCGGCTAATACCGATAAGAAGCCTACGGCTGGTACCATTGGTGTGTAACCCCCGATCATTTTTCCATAAAGCCATTCAGGAATTGTTACATCCGCACCACTGGTGAAATAGGCCAAAGGAAAGTTACCCCAACTGAGCAGAACCGCAAACATAAATCCTGAGAAAATTCCGGGTCCGAGAAGGGGAATGGTGATATCACGGAAAATCTGCCAACGTGACGCGCCGAGATCACCGGCTGCTTCCTCGACTGAGGCGTCATAGCCAAAGGCTTGAATTGCGATGATCAGAGTAACAATCGGTGCGATCCAGACGAGTTGCGCGAAAACTGTAGCTTCCCAGGACATAACGACGCCAAATGAATTGAACCAGAGCTGGAGTGCGAGTCCGAGCACCGACTGTGGAAAAAATACCGGTACCAGGAGAATTTGTTGGAATAATGATTTCCCGCGCCAGTCATATCTTGCATAGGCGAGAGCACCAAACAATGCAAGCACAACTGAGATAAGTGCAACGAAGAAGGCCACCGTCAGCGATGTTAGGAATCCATCATGAATCTGGAGGGAGGAAAAAGTACTTTCATACCATTTCATGTCGTAACGGCGCACTGGAAAAACAAAAAAACGTGATTTTGAAATCGATGCTAAAGCAACAATCAGCATCGGTGTGTACATCAAGGCCAATATAAACGCCAGATAGGTCTTAGCTAGACGGCGAAAAAGCACAGAATCGGTCATATACGTAGACAGCTAACGGGTGCCTAGCACTTTATTAAGGTCTATCTTGCGCATCGCAAGAAACACTGCGCTACCAGCCAGGATAATCAGTAGTACGGCTAGCGCAGACCCACGTGGCCAGTTCTGACCAAACGTAAATGCCGACTCAATGTCCTGTGCAATAGTTACGATGACGCCTTTCCCTAGGAATTTGGCTTCGGAGAATGCGCCAAGCGAGATCACAAAACAAAGAAGAGAACCGATCAGGATGCCCGGCATTGCTAATGGAATTTCGATGTCCCGAAATATTCGCCATTTGCTTGCACCTAGATCGAGAGCAGCTTCTCGTACATCTGTCGGCACATTCGAAAGCCCGAGCAAGACGGGAAATAGCATAAATGGTAAATAAACATAGACCATTCCAAATACTATGGATGGTACGTTGTTTACCAAGCTGCCAGGTCCAAAGCCAAATAGATAATTAAGACTTCCATCAAGAAACCCACCTTTGTCAAAGAATAGAACCCAACCTTGTAGGCGGATATTCTCTGCAACAAATAGCGGAGCGACAACGAGTAGCGTAAGTATGTCCGCCATCACGCCTGAATGGCGTTTGAGAGATAGAGCAAGCGGGTAGCATACTATTAGGAGTATTGCCGTGCTTATGGTTGCTAGAAGCAGTGACCAGCCAAATGAAAGATAAAAAGTCTGCTCGATAATATCTATATAGTTCTCAAGAGAGGGTGTTCCAAACGGACTAAAAGAGCCTCTGGGCTGGATGCTGTAGAGCACCACTAGTGCGAGCGGGCCAAAGAACCCGAGCCCAAGAAGGACGAACAAAGGTGCACTGCATAGCAATCCCGAAGAGAGCGATGACCAGTATCGAGAAATTAGATCACGCATGCCAATATTATTTAGGCTTATTCGGGAAACAGCATGGAGTCCTGTGGGCTCCAGCCGAATCTGATCTGATCGCCCGATTTTGGAGTTTCAGCTTCACGAAGTCGTTCGACCAGAAAAGTATCGTCGTTATATCGTATTTGGTATTGAATCCGTGAGCCAAGAACGTATTCGTTGAATAATTCACCGCTGAATACGTTCGTGTTGCCAGATTCCTCGGCATTGACGAGGCGCATGTTTTCAGGACGAATCATCAAAGTCCCTTGTTTGAACGAAGGGTCCAATCGAGAAGGCGGCGTAATAACGGCTCCTAGGGATTCACACCACAGTTGTCCGTCCTCACCAAGCGTGACCGCAATTGAATTGACTTCACCCATGAATTCAGAAACGAATCGGTTGATAGGAGAACTGTAGATTTCATGTGGAGTGCCTATCTGCGCAAGTCCACCATCCCTCATTACTCCAATACGGTCTGACATCACCATAGCCTCTTCAAGCGAATGAGTGATGTAGACAAAGGTTTTGCCGGTTTCTCGCTGAATATCCTTTATTTCTTTCTCCAAGGTCTTGCGAAGTCGGTAATCTATGGCGGAAAGTGGTTCATCAAAGAATAGAATCTCCGGGTCAAATGCCAATGCTCTGGCAAGCGCGACTCTTTGTCGTTCGCCACCTGAGCAGGTTGTGACCGGCCTGTCGTAGTAAGAGATTGGAAGGTGGGAGAGTTCTAAGCAACGCGATGCTCTTTCTCTCCGCTCTTTTGGTGGAGTACCACGGCACTTCAGCGGATACTCTACGTTGCCTCCAACAGTCATATGTGGGAACAAGGCGAGGGACTGGAATACCATACAGGTGGGGCGCCAGTTGGCTGGTCTATCGTTGATCCGCTCGCCTCGAAGTAGGATATCCCCCCGAGTCGGCTTATCCATTCCGGCAAGCATCCGCAGTAATGTCGTTTTACCGGATCCTGAGGGGCCAACGAGCGTGAAGAATTCACCCTCTTGGAATGCAAGACTAATCTGGTCTACGGCGGCTAGGTTTCCAAAATATTTGTCGACACCGCGTAATTCCATTATGGGTTCTGCTGGCACTGTCTTATCCTTTCAAAATCAGATCACAATTTCTCAATAAACTTAGTTGTCCCAATCTTAAGAATATATTTCTGCTGGGTAGTTAAAAGGCTTATCTGCACAAATTCGACATTATTACTGGACAGAGCGGCTGAATCCCAGCCGCTCTGTATTTGACAGTAATGCGATGCTTTATCGTAGATAAAGCTGAAAAGTTAGGAGCCGCGTGTTCGTTTGGCCTCTGTATACAAATCGTGCATCGCATCGTAGTCGGGGTTGATGTCAAAATCGATGCATCGATCGACAAGTGATCCAAGCCACGAGCCGCCTTCACCCCACTGGATTGCATTCAGTTCGTCTTTACTCCATTTGGATAGACATTCATTGGATCCCATCTGGACAACCGGATTAAGTGTTCCGGGCGACTTTGCTCCAACCCGGTACGCGGCTTCGGGTGTATGGCAATAAATGAGAAACGCATCCGCTAAAGGTGTCGGTGAAGGGTTAGCGACAAGAGAGGTAACTTCAATCCAGATGATGCCCGCCTGACCGTTCGGATGGGAAGCAGTCTTGGTTTCCTCGGGACCCTCTATCGGGACTACATTCATAATCTGCGTCTCGCCTTCATTTCGGGCTGCAGATGCGGTGTAGACACTGCCCGGAAAACAGCCCACAACTTCGCCGGTGATCATGTCACGGGCTAATGCTGCCTGGTCATCGGAGACTTTCTTGGCGTTTTTGAAAAGTTTGAAAATCATCTCTTTATAGGCCGCCATCTCAGCATCGGTATGCTTGCGGAACGGCGTAAATCCAGCAGCCATACATGTATGCATGATGACCCAGTTCTCGTAATCAAGAATGGCATATTTACCAGCGGCACCTTCGATCATCTCGGCGTAACCGCCTTTCTCGAGAGTATCAGCGCTGATTAGGTCACTGTTTATGACCATCGCGGAGGGGCCATAGCGCTGGATAATTCCAAGCAGATGGTTGCCGCTGACATCTAAGGTCCAATGATATGGCCACTCAAAACCAGGAACGTTCATTTCATAAAGAGGTTGATACTTGTCTTTGTCAAGAGGCGTTATCAGTCCCTCGGGATACAGCATCTTGCGTTGCCAGGCGTTGTTCAGATTAATAACGTCCCATGTCTTTGTGCCACCACCACGAAGATTGTTAACCGCAGCGGGATCAGAAATAAGCATCTGAGGATTAACTTTAGCGCCTGTCTCACGGCTGAAGGGGTCAAGGACCGGTTCTTCGGTATAACCTTCCCAGGCGTGAATATTTAGTTCCATCCGATGATTGCCGCCAGCAAGATCAGCTTTTGTTTTTTCCCAAAGGCTATTAGCGTAGTCGGCGCCAGAATCTGCGCGGGCAGAGATTGTCGGTAACATCCCTGCCGCACCAACTGTCGCTGCAAGGGTGGCCGAGCTGCGGATGAAATCCCGCCGTGAAGAAGAGAAACTCCTGTAGATGTTCTTGCTGTTCATGGTGGTCTCCTAGTAGTGATTAGACAAGTAGCCTAACAGGTTGCGCTTGGAATCGGATGATCCAAGATAGGCAAGGGAATGGCTGCTTATCAGGCCTGCACAGGCAGGCACGGAAAAAATATATCACAGAA
>CAZVVN010000021.1:0-47088 GCA_964630665.1 uncultured Acidiferrobacteraceae bacterium | reverse complement strand
CGGCCTGTTCTGGAATATGTACCCGATTAAGATATTCCATCGCCAACTCTTCCGCTTCCGACTTACCCATCTTGCGCACCCAAATGGGAGACAATGCACAGTTCTGGAGCACTGTCAGATGCGGAAACAAATTGAAGGACTGAAATACCATACCCACTTCTGAGCGCACCTGGTCGACGTTCTTGAGATTTTCATCTAGCTTTACACCCGTAACCTCGATGTCACCGTCTTGATGTTCTTCGAGTCGATTAATGCATCGGATCAATGTTGACTTTCCCGATCCAGATGGTCCACAAATAACGATACGCTCACCGGTGTGCACATCCAGATCGACCCCTTTGAGTGCTTGAAAATCCCCAAAAAACTTGTTTACATTCCTGAGAGAGATAATGACTTCGGAAGATACCGCTGAGGCAACGTGTCCTTCCTCTCCATTTCCTTTCGTTTCACTTTCCATGATCTACTCCTTACTGCTCTCAGAACTGAGCTATTTGTTCTCGCCACTGAGTTTACGTTCTAAACGCTGACTGTATTGTGACATCGCATAGCAGCATACAAAAAAGATAGCCGCCGTCATCAGGAACGGTTCGTGGAATTCCCCGCGCCATGGCACATCGTTACTCATGGCTCGAGTCATCGCGAGAACATCGAACATACCCACGATGTAAACGAGCGTTGTGTCCTTAAATATTCCAATAAAACTACTGACGATATTCGGAATCATAAACTTTAGGGCCTGAGGCATGACTACCAGGCCCATGGATTGCCAATACCCTAGACCAATGGAACTCGCGGCTTCAAACTGCCCTTTGGGAATTGCCTGTAAGCCACTTCGAACGATCTCCGCCATATAACAAGAAGTAAATAAACATACCGCTGCGATGACCTGAACCAGTTTATTGAGCTCGAATCCTTCAGGCATAAATAGAGGAAACATAGCTGTTGCCATAAACAATATGGTGATCAGCGGTACCGAGCGAAATACTTCGATAAACGTTACAGAGAAGGCTTTAATAATTGGCAATTGTGAACGCCGACCAAGCGCCAATATTATTCCACAAGGAAGCCCAACAACCATTGCACAACCAGCAAGAACCAACGTGAGATGGAATCCACCCAGTCGTACCCAATTTACATCAACCAGTATCCAGTCTTGAATCAAGATCGCCAAAATTACAGCCACAATGGCAAACAATCCCATCAGCGCATAAGTGTGTTGTTTCTCCCTAAATATTCGATTGACCACTTTCCATCTCAATAATTCTGCTAAGGACACTCGAAATGCCTTGGCGCCTACCCAATCCACTGTGTTATAGCAAAAGACGATTATTGCCAACGCCACCATAAAACTCATGAACCAGGACCGCTCACCTCCGAAAAAGAGGTAGCTCGCCAGAAAGGGATAAAGACCAATTGCGCCAAGCCCAATAAGTACTTTCCGTTTAAGGTCAGGAACCCATAAAGGGGCCAACCAGACAATAAAAATCAAAATTCCGAGATCCACTCGCCACTGTTCAACTTTAATGTAGCGACCATAAAGGATGTTGTTAGTCCACTCTCGAACACCTGCCCAACAAGCGCCATGTATAGGGATTCCGGCCTCATCTTTGCCCAAAATAGCGAAACATTCTCGTCGATCCTTGGCTTCCCAGACGCCATTCAATACCGCCCAGGAAAAAATCCCCCAGACGACGTTAAAAATGATTACGATGCAAACAATGGATAAAATGGTGTTGACCCAGGAGTTGAAGAGGTTCTCCCGTGACCAGTTCCACCAACGAACAGTAATATTGCTTGAGGCTGTTTGATTCACTCTACCGTTCTACCAGTTGCACACGCTTGTTATAGATGTTCAGGACTGCTGAAATAGTTAAACTCACCGAACCATAGAACAACATAGTCAACGCAACAATTTCAATAGCGTATCCTGACTGATTCAATGAGGTCTGCATGAACAGCGCGGTAATCTCTGAATATCCAATCGCGACAGCCAAAGACGAGTTCTTCACTACATTCATCCAGTGACTGATCATTGTAGGCACTATCGCGCGCATCGCCTGGGGAATGATCACAAGACGCAGCGCGAGCCCTCGTTTTAGGCCTATTGATAATGCGGCTTCTATCTGCCCTTTGCTGACGGACAGAATCCCGGCGCGCACGGACTCTGCCATATACGCACTATGATAGACCGCGAGCGCAACTAGCAACGTTATAAATGCTGGTGGCACTCTCCAACCACCTCTAAAGTTAAATCCTTTCAGTTCCGGCACTTCCCATTCAACAGGCTGGCCGGCGAGAAAATAGGCCGCTAGTGGGATGATTACAAGAATTGCCAATCCCCAGGAATATTTGGGTATGATCCGCCCCGTTGAGTCCTGAACACGGCGTGCATGACGGAACAGAACCACGACAGCGATTATCGCAATCACAACACCTGCGAAAAACAGCGTAATCCCTGATTCAAAAAATGGCGTAGGTCCATAAAAGCCACGATTATTTAGAAAAAATATATCGAGGTAGAGAAAATCAAGACTTTGTTTTGGTCGAGGCAGAAACGCAAGAAGCAGTAGATACCAGTAAATGATTTGCAGCAACAGCGGCGTATTTCTCAAAATCTCAACATAGGCAGCCGCAACCTTCGCTACCAGCCAATTGGAAGACAAACGGAGTACACCTACAAAAAAACCGATAACGGTGGTACCAACAATGGCCAACGCGGCCACCAACAGCGAATTCAAAATAGCTACCAGATAAACTCGACCGTAAGTGTCACCGGCCTCATAGTCGATCAGATGAAAGTCAGTATCGAACCCCGCTGTAATCCATAAGAAATCAAACCCGGTTTTCATGTCCCGGGCTGTCATGTTCTCGTTGGTATTCGTAAAAAGGTAGTAAATACCCAACGCCACAAGCCCAAACGTCAGGGCTTGGAAAAACACAGCCCTGAATTTCTCGTTGTATATAAAGTTCAACATATAAAGGATTAAGCAAAAGGGCATGCGCTGATCGCGCATGCCCTTTGTTTTACCGCTTAGTTATAACGACTACCGATCAACGGAAAGGCGGCGAATACATCAGACCACCCTGAGTCCAGAGTGCGTTCTGAGAACCGGCCCTGCCGATACCTATTCCGAGTTCTCCACCACCCATGTAGGCTTCGTAAACTTCAGCGTAGTTTCCAACCTGGCTGACAATGTCAAAGGCCCAATCTTTGCTCAGCCCTAAGCCTTCATGCAGATTGCCTTCAACACCCAGCATACGCTTGACTTCGGCATTGGTGGTCGAAGATCTAACACTCGCTACATTACCAGAATCCAATCCAAGTTCCTCAGCTGCTACCAGTGCAAACACCGTCCACATCACAATGTCGTTCCAGTTCGAGTCACCCTGACGGACAACCGGCCCCAGAGGCTCTTTTGAGATCGTCTCGGGAAGAATCATAAAATTCTCGGGATCCGGAAACTCAGCCTTAGTAGAAGCCAAACCAGACTTATCGTTTGTGACCGAATCACACCCACCCTTGTAGAACGTCTCGTTTCGTACGTTCTTGTCTTCAAAAGTGACCGGCTCTATGTTGAGATTGTTGGCCCGGCTGTAGTCAGCCAGGTTCAGTTCGGTGGTCGTACCGGTCGCTACACATACCGTTGCACCCTGAAGCTCAAGAGCACTCTTGATACCAGAATCTTTGCGGACCATAAAACCCTGGCCGTCATAGAAGTTGACCGTCGTAAAATCCAGACCCAACTGGGTATCTCTCAACAACGTCCAGGTCGTGGTGCGCGACAATACATCGGACTCACCATTGGCCATGGCCGTAAAACGCTGCGGTGTAGAGACCGACTGGAACTCTACCTTGCCGGCATCACCAAAAACCGCCGCCGCAATCGCCCGACAGACCGCGACATCACTGCCGTACCAGTTGCCATCCTTATCCAGATTGTAAAATCCAGGCGAAGGCTGACCAACCTGACAACGCAAGTGGCCCCGCTTCTTCACAATATCCAGAGTGCTTTCGGCCAGTGCAGTCGACGACCCTGCAAACGCCACACCCGTCATCACCGCCGCAGCGGCGAGTAGCTTCATTACTTTCATTACCAAAACCTCCCGGGTTTCAATTGTTTAAAGAAGTAATATATTACATTACTTGATGCTGCCCGGAAATTGTAGCACGTTGAATGTGACCCGGTACTACAAGGAAATCTCTATATAAAAGGAATCAGTGACACGGGCTATTAAAACCCTAGGCCATCACCGCTCCGAAGTCGACATTGGTGGTGATGAAATTACAATGTGCCGCGGGCACATCGCGATATCTAGACAGTTCATTCATGCTCTTCAATCCGGTGGCATTCGAACCGCTTGGGATGGGCTTTGGGGTTGAAAAGCAGAAGATCTTCTTGAATCTTCTTGGCTCGTTCTACCCCTCGCTGGCAGGATTCCAGGGTTTCATAAGGCATGGACGCCCACCCTTCCAAATCGTCACCTTTCACCCAGACATCATCGATGAAAAGAAATACAACAAAAAGATAGGCCATCCGTGGTTATCCCAGACGAGCAAAAGGGCATGCGCTGATCGCGCATGCCCTTTGTTTTACCGCTTAGTTATAACGACTACCGATCAACGGAAAGGCGGCGAATACATCAGACCACCCTGAGTCCAGAGTGCGTTCTGAGAACCGGCCCTGCCGATACCTATTCCGAGTTCTCCACCACCCATGTAGGCTTCGTAAACTTCAGCGTAGTTTCCAACCTGGCTGACAATGTCAAAGGCCCAATCTTTGCTCAGCCCTAAGCCTTCATGCAGATTGCCTTCAACACCCAGCATACGCTTGACTTCGGCATTGGTGGTCGAAGATCTAACACTCGCTACATTACCAGAATCCAATCCAAGTTCCTCAGCTGCTACCAGTGCAAACACCGTCCACATCACAATGTCGTTCCAGTTCGAGTCACCCTGACGGACAACCGGCCCCAGAGGCTCTTTTGAGATCGTCTCGGGAAGAATCATAAAATTCTCGGGATCCGGAAACTCAGCCTTAGTAGAAGCCAAACCAGACTTATCGTTTGTGACCGAATCACACCCACCCTTGTAGAACGTCTCGTTTCGTACGTTCTTGTCTTCAAAAGTGACCGGCTCTATGTTGAGATTGTTGGCCCGGCTGTAGTCAGCCAGGTTCAGTTCGGTGGTCGTACCGGTCGCTACACATACCGTTGCACCCTGAAGCTCAAGAGCACTCTTGATACCAGAATCTTTGCGGACCATAAAACCCTGGCCGTCATAGAAGTTGACCGTCGTAAAATCCAGACCCAACTGGGTATCTCTCAACAACGTCCAGGTCGTGGTGCGCGACAATACATCGGACTCACCATTGGCCATGGCCGTAAAACGCTGCGGTGTAGAGACCGACTGGAACTCTACCTTGCCGGCATCACCAAAAACCGCCGCCGCAATCGCCCGACAGACCGCGACATCACTGCCGTACCAGTTGCCATCCTTATCCAGATTGTAAAATCCAGGCGAAGGCTGACCAACCTGACAACGCAAGTGGCCCCGCTTCTTCACAATATCCAGAGTGCTTTCGGCCAGTGCAGTCGACGACCCTGCAAACGCCACACCCGTCATCACCGCCGCAGCGGCGAGTAGCTTCATTACTTTCATTACCAAAACCTCCCGGGTTTCAATTGTTTAAAGAAGTAATATATTACATTACTTGATGCTGCCCGGAAATTGTAGCACGTTGAATGTGACCCGGTACTACAGGCAAATGTGCCCACCAAAGCCAATATCCGCGGGCACCGCCTCATTCCCGCAACCCCAGCACATCCACAACCGACCCATGAAGACCCTCGTTTGCCGACGCCAGGATCTGGCCGGACCACTCTAAAGTGACCGGCTTGCCGCCCCAGTCAGTCATCCTGCCACCCGCCCCTTCAATCACGGCGGCACAGGCGAACACATCGACGGGATCCATTTTGGCGTCAATCGCAATATCCGTGCGGCCCGACGCCAATGCCCCGTAAGCGTAACAACTTCCACCATATTGCGTGTACTGAACTCGATCCCACACAGCTCTAAAGCGCTCGAACTCTCTGGGGTCGAAGAAGTCCGGATTGCTGCAGGTCATAAAGGCTCTTTCCAGCGTTGCCACTTGTCGGGTCCGGACAGGGCTTCCATTCATCATCGCCATCTCTCCACTGACTCCGATCCAGCGATCATTAGAGGCGGGGTGATCGATCACACCGATGTGGGGCCGGCCACCGCGGGCCAAACCGATCAGGGTACCGTAGACCGGAATACCCGCAATGAACGCCGTGGTCCCGTCGATCGGGTCAAGCACCCAAACGTGGGAAGCGTCTGTGTCACGATTGCCGAATTCCTCTCCGAAAATTCCGTGGCCGGGAAACTCCTTTTCGATCATCTCACGCAATCGGCTCTCAATCGCAAGGTCTGTTTCCGTGACCATGCTGGTGTCGGGTTTGAAAGTAACCACTCGTTCGCCGGCCATAGCCTCAAGACAGATCTCCCGTCCTGCGTCAGCGAGCAGTTGGGCGAAGTCAATCAAATTCTGCGTTTCACTATCCATCTCGACTCCGAGGACCCGCTCCTGAGGTTAATAACTGACCAATCCTTCGGCAAGAAACCACGCAATCTGAACTGGAGCCTCCAGGCATTCGTCATGCCCAACGACTCTGTTATCATGGACCCGCCGCCGGCTGTGCGCATCCGACCTCTCAGCAGGACGCTCCATCACCTGGCCCGACCTGTACGCCGGTGGCACCGCCATTGTACCCGAGAGCCCCGTGGCTTTCCGGTAGAACTATCACCGGGTTCCGTAGGCCAGGACCAATACTTCTGGACCGAGCAGCACATTGAAAAAACCAGCCAACGCGGCCGGCAGCAGCGAGACAGCCTACGGTTGGGTGGTGGTCTTGTTTTCTTTTGCCGTGATCGCCTTCTGTGGCTCCGGTTACTACATCACTATCGTTTCACTGAAGACGATTTCGATAGAGTTTGGCTGGCCTCGAGCTTATGCGTCGCTCGGGTACTCGGTTCTTTTCCTCGGCATGGGCGTCGGCGGCATATTCATGGGCTGGTGGTCTGATCGTGTGGGTATCGCAATTCCGGTAGCCTTTGGCATCATCATGTCCGCCATCGGCTCGGTGTTGGCGGGCACCAGCCAGGGCATATTTATGTTCCTGATGGCGCACGGTGTATTTTTCGGACTGCTGGGTAATTCGGCTTTCTTCGTCCCTCTACTGACCAACATTACTCACTGGTTTGACATTCGACGGGGACTCGCGGTTGGCATTGTCGCCACAGGCCAGTCACTCGCCGGCACACTGTGGATTCCACTTTTTACCTATGTAACTGAACGCATTGGCTGGCGGGCGAGCTTCCTGTATTACGCCGTTTTCCTGGTTTGCCTGCTGCCGTTCACACTCGCCTTGCGACGAAAACCGCCCGCAAGGCACTCTGACCAACCATCAGCCAATGGTCTAGTTGGCTCCGCCGGAAACTTCCCGGTCCCTACAACCGTGCTGGTCACACTTCTATCCGCCGCCATTGTCTGTTGCTGCGTGTCCATGGCCATGCCCATCGTCCATTTGGTGTCCCACGTGACTGACCTTGGTTATTCAAGGGTCCGAGGCGCTGAGATCATCGCGATTGCCCTGTCTTGTTCTATCTTCAGTCGAATCACCTGGGGCTGGGTGTCCGATCAGATTGGCGGACTGCTTACTCTGCTTATCGCCTCCGCGCTGCAGGCCATTATGGTCTTTTGTTTCTCCCTCACCGATAACATCTCCGCGATGTATGTCATAGGCGCTTTCTTCGGAGTGGCCTATGGGGGCATCGTGCCAGCTTACACGATCATCATGCGCCACATGCTACCTTTGAAAGGCATCACCCTGCGGGTCGGTATAGTTCTCTTTTTTGGCACCATCGGCATGGCCCTGGGTGGCTGGCTCGGTGGACGTATTTTTGATGTGGCGGGCCACTACAGCCTGGCTTTTCTGACCGGCGCCGCATTCAATCTGTGTAATCTTGTGATCGTTGGTTTTCTGACACTCAGATACTGGCAAATGAAAAGGAACCCTGGACTCGTTCGTTAATTTCGATGCCGACCGAGGCAAAGCGACTGACGGCTACGTGTCAGTAAGTCTTAACATCAGCACTCGGACCAGCACATCGATATCGGCCATCGATCCATAGCGCCCCGTTCTGTTCCTGGCCGTGGGTAGCTCACAATACAGCGTCAAAAAGCGTTCGCATTGACGCCCAGGATTGCCCGTCGGCCTTCTCGTCGTAGCCGAGTGGCAATCCATAGGCCTCGCCTCTTGCAGTCGCCTCCTTATTACTAAAGCCGTGTAAGGCTCCTTCGTATGCCTCGAAGTTATATTCGGCCTGGGCGCCTTCCATTTCAGCTTTAAAAGCCGTCACATCGTCGTCAGGCACCAGACTGTCTGCAGCACCGTGGCAGACAAGAATGCTGGACTTGACTTCACCCGGTTTGGGGGTGTGAAAAGAACCCAGCGCACCATGAAAACTGACGACTGCTTTTAACGGCATTCCGATACGCGCCATGTGCAACACCATCGCACCGCCGAAACAGTATCCGATCGCCGCAATCCGGCCAGAATCCGCGGCTGAATGACCGGCCAATGCTTCATAACCTGATTTCAGCCGGGTCGTACCGGTCTCCATGTCTCCTAGCACTCCGTTCATCAGGGCCCCGGCCTCGTCTGGATCCTTTCCTGTCTTACCGTCCCCGTACATATCCAGGGCGAGCGCGGTATAGCCCAGTTCTGCCAACATGTCAGTGCGTTCGCGAATGTAGTCGTCCAATCCCCACCACTCGTGTATGACAATCACACCGGGTCTCGGGCCAGCCTCATCATCGAATGCCAGGTAACCCTTGTGTGTCTGACCGTCGGTGGAATAACTCAATGTCTCGCTGCTCGTGCCCATCATGTTCTCCTTTATTGGATATCCCTAAGACTCAACGTGACCGAATCCAGACCCGATTGTCATGGAACGCTGCACCTCCCACTGGCGCTACCGGGTCGGCACCGGTCAATACATTGATGCCCTTGCCCCCTGTAAACGCCTCGTTCGGCCAGATACTTTCTACGATCACCACCCCACGCTGCAGACCATCGAACGTCTGCACCCGTATTGGCAGTGTTCCGCGGTCATTACCCAAAGTCACCTCCTGTCCGTCTTTCACACCAAGTGCTCCGGCATCTTCAGGATGGACCATGACACTGGGGTGTTTCTCCCTTCGGATTGAGGTGGGTGTTTCGTTGAACGATGAATTCAGGTAGTGGCGACTGGGCGCCGTGACAAGCCTGAAAGGCATCTCGGGAGTCGATTCTTCAATTGCGTCGCAATGATCAGGAAAAACCGGCATGACTAGGCCTTGCGGGCCAAAGCCCTGGGGCTCAAGAGAGGACCAGTCCGGCGAAAAGCGAAATTTTCCATCTGCGTGACCAAACCCATCGACATAATGGGACGTCCTGAAGTCAGGTTGACAGTCTATCCATCGAACCTCCTCTAGATTCTCAAGGTCGCCCCAACCGGAGGCTTGCAGAGTCCAATCTATGATCTCCCGGGCGGTCATTGAAAATCCTGGATGTTCGGCGCCCAGGCGTCCAGCAAGTTCACAAATCAGATCGTGATTCGAGCGGCACTCGCCCGGCGCCTCAATAATCTTCGGCCCCAGCAGAATGTGCTGGTGGCCACCGCCCTGGTATACATCGTCATGTTCAAGAAACATCGTGGCCGGCAACACGATGTCGGCAGCCCGGGCGGTTTCGGTCATGAATTGCTCGTGAACACAAACAAACAGATCAGGCCGGGAAAATCCAGCGTGCACTCTGTTCAAGTCTGGGGCTACCGACATGGGATTGGTGTTCTGTATGAACAACGCAGTCACCGGCGGGCCATCTCCGATAGCCTGCTGATCATTCATCAATACAGCACCGATTCTGGACTGATCGAGCACCCGAATGTCGGAGTCACAAACGTCCAGCCCTTCGATCAATGTCCTATCCCAGTGATAGATATCGCCATTGTTGTGTAATGCACCACCACCCTCATTGAGCCAGCACCCGGTAACTGCAGAAATGGACAGTACCGCATGCATGTTGAATGCACCATTTCTCTGTCGGGCAAATCCATACCCCAGACGAAAGAACGATCTTGGTGTCTGGCCGATCATTAAAGCCAGTTTTTCGATCGTCTCCACTGGAACACCGCTGACTTTTGAAGCCCACTGGGGCGTCTTGTCTTGCAGGTGGGCCTCAAGGCCGGCGGGATCATCAGTATGGCTTGTCAGGTAGTTCCGGTTTGCATAGCCATCTCGAAACAGCACGTGCATGATGCCACACGCCAACGCCCCGTCACTACCGGGTCTGACACAGACAAACAAATCAGCCTGTCGTGCCGTACTGTTGCAATAGGTATCGACCACAATCAGAGCGGCGCCGCGCTCCCGCCTGGCCTTAGCCACGTGAGTCATGACGTTGACCTGCGTGCTGGCCGCGTTGGTGCCCCACAGGACAACCAGATCTGATTTCGCAATCTCCCGCGGATCGACTCCAGCCAACCGTCCGGTACCGGCGACATATCCGGTAAAGGAAGGCGTCGTGCAGATCGTGCGATGTTCTCCGGAATAGCGTTTTGCATGACGCAGCCGATTGATACCATCGCGCATTACAAGACCCATCGTGCCGGCAAAAAAGTACGGCCACACAGTTTCTGAGCCATGGCGCTGTTCAGCCCGCAGCAGGTTCTCAGCGACCACGTCAAGAGCACTTTCCCAACTCAGCGGTTCAAATTCAACGTTGTGCTTGGCTCCTTTGCGTCGCAGCGGTCGGGTCAGTCGATCGGGATGATGGATCCGCTCGCTGTAGCGGGCCACCTTGCTGCAGACGACACCCGATGTGTAGGTGTTCTGCGACGCGCCCCTGACCCGCCCGATGCGCTGCTCGTCGATCAGTTCGATTTCAAGCGCACAAGTGGACGGGCAGTCGTGTGGACAGGCGCTGTAGTGGATATCGTTATTCAAGGTTTTTGTTTTTCCTAATTGGTCTTCGTTGGCACATCGAGTCACGCTCCGGTCGGTCTCATCCCCCGGTCATTGGCGCCATCACCATCAAACTGTCACCGTCAGTCAGTAAGCGCGAGCCGCGCACGTCTTTTTTCACGGCTACGCCGTTCACCGAAACCAGTCCAACCTGGTCGGACGGTATACCCAGGCCTGAAAGAGCCTCTTCAACTGAGGCACCGTCGGGCAACAGAGTCTCGCTGTCTGCAAAATAATCAACCAGGTGCCCCGTGACCTTGACATGGAGCCTCATGATGGAACTTCGGGACCTCTATCCAAGCCCCAGTCGCTTGAGCGTCTCGGTCGTTGGTTGGCCGTCATCGGTCCAACCGCGCAACCGATAATATTCGGGAAGCATAAGGTCGAGTTCGTTGACCCGGCCCTTAGCAGTACCGCTCGGGGCTGGATCTTTGAGCAGTCGTTCTGGAAGCGTATCGTCGGCACCGGTAAGGCCCGCGGCCATATTGAACATGCGTTCCAGGTTCCAGATCCGCTCACCAGACTCGGTCATCCGGTCGACAGTCCAGTCACCCTCACTGTCAGCGTCCAACTGCTCGGCAAATTCTTCCGGACCCCACACTCCCATGGTAAACATACATAGGCCGCTCGAGTCCACCACCGCCTGCCAGTCCTGGGAGACCTTGCACGGCTCGGCTTTTCCGGATCCCGTCTGATCCTCCATGTCTACTTCGAATGTGTCATGCTTCAAGTGGCAGGCACCACGGTTGCCGGTCGCGTAACCAAGGCCCATGCCTTGCAGCGCCCGTGAATCATAACCGGCAAACTCCTGACCCTTGACAGTCATCGACAATTCAGGATGACCATACTTCTCGCACAGCCGCCGTGAACCCAGGCCCAGAACTTCGCCGAATCCCTCCTGTTTACCGGTCTTCTCAGCCATAACTGTGAGTGCCTCAGCATTGCCAAACTTAAGTTCTATCCCATCGGTCTCCGCGGTACTGATCACTCCCATCTCGAACAACTCCATCGCAGCGGCCAAAGTCACACCAAATGAAATAGGATCTATCCCGTGTTCGTTCATCAGGTAACCGGCAAAGGTACACGCATCGATGTCATCTATTCCGACCACGGGGCCGAACGCATAAGCTGTCTCATATTCAAGCCCACCGGATGCATGCCAATACTCTTTACGGTTGACGATCGTGAAATGGTCCTTGTGGATATGTGAGATGCGTCCACAAGCGATAGTGCAGCCAAAACAGGCGGCATTAGTGACGAGGTTACGGTGTCCGTCATCTCTGATCGCAAGCATGGCCCTGGCATCGACCTTGTCATAACCCTCGAACTGTACCTCCCTAAAATTTCGCGTCGGTAGGCCACCGAATTCCTGCATGGTGTCCATCATCGCGTTGGTGCCATACTTGGTGAGCCCCCGGGTGCCCCTGTCGCCGGCCAGCATATCCTTCATCCGAGTGGTCACTTCCATAAAACGCTGCGGATCGTCAACGGAAACACCACAGCTACCGCGTGCAGCGACGGCTTTTAGATTCTTTGACCCCATCACTGCACCAACTCCGGAGCGCCCAGCAGCCCTGTGCAGATCGTTGACCACCGCCGCATAACGCACACCACGTTCACCAGCGATGCCAATCGTCGCGACCTTCAACATCGGGTTGTTGTGCTCTTGCCGGATCCACTCCTCGGTTTCCCAGACGGTCTTGCCCCAGATCTTTTTCGCCGGGTGCAGACTGACGTCGCCGTCTTCTATTCGAAGGTAAACCGGTTCTTCAGAGCGTCCTTCGACCAGCAACAGGTCATAACCGGCATATTTCAACTCCGCTCCGAATTTTCCGCCTGAATTTGAGCAAGCTATCGCTCCTGTCAGCGGACTTTTGGTGACAACAGCGTAGCGCCCACTGGTTGACGCTGAGGTACCCGTCAACGGCCCAGTAGCAAATATCAGAACGTTGTCGGGACCCATTGGTTCGGCTTGTGGGTCCATGTTCTCCCACAGATATTTAGTCCCCAGACCGCGTTCGCCAATGTAGTCGCTCGCCCACTGCATGTTCAGTGGCTCAACCCGGATCGAGGAGTCTGTGAGGTTGACTCTTAAGATCTGTCTCTGCCAGCTCATTGATCTACGCCTCCGCAGTGGTAGTGGCTGTCGTACCCGACAAGCTGGTCTCTATATAGGCTATAGCCCCCGTTGGGCAGGCCGCGACGCATTGAGGCTCGCCCCCGCACAGATCACACTTATCCACCTTACCCGATACAGGGTTGTATTCGATGGTGCCATAGGGGCACGCGATTGCACAGGCTTTGCACCCGACACAGGCCTCGGCACGAACAAGCTTTGCACCCAGATGATCATCGAGGACGATCGCACCGGTGGGACAGACTTTCTGACACCAGGCCGCCTCACACTGGGTACAGGTATATGGTACGGCCAGTCTGCCATGCTGAAACTCAAACACCCTGACCCGCGATCGAGCGGGATTAAACACTCCCTCGTGTTCGAAACTGCAGGCGATTTCGCACTGCAGGCAGCCGGTGCATTTGTCCGGTTCCATTGCCAAAGACCGCGCCATTTTCATCTCCCTTTGACTGGTGACTGTCGGTCGATTCTCAACGACCGAGCAGGGGGAAGAAGATCACAATCTATCGTAAAACGCCCGACCATGACAGTTGCTAACCCAAAACTCATATAATTCTGGACATCCCATCAAGCTGAATACCTCAATTTCTGCGAGGCTTGCTACCCGGTCGTGACGGATCTCATCAGACAACTAGGCGAAATCGTTGGAGACCGATATGTGGTTTCAGATGATTCTGAGAAGGCCGAGTTTCTCGAAGAGCGGCGTGGAAAGTTCAATGGCCAGGGCGACGCAGTAATTCTTCCCAGCACCGTTGAAGAGGTTCAGCAAATCGTTCGCTGCTGCGCTAGCCAGCAACGCCCCATAGTACCTCAAGGCGGCAACACTGGGCTTTGCGGTGGTGCCGTATCTCGTCCTGGGGAAATTCTGATCAACCTCAGGCGCCTCAATCGAATCCTTGATATTGATCCGATTAACGACACGATGACTGTGCAGGCAGGATGTGTTCTGGCGAACATCCAGCAGGCGGCGACAGAGTCGGGTCGTCATTTTTCGCTCAGCCTCGGTGCCGAGGGAACTTGCCAGATCGGCGGCAACCTCTCTACCAATGCAGGCGGGATCAACGTGCTGCGTTACGGCAACGCCCGCGAGCAGGTACTTGGGCTTCAAGCAGTGTTACCCGATGGACGGCTCTGGAACGATCTGAATGAACTGCGAAAAAACAATACCGGCTATGACCTCAAGAGCCTGCTGATCGGTGCCGAAGGGACCCTCGGCATTATCACAGCGGCAGTCGTTAAACTGCATCCAAAGCCGCAGCAGATTGAAACCGCTTTCGTGGCCTTACGCGACCTGGAAGCAAGTCTTGAACTGCTGACATTAGCCCGTGCGAAGAGTGGTGGCACGCTGTCGGGCTTTGAGCTCGTACCACAAATGGGAGTCGAACTGGCAGAAAGACATATTCCACGATGTTCTAACCCGCTACCCGGAGACCACCGTTGGTATGTGATCATGGTCTACAGTGGCGCTGGATCAGAACTCCGAACGACCCTTGAAGACACACTGGCATCGTCCTTTGAGAAGGGAACCGTCACCGATGCTGTGATCTCCAGCAGCGAGGCCCAGACCGCGCAGATCTGGGGAATCCGGGAAGGCTTGGTCGAGGCACAACTTCAGGAGGGGGAACGCTACACGTACGATGTTGCCGTCAAGGTTTCACAGGTACCTGATTTCATCCATCGAGCGAGTGCTTTGGCCGAGCAACGAATGCCGGGGATTCGACCATATCCGTTCGGCCATGTCGGCGACGGCAACATCCACTTGAGCCTGTTTCAGCCTCCCGGCTATGACCCCGCCCAGTTTCGCTCACGACTGCCAGAGTTCGACACTTTGATCTTTGATCTTGTGCACGAACTTAAAGGCTCCTTTAGTGCCGAACATGGCATCGGCCTACTGAAAATGGAGGAGATGGCGAATTACAAGGACCCGGTCGGCCTGTCGATGATGCGCGCGATCAAGCTGGCTATCGACCCGCTAAACATCATGAATCCCGGCAAGGTGGTGGCGACACAGTCTGCCTGCCAAACCTCCAGTCGTCAGTAACCCAGTTCAGGATTGACGACGTTCTGCAATGGTTCGCCACGCAGGGTGCGGGCCAGGTTCGCGAAAACCAGCTCAAGTGTCATCTCGACATAATTGTTCCCATCGTCGGCAGAAATGTGTGGTGTCACCAGCAGATTGGGTGTCCGCCAGAGGATTGAATCTTCCGGCAAGGGCTCCGGGTCAAAGACATCCAGCACAGCCCCGCTGAAATGACCTGAAACCAGGTTATCGACCAACGCCGGATAGTCCACGGTGGATGATCGGCCCAGATTGATGATCCCTGCCCCGCTTCGCATCAGAGCCTGGCGCCGACGGTCGAGAAGGTTCCGGGTCTCAAGCGTCAGCGGCACTGCCATCAGAACGAAATCCGCTTCTGGCAGTACCTGGTCGAGATTCGCTGTCGTCACGATCTGCTCGATTCCCTGTACGGGTCGGCCATGCCGGCTGACTCCAATCACACGCATCCCCAGCCTTTGGCAGTGACGCGCTGCAGCCGCACCGATATGACCGACACCAATCACGACCAGTGTTTTACCAACCGCCGAGGTCGAGAACAGCGACGACCAGGTCGCGGTCTTCTGATTCTCAATGATCGCAGGTAGGCGACTGTTCAACATGAGCACTGCCATCAGTCCGAACTCACCGCCTTTAGCAGCATGGGTGCCCCGATTGTTGACTATCGTGACCTGCTTAGGGAGCCAGGACATCGGCCACAGATGCTCGACCCCGGCACCAATGATGTGTATCCAGCGAAGTGCAGGCGCTACGGTGGCCAAGTTAGCGGTCGGCAGGTCCCATGCCACAAGCACGTCTGCAGTTTTCATTGACGCCTGAAAATTGTCCAGGTCCCAGTCTATAAAAACCTCTATCTGGTCAGCTATCTGTGGGTACTTATCGCAGGCTAGTTGAAACTTTTCCGCTGTGATCGTGAAGACCGCCTCCCCCTCGATAGTCGGAGGGAAAGTCTCCGCTGACGCATGGTTGTTCTTGACATGGACACGCAGTTTCGCCGCCAAGCTTAAATCTCCTGATTGACCTGATCGACCAGATTCCGGGATGTCGTATCGGGATCAACCTGCCCCATACCCCCTGCCTCAAGTGCCTTGAGAGACTCAATCACACCCGAAATCCTGTCGGCCTCAGCCAGGTCATCTACTTGATACTGAATCTCCATGAACCGATGTGCGAGAGCGCTCAATTTTCCGGCCTCACTGGCCGCAGATTCCCTGGGCATCCTGAGCACCGTGTCGCCACCATACGTCGGAATCGCGCCGAACGGATTGGCTCGTGCCCTCAATGGTGCAACGCCGGCCGCAAGCGACCGGATCTGATCCCGCAACAGCCTGCGCATCAGGGCGATGCCTTTATCACTGATAACGAGGTTTTCGTTATCATGCACTGCAATTGAACCCATGCCCTCAACGGCTTCTATATCCGCTGGTGAACGCTGCCTCTCTTCGTAACTTCGCTCGAAGACCTCACCCTGCTCAATCAATTCCGGCCCCTCTGGGATGTTCCACGCAATAGGATCCCCGCGCTCACCGAAATTTGCCCATGCAAAGCAGATCGTATTCTCATCGTCCAGCGGTACGACCCAACGGGTAAACGAACTGCGACCGTAATAGCGCACTTGTGACCCATCTGCGGCAAAGGCGCTGCCCGCCTGGGTGAAATTCGGCATCACAAGTTCGTTGATTCGCAGCCAGATGTTGTCACCGATCCGCCGCGTATTGATACCTAGGAGAGTACCCGACCTTTCAAAGAAGTCCATTTGGCCGAGTTCCCCAAAGCCCTCGGAGAACTGCACTCGGCCGATTCGCGAGTGCAGAAAACTCGTATGCAATGGATCCAGAATTGCATCCAGCACCTGCAGCCAGTTGCAGTTAAAGGGCGCCTTGTAGGGAACCATTGTCATATCTTCAAAGGTCATGGCATCAAACACCGGGAACTCCGGCATCTCCTCGATCGGCCCCAGGTAGGCGAAGATCAGGTCCTTGTATTCAAGGACAGGATAGGCCCCGAGCTGGATCTTACGTTTCAGCCTCTCAATTAACCCCGCAGGCTGGCCGGGTGCATCCAGCAACGTTCCATCAACGTCAAAATGCCAACCGTGGTAACAGCAACGGATGCCTCGCTCCTCACAACGGCCGAATTCCAAAGAGGATCCGCGGTGGGGGCAATGCCGATGGACCAGGCCCAGTTGATCTGAACGGTCCCTGAACAGAACCAGGTCCTCACCGAGGATTCTCAATGCCAGAGGGCGCTCTCCGAGTTCACCAGCCAAGGAAACCGGATGCCAGTAACGGCGAAGATACTCCCCGCAGGGGGTCTTCGGCCCGACCCGCGTCAGCTCATCATCACTTGAGATCGACGGGTGGGTTGCATAACCAGAATAACTGCCGGACCTGAAACGAAAAGATTTCATCGATTTTCAGCGCTCGCGAATTTAAGGCTCACAAGTCAGGACCGTTTTCTCCCACCCGTATCTTTGCTGCATGGCCAAATGCCAGTCGTTCCCTGCACAAAGCCACCGCTTCCGCGTTTTATCTTATCCACCGATCCGGAGCTCGGACTACAATTCGTTCTCTGCTTGCCAACCGACATCCCAGATCAATACATGTGGACAAACCCCAAGGTGTGGTCCCTGGCAGTCGCCGAGACGGTCGCCTGGGCCGGCATATTTTATCTTTTTCCGGCTATGCTGGTTCGATGGGAAAGTCACTTTGGTTGGAGTCGGGTCGATCTGGTCGTTGGCTTCACCGCGGCACTGGTCGTATCAGCATCAACTGCAGTATTCGCCGGGCGACTGATCGATCGCGGCCACGGCCGGGTCCTGATGACCAGCAGCGCAGTCGCGGGCGCATTGCTGGTCGGTCTGGTGCCCCTGATTGAGGCGCTCTGGCAGTTCTACCTGATCTGGCTGCTGGTTGGGGTAACGATGTCCGGGTGCCTCTATGAGCCTTGTTTCGCCTTTCTCACGAGGATCTTCTATCCCGACGCCAA
This sequence comes from uncultured Acidiferrobacteraceae bacterium, assembly GCA_964630665.1. Lineage (GTDB taxonomy): Bacteria > Pseudomonadota > Gammaproteobacteria > Arenicellales > UBA868 > UBA9619. The sequence continues at coordinate 28,820 of CAZVVN010000021.1, read as the reverse complement.
AAGACCGATCATCATGGTCACGCTGGTCGCGGGTCTTGCCGGCACACTGTGCTTTCCACTGTCCCACTATGTTGCTGACGCGGTCAGTTGGCAGGCCAGTACTTGGCTGTTTTCGCTGCTGGTTCTGGTTATAGCAGCCCCGTTGTTCTGGTACGGCGCCTCTTTTGAGATCGCCGTGACAGATCCCGAAGACGCCAGAGTAAAGACGCCCTTTTCTGAGATCATCACACCGCTGCTCAAGAACCCCGTATTCTGGTGCCTGGCGATAGCCTTTTCGGCCTTCTCACTCAACCACAGCATGATCATCAGCCACATTCTGCCCCTGCTGGAGAGTCGCGGGGTAGCGACCACCCACGCGGTGATCGCGGCCTCGACTATTGGCGTGGCCCAGGTCCTCGGCCGCCTCGTGTTGATCCCGGTCGAACAGCGGGTCTCCATGCTGGTCATCTGCATGTGTGCCTTCATGGGTCTGTCGCTTGCCAGCGTCAATCTGACCTGGGCCGGGACCGGCGTATTGATCCTGATCCTTTTCGTGATCTGTCAGGGTGGTTCGGTCGGAATAAGCAGTATTGCCAAACCCACGGTCACAGCCGATCTGCTGGGCCAAGCGAATTTCGGTGCTATCTCGGCCGTCGTATCCATAGCCTATGTTCTTGGATTCGCCTCAGGGCCGACTCTATCCGGCTATATCTGGAGCATAGCCGGGTATTCCGGTGTCCTTAAGGCAACCTTCTCGCTCGGACTGATAGGGCTTACCCTGCTGGTTGCCGCCGGTCGACTGACCCGGCCCTGAAGCAGGATATGATCTTCTCAGTCCAGAGATAGCCAGATGTAGCCCTGATCCGTGCGGCAGGGAAAGATCTGCAAGCCGGAACGGTTCTTCGAGATATCCCCCAGATACTCCATTCCGGCGGAAGTACCATCATCCTGTAGCGAATCGCACCAACTTTTGATCTCACCGCTCTGTAGATCAAAACAACTCTGATGCCAGCGACACAGAATCCCGCTGCCCTCGGTGAATTTACTTGCAGGTGGAATCGGTGATTCATTATCTGCAGGGCGTTCCTTTCGTTCGAACAGCGGCAGCCTGAGGTGAGGACAGGCATTGTTGAAAGCAGTCACGTTGCCCTTCTGGCGGGTCACCACTACATCGTAGTCGCGAAACTCCATTACCCTGTGCTCCCCTTCGCCGAGTTCAGCGACCTCGAACAATCGTATCCAGTCACGTCCCCCAAGCCGAACTGTTTCCCTTATCTCGGTCTTGTTGATCTCAGCATCGGCAGCCTCGCTCAGTCCTTCGATTTCATAAAGAGTGATTCGGTCGCTTGTTCCCCGGAGCTTGACTCGGACGAAGTCTGCGACCTCGACACTGTCCTTGACCTTCTCGTACAGGTTTTCCGAGACCAGAAATCGAGTGTCAGCGTCCTTGTTGGCACTCTCGACCCGGCTGGCGACATTGACCGCGTCACCCACTGCGGTCAAGCGCTCGTGGCCGATCGCGCCAATCGATCCGATCAGCGCCTCACCCCAATGCAGGCCTATGCGTATGTCAAACTCGATATCATACATAGAGGCAAAAAACGGCTTCATTCTGTCCACCACCTCCAGCGTCTTAAGTGCCGAGTTCACCGCTCGAATAGCTGCGTCTTCCTGACCATCGATGCCAAACACCGCCATCAACCCATCGCCGATGAACTTGTCCAGATAACCGTCGTTGGCCTCGATTACCTCACCGGTCTGAGCGAAGTAACGATTAAGCAGATACATCACGTCGTACGGTGAGAGGCTTTCGGATATCGAAGTAAACCCTACAATATCGCTGAAAAAAACGGCTACTTCTCGCGTTTCGCCCGTGCGGGTCGTTACCGAGCGTTCCAGCTGACTGGTCATGAACAGGTCCGTTTCGTCCAGGACCAACCGGCGGATCGTAAGATCCCCTTCGGGCCTTAATTGACAGGCGAGTCTCACTTCATCACCAAGCCCGATGGTCTCGGCCAGCTCCGCTTCAGCCGGGTTTCTGGCAGGGCAGGTCTCCAGCCCGTTAAGGATCCAAAAACGGCAGGTTGAGCATTTTGCCCGGCCGCCGCAGGCATGAGCAATCGGGATACTGGCCCTCAGCGCCCCTTCCAGCAGGGTCTCATCGGGGGCCAGCTCGAATTCAATGTCATCGGGCAACGATTTGACCTTAGGCAAAACTAATTCTCCGGCAGTTCAACGTTCGAAGAGCGGTTCGAAACCCTTCAGTGCGGAAGGAATAGTAACCCAGCCCGCCATTGCCGCAAACTCATTGCGGAGGAGCATGCTTCCACAACTGACTTGTGTCAGATATAACTTTAGCAACCCGGAACGTTTTGCTGACATAATATTAGTTAAGATGTTCTCAATCGCATACTTCCAAAGGATCGGACCTCGATGGCACCGCGTGTAGACCACGTCACCTCAGACGAGCAACTGCCGAGCACAACAGACGTCGTGATTATTGGTGGCGGTATAATTGGCGTGGCCGCTGCACTGACCCTCGCCGAACGGGGCCTGCCTGTAGTGCTGTGCGAAAAAGGCCAGATCGGCGCCGAGCAATCTTCACGAAACTGGGGCTGGTGCCGCCAACAGGGCCGCGACCCCCGCGAGCTACCTCTCATCATCGAATCCCTGCGCCTGTGGCGCGAGATGCATCAGCGAACTGGATCCGACGTTGGATTCAGACAGTGCGGCATTCTCTATCTTTCGGCAACAGCCAAAGGTCTTGCCGACCGAGAGGCCTGGCTGGAACACGGCCGAGCACACGGCGTTGAATGCCATATGCTGTCATCAAAAGAGATCGCCGAGTTACTTCCAGGATCAGCCCAAGAATGGCCGGGTGGTCTGTACACTCCGACCGACGGGCGGGCGGAACCCACGATCGCGGCCCCTGGAATGGCGCGCGCTGCCCAAAGGCGAGGTGCCAAAGTTTTTACTCAGACAGCAGTCCGGGGCATCGAGACAACTGCCGGTGCCGTATCAGCGGTAGTTACAGAACACGGTACCATCCGATGTAGCACGGTTATTCTTGCCGGCGGGGCCTGGTCTGGCGTGTTTTGCCGCAGCCTCGGTATACGGCTTCCCCTGCTGTCGACCATCGGGTCTGTCTTCCGCACAGCTCCCGTTGTGGACGCCCCCGAGCGATCCATCAGCGGGGCAGGCTTTGCCATCCGCAAGCGCCTGGATGGCGGTTACTCCGTATCCCACGGCGGCGTCTCGCATTTCGATATTGTTCCGGATTCATTCCGCTATTTCACTGATTTTCTGCAATTGGCCTGGATGGCGAGAAAACACTTGAGACCCTGCCTGACAGACAGGTTCTTCACCGAGTGGAAACGGCAATCGTCATGGCCCCTGGACCAGGTCTCACCTTTTGAAGCGATTCGGACGCTTGATCCGCGACCGAGACAAGGCACCTTGGATAAAGCTCGACGTAACCTGGCAGCTGCGTTTCCAGCTTTTAAAGACGTCGAGATTCTGGAAAGCTGGGGCGGTCTGATCGACGCGACACCCGATGCCATACCGGTGATCTCACCAGTAGAAACTGTGCCTGGATTTTTCCTTGCGACCGGTCTTTCGGGGCATGGATTCGGGATAGGCCCGGCCGCCGGCCAGCTCGCGGCCGACGTCGCGATCGGCGCGGAACCGCTGGTCGATCCCGCTCCGTTTCGCTACTCGCGATTCACCGACGGTTCCAGAGTAGAGCCAATCGTCGGGATCTAGCCGGCTAAAGCACCGCCAGATCTGTTGGATTGAATCCTGATCAGTGACCCAGCGCTTTATTTACCTCCGGACCGTGGAAGCGCGCAACTTTGCCGGTTGGGGCCAGCGACTCGGAGTAGAAGAACTCGGGTAACTCATCGTCGGCCACGGTAAATCCTGCATCCAGGTTGAACTGGCGTTCCAATGCCAGCGTCTCATCGCCCAGCTCACTGTAGAAACCCTCGTTTAGATCAGTACCGTGCGCATCATTGATGGCGTTGACGACAAACGCCACGTTCGTGTCCGTCACACCGCGGCCAAAAATACACAGCCCCAAAGCGTCTGAACTGGCCATTACCCGTTGTGATTCCAGGCTGGCGGCTACGACCTCATCGACACTCATGTTCGTACAATCAAGCTTCGGCACGTTGCCAGCTGTGTGGTCCGCACCCTGGGCGCTCACCATCATGGTAATTCCGGTAGCCTCAACCACGCGGGGGTCGTAGGCACTGATCGCCTGGCCTTTGATCACCGGAACCCGGGATACATTGTAGTGCTCTCCTACCCGGGCTGTTCCCTGCGCCCACAATTTTCCTTTCTCGGTGGCTCCACCGATCTCCTCCAACACTTCCTTCATGAAGTTTACATCGCCAAACGCGCCTAGGCCCGCGTCCATCAGTACCGCGATCATGGCGCCGGTCTCGATGGTATCTATGCCAAGATCATTGGCGACTTGATTAACTTCGGCCAGTTCGTCGGGATCCGTCAGGCCGCAGTTGGTACCCATGAGCCCCAAGGTCTCGTACTCCACCGGTGAGGTGATCTCAGTTCCATCCTTATCGACGTAGACATTGCTGCATTCAATGGTGCAGCCAGGCATGCACATATGCGCAGTCTGCCCACCCCGTTCCAACTGCTGTTCCCGGATGTATTGCCCGCCCATCGTCATGGTTTCGTCATCGTCGGTCGTAATCCGACCATCACTGAAGTTGCGTACCGGCAGGCCGCCAAGATAATTCTGGACGTCGGCCATGAGTGCCGTGCCATAAGTCTTCTGGTTCTGGGCGATCTCGTCTTCATCCAGCTTTGCGTTGTAGGCCTTGACCGCACTGATCACCTTTTTGCGATCATGAAGCTGCGGCATGCGGTTCAGTTCAGCAACCACAGCTTTGACCCTTTTGCTACCCATGACCGCGCCAACGCCGCCCCGGGCTGCCAGCCGAGAGGGCCGCAGATCGGTATCGCTGAAAGAGATCCCTGAGATCAGACCCTGGTATTCGCCGACCGGACTGCATAGTCCGATGCTCACTTTCTTGCCGTACTTCTCGTGCAACAACGCCGCCGCGTCAAAATTACCGAGGCCAAGATACGGTTCTGCCGGGTCAAAGGTGACCTGGCCATCCTTGGCGATGTGGATGACGATCCAGTCAGGCGAGGCCCCATTCAAAGTAAACCCCGCCAACCCGATCTGACCCAGTGCAAAACCGAACGTGCCGCCAGCATTGGCCTCCTTGACCCCGCCAGTCAGGGGGCTCTTACAGCCGACGCTGAGGCGGTTTGCATTGGAGAAATTAGTTCCGGCAAATGGCCCGGCAGAGAAGATCAGCGGGTTTTCCGGCGCCAGGGGATCAACTGCGGCGGCGCCAGACTCTACCAGGCTTTTGGCTATTAAATACCTTCCGGCACGGGCAATGGCTTCCCCATGAAGTTCTTCTCGCCGTACAGATTGTTCTTGCAGATCGATGTGAAGATATTCACGCATGGTATATAACCCCTGGGATATCACAGTTTTGTAGCCAGGATTTTATCATTACGGCACCGCCTTCAGCACTTGGAGATATTCTCGCCGTTACCATTTCACTTCGGTGTTTCCATCGACGCCTATCGCCTGGCCGGATATATACCTGCCTTGGCTCGAGCACAGAAAAAGAACAAGGGCCGCGACATCATCGGCACTGATAAAGGTCGTCATCGAACTGCTCTGAGCGAACTCCCTACGTACCAGCTCCTCAGGTAAACCGCGAATTCTGGATTCAGCGGTGATGACCTGATCAATTCGTTCACCCTCGACCGAACCGGGGCAGATTGCATTGACCCTTATCCCGGCGCTGCCCAGCTCACCCGCCAGGGACTTCGTCAACCCGATCAGTGCCCATTTAGAAGCCACATACGGTGTCCGGTTAGGCACACCGTAGAATCCCGCCGTTGACGACAGGTTAACGATTGATCCCCCGCCCGCCTTCTTCAACAGGGGTATCGCCCTTCGACAGCAGTAATAGGCACCGTACAGATTGACCTCAAGCGTGTGCTGCCATTCAGACACGGCCAGACTCTCCAGAGGCCCGATGGGTCCGCCAACACCAGCATTGTTGACCAGAATATCGAGCCCACCCAAAACCGTCTCCAGCTTATCGAACAACTCATCAACATCTGCAACGCTTGAGACATCACAAATACAGGTTTCGAATTGATCAAGTACGTTGATGCTTTTGCGGTCTATATCGCAGATCATCACCCGGGCGCCTGTCTCGCGGAACTGCCGGGCGATTGTCAGGCCGATCCCCGATGCCGCCGCGGTCACCAGCACTCGCCGCCCTTCCAGGTTATCTACAGGAGTCACCGTGCCGGTCCCTTAGACTGACTGTCGAAACGCGTAGCCATCCTCACCAGCGGCGTCCATTAGCCAGCGCACCAGATGTTCGGCAAAACTGCGGCGCACCACAATATCGACTACTGCTTGCTCGGGCTCCTGGATTGTGGGAACGATCAGCACCACTGTCTGCGCCAGTTGTGTCTGTGCACAGCGTCCAACCGGCAATTGGGTGGGGTGCAGGTCCAGCGTACATGCCGATGCGAGGACATCTCTTGCTGTACGCCCCCCGATCTCGATCAGCGTCTGCCCACCGGTAAGATCACTGAGCGAGGTATGTTGATGAGTAAGAGCCACACCCAACCGTTGCTGGAGAGTTTCGTCTGATGCCGGGGCCATGATCAGCCACCAGTCAGGCCCCAACCAGCAGACCCTCATCGGGCCATCCTGGGTAACGGTATTTGGTCGGGTCGGTAATCGAATACTCAGTACCTCGCTGACCTGTTGTTGGAAAAGCTGATCATCTGGACCACCACGCAGATTGATGAACTGTAACGACCGACGTTCACCCAACCAGCAGCCATATTCTCCCGCCACGTCAGCGGACGCGTTTTGGGCATCTATCCGACTCAGCGCTGACTGTCTTCGGGATACTTGCATATGAATCTCAGGTCTTCTGCAACGCGTTGGCAGGATCGTAGAACAGCGGATCGGTGATCGTCGCCCTGATCGCTTCACCACTCATCAACTGGGCGTAAACCTCACCGCCCTTCCGGCTGCGTCCACCTTTGACCAGTGCAAGCGCTATCGAATGACCCAGGCAGGCACTTTGATAGCTGGATGTTACGTGGCCAACCATCGCGACCGGGTAATCCATCGAGGGTTCATTCACCAGCTGGGCACCTTCCGGTAACCGCACTTCGGGATCGTCGGTCAACAGCCCGACCAGTTGCTTACGATTACCTCGGATTGTGTCAGCACGATAAAGCGAACGTTTGCCGATAAAATCTTTGTCTTTTGAAACAATCCAGTCCATGCCCAGATCGCCTGGGGTCACTGAACCATCGGTGTCCTGACCGACGATGATGTAGCCTTTTTCAGCACGCAGAACGTGCATGGCCTCGGTCCCATACGGTGTTGCGCCATATTCCCGGCCGGCCTCCATGATCGTGGTCCAGAGATGGGCGCCATAGTCGGCACACACATTCACCTCGAAAGCGAGTTCACCGCTGAAGCTGATCCGGAAAACGCGAGCCGCGATACCGGCCACTGTACCTTGACGACAACTCATGAAAGGCAAGGCCTCGGCCGACAGATCGATATCGTCGCACAACGTTTGCAGCAGCCGGCGACTGTTGGGGCCGGCCATACTTACCACAGCCCAGCGGTCGGTGACTGATGTGAAATACACTTTCAGATCGGGCCATTCCGTCTGCTGCCAGCGTTCCAGCCAGCCGAGCACATGCGCCGCACCCCCAGTGGTTGTCGTCATCAGGTAATGCTGCTCTCCCAACCGGGCGGTAACACCGTCATCCATCACCATACCGTCCTCGCCTAGCATCAATCCATAACGGCACCGGCCTATCCCGAGTTTGGCCCAGTTGTTGGTATAGATCCGATTAAGGAACTCGGCCGCATCTACCCCTTGGATGTCGATCTTTCCAAGAGTGGATGCGTCAAGCACCCCGACTCCCTTGCGTGTCGCCAAACATTCACGAGCAACGGCGCCCGCCATGTCCTCGCCGGCTAAAGGGTAGTACCAGGGGCGTTTCCATTGACCGACATCTTCGAACCGGGCGCCGTTTTCGACATGCCAGGTGTGCATTGCGGTCCGCCTGACAGGATCAAAAAACTCCGTACCGATGCCCCTGCCGGCCAGTGCACCGAAAGTGACGGGCGTGTAATTCGGGCGGAAAGTGGTGGTTCCGGTCGCCGCGATGCTCTGATCCAGTTCTCTGGCAAGGATCGCCATACCGTTGATATTTCCGGTCTTGCCCTGGTCTGTGCCGAACCCCAGCGCGGTATAACGCTTGACATGCTCGATCGAACGGTAGCCCTCCCGGGCCGCCAGGCGGATGTCCGATGCCAGGGTATCGTTTTGATAATCCACGAACTTCTTACCGCCGCGGCCTTCGGGTAATCCATCCGGCAATTCCCAGCAGGGCTCAATCGACATCGCCTCTTGTGTTTTCGCAAAGGGGATATCGGTCGCCGCCGGTGCTATCCCCGCCGCCGACGCAGCTATCCGGCCGGCCTCTACACCATCTGCAAGACACTCTCCCAGGTCAAAGATCCCCTTGGCCGAACCGGCCGACCGCGCCCGCTGCACAGAATCACCCGGAACAAAGCAGCCCAATTTCTCGTCGAACCTGGCCTCGGCACCCGACTGGCAGTGCAGGTGCACCGTCGGGTTCCAGCCGCCTGACATGGCGAGCACCTGACATGGGACGCTGCCCTTGTAGGCCAGAACGTCATCCCCCGATGCCGTCAGTCGACACAGCTCGATGTCGGTCATCCCACTGAAGCCACTGCGCACACCACAGACCGCATGTCCGGGATAGACCGGGATGCCGGCCTCCCGGGCTCGCTCAAGCAGTCCCTCGGCGGGCCGTTGCCGGATATCGACCAGGGCGGTGACCTCAAGCCCAGCCGCCTGCATATCCAGGGCCACCTCGTAGGCCGAATCATTGTTGGTCAGCACCGCGCCACGACGCCCGGGCAGCGCGGCGTACCGGTTAAGATAGGTGCGAACAGCCGAGGCCAACATCACGCCCGGTCGGTCGTTGTCGGCGAACACCAGGCCGCGCTCAATCGCTCCGGTGGCAAGGACGACCTGTCCGGCCCGAACCCGCCACACGCGTTCCCGACTGACCCGTGGGTCCGGCCGAGCCAGGTGATCGGTGCGCCTTTCATCGATGACCAGAAAATTGTGATCATAGTACCCCGTAACCGTGCTTCTCGGTAACAAACGCACTTCCGGCAGCGCCGACAATGCCGCAATCACTCCAGCCAGCCAGCTTGACAGTGGCCGGCTCGAAACCGTACCCGTTCCGGACAGCAGACTCCCTCCGAACTCGCTTTGTTCGTCCGCGATGATCACCCTGGCGCCCGACCTTCCCGCGCTCAGTGCCGCCATCAACCCGGCCGGTCCGGCCCCGACCACCATCACGTCACAATGCACATCACGTTTGTCGTAGTGACCAGGGTCGGCGTCAATCGGAGCCCGGCCCAACCCAGCTGCATTTCGTATATGACGTTCATAGCGCGGCCACCATCCACGCGGCCACATGAAGGTCTTGTAGTAGAACCCGGCCGGCAACAATCCGCCTAGCTTGTCGCTTATTCCATAGAGGTCTAGATGAAGGTTCGGCCAGCCGTTTATGGTCCTTGCCGTCAACCCCTCGAACAATTCAACCTGTGTGGCCTTGAGGTTTGGAACCGTACGGGTCCCTTCCCCGACCTGGACCAGAGCGTTAGGCTCCTCAGCACCGCTGCCAAGAATCCCACGTGGTCGGTGATATTTGAAACTGCGTCCAATCAGTCGCACTCCATTCGCCACCAGGGCCGAGGCCAGGGTATCTCCTTGATAGCCGAGATAGCGACGTCCGTTGAATGAAAAGGAAATCGGTCGGGAGCGATCGATCCGGCCACCTGAAGGGCGCCGCCAGGTATTCATCCCTCCGGCTCTCCGGTCCCTGGCGTCTGCCCGATTTTGTAGATCCCTTCGATTCGGTAAGTGACCGTGTCCCGCAAAACATTGAACCAGCGGCCGCAACCGGCAGAATGGCACCACTGTTCGGCGTGCCGGCCTTTGGGGTTTTTGCGATTGAAAAGATAATCTCCCCACTGCTGATCTGACAACGATTCCGGTTCCAACGGCCGAGTAATATGCGCCTCACCACCGAATGAATACTCACTCTGATCTCTCGGCCCACACCACGGGCACCTAATTTCAAGCATTGCTCATGAGCCTCACAGCGTTAGTGAGCGACACCGGCTGCTCCGTGTTCGTCAATCAGGGCACCGCTGTAAAAGCGGTCAAGGGCGAAAGCCGCATTCAATCGATGCGGAGCGTCCCGGGCAATCGTATAGGCAAACACCCAGCCCGAACCCGGCGTCGCCTTGAAGCCGCCGGTACCCCAGCCGCAGTTGAAGTAAAGCCCTTTTACCGGCGTCCTCGAGATGATCGGACAAGCATCCGGACACACATCCACGATACCCCCCCACTGACGCAGCATTCTCACCCGACTGAAGGCCGGAAAGAGTTCAACAATGGCGGACACATTGCCTTCGATGATGGAAAAGCTACCCCGCTGACCATACCCAGTGTAGGCATCGATTCCGGCACCGATCACCAGTTCACCTTTGTCAGACTGACTGATGTAACCATGAACTGCGTTAGACATGATGACCGTATCCAACACCGGTTTCAGGGGCTCGGAAACCAGCGCTTGCAATGGATGGCTTTCAATCGGCATCCTCAGACCGGCCATCGTCGCCAGCTCGCTGGAGTGGCCCGCAGCCACCACCCCGACCTTCGGTGCCGCGATGAATCCCCGGCTGGTTTCGACCCCGGCAACGGCTCCGTTCTTTCGCCGGATACCGGTCACTTCGCAGTTCTGGATAATGTCGACACCGTGCCGGTCAGCTGCACGAGCGAAACCCCAGGCCAGCGCATCGTGGCGGGCCACCCCACCGCGCGGCTGGAAAGACGCACCCAGGATCGGGTATCGGGCCCGATCCGACACATCAATCAACGGCACCATCTGCTTGATATCCGCCGGAGTCAGAACCTTGCTGTCTATTCCATTTAGGCAATTAGCGTTCGAGCGACGAACAATATCCCGCATATCCTGCAGGGTGTGCCCGAGATTCATCACGCCCCGCTGGCTGAACATGACGTTGTAATTGAGTTCCTGGCTCAGTCCCTCCCATAACTTCAGCGATTTCTCGTAAAGGTGTGCCGCTTCATCCCACAGGTAGTTAGATCGAACAATTGTCGTGTTGCGCCCAGTATTGCCGCCGCCGATCCAACTTTTCTCCAGGACTGCGATTCGCCCTACTGAGTGTTCGCGGGCCAGGTAATACGCGCTCGCCAACCCATGACCACCTCCGCCCACAATGATCACGTCGTATTCCGGGCGAGGATCCGGGCTACGCCAGGCCTCCGGCCAGTTGCTGTGACCGGTGACCGAATGGCGCAACAGATTGAAGATCGAGTACTTGTTCCTCACACTGAGTCCAGTCCCAGAAAAACGCTCCGGCTCAACCTGAACGATAGACCGGGAAGCGGCCACACAACTCGACGACCTGCCCTCGGACCCTGTCCAATACTTCCTGATCGCCCATTTGATCCAGTATGTCGCAGATCCAGTGAGCGACATCAGACATCTCGTCTTCACCAAAGCCTCGAGTTGTGCTCGCCGGTGTTCCGATCCTCAAACCACTGGTCACAAACGGCGATCTAGGATCATTTGGTACGGTATTCTTATTGACGGTGATATGCGCACTGCCAAGAGCAGCGTCGGCGTCTTTGCCCGTGATGTCTTTATCGATCAAATCGAGCAGGAACAAATGATTGTCGGTCCCTCCAGAGACGATCTGGTAATCACGACGGGTGAAGGTATCAGCCATAGCACGGGCATTACGAATAACCTGCTCCTGGTAGATCTTGAATCCGGGTTCAAGCGCTTCTTTCAGCGCCACTGCCTTGCCGGCAATGGCATGCATAAGCGGCCCGCCTTGTGTGCCTGGAAAAACCAGCGAACTCAATTTCTTTTCAACGGCCTCGTTCGAACGAGCAAGGATCATCCCGCCCCTCGCGCCACGCAGGGTCTTGTGGGTCGTGGTCGTCGTCACGTCGGCGATCGGAACCGGGCTGGGGTAAAGATCAACAGCTACAAGCCCTGCCACATGGGCCATGTCAACGACTAGATAGGCATCCACCGAGTCGGCGATCTCCCGGAACCTTGCCCAGTCGACAACCCTACTGTAGGCCGAGAAGCCCGCCATAATCATCCTCGGCCGATGTTGTTGTGCCAGACTGGCGACCTGATCGTAATCTATCTCACCATTGCTCTCGTTGAGCCCATACTGCACCGCGTTATACAGTTTGCCGGAAAAATTGACTGCTGCTCCATGGGTCAGATGGCCGCCATGAGCAAGGCTCATTCCGAGCACGGTGTCGCCCGGTTCCATAAGCGCCATGTACACCGCCGCGTTGGCACTGGAACCAGAGTGAGGTTGAACGTTGACGTACGCTGCACCAAACAGTGCTTTGGCCCGGTCAATGGCCAGCTGCTCCGCTACATCGACGTGGGCGCAGCCACCGTAGTAACGTTTTCCCGGATATCCCTCTGCATACTTGTTGGTCAGTACCGATCCTTGAGCCTCAAGCACCCGCGGGCTGGTGTAGTTCTCTGATGCAATCAGTTCGATGTGCTCTTCCTGTCGCCGGCCCTCTTTCTCAATGGCATCCCACAACTCGTCATCAAAACCGGCTATACGATCTGTCAATCTGAACATCACAAACCCTCCCGGGGTACCTTCTGGTTCTGCCGGTGCGATCCTAGGCCTGTATCAACCCGCCAGTGACATCGGCAGAATACATCTCATCTGTCAACGAACGCCTTCGCCCACGACAATCAACGCAGCGCTCGGGTCTCAGGACCTCCCAAGACCCGGAGAATCGGATTGTAGTAGACAGTTGGCCTGTGCCCAAGGTGAATGTGTCACTCAGCCGTCTTGATCACTACCTTGCCGGTGATCTGTGTCAGCACCCGGAATGTTTCCGCAGTGCCGTTCGAGGTCTGTTAGCACCTCGGCCGACACGCCATCAAAGTTTCGGCAGAGCTCTCCCACAACCGCACTCAATCGGCGTACACGGACCGTATCCAGCTTGACCGGCAGCCCGGACAGCGCCTTCCGGACACTGGCCAGATCAGGGTAGGCGCCCTGCAGGACATTGAACCACCGCCGGCCCGCCAGGGCAGTGCTGAAGTAAACAATGCGGTCCTGAAAGTCATTGTCTGCAATAAATCTTCGAATCAGCACCTCGCTGGTCGAACCGAACAGTTCCAGGGTAAACCCGTTGCGGTCCCGGCTGAACAGCCAGTCGTACTGGTTGGGTATCAACCGACCACTTTGCTCGTGCACATCATCGTCCAACAGGTTTTGGAGAGCAGCGTCGCGCTGGACGATAGGCGTTTTTGACGGCGGGAGCCGAGCGGAAACCGGGTCTGCAGCGTGGATTGCTTTACCCTCTAACGCGATACCGCCCTGCACAGGCGGCGAATTGGCGGCTATTTTTCGGTCATCCGATGGTGGCGCCTCACGAACCGCCCCGGATACCCCTGCACCCACAGATCCGATCTCAGTGGTCTGCTCTCGTTTCTTTTTGGTATCACCGGAGCTTTCCAACAGCTGGAGAACTACACTCCATTCCGTCTCAAGAACGGGAGTCGAACCGAACTCACTCGCCAGACCGAGTATCGGAATCCAGCCCGTGACCAGGCCAGGGGCCCTAATCCGGAGCCAGTGTTTTCGAACCTCGAGTACAGTCAAAGTCCGGTCATCTGGGATCTCAAACAACGGTTCGGCTGTTTCTGTGGATGGCTGCGCCTGCAATGTTGCGCCCGATTGTGCAACGACCTGATCACCGGACCGGTGAGCCACGAGGTCTGCAGATAGCCAGCCTTCAATCGGCCGGGGCAGTTCGACCAGGTACCAGTCGGCCTGACGTTCAAGAACTCTGACAAGGTCACCCGCTTCGGCTTCCGCGATGATCAGCGACAACCGGTTGAAGCGAGTGTAGATCCAGACCCCACCCGTGCCGACACGGCCATAGCGTCCGCGATCCCCAGGCAAAGTGCCGGACCTTTCGTAGTTGTCCAGATTCACAAGGAGTTCTCGCGCTTCTACGTGACCGCCCTGGCTGGCCTTGTCCAGCCATCGTATTGCAACATCCCGGTCTGGCCTGACTCCGGCTCCGTAAAGATAGGCCCGGCCCAGTCCGTACTGAGCTGCTGTACTGCCCCCCTTGGCCGCGGCCCGCCACCACTCCATCCCTCTTTCACGATCGGCTCTCAGGCCCTTGCCGTTCAAGTAGGTCGCGCCGAGCCGGTACTGGGCTCCCGCGTGATTCTGCTCTGCCGCCCGATTGAACCAGTAGGTCGCCTCTTCCGGGCTCGGTTTCATCCCGGCGCCTTGGGAGAACATCAAACCGAGCTGGTACTGAGCCTGGCTATGGCCTTCATAAGCGAGCAACATCCAGATCTCCAGAGCTTTCTGGTATTGCCCTGAACGATAGGCCGACATCGCCTCGGCTGAGCGCTCCGCTGAAACATCTGTTACAGCGAAGCACAACAGCATCAGGAATGCGCACCTACAGATTCGAGACAAAGTAATCAGTCGCCTTAATGTTCAGCGAGGCACACGATCAGTCGATACGACTCACCAGAAAGATTTGACACCGAGTGAGTGCCTTGCGGGGCCGCAGATTATACGGTTGTCCGATCCGGACTGGCGGGCGACTGAGCCCAGCGGGTGAGACTTACCAGCGAACGATTTCCATGATAGGCAAGCTGCGCTTCGCCGTACTGCCACTTTTTACCCACCGGGCACATCAGACGTGAGCGGCAACGGTCTGCGCATCCGGAGCGAGGTAACAGGCGATGTTCGATACAGCGCCCAAGATCTATTCCGTCCGACGAGCTGACAGCGCCGACTGGGCAGCCCGCGACACAGGGTTTGTCGGCACAGTTCTTGCAAGGTGACCTGCCGGATTCCAGCTCAGTCAACTGTAATTCGGCATGGATCAAGAACACCGCACGATAGGCAAACCATGGGCCATAGACTGGGTGCAGGTTGACACCGATAGGCGATGAATAACTGCAGCCCGCGAACTGCCCCAGCCTCTGTAGCGGCACAGCCAGTGAACCAGGGTACAACATTTCAATCTGATCACAGCCCCAGTACTCGCTGGAGACCTGATGTGCGGCATTAATCGCAAAGGCGTCAAACGGATCGGCTTCTGTCTTGATACGTTTCTGGATACTGTTCCACAACCGGCTACCCCCCATAGCGAGAACAACAAGCCGGGCGGCGGAGGTGAGATCAATGCCGAGCCTCCCAAATTCATCCCGGAGAGCTGCTGGAAGGCAGCCCGGATCCAGAACTGCCCTGATTTGAAATCCCAGGCTGTCCAGCCATTCATGCCCGGCTTTTTCTTTCACCCCCTGGTCCTTCATGGCCTTCACCTTTGAATCAGTCGAGTAACAGTGTCGTACCCCTTGGCGTGCCTTGCTATAGTGATTGCACAATGACGGCCCAACCAAGACCGGCCATTACCGGTAACGATAACCTCAAATCGCCCGATTGAAAACACTTTCCATTCATGGCCACCGTGGCGCCCGCGGTGATGCACCGGAGAACACTCTCTCAGGCTTCAGGTTAGGCACAGAGATTGGGGTCGATGGCCTGGAAATGGACGTCTTGGTCTCGGCCGATCAACGTATCGTCGTCCATCACGATGAGCGCCTCAATCCGGAGTTAACGCGAACCAGATCCGGAGATTGGCTAACACCTCCATTCCCCCTGGTGCGGGAACTTACAGTGACTGAGCTTCAGTGTTTTGATGTCGGGCGTGCTCGACCGGGTTCTCAGACCGCCCGCTTGTTCCCAAACCAGGTGCCGGCTGACGGCGAGAGTCCACCAACCCTGACTCAAGTAGCGAACCTGCAACAAAAGATCGGCACGGCACCACCCTTACTCAATATCGAGGTCAAATCAAATCCTTATCGTCCGGAGATGACCCCCGAACCGAGTCACTACGCAGCGCTGCTGGTCCGGGAACTGCACACCTATGACCTGCTGGACCGCTGCTGGGTTCAGTCGTTCGACTGGCGCGTGTTGCGTGAGATTCAACTGCTGGAACCTGATCTGGTCACAGGCTATCTTTCCTCCAGTCGGGGTGATGGCGGTAACATTGCGCCACACGGATCGTCGCCGTGGCTGGCCGGGTTCGATCCGGATCGGTTCGGCGATAATATTGCCACTGCCATCCGCGCGGCAGGCGGACGTTTCTGGGGACCGGCCTTCCGCGATCTGGACGACCTGGCGATCAAACAGGCCCGTTCAGCTGGGATTCGCGTACACTGCTGGACGGTCAACGAAGAACAGGACATCAAGGAAGCCATGGATTTAGGTGTAGATGGGTTAACCACAGATTTTCCCGAGCGGGCGATGCGTCTTGCCGGGCGCAGCCCTGCGACTGCCCGTGCCAGTCATCGAATAACAACCAGACCTGACTGATCGATGAACCCGTTGTTACAGATCGAGGGCCTGAGCATCGCCTTTGACACGCACGGTGGGCGGGTGGAGGCCGTGCGTGACGTCAGCCTCGAGGTCATGCCCGGCGCTACAGTCGCTTTAGTGGGCGAATCAGGTTCGGGGAAATCGGTCACTGCCCAGGCTGTCATGGGCATTCTGCCGAAAAATGCCAGCATCGGCGGCGGTCGCATTCTTCTCAATGATCCCGACACCGAACAGACGGTCGACATTGCGGCTCTAGACCCGGATAGCAGACAAATGCGTACCATTCGGGGAGGGCGCGTATCGATCATCTTCCAGGAACCCATGGTGTCATTGTCGATGCTGCACACCGTCGGTGACCAGGTGAGTGAAGCTCTTTTCCTTCATCGGGATGTGAGTCGATCTGAAGGCTTCCGCCTGACGCAGGAAATGCTCGGCATGGTCGGCTTTCCCGACCCTGTACAAGCGCTGAAGACCTATCCATTTGAGCTTTCCGGTGGGCTTCGCCAAAGGGTTATGATCGCGATCGCCCTGGTTTGTAGACCAAGTCTCCTGATTGCCGATGAACCCACGACGGCGCTGGATGTAACGGTGCAGGCACAGATCCTACACCTGGTCAGAACGCTCCAGAGCGAACTTGGAATGGCACTGTTGTTGATCACCCACGACCTCGGCGTAGTTGCCAACGTGGCCCAGGAAGTTGTCGTCATGTACAACGGTGAAGTCGTCGAGCGTGGTGACATCAATGATATCTATGCCCGGCCCGAACACCCCTACCTGCGTGCTCTTTTCAAAGCCGTCCCCCACTTCGACATGAAACCAGGAGAACGCCTGACTCCTGTCAGGCCGGTGGAACACCAACTGGGAGAACATTTTACTGCGCGCCGTGATTCGGCCGCCTATCATCCCGTTCAACTTGAAGTGCAAAACGTCTCCAGGTCGTTCACGATCCGCAAAGAAAGCTGGTTCAAGAGCGGCCAGACGAACACCATTCGGGCAGTCGATGATGTCAGTTTCGAGATCATGCGGGGCGAATGCCTGGGCCTGGTCGGTGAAAGCGGTTGCGGCAAGACCACGCTCAGCAAGATTCTGATGCGTGCAATCGAGGCGGATTCAGGGTCGGTCCGTTACAACAACGGCACTGAACCTATTGATGTGCTTCGCCTGGAAGGTAACGAGTTATTGTCTTTTCGCAACAGGATGCAGTTTATTTTCCAGGACCCTTTCAGTTCACTCAGCCCGCGCATGACCGTGTTCGACATCGTGCGGGAACCGCTGATCATTCACCAGATCGGGGACCGGGACTCTCAGGCCGAACTGGTCAAGGAGTTGATGCGACTGGTCGGGCTCGACCCTCGCTTTCTCAGTCGCTATCCCCATAGTTTTTCAGGCGGACAGCGCCAGAGAATCGGGATCGCACGGGCCCTTGCACTGCAACCGGAATTCTTGATCTGTGACGAGCCTGTTTCTGCCCTGGATGTCTCCATTCAGGCACAGGTGCTGAATCTTTTGAAAGACCTTCAGAAAGAACTCGGCCTGACTTATCTGTTTATCTCGCACAACCTGGCAGTGGTCGACTACGTTTCCGATCGAATCGCCGTGATGTGCAGGGGACGACTGGTTGAAATCGCCCCCCGTAGGCAACTCTTTAACAGACCAACCCACCCGTACACCCAGGCTCTTCTAAGGGCCGTGCCCTACCCCGATCTAGAACGACAACTCGACTTTCAAAATATTGTCTCGGAAAGCGATTCAGATCCTGACAGCTGGCAAGCACCTTTCGGCGACACCCCCAGAAAGGGGACCCAGATGCTTGAGTTGGGTGAGGGGCATTTCGTCCGCACTGTTTCTGGCACCGGGCTCACGGAGATCCCAAAATGAACCTCAAGCACCGCGTCGTGGTAGCTTTCGCTGCAGCATGGCTGTTTCTCTCCCCGCTGGCCCGAGCCTTGCCGGAGGTCCCGTTCCTCGCTCGGCACGTGACCGCCGGAACGCTGCCACCGGTTGCCGATCGAATCCCTCAACAGCCACTTTCGGTGGACCTTGCGGCTCTTGCTCGAGAGCCCGGTCAGCACGGCGGAGAGATCGACATTCTGATGGCGCGGGGCAAAGACACCCGGATGATGACGGTCTACGGGTATGCCAGGCTCATGGGTTACAACCCGAACATGACGCTGCAGCCCGATATTCTCGGCAGTGTCGAAAATGAGGAAAACAAAATCTTCACGCTACACCTGCGCGCCGGGCACCGCTGGTCAGACGGCCACCCGTTCACCAGCGCCGACTTTCGATATTTCTGGGAAGACATGGCGTTGAACGAAATGCTCTCGCCTTTCGGGCCGCCAGAGAAGCTGGTCGTGAACGGCAAGCCAGCCAGGGTCGAGATCCTTGATGAGTTGACTGTGCGCTACAGCTGGGATGAACCAAACCCCTATTTCCTTCCGGCACTGGCCGGTGCCCGGCCACTCTACATCTACGCCCCGGCCCACTACCTCAAACAGTTCCATGCCAGCTACCAGGACGAAGCCAAACTCAATGAAGAGGTCGAATTCGCCGGGGTACGCAACTGGGCCGGACTGCACACACGTTACGGCCATCAATATAAATTCGACAATCCGGACCTGCCCACTCTGCAACCCTGGATCAACACCACCCACCCACCGTCAGAACGTTTCGTGTTCGAGCGCAATCCATATTTTCATCGTATCGACACTAATGGGCTCCAGTTACCCTATATCGACAGGGTACTGGTCAATATCGGTAGTGCCGGGCTGATTCCGGCCAAGGCCGGTGCCGGAGAGTCTGACTTGCAGGCCCGCTATCTGCGGCTCGATAACTATCCTTTCCTGGTAGAAGGGGGCGAGCGCAACGGCTTTAATGTGCGACTGTGGAAGCGGGGCGTAGGTTCACAGATGGCCCTGTACCCTAATCTCAACAGCGTCGACCCGGCCTGGCGGGCATTGGTTAGGGACATTCGTTTCAGGCGGGCACTTTCTCTTGCGATCGACCGCGAAGAGATCAATCAGGTCGTCTATTTCGGTTTGGTCGCCGCGAGCGCCAACACAGTCCTGCCGGAAAGCCCGTTGTTCCGAGAGGACTATCAACAGGCCTGGTCTGAATTCGATCTGGACACAGCCAACGCCCTGCTCGACGAGATCGGCCTGACTGAGCGGGATACTGATGGCCTGCGGCTGATGTCCGATGGCCGGGCACTCGAGATCGTCATCCAGTCTGCCGGCGAAAGTACCGAACAAAGCGACATTCTTGAACTGATACATGACACCTGGCTGCAGCTCGGCATCAAGATCCACACCAAACCTTCACAACGGGAGGTGTTCCGGGAGCGGGTCTATTCTGGCGAGGCCATGATGGCGGTCTGGCATGGCTACGACAATGGCCTTCCCACCGCTGATACACCGCCGGATGAATTCGCACCCATGCACCAGGACCAGCTCCAGTGGCCGGTTTGGGGGCAGCACTATGAAACGTCAGGCCTGACCGGGGAGAGCCCGGATCTTGCACCGGCACAACGGTTGCTGGAACTGGCCGAGGCGTGGCGCCTGGCAGGCTCACCGGCGGGAAAAGAGGCCGCTTGGCACGAAATCCTGAAGATTCACGCAGAGCAGGTCTACAGCATTGGCACGGTTTCTGGCGTACCCCAACCCGTGGTCGTGAGCAACCGGCTGCACAACGTGCCATCAGAGGCTCTTTATGCCTGGGCGCCTTGTTCGTATTTCGGTATGTACTGGCCGGACACCTTCTGGCTGACCCAGTGACCGAATCTCTACTCGATCAAGGGACATCAGGATGCTGAACTACAGCGTCCGCAGGCTCGTGGCCATGATCCCGACCCTGGTCGCGATCAGCATCATTGTGTTCTTTATTATCCAACTGCCGCCGGGTGACTATCTGGAGAGCCACATCGCGACCCTGCAGGCACAGGGCGAGTCCATCGACAGCAAGAAGATCGAGTTCCTTCGCCAACAGTATGGACTGGATCAGCCAATGTGGAAACAGTACCTGGTGTGGGCGACTGGTTTCCTGCGCGGCGATCTTGGGTACTCTTTCGAATACGATCTACCGGTAAGGGAGGTGATCGGAGATCGGATGTTCCTGACAGTGCTGATCTCGTTGGTCACGATCGTCTTCACCTGGCTGATTGCCTTCCCGATTGGCATCTACTCGGCGACGCACCAGTACAGCTGGGGGGATTACGGACTCACATTCGTCGGTTTCATAGGGCTTGCAACGCCGAACTTTCTACTGGCCCTGGTCATGTTGTACCTGGCCAACGTCTACTTCGGCACCTCCATCGGTGGCCTGATGGACCCCGAGTACATCGATCAACCCTGGACACTCGGAAAACTAAAATCGGTACTCGAGCACCTGTGGATCCCGGTCATCGTGATCGGAACAGCTGGGACGGCTGCGATGATCCGCAGGCTGCGTGCCAACCTTCTGGATGAATTGGAAAAGCAGTACGTGGTGACGGGACGTGCCAAAGGGCTACCCCCGGGTAAACTGCTCCGTAAATACCCCCTTCGGATGGCGCTCAACTTCTTCGTCTCCGACATCGGCAACCTGCTGCCCAGCATCATCTCCGGGGCCGAAGTCACCGCTGTGGTCCTTTCACTACCCACCACCGGCCCACTGCTGATCGCCTCTTTGCAGAGCCAGGACATGTACCTTGCCGGTTCGTTCCTCATGTTTCTGGCGATCCTGACTGTGTTGGGCGTGTTGGTCTCTGATCTGCTGCTGGCTATCCTTGACCCGCGTATCCGGCTTCAGGGAGGCGCAACCAAATGAGCACCCGCCAGCTGGATCACTTTGTCTCAGATAAACCATTCGACCCCCTGGCGGTCGAAGCTCTGACGCCAGAGCAGGAAAGGCTTTTCCTCGCCTCGCAGTGGCAGTTGATGTGGTGGAAACTCAAACGTCACCGCCTGGCCGTAGTGTCGGGCTTTGTCCTGGTGCTGTTCTACCTGGCAGCGATCCTCGCAGAGTTCGTCGCACCTTATGACCTGCATACACGCAATGCCCGATTCATTCATGCCCCGCCACAGGCCATTCACCTGTTTCACCATGACCGCTTCGTTGGACCTTTTGTCTACGGTTATGACTACAAGCTCGACATGAAAACTCTGAAACGTGGATTCACCGTAAACGAGGACAAGATCCATCGGATTCGATTCCTCTGTCGTAGCGATGCCTATCAGTTCTGGGGTGTCTTCAAGTCCAATGTTCACCTTTTCTGCCCGGCTGATCAGACCCTTACGTTCTCCAAAGATAGCGCAGAACCTAGAATCAGCAAAAAAGGCGGTACGCTTTTCTTTTTCGGTACCGACCGACTGGGTCGAGATGTGCTCTCCCGGATCATCTACGGCTCACGGATTTCACTGACCATCGGACTCATAGGGATCGCTTTCAGCTTTGTCCTCGGCATCGTGATCGGTGGGCTGGCCGGCTACTACGGCGGCTGGGTCGACAACATCGTCCAGCGGATAATCGAGATCCTGCGGTCGTTTCCCGAGATTCCCCTGTGGATGGCCCTTTCAGCTGTACTCCCGGTGACCTGGAGCCCGCTGCTGATCTTTTTTGGCATCACCATGATCCTGGCGCTGCTGGACTGGACCGGTCTTGCCCGGGCGGTGCGCTCCAAGCTGATGGCCCTGCGAGAGGAAGATTACTGTACCGCAGCCCAGTTGATGGGTGCTAGGCCCGGGCGGATCATCGGCCGCCACCTGCTGCCGGGCTTTATGAGTCACCTCATCGCATCGGCTTCGCTGTCCATTCCCGGGATGATTCTGGGTGAAACCGCTTTGAGTTTTCTTGGCCTCGGTCTTCGCCCGCCGATTACCAGCTGGGGCGTTCTACTGAACGAGGCACAGAACATCAATGTAGTCGCCCTTTACCCCTGGTTGATGCTGCCAGTCGTCCCGGTGATCGTCATCATCCTGGCCTTCAATTTTTTCGGTGACGGCCTGCGGGATGCGGCTGACCCGTACAAATAGTTCTATCCTGACTCGGACTCACGCTGCCAACCCTTCCCGAATCCGCCAGTATCAGATCATCTGAGTACTGGCTGATTGTTGACCTGAAGGCCTCACACGAACCAGCTGACTGAAACACCGAACATGTTGACCCACGGCATTACTGATCGACAGGCCTGCGGTCTTTTCGGGCTGTTTCTCGCCATTCACCTCGTGATGTGGACGCTGCTCCCTGGGCTTACCCGTCACGAGCTGGACAGCGACAGCATGATGCACTTTGCCTGGGGACAGGAGTGGATGGGATCCTACAACCTCCACCCTCCACTGCTGCCGTGGATCGTCGCCGGCTTTTTGCAGACCTTCGGCGTCCACAACTGGAACTACGTACTGTTGTCACAGATCAATATCTGCGTTGCCTTCACGACCATCTGGTTGCTGGCCCGGCAGTTCTTCAGGCCGGCCCAGGCACTGGCGGCGGTCTGCCTGCTCGAGTTTGTACCGTACTATAGTTTTCTCGGTATCCGACTCAACCACACCTCCTTGCTGATCTCCCTGTGGGCACTTTGTACCTTATTTGCCTATCTTGCGGTGCAGCGCCAGCGACTCATCTACTGGGTGCTGCTGGGTCTTTTCATGGCACTGGCTATGCTCACCAAGTACTATGCTGTAACGCTGGTGGGTGCGATTGGCGCGTGGGTCTTATTCTCACCACGGGGACGTGGGTCTTTCAGATCAGCCGGCCCGTATGTTGCTGTGGTGGTATTCCTCGCTGTCCTCTATCCACACGTCGATTATGTGCTCAGACAGAACGTCGCGACGATCAGGCATGCGGGGGACTATTTTTATCCAGCGTCGCTCATCGTGCGCTGGGCACCGATCAAGTTCTTCCTGGCGCAAGTCGCCTACGCTGTACCGGCTGTTCTGGTTTTTCTGATTGTGACCCGGTCGTCTTTTGTTCAGCACCGGGTTCGTACATTCCTTCGAACACCCGAGCTGCCTGAAGGCGCCGGGATCGTCTACCTGGTGATGCTTTTCCCACTGCTGGCGACAGCCCTGCCCGGTGTGGTTCTGGGTGTGGAAGTCTCCAGCCGCTGGGGTGGACCCATTCTAATCACAGCTGGCCTGGTGCTTGCCCTTCAGTATCCGGTCAACCTGACCAGCGTGCAGTGTGGCCGGATCGCACTATGGGCACTGGGTTACGCGGTGATCGTTCCAGCGACCATGCTCCTTGTCATCGCTCAGGGGGCCGTCGAGTCCCGTTACAGTTTTCCGGGGCGGGAACTTGCCGCGGAGGTCACCGCTCTGTGGCACAAGACCGAGGGCCGTCCCTTAAGGCTCGTCGGCGGTGGTTGGATGACCGCGGACAGCATTGCCTACCATTCTCCGGACCACCCTTCGACACTCCAGCATCTGAGCTACCGGTGGAGCCCCTGGGTTACCGAAGACGACGTGCGGAAACACGGCATGGCGGTGGTCTGCCTTGAAGACGATGAGCTTTGCATTGCCAACACCAGAGCCATGTTCCCCGGACTCTCACTGAAGCCCCTGTTTATAGAGGGGCGGGATTACGCTCTGTCCAGTTCGCGATCTCAGCGCTTCCTGCTACTGCTCGTGCCTCCGAACACGATAGATATCCGAGCTGGCGATGTGACCCACAACCCGATGCGCTGACAATCAGCGTAGAATTCCAGGCATAAACAAAAAACGCAGTGCACCCCACTGGACTCGCCGGACCACCATTAAATATCTGAAAACATGACTGTCAAGATACCCGAGAACTACGTCAGCGGTGGATTCACCATGGAATACGAAGTTCCATGGATGACACCCGGAGCAGTCAGTAAACTAGACGAACTGGTTCGCAGCGATGATCGGGTCATCGAGGTCGGAACGGGGGGCTCCTCTTTGTTTTTTGCCCGGCGCTGCCGGGCAGTGCTCGGCGCTGAGCCCAGCCCCGAGTGGGGGGAATCGGTGGTGGCCGAGGCCAGGGCCCGGGGGCTGGGTAATATCGACATTGTCATCGAGCCGGATCCCGAAAAACTTCTCCTCGCGACCGGCCGCTTCGGTGCCTGCAGCGTGCTTTCGGTCGATCCGGATGACGGCTACGACCGCGACCAGCTTCAGAATGTGCTCTGCGACCGGGCAGGCGACATGCTGGAAGTCGTGGCCATGGACAATTACGGTGCCCGCGATCTGTTTATCACGTCATGGAACTGGAGCAACGAGCAGGTGATCGACAACCTGCCGGGGAAAGGCTGGCAGGGCGAGTCTTTTGATGACCCGAAGTGGCGCGGCCATGGTACACGTATCTTCTGGCGCAACCGGTAATATTCAGCACTAAAAACGAAGCGACAGACAGCTCAAGCCTCCATCGAGCTTCTGAAACTCTGAAACCTCCAACAACTTGACTCGGTAGCCACGATCCTCGATCACCTGCGCACTTCGAGGGTGACCGGCCGGAACCATCACAGTGCCGTTTACCCACAAGCTGTTGGCGGCATAGCTCTCAACCGGGTCTATTTCCAGCACGTTGAAATGACTCAATTCGGACTTGCGCAGGAACTCACCGCAGGCGAGGAGATTTCCGCCCTCAAGGTAGCTCACGCCACTTTTCAGATGCAGCATCTCTTCCAGCACGATCATCGATCCGGTCAGCCCGTGTTTCGCGAGGATCGAGATGAACTGCTCAGCGCCCGCGCGGTTGGTCCTGCCGGAAAGGCCCACGTAGAAGTGCGTACCCACCCGCATGACATCACCTCCTTCCAGTGTGCCAGGCGCATCGATGACCTCGACCGTGCCGAAGAACCCTTCTAACGTGGAGCAAATGCCAGCGGTCTCTCCGCGCCGCGAATCGGCACCCGGCCGGCTCAGAACAGCGACCCCGGCCAACAATACTGCCGTATCCTCAACGAAGGTCGAGTCTGGATATTCCAGGTCTGGCGGCAGCACGGTAACCGCCAGCCCGCAGTCCTCGAGCGCGGCAATGTAATCTTGGTGCTGGCGACAGGCAAGATCGTAGTCAGGCAGACCAAGACCCGCCGTACTGATCCCATCGATCATGGCCGGACAGGGCGCGCGTGTAATAGCTCTAGTGAACAGAATCGATCACCTCTCGACTAATGCCTGCCCGTTTGTATCCCACCCGGCCCAGCGGTACAAGCCCCCATTGACGGATGCCAGAATCCTGCTGTGTGCCGACCCTCGCCTTGACCCGCCTGGTGGATTCAAGTCCTAATACACACTTTCTTCATCAGCGTCTGTTCACTGACCAGCACGCACGAATCGCTTTACCCCGATCCCGAGAGGACACTGACATTGACCAGCCAGATGTGTGCCATCGACATCACTGAGCCCGGCGGACCCGAGGTGCTCCAGCCGGTGTCCGTAGCCAAGCCAGACCCGGCCCCTGACGAGGTGTTGATTCGTAACATCGCCGTCGGTGTCAACCGGCCCGACTGTGCCCAGCGACAGGGCAATTACAACCCACCGCCCGATGCAAATCCCCTGCCTGGTCTGGAAGTCGCGGGGGAGATCGCCGCTGTAGGTGAAGCAGTCACCCGATGGGAGGCCGGCGACCGGGTCACGGCGCTGACTCATGGCGGTGGCTACGCGGAATTCACTGCGGTCAATGAACAGCACTGCCTGGCGTGGCCCGCCGGTTTCGACGCCCGGTTGGCCGCTGCCATTCCTGAGAACTTCTTTACCGTCTACTACAACGTATTTACACGATCGAACCTTCAACCGGGTGAGACCATCCTGATCCACGGGGGTAGCAGCGGCATTGGCCTCACTGCCATTCAACTGGCCCGTGCGAACGGGGCTATCGTAATCACCACCGCCGGCAGCGACGACAAATGCCGGTTCTGCGAAGACATCGGCGCACACAAAGCCATTAACTACAAGACCGAAGACTGGGCCAGTCAGGTTCGTGAATTTATCGATGGCGACGGTATCGACGTAGTGCTCGACATGGTCGCTGGTGATTACCTTCAAAAGAATATCGACCTGCTGACCCGGGACGGGCGCTACGCACTGATCGCTTTTTTGGGTGGCAGCACGGCGAAGGTCAATTTCGCCAAGGTGATGATGAAACGGCTTTCAATCTCAGGCTCGACACTTCGACCCCAGAGCACGGCGGAGAAGGCCCGGATTGCGGACAACCTGAAACAGGCGGTCTGGCCCCTGTTCGAGAGCGGCAAGGTCAAGCCTCACATTTTTCAGAGTTTTCCTTTGGATCAAGCCGCCGAAGCGCACCGTCTGATGGAAAGCAGCCGTCACATTGGTAAGATCCTGCTGACCGTCGACTGACACTCGAAGTCGCCGAGGCATAAGATAAGATTCCGGGTCCCTGTCAGCCACAGCGGAATCTGCGTTATGCTTATTGGCCACCGAGGCCCTTGAACTTCCGGCCAGCGACTATGCCCAATATCTACGACACTGATCTTCCGCGGCGCGATGCCAACTATGTACCGCTCAGCCCTTTGAGTTTCCTGGCCCGTGCCGCCCGGGTCTATCCGGCCCATCCAGCGGTTATCCATGGGGCCATCAAAAGAAACTGGTCCGAGGTCTCGGATCGCTGCCATCGGCTGGCTTCTGCGCTCAACAAGCGGGGGATCGGCAAAGGCGACACCGTTTCGGTCATGGCCCCGAACATCCCGGCGCTTTACGAGGCCCATTTTGGTGTGCCGATGACCGGTGCCGTACTCAATGCTCTCAACATCCGCCTCGATGCCAGGACTCTCGCCTTCATTCTCGATCATGGCGAGGCCCGGGTGCTGCTCACCGACACCGAGTTCGCACCGATCATTAAAGAGACCATCGAGTTGTGTCACCAGGACCTGCTGGTCATTGACATCGATGACCCAGAGGGACCGGGGGGCGAGTGCCTGGGTAAACTCACCTATGAAGAGCTGCTGGGTGAAGGTGACCCGGTGTTTGACTGGGCATTACCATCAGACGAATGGGATGCAATCTCGCTGAACTATACCTCCGGCACCACCGGCAACCCGAAAGGTGTGGTCTACCACCACCGGGGAGCCTACCTGAACGCCAGCAGCAACATCATTGGCTGGAACCTCGGTCACCATCCCATCTACCTCTGGACCCTGCCGATGTTTCACTGCAACGGCTGGTGTTTTCCCTGGTCGCTAGCCGCGGTTGCCGGCACCAGCATCTGCCTGCGTGGAGTGACGGCGGCCGGTATCTTCGATGGTATCGCCGATCACGGAGTGACCCATTTTTGTGGCGCACCGGTCGTGCTCAACCTGATAGTCAATGCGGATGAGGCCCACAAACGCCCTTTCGAACACACTGTGCAGGTCATGACCGCGGCGGCACCTCCTCCCCCGGCTGTACTGGCAGCCATGGAAACCGCCGGCTTTTCCATGACTCATGTCTACGGTCTGACCGAGACTTACGGCCCCGCGGTGATCTGCGCCTGGCACCCTGAGTGGGACGAATTGCCCTCTGGCACACAGGCCGAGATCAAGTCACGCCAAGGTGTGCCCTACCACATGCTGGAGGGCCTGGAGATCTTTGATCCCGAGAGCATGGATTCCGTTCCAGCCGATGCAACGGCCATGGGTGAGGTGATGTTCAAAGGCAATATCGTGATGAAGGGTTATCTGAAGAACCCCGCTGCAACCGAGGAAGCTTTTGCCGGGGGCTGGTTTCACTCCGGTGACCTCGGCGTGATGCACCCCGACCGCTACACCCAACTCAAGGATCGGTCGAAGGACATCATCATCTCGGGCGGCGAAAACATCTCTTCGATTGAAATCGAAGACACCCTTTACACCCACCCCGATGTACTGGAAGCCGCTGTGGTAGCCCGGCCGGATGACCAGTGGGGCGAGACGCCCTGCGCATTTGTGACTCTGAAAAACGCCGGGGCTGAAGTACCAGAAGAAGACATCATCGAGTTCTGCCGGAATAACATGGCGCACTTCAAGGCACCCAAAACCGTGATCTTCGGCGAACTGCCCAAAACCTCGACCGGCAAGGTCCAGAAATTCAAACTGCGCGAGCAGGCGAACGCTCTGGGCAGCCTGTAGCCTTCTTGTCTAGCCTATATCCGTAACAAACGGGAGCATAGCCCTTGTCCAATCCCAGAATTCTCTCGACCAACCACACGAGTTTCACCGTCTCGAACCTGGACCGCAGCATCGCCTTTTTCGAACAGGTGCTGGGGTTCACAGCGACGCCCAAAG
>CAZVVN010000020.1:0-47328 GCA_964630665.1 uncultured Acidiferrobacteraceae bacterium | reverse complement strand
TGCGCAAGATACACCTGTGCCGAGACGATCCGTGTTTTCTCAGATCCCAATTCACGCAGGTTTTTCTCGAGGATCGTGAGTGTCTCTCGGGTCTGCCCTTCGATGTCCAGCGTCGTGTCCATAGCTGTGGCGACGGTCCAGACCAGGTCTTTATACGCAGACGCGGCGTTTCGACCGATATACTTCCCTCTGACACGGGTGATCATAATGTTCCTGTTCATGCTGGCCGCGAATACGAGAACACGGTCGATATGTCCCGAAACGGTCGATCGGGCCGCAGGCGTCAACGGGTCCCATCACGGTGCCTCGAGAGACTGTCAGGTATCTTACCATCGCGTTGGCACGCAGTTGTCCTTCGGTGTCACCTGTATGTCCGGAAACCTCCCACGCCCATTCATGATGCGCCCGGTGACGGTTTGAAGGACAATAGAGACAAGTCTCCGGAGATCTCCTTGGTGACGCCGGCAGTATGTGTTGCTGCCAGTGAATGGTTCCACGTGCGTTACCCGCCCATGGGCGAGTTGTCATTCAGGCGCTGCTGACCACTGGCGCCTTCATTGAAAGGATATTTTATTTGGCCAACGAGGATAACCTCCGTCATCGTAGCTTGAACCCGCCTCTTGTCGGTGACCTGGCGGCAATCATCGGTTGTGTCTGTCTTTTCGGTATGACCTTCAGTTTGTACACACCACTGCTGTCACTGATTCTCGAGGCTCGTGGAGCCAGCAGTACCCGGATCGGCAGCCTGGCAATGGCCCCGGCGCTGGGAGTCATCCTGGGATCTTTCTTTGTGCCGCTTTGTCTTCAAAAGATCGGGGGCCGTGGCCTGCTCCTCGCTGGAGTGATCATTGAGATCGTGCTGATCTTATTCCTGATGTCCAGTGACACTTTTGGCTGGTGGTTTGCTATCCGTTTCCTGGGTGGTTTTTCGGGTGCCATCGTCTTTATCGTCTCCGAGACCTGGCTCAACGAGATCACGCCGGAAGCCGTCCGTGGCCGCGTCATCGGGTTGTACAACACGATGCTGGCATTGAGTTTTGCGATTGGGCCATTGATTCTGTCGCTGACCGGTATCCGCGGACTGCTGCCGTTTATCATTGGAGTCGGCTTGATGTCGGTCGCTGCGGTACCGCTGTTCGTGGTGCGACGCTATGAGCCCGGTCCACGAGAGAATTCGTCGTTCGGTATTATCGGCTTCACTCGTGTCGCTCCTCTTCTGGTGATGGCTTGCTTTGTTGTTGCTTTCAAAGAGATGGCGAGTGTAGGACTGTTGCCTGTCTATGGAGTACGCAGCGGACTCAGTGAATCAATGTCGGCCCTGATGTTGTTTTATGCTGCTGTCGGAGGTGCGGTTCTTCAGTTTCCCATCGGCTGGTTGTCTGATCACTTCAACCGGGTTGCCGTTATGGCGGTCTGCGGCGTTGCCGGGATTGCCGGTGCCGTGGTTCTGCCATTTGTCGTTGCGGTGCCGTGGTTGCTGTGGCTGACGTTGTTTCTCTGGATGGGTCTGTTTGCCGGGGTCTACACCGTCGCACTGACCCTGGCCGGCCAGTGGTTTCGTGGTATGGACCTGGCGACCGCTATGGCCTCGTTCGGGGTTTTCTGGGGGGTCGGTGGGTTGGCGGGGCCGGTGTTGTCCGGGTACTGCATGGACCTTTGGAATCCCCACGGCCTACCCCTGGCTCTGGGTCTGGCCGGCCTGTGTTTTGTGATCATGACGGTGGTTCCCAGCTTGCGAGCACCGCCTCGAGCCCTAACAGCATCGAGGGTTGCTCCGTGAGTCCGACTGCAGCCATGGTGATCAGGGTGGGTTGGGTCCTGCTGCTAGGTGGTTCCGTCGGTGCTGTGACCTCCCTGGGTACGGTCGCGTTTATGTGGGCCCTCGATTTTCTCAACGATCTCCTGCTGTGGCTGCCACGAATCGCCAACCAGACACAGACTGGTGCCTGGTGGCTGTTAGTGTTGTTTGCGGTCCCGGTTGTCGGTGGACTGCTGGTCGGATTGCTCTGCCGCACGCTGCCGAACGGCAGGGCGCGTGGTCCTGCTGACGTTGTCGAGTCTGTACAGACCTTCCGCGGCCGCATGCCGGTGGCTGAAGGCGGACGGTCAGTGGTGGCCAGCCTGCTCGGCCTGGGTGTGGGCGCCTCGGCCGGGCAGTACGGACCGTTGGTGCACCTGGGTGCAACGGTCGGTTCTGCCATCTCACGAGTGACCGGTCGTAGTGCATGGGTTGGCAGTACAGCGATCGCCTGCGGCGTAGCTGCGGCGATCGCGACGGCGTTTACCGCCCCCATCGCCGGTGTACTGTTTGCTCACGAAGTGGTCCTGCGACATTTTTCTCTGCGCGCTTTTGCGCCGGTTACCGTGGCAGCAATCGTCGGATACATTGTTGCTGCACCTGTGCTCAGCCATCGACCGATACTGGATTTTTCTGATGTATCGGTGGTGAATATTGGCGATTACCTGTTGTTTGTGCTGCTGGGCGTGATGAGTGCACTTGTGGCCGTGGTATTCATGAGAGCGATGGACTGGACGGGGCGATACGCTGAGAGGCTCTCCGTCGAGGCCTGGGTGCGACCGGCCCTGGCCGGTGTTCCGGTAGGACTTTGTCTGATATGGCTCCCCGAGGTGACGGGTATCGGTCTTGAGACCATGCGGCTGATACTGTCCGGTGATCATTTCGGGAGTACCGAACTGTTGATCATGTTTCCGCTGAAAATCACTTTGACGGTGTTGTGTGTAGGTTTCGGCCTGGCGACCGGAGTCTTTACACCGGCGCTCGTGATTGGGTTGATTTTTGGTGCGCTAGCTGGACAGGGTCTGGATTTACTGCTGGGATCCGGGCATTCGGAAATCGGCATATTCGCGATCTGTGGGGCGGTTGCCGTCGCGAGTCCGGTGATCGGTGCGCCACTTTCTGCGATCCTGATTGTGTTCGAGTTGACCCGTAACTACGAACTGACGACAGCAGCGATGGTCAGCATAGTTTTTGCCAACATGGTTTCCTATCGGCTTTTTGGCCATTCCTGGTTCGATCATCAGTTGAGTGAACGGGGAATGGATATCAGTCAGGGCAGAGACCGACTGGTGCTCGGGCAACATCGGATTGACGAGCTTCCCATCACAATGCCATTGACGGTGCAGGTGCATGAATCGGTTGCCGCTGTTGCAGGTCATATCGAAGGGCAGGAACAGAACATCGCCTGGGTTGTTGATGATGCAGGACTGCTGCGTGGCCGGGTGCAGCTCGAATCCCTGCGCCAGCTGTTGCCCGAAGGTCTCGATGATCGTGCAGTGGGGGATGTGGCGGAAGATATCCAGATTCTCCTGACACCTGATATGAGTTTTGCCCGGGCGATAGATCAGGTTGTAGATTCGACCTGGGAATGGTTGCCGGTCGTAGAAAGCGATGGCCACAGGCTCTTCCTGGGCACCCTCTCCAAATCGTCGATCATCCGCAGCTATCAGGCGATCCTCAGCCAAATCCGAGAAGAGGAGCAGGCTGCAGCTTGAATCTGGCACAGGTTTTGGCACGGAAATCATCAGGTTACTGGCGGTGACAGAGAGAGTCACCATGGTCCGCAAGTGCTGGTCGGAGCTGGCTGGATTGTTTGCCCTCGGACTGCCGATCATTTTTACCCAGCTGTTGCAGGTCAGCCTGGGAACCATGGCGGTGATCATGATGGGCCGGGTTGGATCCCGGGAGCTGGCCGCGGTCGGGCTGGGAGCCTCTTTGTGGGTCTTCGTCTGGCTCGGCTGCATGGGGTTGCTGATGGGGTTGTCGCCGACTATTGCGCAGCATCATGGTGCCGGGCGAAAACAGGAGATCCGCGAAGTCTTTCAGCAGGGACTTTGGCTGGCGCTGATCGTTGGTATCCTGGCTTTCCTGGTGATGCGTGTTATCGGTCAGGTGATGCATGTCATGAGAGTCGATCCTGAAGTGATACCGCTGGTTGACGGGTATCTCATGATCACTTCATGGAGTATGCCAGCCGTCTGTGTCTACCTGGCGTTACGGTTCTTCTGTGAAGCCACAGGAAATTCCCGACCGATGATGATCATCCAGTTGCTTCTGCTACCGCTTGGATTCTTCGGCAACTACCTGCTGATCTACGGCAAGTTAGGGTTTCCCGCTATGGGGGTCGACGGGGCGGCTCTGACTTTTGCGGTGGGACTGGTTCTGGCGGCTGTCCTCATGACTGTCTACATCTTCAGGGCCCGGCGTTACAGACAGCTCGGTCTGTTTCAAAGGTTTCGCGCAGCCAATCCCATTGAGATTCGGAAGCTGTTGCGGCTCGGTGTGCCGATTTCCGTGAACCTGGTGCTTGATTCTGGTTTTTACGGCGGGATTTCCCTTCTGATGGGTCAGATGGGTCACGTAGCACTCGCCGCGCATCAGTTGGTGATCAACTACGCGACCCTGATTTTCATGATCCCAGTTGGTCTTTCGAGTGCAATTATGGTCCGTGTTGGCCAGTCGCTGGGTCGCAGTGATTTCGCCGAGGTGCGGTTTCGCGGTTGGTTGGGTATCACCGCGTCCACCGTACTGATGGTGCCGTCAGTAGTGCTTGTGATTTTCTTTCCGGAGATCATTATCAGTGTCTACACCAGTGATCCCAAAGTTGTTACGGTTGCAACAGCACTGCTGATGGTTGCTGCGTTTTTCCAGATCTTTGATGGTCTGTATATGACCGGGGCTGGTGCGCTCAGAGGTATGAAGGACACCAAGGGTCCGATGTGGATCTCGATATTGGCTTACTGGTTGATTGGCTTTCCGATTGCCTGGTTTCTGGGCTCCCACTTGGGCCCGGAAGGGCTGTGGTACGGTATGGTGGCTGGAATAGGACTGACTGCTATATTGCTTGGCTGGCGGTTCGAGTTAAAGTCCGTGAGCTTGCGTGATTCCCATGCCAGATGAAACAGACCAGCGTTGGACGGTCGTTGAGGTGCTTCGTAAAGGAGGCAGCAGCCGTCCTCGGGTTGAACAGGTCCGGTTGGGTGACCGGCAGGCGGTCCTGAAGGATCACTCGGGCTGTGATCCACTTTTTGCCCTGATGCTGGGGTCGACGCTCACCCGACGTGAGTGCAAGGCGCTCAGGAAGCTGGCGCCTGTTGAAGGCGTGCCAGGACTGATCGAGCGTTGTGGATCACGGGCACTGCTGATGGAGTGGATGCCGGCAATCCCGTTCAAGTACGTTCAACGCGATCGCAAGTTCTGGGAGGGGTTCTTTGCAGAGCTTGAGCATCGTCTCGATAACATGCATCGACACGGTGTGGCGCATTGTGACCTGCGCAGTTTGAACAATGTGCTGCTAGATGAAACAGGCCAGCCCTGCATCGTTGACTTTGTCGCCTGTTTCTTTGCCGGCCCAAGCTGGAATCCCCTTTGGCGCGGCCTCTTCCGGCGATTCTGCCGGGTCGATATGGATGCTTTGAACAAACTCAAGTATCAAGTCGCACCAGAACTGTTGTCTGAGAAAGAAATGATGGAAATAGGGCATTCCGGCTGGTTGGCTCGTGGTGCCCGGCAGCTTGGGATTCTGTTTCGTCGTTTGAGCCGCTTACTGCTCACCCGTTAGCGGTATGACTGATCGCCCCACCACCGACCAAGATCTGGTCCTGGTACAGAACGAGTGACTGGCCGGGTGTGACTGCCCGCTGAGGATCATCGAATTCGACCACGATCCGGTCCGAGTCAATGCGCGAGACGGTACAGGGCTGGTCTGTCTGACGGTAGCGTGTTTTAGCTGAACAGCGAAGGGGTGCGTCCGGTGCTACTTGGGCTATCCAGTGCAGATCAACCGCTTCGGCGGTCGTGCACATCAGTGCCGGGTGTTCATGCCCCTGGACGACGCGCAGTACATTGTTCTCCATCTCCTTGGCCGCCACGTACCAGGCTTTCCCTGGACCGCCAATGTCGAGTCCATGACGCTGTCCCAAGGTGAAATACCACAAACCATCGTGCTCTCCCACCACCCGGTCATCGAGTGTTTTGATCTGACCGGGGCAAGCTGGCAGATATCGAGCCAGAAAATCTTTGAATCGTCTCTCACCGATGAAACAGATTCCTGTGCTGTCCTTACGGGTCGCATTTGGCAATCCAAGCACTTGGGCCTGGCGACGCACTTGCGTCTTTGTCATTTCACCCAGTGGAAACAGGGTCCTGCCCAACTCGTACTGACCGAGTGTGTGGAGAAAGTAGGACTGGTCCTTGGCCGGGTCGCGGCCTTTGAGCAGCGTCAGGCCGGTCGGGTTCGATCCAATGCGAGCATAGTGGCCGGTGGCGATCCTGGCTCCACCCAGACGGTCTGCGTGGTGGAGAAACTCCCGGAATTTAATCTCTCGGTTACAGAGTACATCCGGGTTAGGTGTGCGGCCGGCGCGGTATTCCGCAAGG
The DNA here is from genome assembly GCA_964630665.1 of uncultured Acidiferrobacteraceae bacterium. GTDB lineage: Bacteria > Pseudomonadota > Gammaproteobacteria > Arenicellales > UBA868 > UBA9619. The sequence continues at coordinate 40,931 of CAZVVN010000020.1, read as the reverse complement.
AAAATCGTGAAGACTTTTTCCCAGTACTCGTGAGCGAAGTTGACGGTACGAAGCGGAATATCGAGTAGCTGACAGGCCTTCTCGGCATAATCGAGATCAACGGCTGCTGCGCAGTATGACTCGTCATCGTCCTCTTCCCAGTTCTTCATGAAAAGGCCCGTTACCTCATGGCCTTTTTCGAGCAAGCACCAGGCTGCCACGGACGAGTCTACCCCACCCGAGATGCCGACAACGACGCTATCAGGTGTCCCGGTCATCAGCCGGGCCGGCGGGTGAGAGCTTTGTGGAGGGTGGCGCTGATCAGTCTCGATATGGGCTGACCAGCGCTGTCCAGCGGAGATCTTTCCATTCGCTGCTCTCTCTGATGTACGGAAGCATCCCGTTATCTTGAAACCAGCTGTCGACGACGAAAGCGGTACTGGTCTGCAACTCCTGAATCTGGCCCGCCCAGTGTGCGTCAAACATGCTGCGACGGTAAGCAGGGTCGATAACGCGGTGCCATCGAAGATGTCCTTGTTGTTCGAACAGCGCAAGGTAGGTAGTCGTATTCTTGGATTCGTCAATGCAATCCATCTGGCCGATCATCTCCTGGGGGTCTTTTTCCAGGTTGAGACCCTTGTCCAGGTAAGTCGGTGTGTGCTTCCCAACAATGACTTCCATCCAGCCGATCGCTTTGCGGATCTGCTGACGCTCGTCCGCTGCAGAGGATGCTGTAGGGCTGAACCAGCCAACCACGCTTTGCCATTCAGCCGGTGTTACGTTGATCACGACCCGGGTCTTGCAGGAAAAGCCATAACAGATTGGTACGTTCAGGTCTTCGGCGTGTGAAATTCCAGGAAGGATGGCCATACCGATAGCCCAGAACACAACGATAGGTGCAAATTTAAAGGCGGCTGTCCGGCGCCCGGCCAATGATCGAGGTCCGGTGGCCAGGCGATACAAAGTCTTAACCTTCATTTGATTGGCTCTGTAGCAGTGATCACAGGAATAATCCTGCGTAGTATATTCATGGTCCCGTGAGACGGACGGGATGGACAGCCAGGCGCGATTATAGTCAACTGGGCACAGAATGAGCCTGTTTGGGGGTCACCATTGCGCCGGCAAGGCTGTCTGAAAAGCCGGGTGCCATAATATCAAGGAACCGGCGAACTGGTGCCGACAAATATTTTCGGTTGCGGATCACCACTCCGTAGCTGCGGTCTGGAAAGAAACGCTGCAACGATGTCCTGGTCAGATTTTCGCTGCCAGTCAGGCAGATATCCGTCACTATTGAGATCCCAAGTCCTAATTCCACATATTTCTTGATGACTTCCCAGCCACCGGCTTCCAACGTAACAGTGTAGTTGACGTTCTGCTGACGGAAGGCCATATCCACGATACGCCATGTCGCCAGGTGGCGCGGTGGCAGAATCAGCCCGTGAGGTCCAATATCTTCGAGCCTGATACGGCTGGCTCTTTTGCGTGCCAATGGATGATCTTCAGGGGTTATCAGGACAGTCTTGAAATGAAAGATCGGCCTGTAGATGACATCGTCGGGGACCTCTAGCATCGAGCCGACCGCAAAATCGGCTTCGTCTGCACGGAGCATAGCCATGCCGTCGCGACCGGTCACATTGTGGAGTTTTATTCTGACGCCGGGGAACGCTTCGGCAAATGCCTTGATCGGTTCGGGTAACAGATAAAGAATGGTGGACTCCCCTGCCGCAATATTGATCTCGCCTGAATTGAGATTACCCAGCTCATTGGCGAAATCCTCACCAATTGAATCGATTCCCTCAACAAGGGGTAGTGCGATTTCTAAAAGGGCTTGGCCCTGAGGGGTGATCCGAATTCTTGGTCCCAGTCGTTCGAACAACACGCTGCCAAGTTCCCGTTCCAGTGCCTGGATCTGCAGTGAAACGGATGGCTGGCTGATGAAGAGGCGCTTGGCTGCTTTTGAAATGCTACCGGTGCGTGCCGTATGACAGAACGCCCGCAGTTGTTTGAGACGGCTCTGCTTGTAGTAGGGTGGGGAGACCATCGTTAAAGACCCATCCGCTGCCGAAATAAAGATTGAATAATTCAATAGTATATATTGAATTAATTGCTTTTCTAAATAAACAGATTCCGCACAGAATCGGTCTCTCAGTTTGAGTTGGCAGAAATCGTCACGCCTTCTCTGCTTTAAGCATTGGCTGCGAGGGAAGGTGCAGTTCAGCCGATAACCGCAACACCACGTAAACGGGGGTGATGAGAGATGATCAGAGCAAAGGAAACGCCAGAGGAGTTAGAGCGTGATTGGTCCGAGAACCCACGCTGGAGGGAGGTCCGTCGTGACTATAGCGGCGCTGATGTGCTCCGCCTTCGCGGCTCAGTTCAGATCGAATATACCCTTGCCCGCCTGGGTGCGGAGAAACTCTGGCGGAGGGTCAATACCGAGGACTTCGTTCCCACACTTGGAGCATTGACCGGCGGCCAGGCCGTGCAACAGGTCAAAGCTGGCGTAAAGGCGATCTACCTATCCGGGTGGCAGGTCGCAGCTGATGCGAACCTGGCTGATGCTATGTACCCCGACCAGTCGCTCTACCCTGTCAATTCAGTGCCGTCTGTGGTTCGTCGAATCAACAATTCATTCAGGCGTGCCGATGAAATCCAGACAGCAACTGGTAAAGGCAGCATCGATTATTTCGTTCCCATCGTGGCAGATGCAGAAGCTGGATTTGGTGGTGTTCTGAACGCATTCGAACTGATGAGAGCCATGATCGATGCCGGTGCCGGTGGCGTTCATTTTGAGGACCAGCTCGCTTCAGTCAAAAAGTGTGGGCACATGGGTGGCAAGGTGCTGGTGCCAACCCAGGAAGCGGTTCAGAAACTCACCGCCGCCCGCTTGGCAGCTGATGTCTGTGCTGTACCTACGGTGCTCCTGGCACGGACCGATGCCAATGCTGCTGCTTTGTTGACCTCCGATGTGGACGAGCGGGACCAGGCTTTCTTAACCGGTGAACGCACACCCGAGGGCTTTCACGTGAGTCGAGCGGGCCTGGATCAGGCGATTGCCCGAGGCCTGGCTTATGCACCGTATGCCGACCTGATCTGGTGCGAGACGGCGGTGCCGGATCTCGAAGAGGCCCGCCGATACGCTGAGGCGATCAAGCAGCATTTTCCGGATCAGCTGCTCGCCTACAACTGCTCGCCGTCTTTCAACTGGAAGAAGAAGCTGGACGACACCACCATCGCGAAGTTCCAGCGGGAACTGGGAGCGATGGGCTACAAATACCAGTTCATCACACTCGCGGGAATACACAGCATGTGGTACAACATGTTCGACCTGGCTGAGCACTACGTACGTGACGGAATGTCCGCGTATGTGGACATGGTACAGGAAAAGGAGTTTGCTGCGGCAGACCGGGGTTACACTTTTGCTAGCCACCAGGCTGAAGTCGGTGCAGGCTATTTTGATGACGTGACCAATGTCATACAGGGTGGTCAGTCTTCAGTGACTGCGATGAGTGGATCGACTGAGGAGTCGCAATTCGCCACCGCTTGAGATCCTTCTGATCTGCGCCTGAGATATCGATTAAACATCAGGTGCTGCAGCCAGCCTCCAGCCGGCGCCGGGTTTGTCCCGTCGCCGGCTTTTGTTTGCCCGGACAGCAGGTAATCTGTCAGCGAAAAACTTGAGATAGACTAAGGTAAACTTCTATCATCCGGGTTTTGGAGCACACAACCGGCGGGTTACGGTAACAGGTCAGCGATCAGTCATGAGTGGTAGCAAGGAAATTCAGCGAACCGGTGGTCTGGCTGTTGAGGAAGCCAAGCCCAAGCTGAAACGGCCGCAACTGTTTCGCGTTATCCTGATCAACGACGACTACACACCGATGGAATTTGTGGTGATCGTGCTGCAGCGGTTTTTCAGGCTTTCCCATGATGACGCAGTTCAGGTCATGCTCAATGTGCATACCCGCGGAACGGGAGTCTGTGGCGTGTATCCATTTGAGATTGCTCAGACCAAGGTTCGCGAAGTGATGAATTTCGCAAAAGATAACGAGCACCCGTTACAGTGCACTCTGGAGCCTGAATAATGCTTTCAAGGGAACTTGAACAGTCCCTGAATCTGGCTATCCAGAAGGCCCGGGATGCGCGTCATGAGTACATTACTGTGGAACACTTGCTCTACGCTCTGCTCGACAATCCCCCGGCCATTCGTGCGATCCAGGCGTGTGGTGGCAGCATCGAGGCGCTGCGCGAGGAACTCGAAGGATTCCTGCAACAGTATATTCCGCTGTTACCCGAAGACAGCGAAGCTGACTCCCAGCCCGGCCTGGGGTTTCAGAGAGTGATCCAACGGGCGATCCTGCACGTGCAGGGTACCGGCAAGAAGGAGGTCACGGGAACCAATGTACTGATCGCCATGTTTGCCGAAAAAGATTCTCACGCCGTCTATTTCATGTCCTGTGAAGGCATGACCCGTTTTGACCTGGTCAACTATGTCTCCCACGGCATCACCAGGGTTGGTAGCGACAATACCCCACTGCCGCCCCCTGAAGGTGTCGAACAGGATGAAGGCTTCGAAGAAGGTGAGCAACAGAGCCCGCTGGCAGCTTTCGCGATAAACCTCAATGAACAGGCGATGGCTGGGCGAATCGATCCGTTGATCGGGCGACGTGCCGAAATCGAACGGACCATACAGATTCTGTGCCGACGCCGCAAGAACAACCCTCTGTTTACAGGGGAAGCCGGGGTCGGCAAGACCGCAATTGCTGAGGGCCTGGCGCGAAAGATCGTCGAAGGAGAAGTGCCCGAAGTGCTCATCGACAGCACCATATATGCTCTTGACCTTGGCTCGCTGTTAGCGGGGACAAAGTACCGCGGTGATTTTGAGCAACGACTGAAAGCAGTTCTGGCCGAATTGGAGGAAACACCCGGGGCGATACTCTTTATCGACGAGATTCATACCGTCATCGGTGCCGGTGCTGCATCGGGGGGTGCCATGGATGCGTCCAATCTCTTGAAACCCATGCTGGCGTCAGGGCGGATGAAGTGTATTGGATCGACCACCTACCAGGAGTATCGTGGCATTTTCGAGAAAGACCGGGCGCTGTCGCGGCGTTTCCAGAAGGTGGAGATCATAGAACCTACTGTTGATGAGACCATCGAGATCCTCCGTGGGCTCAAAGCTCCTTTCGAGAAACATCATGAGGTCCGATATACCGCACCATCACTGCGCACTGCGGCGGAGCTCTCAGCTCGCTACATCACAGACCGCCAGCTGCCGGACAAAGCCATCGACGTTATTGACGAAGCCGGTGCCCGGACCCGTCTTCAACCTGCAGGTAAGCGGCGCAAGACAGTGGGAGTACAGGACATTGAAACTGTGGTCTCCAAAATGGCCCGCATACCGCCAAAAACCGTCACTGCTTCTGACAAGGATGTACTACTGAATCTGGACGCTGACCTCAAACGTGTGGTCTTTGGCCAGAACGATGCGATCGCCGCGCTTGTCAGTGCGATCAAGCTGGCACGCTCCGGCCTGGGTAGCCCGGACCGGCCAATTTCCTCGTTCCTGTTCTCCGGACCGACCGGCGTCGGCAAAACCGAAGTCACCCGCCAACTGGCCATGACTCTGGGCATTGAACTGGTGCGCTTCGACATGTCTGAATATATGGAGCGACATACGGTATCCCGTTTGATCGGCGCGCCACCGGGTTATGTGGGTTTCGACCAGGGCGGATTGATGACAGAGGCGATCACCAAGAACCCTCATGCTGTCCTGCTTCTTGACGAGATTGAGAAGGCACACCCGGATGTCTTCAATCTGCTGTTACAGGTGATGGATTACGGAATGCTCACCGACAACAATGGTCGGAAGGCAGATTTTCGCAATGTAATCATCGTTATGACCACGAATGCTGGCGCAGAAAAGGTCGCCAGGGGTTCGATTGGTTTTGTTGACCAGGATCACAGCGGCGATGACATGGAGGTCATCAAACGTATGTTCAACCCGGAATTCCGCAATCGACTCGATTCCGTAATCCGTTTCCGGGCCCTAGACGAGGACACGATCCTGCACGTTGTGGACAAGTTTATCCTTCAGCTTGAAGGACAGTTGGCCGATAAACAGGTTACCCTGGATGTGGAGGTATCAGCGAGAAGCTGGCTGGCCCAGCACGGTCACGATCCGGCCATGGGTGCAAGACCGATGAGCCGGCTGATTCGAGAGAAGATCAATCAGGCTCTGGCGGACGAATTGCTGTTCGGCAAGTTGGCCGGTGGTGGTAATGTCCGGGTCTTTGTCGAGAGCGACGATCTCAAATTTGAGATTCAAGCACCGGTCCGACACTGACTGCCGAGCACTCGAACACGCCAGGGTCGGGTCACGGCGCATAGTCAAGTACCCACCTCCCTTCCCAGAGCAGTGCACCGCGGGACCTTTCACCTCAGAGCCCGATGGGTACACCATCCAGGCAGGCGCAGTTGTCCTGCAACGTGAGGCGCCCCTGAGCGAACCAGCGGATCGCCTGTGGGTAGATCTGGTACTCGACTTTATGGACCCGCTGGGCCAGCGTAGTCGGTGTGTCGCTGGGGTAAACCTGAACACGTCCCTGAACGACGATCGGTCCGGCATCGAGTTGCGGAATAACAAAATGTACCGTGGCACCGTGTTCCGTGATGCTGTCAGCGACAGCCCGCTCATGCGTGTTCAGACCAGGGTAGTCCGGCAACAGGGAGGGGTGGATATTAAGCATCCGGCCCTGATAGCGCCGCACCAGGTTGGTGCCGAGGATGCGCATGAATCCAGCCAGGATGACCAGATCGGGTTTGTAGCTGTCAATCTGCCGGCCCAGAGCGACCTCAAAGTCGTTTCTTGTTTTGTGATCGCGGTGGTCAATGACGACTCCCGGGATGCCGGCATGAGCGGATCGTTCCAGCCCTCGTGCAGAAGGCTCATTGCTGATGACCCCGACTACCCGGCCGGGAATTTCTCCATCTGCACACTGATCGATGATGACCTGCAGATTCGTGCCGCTGCCGCTAATCAGAACTACCAGGCGACAGGCATTGTCCTTATCGCTCAACGACCGCCCCGCGCGCGCCGGGTTGTATCTCGCCGATATCGAAGACAGTTTCTCCACCGGCTTCGAGCAGCGTACGCGCCCTGGATTCATCAGTGGGGTGAACAACCACGATCATGCCGATACCACAATTGAATGTACGGAGCATTTCAGCTGGTTCGATCTGACCATTCTCGCGAATCCACTCAAAGATGCCGGGCTGTGGCCAGCGGTTCTGATTCATTACAGCTTCCAGCCCGGGAGGTATTACACGCTTGACGTTACCGGCAAGCCCACCACCGGTAATGTGGGCCATCGCGCAGACGTCCACTTCCTCGAGCAGCCCACGTATCGAGTTGACGTAGATCCGGGTCGGTGTCAACAGGGCATCCCCAAGTGTTGTATTTTCAAACGGTTGTTTCAGAGAAGCCTTGCAACACTCCCGGGCCGCATGTACTAAGGAATAACCATTGGAATGAATACCGGAACTTGCCAGACCCAGAATTCTGTCTCCATCGCGAATTTTGCGACCGTCGATGATTCTAGATTTGTCGACGATACCGACACAGAATCCGGCGAGGTCGTACTCACCGTTACGATACATTCCCGGCATTTCGGCTGTTTCCCCGCCGATCAGTGCCAGCCGGGCAAGCCGGCAGCCGCGGGCGATCCCGGAGATGACGGATTCAGCCTGGTCCTGTGACAGTCTGCCGGTAGCGAAATAGTCGAGAAAATACAGGGGCTCGGCACCGCAGACCAGGACGTCATTGGCGCACATCGCCACCAGATCGATACCGATGGTATCGTGACATCCGATTTCAAAAGCGAGTTTCAGTTTTGTACCGACACCATCGGTACCCGATACCAACACCGGCTCCTGGTAGCGGGCGATAGGCAGTTCAAAGAGCCCGCCAAACCCGCCAATCGTGTCAATGCAGCCCTCTCGGCTGGTCGATGCCACCAACGGTTTGAGCCTTTGTACCAGGCTCTCACCGGCGTCTATATCAACACCGGCGGTCCGGTAATCGAGCGACGATGAAGGTTTACCTGTCATCTGCAGGGGAAGATCTGAGTTTCCGAGTTGCGCGAGACCTTATGGTATCGTATGTCTGGCCCGAATCGGGACTTGTTCGATGACTCGACGATAGTCGACCTGTACAATCTACCGCTCGGGGGTGTTGTTGACCAGGACCCATCTAATTTCATTTTGTCCGGTAGGCCCGTTTGCTCTCAAGAATCCCCAACCTGCTGACACTGCTCAGGATCGGTGCAGTGCCGGTTCTGATTCTGTTTCTCAAAGACGGTGAGTATGTGGTCGCGCTGGCGGTGTTTCTGGCGGCTGGAGTCACCGATGGGCTCGATGGCTGGATCGCCAAGAGATTCGATTGTGTTTCTCACCTGGGGTCCATCCTTGATCCGCTGGCCGACAAGATGCTCATCGTCAGCACTTACGTGGTACTGGTTCTCCTTGGTGACCTGCCGTTCTGGCTGTTGCTGCTGATAGGCTTTCGTGACATTTGCATTATCGGAGGTTTCCTCATACTGCACACCCCGCATGGACCTGTACCGATACAACCAAGCCCGTTGAGTAAAGCCAACACGGTACTGCAGATCATCCTGGTGATTGATGTTATGGTCGACCGTATTGGCTGGCTCGATATCAAGATCCTGACCGATGGCCTGATCGGACTGGTCGCGTTGACAACACTTTTGAGCGGCTTTCATTACGTTTACCTCTTGTTTATCCGCTCAAGCGAGACAAACGGTGCAAACACCGGGTCCGACACGACCCTATGACGAGACAACTGAACCTACCGCTTCGCCTGTCGGACAGCGTTTCGTTCGACAACTTTTTTGCCGCAGGTAATGAAGAGGTCCTTGCCGCGGTCCGATCGGTTCCTGAACAGGAGCGCCCGAGCCCGACTTTGTTTATCCATGGGCCCCCTGGAAGCGGAAAATCGCATCTGTTACAGGCCCTCAGCCGCCTGACCATCGATCACCAGCGACTCACAGTCTATGTACCTGCCGGTGCACCCGGGGTCGGTCCCGAGCTGGTGGCGCAACTCAATGCCGACACGGTGGTGTGTATGGACGACCTTGACCAGATCGCCGGGGATCAGGAATGGGAAGAAAGCATCCTGGAGCTCTACGAACGCCTGGCTGGTGGTCGTGGTGTGCTGGTTGCTGCTGCTCTGCAGCCCCCTGCAGGACTGGAACTCAAACTTGCGGATCTGTCCACCAGGCTGGCGGCCGGTGGTGCATATCGCTTGCGACCTCTGGCCGACGAAATGCTGCCCGCAGCGATGCGCCTGCGCGCCTCTATGCGGGGGTTTGAACTGCCTGACAGTGTCAGCCGGTATCTTGTTCGCAGGGCGCCGCGGGACAGCGCTGTACTATTTGGAATTCTGGATCGAATCGATCAGGCGGCGTTTAGCCGCCAGCGACGGATCACGGTGCCGTTCATCAAAGAACTAGAGAAGGAAGTCACTTCTTCTGACAGGTGACCCGTCTCAGAGCTGCACAGAGGGACCCGGTAGCGACTGTGCTGTTGGGATCGATCGACAGCGAACACGCATGCTTCTATTTTGCGTTGAGTGGGGACACCGCTCTGACTCTCACTGTCGATCCTTCTGTCAGCCAGGTGTACAGTTCGTCTGAAGGCTCTGTAAAGGCTCTTATACGCGAGTGCTGTCGATGGTTGCCAGGCCCGCTAAGATTCGAGAGCATCCCATCGTGAATGATTAGATGATCGAAAGCACATTTTCCGGTGGGCGACCGATCACCGCGTGCTTCTCTGTGGCCACGATGGGTCTCTGCAGGAGGATCGGGTTCTCGCAGATGGCGCAAGTCAGCGTGCTCTCGTCGGCACTGGCAAGGCCGAGGTCCTGGTACGGTGTTTCAGTTTTCCGGATCATGTCCGCCACGGGCACGCCAAGCTTGCGCGCCAGCTCTAAAATAGTGCTGCTCTCCAGTGGTTCTTTCAGGTACTCGATGACCTGCGGTGTGTGGCCCTTTTCCTGAAGCAGTGCCAGAGTTGCTCGGGACTTTGAGCAACGGGGGTTGTGATAGATCACCAGCGACATTTAGCACCTCGGAATTTCTTGACAGAGATAGAGCCCGATGTTAGTTTGCGAATGTGCTGAACACAACCGTGACATCGTGCTGAAGGCACTGATTTTGTGCACAAAACCCCACTCGTGAGTGATGCTATGACCAAATTTTTCAGTGCTGTGCGGATTCTCTTTGCTCTGTCTGCGGTTGCCCTTGTGGCGACTGGCTGTGTGACCGCCAAGCCTACGGAACTGGAAGCCGGTACGGCGACTGCGGCAGCGGCTGCCCCTTCGTCCGACAGTACCTCAACTTCTGATTCGACGACTACACCGGCTGCCGATGACTCAAGTCGCGCTACCTTAGCTGCGGCCATCGATGCGCTCATGGCGGACAGTGACGGTCAACCGTCACTGATCAACCGGTATGTCGTTCAGGCCGGTGACCACCTGTGGGGTATCTCGTCTCAGCAACAGGTTTATGGAGATCCCTATCAGTGGCCGCTGCTGTTCAAGCGAAACCGAGGTGAGATCGAAGACGCCGATCTGATCTATCCTGGACAGGTTCTGCATATTGATCGCGATGCGAATGAGCATCAGATCCAGCAGGCGATCGATCATGCCAAGACCCGTGGGGCCTGGTCGCTGGGGGTGACCGAAAGTTCGGATCTCGAATACCTTGCAAAGGCTCAAAGCTCACAAGTGATCCACCAGGAAGTGGAGCAGGCGGTCGCGCGGGCGGGTGATGACCTGGGCAGAGCGAGGCTCGCCGGGGCCGTCTGGCGAATGGTCGACTTCTCGACCGGTGGCAGTGCGGTTAGCTTGGATGAGTTGCTGCGGGTGGCGGGTCAGAAGCTTCAGACCGGTGACCTGGATGAGGCCATGCGAATCGCGCTGCGGGTCTCTGAAGCCTCAATCCTCGGGATCGAGCAGGCGCAGTCGCAGTCCCGGGCCCGTCCTTCATACAACTGAACAATCGCTGGAAGATCGACCGTTGTGTGAGTCATCTTCGGGCTGATCGAAAAGGCCCCGCCAGGGGCCTTTTTTGTTGTCAGGGGTCCTGACGTGCCAGCTGATCTTGCCCGTTCATTGCTGTTGGCCCAGGGGATATGGTGCCGTATACAGAGTGGGCGCACCATTCGAACCGCGGCTTCGCTTGCATTTACTTCCTTGTTGGCGTTGGTGCCACTGTTGACTGTGACTTTCTAGGTTCTTGCTCTGTTTCCCACTTTTCGGTCTGGACGAGCATGCTGGAGGGTTTCGTCTACAACAACCTCATGCCGGCGGCGGGGGACCAGGTAAGCGCCTACCTGCACGACTTTGCCGACCAGGCACACTCGCTACCGATGCTTGGTTTGACCGCGCTTCTGGTGAGTGTTCTTTTCCTTTTGTCCACTATCGAAGACGCCTTCAACGAAATCTGGCGGGTCAGAAAAGGTCGAGGACTGGGTCGGCGCCTGGCGGTGTGTCTGACGATGATCGGGGTGGGCCCGGTCGTTACGGTAATTGTGTTCTGGGCCGCCTACCATCTGCTCTACTTTCCACAAGGTCAGGCGATCCCTGCAGCATCTTACGTGTATGGGCAGTTGTTCAGGTGGTTTTCAGTGCTGATCGAATTCGGTGGCTTTGTAGTTCTATATCGGGTGTTACCTAACTGTTCCATACCGTACAGACCGGCAGTAATCGGCGCTTTAATCTCGACGGTACTCCTTGAAGTCATTAAAAGGGACTTTGCCTGGTATGTCTCCGATTTTGAACTCTACCAGGTAATCTATGGTGCACTCTGGACCATCCCGGTATTCTTTGTCTGGGTTCTGTTTTTCTTGTATGTGACGTTGTTTGGTGCCTGTGTGACAGCCCAGTTATCTGTCGGGCAACAGGCAGAGGAAGCTGGGGTTGATAAACCCAACGGGCAATAATAGAGCCATTCGAGATTCCAACAACCGGCGGACCAGACAAGACGGCAGGACACTCGATGAGGGTCTGTAGTAAATTTACTGTCCGTTCGGCGATCCACCGGCAACGATAGCCGAGCACCGTGGCCCAACGGAACAAAGGCAAAGAAAATCGAATGTTCCAGAGTGTGAATCTTGTCCTGGCCACCCTTCTGATGAGTATGGGAATCACTCTTGCTGAAACGGGTGAGGTCCGGGATCCCATGGTGTTTTTCTTTCAAGACAGCTTTAACGATCTGCAAGAAGAAGGTGAAGCGGCTCGGGAACAGGGTTTGGTCGGGGTGTTGGTGATGTTTGAGACCGATTTCTGTCCCTTTTGTACGCGGATGAAGGAAACGGTGCTGAACCAGAAACAGGTGCAAGACTACTACCGTACCCACTTCCGAATCCTGAACCTGAAGGCTGGGGGCGACGGTATGGTCGTGGGATTTGATGGTGCAGCACATACCGAGACCGAGTTTGCACTGAAACACAACCGGATTCGAGCCACTCCGGCATTTCTGTTCTTCAGTTATGACGGTACTGTGATAACTCGCTACACCGGTTCGACACGTAATGCGCAGGAGTTCATCTGGCTCGGTGAATACGTTGTCGAAGGCCATTATGTTGAGGAAACGTTTTCACGACACAAGCGGCGACGTCGACAATATTCTTCGTCATGATCCTGGGGACTGATAGCCCCGGGATGTGGATGTAGGGCGGGAATTCTGCACATGCGGCCCAAAGCAATAGTTCTGCTGCTGTTTAGCCTGACAATTCAGGCGATCTCACTCGGGGCCTATGCCGCTGAGGTGGTGGCGCCAGGACGGTTGCCCGAACCATTGTCGCTGCAGGACGTGCTGAGTTTTTTCGATGCGGACCACCCCTCACTGGTCTCTGCTCGGACTCGCGTCGATCTGGCAGTCAACCGTCTGGAGCGGGCTCGTTCAAGTTATGGCTGGACTGCTTATGCCGATCTGCAGCCTCGTCTGGCAAGTAAAGCTGCTACACCAGGCCATGATTTAGATGACGATAGCCGCTATGGCATTGTCGTCAGGAAGCGCCTGACAGATTTCGGTCGCAGCGACAGCAGGCAGGCATCCGCAGTCGCTGCACTGGACAGTGAACGACTGGAATACGCACTGGAGCGCCGCCTCCATGAAGTAGAACTGATGCGGCGGTTTTTTGCCGTGATTCTGGCTGATCGACATTTCCAGGCAGCGGACGAGAAACTGGCAATGGACTTCATTCGGTTCAAACGGGCACGGGATCGCTACGAACGGTTTGCCGAGCACACCGAAGTCAAAGTCAAGGAACTGGAGACGATCTACACGGAAACTCTGACCATCCGTACTCGGCGGGATTTGGAGCGAAAACAGACCCGCCATGCGCTGGCACTGGCCATGGGTCGCCCGGGCGAGTTGTCCCGGCAGCTCTTGATGCCTGATCTATCAGCATATGACAGCCGTGTGCTGCCGAATTATGAAGAACTTCTTGAGACAGGGCTTGATTCTGCTCCGTCCATCAAGGCTGCCCGGCAGCGAATCGAAGCCGCGCGGGCTGCCGTGCGTGCTGCAGAGCGACTGACCACTCCGGTGCTTATAGCAGAGCTGGAAGCAAGAACCTATGCTCAGGAACTGTCGAGTGGACGCGACGATTATCGCGCGACACTGAAGTTCAAGGTGCCGATCATCGATGGCACACGTGTTAACCAGGGTGAGATCAGCGATGCGCATGTTCGTCTGGAGCGCGCTGAAGCAGAGCTCACCAGCCGCGAGTATGCACTTCGTCTGAACCTGCTGGAACTGCTCCACGGGCTTGAGATCAACAAGCTGGAACACAATGCCGCCACCGTCCGGGAAGACTATCGCTCGATCTACCAGGATAAAAGTCGGACGCTTTACGAGCTTGAAATGAAATCAGACCTTGGAGATGCACAGGCCAAAGTCGCTGAGGCGATATGGATGTCACTCAAAGCTGACTTTGGAAAGATTGTGTTGTGGGCGGAGCTCGACGCCTTACTCGGTCGGCCGCTATTGCTTGCAGAACAGAGAGAAAGCCAGTGAAAAATCTTCTTTACTCCGCGGTCACGTTTGTACTGGTCGGCCTCATCCCGACCGTGATGGCCGATATTGTCAACGGGAAAATTCAATGGAATCAGCGGGTAGAGCTGAGTTCTGGAGTTACTGGACAGGTGACCGCTGTGTACGTGAAAACAGGTGATCTGGTCGCCTCGGGAGATCTGCTTGTAGAGATAGACCGTCAATTGCTTGAGATTCGTTTGAGTAAAGCCGCAAGTACCGAAAAGCGCTACGCCGCGGAGTTGTTTGATCGGCAGGCTGAGTTTGACCGTAACGAGACCCTGTTTGAGGAAGGATCGATTGCAGCGATGGAATTTCAGAGGAGTCAGCTCGAACTCACCCGTATTGAAACTGCCCATGCAATCGCCAGTGCTGACCTGCGGAAGGCGAAATACCAGTTGACACTGGCAACGATTTTGGCGCCTTTTGACGCCTGGGTCGTTGAGACACCAGTCGATCCTGGAGAATCTGTCGTGGCCGATGAGCCCGGCCGGCCTCTCCTGGTGCTTGCACAAAGCGGCGTCTATGTTGCCCGGATCGTCCTACCCCTGGTGCTGGCAGAACGACTGAGACCAGAAACCGATGTCACCGTTGTCGTCGGCGATACCCCCTACCCGGGCCAGGTGTCAACGATCGCGCTGGAACCCGTCGACCCTGCAGCTGCCATGCCGGAATATCCGGTGCGAGTTACCTTCCAGACTGACGGCTTGATTCGCAGCGGAACCCATTGCCGAGTGCAGCTACCCTGATTGGCCTATTTCAGATTTGCCTCATTTCGCTTAAGACCTGAACCAATTCTTCGACCGGGTGGTCACTGCTGTCCCCGCTGCGTCTATTGCGGTACTCGACGGTGCCTGACTTAAGGCCCCGCTCTCCGACGACAAGCCGATGGGGTATACCGATCAGATCCATCTCTGAAAACATGACTCCGGGGCGTTCATCCCGATCATCGACCAGCACCTCGAAGCCGGTTTCAGATAACTCCCTGGCCAATCGCTCAACGGTTTCGGCAACCTGGCTAGATTTGTGCATACCGATCGGTACGATGCAGACATCAAAAGGCGCAATCGGGTCAGGCCAGATAATCCCCTGTTCATCATGGTTCTGTTCGATGGCTGCTGCCACGATGCGTGTTACACCGATACCATAGCAACCCATATATATGGGTCGGGCCTGACCCTTACTGTCGAGATAGTCGGCGCCCAGCGCTTCGCTGTACTTGGTTCCCAACTGGAACACGTGTCCCACCTCGATACCACGCCGCACCTGAATCGGACGAGTGGGGTCGACCGGGCAGGGATCGCCATCTACGGCCTGGCGCAGGTCTGTGCTGCGCGGTTCCGGCAGGTCGCGACCCCAGTTGACGTTGCTCAGATGTCGCTCATCCCGGTTGGCACCGCAAACAAAATCTGCCAGCCCGATGGCACTATGATCAGCAATCACCGTAATTTTCAATCCGACTGGCCCGATAGAGCCAGGATCAGCTCCGGTCGCCTGCTGGATATCCGAGGCACTCGCAAGGCGAATGGGATTGGCGACTTCGGGAAGCGCTTCTGCTTTGACACTGTTGAGTTCATGGTCGCCACGAAGAACCAGTGCGACCAGACCTTCGTCCTGCCCTTTGACGATCAGTGTCTTGACAGTCCTCTGGGGGGAAAGCGACAGAAACCGGCAGAGGTCTTCAATCGTATGTTGGCCTGGGGTCTCAATCTCGACCATCTCCGGGCCAGGTTCCGGTCGGGCCAGGGCGGGTTTCGACAGTGTGACCTTTTCTACGTTCGCAGAATAACCAGCTTCAGGACACAACGCGATAGCGTCTTCTCCCGTGTCCGCCAGGACATGGAATTCATGGGAGAAACTGCCACCGATGGTGCCACTGTCTGCTTCGACAGCTCTTGCTTCCAATCCGAGTCGCTGGAAGATGCGCTCATAGGCCTGGTACATCACCTCGTAGCTGTTCCCCATACCATGCTCGTCGATGTCAAAGGTATAGGCATCCTTCATGATGAATTCTCGTGCACGCATCACGCCGAAACGAGGGCGAATCTCGTCGCGGAACTTAGTCTGAATCTGGTACAGATTGATCGGCAGCTGCCGGTAACTCCGTATTTCAGAGCGTGCCAGAGTGGTGATGACTTCCTCGTGGGTCGGTCCGAAGCAGAATTCACGGTGATGGCGGTCGGTCAAGCGCAGCAATTCGGGACCATAGTCGTCCCAGCGCCCGGATTCACGCCACAATTCTGCTGGTTGTACCGCAGGTAATAGAACCTCCTGGCCACCACTGCGGTTCATTTCCTCCCGGACGACAGTTTCGACCTTACGCAGTACTCTGTGGCCAAGTGGTAGCCAGTTGTAAACACCTGCAGCGACCTGTCGGATCAGACCGGCCCGCAGCATCAGCTGGTGACTGATGATCTCGGCGTCGGCCGGGGTTTCCCGGAGAGTGGCGATAAGAAACTGGGACGTTCGCATCAGTGCTGTCTCGCAAACGAGCTGGATTCAGCTTCGTAGTCTATTCGCTTTACAGTGAGCGCTCCAGGCGGGATGGAATCTCACTTGCCAGAGAAGTGGAATGACAGCGTTTCCGGACTGTACTTACGCCCCAGTGTCTCCCTGCAGTACTTTGGCTTCGCTGACAGCAACAGATAACATGGCAAAATCGGGTTTACCAGCCAGGCGAAGATCCGAGATGATCTGATCAAAACGATCGCAGGCTGCTTTCTGTCTGGTGACCCACTGCCTTGCCGCAGCCTTTCCCTTACTGGTTGAGCTGTTGAGTACACTGCCCGCCAGTGCCCGCTGGCTGCGGCTGAGATCGGCACGTAAGGCAAACTTGGACATAGAGTGCCAGTGACTCTCTATTGCCAGTTCACCGATTCGATCCCTCAGCCAGTGCAACCCGAGCCGGTCGCCAAGATCATAGTAGACGGTTGCTGTGTCGCTCACATCGTGTCGGTCGAGGCGAGCAATTTCGACGATATCCAATGCCGCGGACATCGCCAGGAGCCCGGCCGCCTGATTAGCCAGCTCTGGTGGAACCTCAGCAGCCAGGAAACGTCGAACCCGCCGTTTCTGGGTCAAGCGGTTCGATGCAGCAAGTACCCTGGGAAAACTGTCCCACAGCTGGGCGACGTCATCGCGGAAAAAAGCCACTGTTTCGGCGATATCAATGGTTTGAGGACGGTTTCGCAACAGCCAGGTGGTGCCCCGCTCGATGAGTCTGCCAGTGTCGTGCAGGATGGTCTGCTGCACTGCGGTGTCCACCCTGTTATCCAGGCTTTCAACGGCTTGCCAGAGGTCACGGATGGCGAATATTTCACAGGTGGCTGAATAGGCGCGCGCGGTGTCTGGTGGCAGCCGGCCCGTTAGTTCGTTCATTCTCAGCGTGAACCCCGGGCCGACCCGGTTAACCATGCTGTTGGTGACCTGGGTCGCGATGATTTCCCGTCGAAGCCGGTGTGCAGAGATCGCCTCTGGGTACTGTTCGTTCAGTACAGTTGGAAAATAGCGGGGTAGTTCACCTGACAGGAAAGGGTCTTCGGGGACGTCGGATTTGAGTAACAGTTCATAGGTCGACAATTTGCTGTACGAAAGCAGTACGGCCATCTCTGGTCTGCACAGACCTTCGCCGGCTGCGATACGCTCGGCAAAAATCTCTTCGTCGGGAAGAAATTCCAGGCGCGGATCAAGGACCCCCGTTCTTTCCAGCTGCCGGGTCGCGCGAGAGTGCTGGTGAACCAGTTCTCTGGCCCGGTCTACGGCAAGGCTCAGAGCCTGGGTCTGATTGTAATTGTCGCGCAGCACGAGTTCAGCGACTTCTTCTGTCATCCCGGAAAGCAGGGCATTTCTTTGTTTGAGAGTCAGTTCCTGCCTCTTCACGAGATGATTGAGGGCAATCTTGATGTTGACTTCATGATCCGATGTGTCGACACCGGCTGAGTTGTCGATCGCATCGGTGTGGCACAGGCCACCGGCACGGCTGAATTCAATCCTTCCCAGTTGTGTTGCACCGAGGTTGCCACCTTCACCCAGCACTTTGCAGCGTAATTCTTGGCCATTTACTCGGATTGTGTCATTGGCCCGATCGCGGACATCTTCGTGGCCCTCAGTGGAGGCCTTGATGTAGGTGCCGATCCCACCGTTCCAGAGCAGGTCAACAGGGGCTTTCAGGATTGCATTGATCAGTTCGTTCGGGCCCAGACTGTCAGAGTTGATGCCCAGGGCTGATCGGACCTCGCTCGAGATCTCGATTGACTTGCTTGTCCGTGGCCAGACACCGCCACCAACAGACATGACTTCGCGATCATAGTCATCCCAACTGGAACGAGGCAGCTCAAAAAGGCGTTGTCGCTCATGGAAACTGCGCTCAGGATCAGGATCAGGATCAAGAAATATGTGCAAGTGATTAAATGCGGCGATCAGCCTGATCTGCCGTGACAGCAGCATTCCGTTGCCAAAGACATCACCCGACATGTCGCCAATGCCAACCACCGTGAAAGGTTCCGCCTGGATATCACTATCACGCTCTCGGAACAGGCGCTTGACTGATTCCCAGGCGCCGCGGGCCGTGATCCCCATGCCTTTGTGGTCGTAGCCACTGGAGCCTCCGGAGGCGAACGCATCATCGAGCCAGAAACCGTATTCGGCGGCGATGGTATTTGCGATATCCGAGAAGGTGGCCGTGCCTTTATCCGCCGCCACAACAAGATAGGGGTCATCGTCGTCATGTCGAACCACCCGGGCTGGTGGGATGACGGTGTCGCCTTCGAGATTATCGGTAATGTCAAGCAGTCCGCGCATGAATGTCTGGTAGCATGCAACGGCCTCGGCCAGACGAGTCTCACGGTCGCCATCAGGCATCTGTTTGACGATAAACCCTCCCTTGGAACCGACCGGTACGATGACTGCGTTCTTGACCATCTGCGCCTTGACCAATCCCAGCACTTCCGTCCGAAAGTCCTCGGGCCGGTCTGACCAGCGAATACCCCCCCGAGCGACTCTGCCACCGCGCAGATGAATGGCCTCGACCCTCGGGGAGCAGACAAAGACTTCAAACATCGGTCTGGGTTCAGGCATTCTCAGAATTGCGGCTGAATCGATTTTCAGCGACAGATACGGGGCCGGTGTGGCGTCTTTCCCCACCTGGTAATAGTTGGTTCGCAACGTGGAATTCACGGCATTGATGAACCCCTGCAGGATCCTGTCTTCGTCGAGATTCAGGATTCGTTCAAGGCCAGCGTTGATCTTTGCCATCACGTTGTTCATGGCAGTCGTTCTGTCGCCCTCAAGGTCAGGATCGAAACGGGCGTGGAACAACTGAACGACCCGACTGGTCATGTTTGGGTTGCTGCTCAGGGTATCGATGACGTAGTCCTGGCTGTAGCGAAACCGAATCTGGCGAAGGAAGCGAAAGTAGCTGCGCAGCAGCGTTGTTTCCCGCCAGTTCAGTCCGCCGGTCAAGATAAGTCGGTTAAAGCCGTCGTTTTCTGCCCGACCGGTCCAGGTCATAAGCAGGGACTGCTCGAATTCATGTCTTCTGCTTTCGAGGTCACCAGGTAGATCGGTGCTGGCCAGCAGGCTGAAAACGTGGATCCAGAACGGTGGCAGGCCCTGTCGATGAACCGGGTAGGGTCGTTCCGAGTTGATCCTGAATCCCATGTTCTCGATGACCGGCAGGATATCGGACAGTGGAATCGGTTCTGCTCTGGAATACAGTCTGAGTTCTGCGGTGGAGACTTCGGCACCGGCAGGCCTGGTCAGCAGGATTCCGAGTTGGTCTGATTCCTCAGCCTGACTCATCCGCCTGACATCATGGGCTCCCTGTCGCGGGCACCAGTCCTGCTGATAAGACACAGAAAAACCCGGCTGGCAGGTGGTGAATAGTCGATTACCCGTTTCTTCACCAACCTGGCTCACCAGTTCCCTGTGCAGGTCATCCGTCCACGAACGCGCCAGCTTCGCGATCTGTTGTTCCAGAAGGTAATGGTCTTGGACCGGTGTGCTGTGCGGGTCTACACGGATGATGTAGTGGATTCGCGCGAGCACTGAGTCGGAGAAATAAACGTCGAATTCGATCGTCTGACCTCGGTAAGCCTCCAGCAGCAGTTCCCCAATCCGGGCTCTGAGGTCGCTGTTGAACTGGTCCCTGGGAACATAGACCAGGCTTGAATAGAATCGGCCATAGCGATCATGGCGAGAAAATAATCGTACCCGTTGGCGTTCCTGAAGATCCAGAATGCCCATACAGGTCACAAACAGGTCCTCGTCTGAAATCTGGAACAGATCGTTCCGCGGATAGTTCTCTATGATGTTCTGGAGTGTCTTGCTACCGTGGCCATCGTGCGGTAATGAGCTGCGTTCGAGAACCCGCCGCAGCTTCGAGCGCAGGATCGGCACTTCCCTAACCGAGCTGTTGTAGGCGGCTGCTGAGAAAAGTCCAACCACACAGGACTCCGCCACGATGTTACCCTGCGAGTCAAACCGACGGACCACGATCATGTCCATGTATGCGGGGCGATGAACAGTCGACCGTCTGCTGGTTTCCGTGATCAAAAGAGGTTCCGTACCGGCGAGATAACTCGCTTGGCCGATAGGCAGCAACGTCAGTGGATCGGTGTTTTGCGATTCAGGATCAGGTCGAAGAATACCGAGTTCGGTCCCAGGCACAGGGGCCAGTTGCAGGTCTTTGGCAGCAGTGTCGGTCTTCAAGTCGATACAACCTAGAAAAGTGAAGTGGTCGGCTGCTATCCAGTGGCAAAGCGCAGTGATTTCATCGACCATTTCACTGCCCTTGGTCGATTCCAGTGTCGCGGCCGCCTCGAGCAACCGGTCTCGCATCTCCTTCCAGTCGTTACCAACCCGGGCAACGTCATGGATGATCCCAAAGAGTTCAGCGCGCAGCTGCTCCAAGACGGTGTCGTCTGTTTGTCGATCGATCTGGAACTGCATGAAAGATTCGGCAATGCTTTGATCATCCGACTCACTGCTGCGCAGCACCTTGTGTAACCTGCCATCGGCGGCTCGGACCGTGCGGATCACAGGATGGATCGTGAGATGAATGGTCAGGTTGTGCCGATTCAGTGCCATCGCTATGGAATCAACTAGGAATGCCCGGTCATCTGTAATGATTTCTACGACAGTATGGGTCGACTCCCAGCCATGTGATTCATGCGACGGGTTGTATACCTTTATGAGGGATGAATCGATTTCGCGCTGACGACCCAGGTCCCAGTGAGCGATGGCGGCGCCGTAGAGATCTGATAGATCCGACTCGTCCAGGATCTCTCCAGGAACCCGGTGGTAGTACTGGGTCAGAAAGGCCTCGGCCAATTCTGCTTGACCCCGAGGCAACAACTCCTGTGCCCGGTTACAGAGGTCGGCCACTATATTTTCGAATTGTCGTGCTGGAGTCATCGATCAGACTCAGAGCTTAGGATCCCTGGTTCGGGTGTATCGGTGGCGTCGTTCAACCCTGTGCAACGGGCCCACAGAATTTAACACGCCCCGGCAGGTGATCCCCGGTGAATCTTGCAGCTTGCTAGAATACCCAGCCCGCCAGGCGGGGCTTTCTGCTCACCGGTTCCTATTGGGACCCCCGGGCACCCCGCGAATCAGGGAGTGAACTGACGTGCCGGAGCCGCTGTGGAAACCAACCGCTGAGAGAATCGCCCGGGCTGGGATCACGGCGTTTGCCCTGGAAGCCGAGGCAACAATCGGCCGGAAATTTTCCGATTACCAGTCTCTTCATGCCTGGTCGGTAGCTGAATCAGAAGCGTTCTGGTCGATTCTGTGGGACTTCTGCGAACTGCCTGAACGCATCGCCGGTGAGCCAGTTGTCCAAAATCGGGGAAAGATGCCCGGGGCTCGCTGGTTTCCCCAAGCCCGTATCAACTTTGCTCGGCAGTTACTGCGCCGACGGGACGATTCACCAGCTATGCTGTTCAGGGCAGAGGACAAGGTCCGCCGTATTGTCAGCTGCGCCGAGATGTACCAGGAGGTCGCCTCCCTTGCCGCCGCCCTGCGTGATGCCGGTGTCAGGCCGGGTGACCGGGTCGCTGCCTTCATGCCGAATATGCCGGAGACGGTGACGGCCATGCTGGCAACCGCCTCTATCGGGGCGATCTGGTCCTCTTGTTCTCCAGATTTCGGGATTCGCGGGGTCCTAGATCGTTTTGGCCAGATCGAACCGAAGGTTCTGTTCAGTGCGGACGGTTACTACTACAACGGTAAGGCCAACGATTCTCTGGCAAAACTGGCCGCTATTCGCGAAGGGCTACCCTCCCTAGAAAAGGTTGTGGTGGTGCCTCTTTTGGACACCGAGCGGGATGTCAGCGGGATTCAGGATGCCATTGTGCTGGCGGATTTCAGGGTTTCGGCCGGTGAAATTGAGTTTGCTGAAGTGCCGTTCAATCACCCGTTGTACATCATGTATTCATCGGGCACTACGGGTGTACCCAAGGCAATCGTGCATGGAGCCGGTGGGACCTTGCTACAACACCTCAAGGAACACCGCTTGCACGCCGACGTTCGTCCGGGGGATCGGCTTTTCTATTTCACTACTTGTGGCTGGATGATGTGGAATTGGCTGGTGTCTGGGCTGGCAAGCGGTGCAACACTGCTGCTCTACGACGGCTCGCCGTTTTATCCCGATGGCAATGCACTCTTTGATTTTGCATCTGAAGAGAAAATCGATATTTTCGGAACCTCGGCCAAGTTCATCGATGCAATCAGCAAGGCGGCGATCCAGCCGTGCCGGACCCATGATCTGGCGAGCCTGCGGAGCATCCTGTCGACCGGTTCACCGTTGATGCCCGAAGGGTTCGACTATGTATACCAGTCGGTCAAGGAGGATGTCTGCCTGTCCTCGATCTCCGGCGGTACCGATATCGTTTCGTGCTTTGCCCTGGGCAACCCGGCTCTACCAGTCTGGCCGGGTGAGCTGCAATGCAAGGGGTTGGGTATGAAGGTAGAGGTGCGTGGCGATGATGGTGCGTTGCTCGGACCTGGTGAGAAAGGGGAACTGACCTGCAGCAACTCGTTTCCGAGTATGCCGATCGGATTCTGGAACGATCCAGACGATTTAAAATATCGGAAGGCCTATTTCGAGAAATTTCCGGGTATCTGGTGTCATGGGGACTATGTCGCCGAGACAGAACATGGCGGGATGGTGATTTATGGCCGCTCCGATGCGGTATTGAACCCCGGCGGCGTACGTATCGGTACTGCAGAGATCTATCGTCAGGCTGAACAGATCGACGAGGTGGTCGAGAGCCTGGTGGTCGGCCAGCAGTGGCAGGGGGATGTTCGAATCGTACTGTTCGTTCGGCTCCGCGATGGCCTGTCTCTGGACGAGGGACTTGATGCGCGAATCCGTCACAGGATCCGCGACAACACCACGCCACGCCATGTTCCGGCCAGGATCGTGCAGGTCTCAGATATCCCACGAACCAAGAGTGGGAAGATCGTCGAGCTCGCCGTTGCAAAAGTCGTTCACGGTGAGGAAGTGAAGAACCGAGAAGCACTGGCCAATCCGGAGGCGCTTGATCTGTTCGCTGATCTACCAGAGCTCCAGGTTTAGCGGGCCGTCGGGGAATTGCCTACAGGCCGAGGCGGGGAAGTTCTGTTCTTGAGTATCCGCTAGGAAGTTTCAGCTGTAGCACCACGTCGATCTGGTCGACGGCCTGGACAGAGACTGATAGGTTCCGTTTATGGTCCCTGAATATTATCGGTAGGCCTTTGATCCTACTCGTTTCTACTGCCGGTATTGACACACCGAGTTTGCTGAGTAAGGGGCCCGCAGTCTGGCCGAGGGTCTGGGTAAAGGTCAGGAGTTGCTGCACGGCGGCATAATCTGACTCAGGCAGGTTGATGGCACTCTGTCCGGCGAGGCAAAGTTCGGCCGTAGCTGATTTGCCGCGCATGATCCTCGCCCATTCACAGGCAATGCCGGCGCTGGCTGCGTGTTGGCCGGTCATGACGATTCTGCCGGGAACCATTGGTGGGTCGGCCAGGTCAGCCAGGCCCAGGCTGTCCAGCATGGCAATCACCTGGGTGCGTTTCTCCGCTGTCAAGCCTTCCAATTGTGCCTGCAGCTGATCGGTCAGGCCTGTGATCTGCCCGCCGATCTGTTCAACTTCCGCCTGGCCCAACTGCACGAATTCCCTGCGACTATGGTCTATTAATATGAGTTGTTGCTGCTTGGTTAGAAACAGAAACTCTCGTCCTGAGCGGGTCAAGTCGTTCAGCCGAATTCGATGGTTGCTGATGACCACCAGCAGCCTGGAAGTCATTCCGTTGTCATCAGCACTGAGATAGATTCGGGTCATCGCCACCGCGGGTGTCGATATAAATATGCCAACAAGCACTGCGGCGGCCACAAGATATTTTTTCATGTATAGAACCATTGTGTCAGCGGGATCCGTTGAAGGTGGCCACGGGCGATTTGAATACTACGAGTGTCGGGTCGTTATTCCAAGTTCAGTGGAAAGTGTCAGGCCAGCCTTCCGGGCCGGAGTACCACAGTCAAGAGCACTCGATGTTCTAGATTCTCTAGTTGCCGGGCAAATCAGCCGAGGTGTTGATCTGCAACAGTACAATAAGCGGCCGGCGCGTTCTTACCGTTATACTGCACACTTGATTGGCGCTTCTCGTTGTGCATACAGGCCGGTTCTTAAACGGTATGTTGAATTACCCGCAGATTGACCCTGTCGTTTTCTCGCTCGGCCCGCTGACTGTCTACTGGTACGGGGTGATGTACCTGGCCGGTTTTCTCCTGGGCGGTCTGCTGGGTCTGGTGCGAGCCGGCAGACCGAATTCGGGCTGGACATCGCAGCAGGTCTGGGATCTTCTTTTTTACGTTGCTCTGGGTGTGGTTCTCGGTGGCCGCTTGGGTTATGCGCTGTTCTATAACTCGGCTCATTACCTACAGCACCCAGTTTCGCTGCTGTTCATCTGGAAAGGTGGTATGTCTTTTCATGGCGGGTTGCTCGGGGTGTGCGTTGCTTTGTATCTCTACGCCAGGCGTCACCAGCGGACTTTTTTGTCTGTGGCCGATTTTTTGGCACCTTTGTGTGCACTAGGGCTCGGCGCAGGACGTCTGGGCAATTTCATCAATCAGGAACTCTGGGGGCGGGTGAGTGACGTGCCCTGGGCCATGGTGTTTCCTGCTGTGGGCCCACCCGCCCGTCATCCCTCGCAACTTTACGAGGCGGGACTCGAAGGCCTGGTTCTGTTTGCCATGGTCTGGATTTACTCTTCGAGGCCCCGATTACCAGGTAGAGTATCCGGTCTCTTCCTTATCGGTTATGCCGTTTTCCGCTTTCTGAGCGAGTTTTTTCGGGAGCCAGATGCTCATCTGGGGTTCCTGCTGATTGATCGGTTCTCGATGGGCCAGTTGCTTTGTGGGCCCATGCTGCTGATCGGTCTGTGGCTGCTGTACCGTGGCAGGCCGAATTCCGGGTAACAGCCTGCCCGGCCGTTGCCGGGCAGGCAAAAATAAACACCTTTTATCGAAGCCACCGAAAATACTGATTAGTCTCGAATGCTGGAAGGCCTTAAAGTTCCACTGTTGGCCTTACCCAAGGCCAGTACGCTGATTCCCGGAAAGTGCTTGGCGGCCGTTCGTTGCATCCCTTATGTTAAGGGAGCGATGTGATGCCGGGTATCGACGCTCTCAAGGAGGGAAAGAAATGCCGGCTCAAGTATGTAACGATCAATTCTATGCCTGCCTTGATCAGGACAAACGGCCTGCCTGTGTGTCTGCTCACATGATTCTCGGTCGCCATCGACACAGTCGCCGTGTCGGGAAACAGAGGTAATGTAATGTTTACTATCAATCCGTTTGCCGAGCTTTCGATGTCTATACCACCGGCCTTCATGCAGACGTACATCGTCATCATGGTGCTCCTGGTCGCGGGTGGCACACTCTTCGACACAATTCACAAAAAGAGCGCCAAGTACTTTTTTGATAACTGGGATAAAGCCAGGGACAACAGTACGCAGCAAGTCAGCCGTGGGGAGATGGTGTCTCTGGCGGTCCAGAGTGCTGTTGTAGACGGTCTGATGTCCGGTGAATTCTGCAATGTGCGACGTAGAATTGCCCACCTCCTGACAATGTATGGTTTCCTGGCATACGTGATCAGTACCGCCATCATGGTGTTCTGTTACTCTACGCCCGCGACTCCCACGCCCGCTATATGGCCATTACTGTGGTATTTCGGTGGCTTGCTGGTCTGTGTCGGCGGTTACTGGTTCTGGTTCTTCATTCGGGTTGATGTCGCGGCGGAAGGTAATTCACCGTTGCGAATTGTGCGGGCTGACCTTTTCATACTTTCACTCTTGGTGAGTGTGACACTGGGCCTGATCTGGTCGTGCGTAGAGGTGGCGGATGGCTCGTGGTCAACCCTGTTGTTCGGTTTGTACCTGATCGCCACGACAGTGCTCTTCGGATCTGTTCCGTGGTCAAAGTTCTCACACATGTTCTACAAACCAGCAGCGGCCCTTCAGAAACGAATCTCAGAAGCAGACGGTTCCAGGAGCAACCTGCCGGTTCCTGCCGATAAACCCGAAGTTTTCGGCACTACCAACCGGACCGCGCGACATTATTGATCACTCTTTCGCGAGACTTTTCTACAGGAGATAACAGAACATCATGCCAACCTTTGTTTATATGACCCGTTGCGACGGTTGTGGACATTGCGTGGATATCTGCCCATCCGACATCATGCACATCGATGAGACCTATCGTCGTGCCTACAACATCGAGCCCAATATGTGCTGGGAGTGCTACTCCTGCGTGAAGGCCTGTCCGCAAAATGCAATTGACGCCCGCGGATATGCTGACTTTGCGCCGCTCGGCCACAGTGTACGAGTGCTCCGGGAAGAAGCCAAGGCGACGATTTCGTGGAAGATTAGGTTTCGTAACGGCCACGAGAAGAATTTTGTCTCGCCCATCCGGACCACCGAATGGGGCTCCATTCCGTCACCGGCTGAGCTTGAGATGCCTGACGCCGAAGCCATGCAATCCCAGGAACTCGCACACGAGCCGGATGCGCTCAACGTCCCAGGCGGATTGCCGGCCTTGACGCCTGATCAACTCGTGCAGGGGGTGGCCTGATGGGACTATTTGCTGGACGCAAGACGGTTTTCGTCGAATCGGATGTTCTGGTGATCGGGGGCGGCATGGCCGGGTGTGGGGCCACCTACGAGTCCAGGTACTGGGGGAGGGACCTGAAGATTGTCTGCGTTGAAAAGGCGAACATCGAGCGTAGCGGTGCAGTCGCGCAGGGTTTGTATGCGATCAACTGTTACATGGGTATGCAGTGGGACGAGAACCAGCCAGAGGATCATGTGCGCTACGCCCGCAATGACCTCATGGGCCTCGTGCGCGAAGACCTGGGTTACGACATAGCTCGCCATGTCGACTCCTCGGTACACAAGTTCGAGGAGTGGGGTCTCCCGATCATGAAGAATCCGGATACCGGACGCTATCTACGCGAAGGTAAATGGCAGATCATGATTCACGGTGAAAGCTACAAACCCATTGTCGCCGAGGCTGCCCGCAATGCTGCATCGGAGGTCTACAACCGAATTATGGTGACCCACCTTCTGATGGACGAGGCCAAGCCCAACCGGGTTGCCGGTGCCGTTGGTTTCAACGTTCGGACAGGGGATTTCTATGTCTTTCGCGCCAAGGCGGTCATCGTATGCGCCGGTGGTGCATCACACATCTATAAGCCCCGCGCAGTGGGAGAAGGTATGGGACGCACATGGTATGCACCGTGGAGCAGTGCCTCAGCCTACGCGTTGCCGATTCTAGTCGGAGCCAAGATGACCCAGATGGAGAACCGGATTGTGCTGACCCGATTCAAGGACGGCTATGGTCCGGTCGGCGCCTACTTTCTCCATCTCAAGACTTACACGCAGAATGCCTATGGAGAGGAGTACGAATCCAAGTGGTATGAGCATACGAAGGATCTGGTCGGGGATTACATCGATCGGCAACCGGTACCGACTTGTCTGCGCAACCACGCATTTCTCGAGGAGGTCAAAGCCGGGCGTGGGCCGATCCACATGGTAACCAAGGAGGCCTTTCAGGACCCGCATAAGGAGCAGGTCGGTTGGGAGAACTTCCTGGGCATGACGATTGGGCAGGCGGTAGTTTGGGCATCGCAGAACATTGATCCCAAGCATGTCAATCCCGAGCTGACCACCTCCGAGCCATATGTCATGGGTTCCCACGCTACCTGTTCGGGCGCCTGGGCGAGTGGTCCTTCGGACTATGCGCCCTCTGATTACCAGTGGGGGTATAACCGGATGATGACCGTCGAAGGACTGTTTGGAGCTGGTGACACCATCGGTGGTACTGCGCACAAGTTCTCATCGGGATCCTTTACTGAAGGCCGGATCGCTGCGAAGGCTGCGGTCAACTATGTGAACGACATGACGAATGAGAAACTCAAGATCAGTGAGAAGCAGTACGAAGATCTGAAGAAAACAGTCTTTCAACCCTTGGAGAATTATCAGGTCGGTCGCAATGAGATTGTCGCTGGAACCGTTTCACCGAGTTATATTCTGCCACTCAATGGTCTTCAGCGTCTTGAGAAGATCATGGACGAATACGTCGGCGGTATCAGCGCCAACTATATGACCAACGAACCGTTACTCACCCGCGGACTTGAGCTTTTGGGCATGTTGAGGGAGGATCTCGACCATCTCGCTGCCGAAGACCTTCACCAGTTGATGCGAGCCTGGGAACTACAGCACCGGCTTCTGGCCTCTGAGTCTGTGACCCATCACACGATGTTCCGGACCGAAACGCGGTGGCCTGGGTATTACTATCGGGGAGATCATATGCAGCTTAATGATACCGATTGGCATTGCTTCACTTTGTCCCAATACGACCGAGAATCCGGGGACTGGGCGATGGAAAAGGCCCCCGTGTATCACATCGTTGACTGAACGGAGTTTGTCGAATCGAATTCTGAAACAGGCTCTCTACGACGAGATAGCAATTGAGACGTGCCCGGCTAGCCGTCAGTGTCCGCTCTGTGGAACCGGTCTGCCCGTCATAGGTCAGAGCGATGGTGCGCCCCACGGCACTGATACCGAATGAAGGTTCTGGTGCTGTCCGATACACACGGCTTTGTCGACCCGAACATTGCCGAGTTGGCCCGAAAGGTCGATCTCGTGGTGCATGCAGGCGACATTGGCCGTGCCGGGGTACTGGACTGTCTGACGCCGCGTCATGGCCGGGTGCTAGCCGTTGCTGGAAACAACGATACTGAGGCGAAATGGCCGACCAGCGACTACGCTGCGCTGGTCGATCTACCTGCGAGTATCCAACTGGACCTACCCGGTGGTGTTCTGGCGGTCGAGCATGGCCACAGGATTTGGGACACTGCGAATTACCACGCCAGACTTCGACTGAAGTACCCCGAAGCCAGGGCGATCGCTTATGGACATACCCATGTCAGGAAAATGGACACAGCGAAGCGACCCTGGGTGCTAAATCCCGGTGCTGCAGGCCGTCTCAGAACCAAGGGCGGGTCGTCCTGCCTGCTGCTCAGTATCAAGCCAGACCGCTGGCGGGTACGCGCATATGTTTGTGGGTGAGTTTGTGCCGCGACCAAAAGACCGTTGTGCAGATCGGTCAATTCGTTCAATTGCTGACCTTCATTGGCTGGGACGCAATTCCGGAATTCGGATTGGACTGGTTTGGACCTTTTGATGGAGTTATCTTCTGAATTACCAATACTTTATCTGTGATGTGTTTACTGAGGCACGTTTTGGTGGCAATCAGCTAGCCGTTTTTCCCGACGCACGCGGGTTGTCCGATCTGCAGATGCAACAGATTGCCAGAGAGATTAATTATTCCGAGAGCACATTCGTTCTACCATCGGAGAAGGGGCAGACTCGGCATGTTCGAATCTTTACCCCGACGATCGAGGTGCCATTTGCCGGTCATCCCACTATAGGTACGGCGTTTGTGCTGGCGACAACGGGTGAACTGGGAGCGGGGGAGTTGCCTCGATCGATCGTCTTCGAGCAAGCCGCCGGGCCGGTTTCCGTCAGCATACAGCGAACGGCCCGTGATTCTCTTTGGTTTGAGCTCAAGGCGCCAGAAACGCTGACTCTGGGTCCGGTGGCCGACATTGAGACCCTGTCGGTCGCTGTGTCGCTTGCGATCGATGATTTTGACACCTCAGTTCATACCCCTGGAGTTGCTTCGGTAGGTTTGCCGTTCTTGTTTGCCAGAGTCCGAGACAGTTCAGTGCTGTCCCGGGCGCGAGTCAACATCGTGGGATTCGACCGACTGAGGGATTCAGGCCTGGTCTCAGAGGTACACCTGTATACCCCAGGTTCGGGAGCGTTCGACATTCGGGCGCGAGTGTTTGTACCTGCGGATGGCATGTTTGAAGACCCAGCAACAGGCAGCGCTAACTGTGCGCTGGGAGCTTTGCTTGCTCACCACCATAGCGCATCTCACGGCGAGTTTATCTGGACGGTCAGTCAAGGTAGTGAAATCGGTCGACCCAGTACTCTTCAGGTGCGCGCATTGAAGGAAAACGGCTCTG
The DNA here is from genome assembly GCA_964630665.1 of uncultured Acidiferrobacteraceae bacterium. Taxonomy (GTDB): domain Bacteria; phylum Pseudomonadota; class Gammaproteobacteria; order Arenicellales; family UBA868; genus UBA9619. Next base: position 10,264 of record CAZVVN010000020.1, on the reverse strand, counting down.
TGACAGCCAGCTGGGTAGGGGGCCACTGCGTGATGGTCAGCGACGGTACTTTCTATACCGGATAGTTCAGGGATATCGCCGGTCACTCCTGTTCCCCGGCCAGGAACAGCCAGGTCTCGATCACCGAATCGGGGTTAAGAGAAACCGTGTCGATGCCCTGGTCCATCAGCCAGCGGGCGAGGTCCGGATGATCAGATGGTCCTTGTCCGCAGATCCCGACATACTTGCCTTGCTTACGACAGGCACTGATAGCCTGGTGTAGAAGAGTCTTGACCGCCGCATCTCGTTCATCGAACAGATGAGCGATATCTGCAGAGTCGCGGTCCAACCCCAGAGTCAGCTGGGTCAGGTCATTCGAGCCGATCGAAAACCCGTCGAAGTGTTGCAGGAACTGTTCCGCCAGCAGAGCATTGGCGGGAATCTCGCACATCATGATCACTTTGAGGTCGTTGACCCCACGTTTTAGCCCGTTTTCTTCAAGTAGCAAAACAACCTGCTCGGCCTCACGAACGGTTCGTACGAAAGGCACCATGATCCAGAGATTGGTCAGTCCCATAGTGTCGCGAACGTACTTCAGAGCCTGGCACTCCAGTTCGAAGCAGTCACGAAATCCAGAATTTAGATACCGGGAAGCACCGCGCAGGCCGAGCATCGGGTTCTCTTCGTGGGGTTCGAACTCTTCACCACCGATCAAGTTGGCATATTCGTTCGACTTGAAGTCGGATAAGCGGATGATGACAGGGTCCGGCGAAAAGGCTGCAGTAATTGTCGAGATGCCTTCGGCAAGCTTACGAACAAAGAATTCAACGGGCTCAGCGTAGCCGGCACAAGCTCTATCGATCTGATGTCGAATGGGTTCTGGCATACGTGGGTAGTTGAGCAGCGCCTTGGGGTGGATCCCGATCGTGTTGTTGATAATGAATTCCAGCCGGGCGAGCCCGACCCCGGCACTGGGGAGTCGCTGAAAATCAAACGCACGATCCGGGTTACCGACATTCATGGTGATCTTGAATGGCAGTTCCGGCATCGTGTCGAGCATGATCTTTTCGACGTCGAAAGCAAGGTTGCCCTGGTATACAAGCCCCGTATCTCCCTCGGCGCAACTGACCGTAGCTGTGCTGCTATCAACCAGAACTTTGGTGGCATCCCCACATCCGACCACTGCCGGAATACCAAGTTCCCGGGCAATGATGGCAGCGTGGCAGGTTCGGCCGCCCCGGTTCGTGACAATCGCAGCCGCCCGCTTCATCACAGGTTCCCAGTCTGGATCAGTCATATCTGTGACTAGGACATCTCCTGCCTGGACCCGGTCGAGTTGCGCGATCGACTTGACAACACGGACCATACCGGCGCCTATCTTCTGCCCAATACTGCGTCCCTTAGCCAGAACGGGGGCGGTTTCTTTCAAGTGGTATCGTTCCAGGGACTGCCCTTGTGCATGGCTCTTGACGGTTTCCGGACGGGCCTGGAGAATGAGCAGATCACCGGTTTCTCCGTCGAGCCCCCATTCAATATCCATGGGACGACCGTAGTGCTGTTCTATTGCCACCGCCTTCCGCGCGAGTTCTTCTACTTGCTGGTCATTCAGCGAAAACCGCTGCTGTTCGGACGGAGAAGTGTCAATGATTCGTGTCGGTCCAGCTTCATGTCCCTCGCCAAAGATCATTTTCACAGCCTTGCTGCCGATCTGGCGTCGCAGGATGGAGGGTCTTCCAGCGGCGAGGGTGGGTTTGTGTACGTAAAATTCATCCGGGTTGACGGATCCTTGTACAACACATTCGCCTAATCCCCACGAAGCGGTGATGAAGACTGCATCGCTGTAACCAGATTCGGTGTCCAGGGTGAAGATCACCCCACTGGCGCCGAGGTCACTGCGGACCATCCGTTGTATTCCAACAGACAGCGCCACCTCAGCGTGGGCGTAGCCCTGATGTACCCGGTAAGCGATAGCCCGGTCGTTGAACAGCGATGCGAAGACCTTACGGACCGCGTTTAGAACAGGTCCTATACCACGCACGTTGAGGAAGCTTTCTTGTTGTCCGGCAAAAGAAGCCTCGGGAAGATCCTCTGCTGTGGCCGACGATCGAACGGCAACGGCTATGTCCTGGGACGAGCCCAATCGGTCATAGGCGGTGCGGATTGCTTGCTCCAGTTCTTCTGGAAGTGGGGCTTCCAGTAGCCAGTTCCTGATCGTGGTCCCAGCACCGGCGAGTTGCCGGATATCCTCTGTGTCCAAGTCATCCAGCAAATGGTTAATGCGATCGGCCAGAGCACTGCCTGCTAGGAACATCTGGTAGGCGCTGGAAGTGGTCGCGAATCCTCCGGGAACCTGGATCCCTGCCGAAGACAGACGGGAGATCATTTCGCCCAGCGAGGCGTTCTTACCGCCGACCCGGGACACGTCGTTCATGTTGACCTGGTCAAATGGGATGATGAGTTCTTTCACTTACACACCGTTTGGTAGAAAATAAGGGCAGTGTTCTGCCATTCAGCCAATCCTGCATTTAGCCCCAACGTGGGGTATCGTCGCACCGGCCTATTCAGTCCATTGCCTATTGTGCTTTATGAACCCGACGCGAGGCTAGACTGATTTGGCTGACAGATCCGTATTCATCGTCTCCGATCGGACCGGGATTACCGCAGAGATCCTGAGCCACAGCCTGTTGACGCAGTTTCCGGAGGTCAATTTTCACACCCGGGCGCTGCCGTTTGCGGATTCAAATGAGAAGGTCGACGATGCGGTTCGCCAGATCAATGAGGCGGGAGAAACCGACGGGGCCAGACCGCTGGTCTTCGCAACGTTCGTGACGACTGAGTTGAGTGATCGGGTTCAGGGCGCCAATGGGTTCTTTGTTGATCTTTTTGGTACGTTTCTGAAGCCTCTAGAGAAGGAGCTCAATGCGGAATCTAGCCATACAGTGGGTCACAGTCACGGCGTGGTCGACCCTGATCGATATACCTCCCGGATCAGCGCCGTACATTATGCGATGGACTGCGATGATGGCGTCAGCATTGATGATTACAATCGTGCGGACCTGATTCTTGTGGGAGTTTCCAGAACGGGCAAGACCCCGGTCTGTTTGTACCTCGCCATACATTTCGGTCTGTTTTGCGCGAACTATCCCCTGACTGAGGAAGATTTCGCCGATGGGGACCTGCCCGAACTGCTCCGTCCTTTCCGCCGGCGTCTGTTTGGCTTGACCATAGATCCCCTGCGTCTTCAGCAAATCCGCTCGGAACGCAGGCCCGGCAGTCGTTATTCCGATGTGCAGCAATGCGATTACGAGATTCGACAGGGCCAGGCTGTGTTCAGCCGTCATTCGATCCCGTTTGCTGATACGACCCAGATGTCCATTGAAGAGATCGGTACAACGATTCTTCAGAGAATGCAGATCCGCCGGGAACTGGGCTGATCCAAAGACGCTATCGGCATGGCGGATAGAGGTCAACGCATCGGTTTCGTCAGTCTGGGCTGCCCCAAAGCGCTGGTCGATTCGGAACGTATCCTGAGTCAACTTCGGGCCGAGGGCTATGCCATCTGTGACAATTACGCGGGCGCTGATCTCGTCGTGATCAACACCTGTGGTTTTATCCAGAGTGCTGTGGATGAGTCGCTGGAGGCGATAACCGAAGCACTCGATGAGAACGGACGGGTACTCGTAACAGGCTGTCTGGGCGCTCGAGCCGAAGAGCTCCGGAGGCGTTTCCCTGCTCTGGCAGCAGTCACCGGACCGAATTCCCGCGAGGCTGTCATGGAGGCTATTCACGACCAGCTTCCACCTCCACACGAGCCCTTCTACACTGGGCTGCCTCCAGGTGGAATCAAGCTTACTCCCCGCCATTATGCTTACCTGAAGATCTCCGAGGGCTGTAATCACAAGTGCACTTTCTGTGTGATCCCTTCCATGCGGGGACAGCTGGTCAGCCGCTCCATGTCAGAGATCCTTTCTGAGGCCGAGGCTCTGGTCGAGGCCGGCGTCAAGGAGCTTCTTGTAATCTCGCAGGACACCAGTGCCTATGGCGTCGATCTGCGCTACCAGGCCGACCTCAAGCGAGGTGTTCCGATACGCGCTCATATCACGGATCTAGCCCGGGCGTTGGGCGCACTCGGGATCTGGATACGCTTGCACTATGTGTACCCATATCCTCACGTCGATGAGTTGGTTTCGCTGATGGTAGAAGGCCTAGTGCTGCCTTATCTGGACGTGCCGTTGCAGCATTCGAGCACACGAATTCTGAAGCTGATGAAAAGACCGGCTAACAGCGAGGACAACCTTAGCCGTATTCACCGTTGGCGGGAAGAATGCCCGGAACTGGTGATTCGTAGCACCTTTATCGTTGGTTTTCCTGGGGAGACTGAACAAGAGTTCAGGGAACTGTTGTCATTCATTCGTGAGGCGCAACTCGATCGGGTCGGTTGTTTTGCCTATTCTCCGGTAGATGGTGCGATGGCCAACAACCTTCCAGACCCCGTCCCTGATCAACTCCGTGAAGAACGGTTGGCGGAGTTCATGGCTGTACAACAGCAGGTATCCGCGGAGCGACTGCAGCGGCGAATCGGTGACCACTGCACCGTCCTGGTGGACGGTCCCTCAGACGATGGCGTGATCGCACGCAGTGTTGGTGAATCCCCAGAAGTCGATGGTGTCGTTCTGGTGCGTGGTGATCGATCACTTAAATCCGGAGATTTTGCCCGAGTCAGAATCACCGGCGCCGACAGTTACGACCTCTGTGCAGAGCGCCTGCAGGTCCCCGTTCCCGGTGCCGGGGAGGTCACAGAGACATCCGAGGAGGCGCAACGGTAAAATAGGAGCAGTGGCCGGCCCTTCATCCCAACAGGGTGTCGATGAGGTTCTGGAAGTTGTTTCCATGCCCATATACGAGTTCTACTGCAAAGATTGCCATGCGATCTACAGCTTCTTTTCACGGCGTGTAAACACCGACAGTCATCCAGAGTGCCCGATTTGTGGCCGATCAGTGCTTTCGCGCCAGGTTTCGATGTTTTCTGCACCCCGTAACCGAGATACCGAGGCTGACGATCTGCCGGCTGATCTTGACGAGGCTGGTTTGGAACGGGCAATGGCATCCATGTCCCAGGATCTGGCTAATCTGGATGAGGAAGATCCTCGGCAGGCCGCAAGTGTCATGCGGCGACTCTTCGATGCAAGTGGCTTGAGAATGGGCGGAACCATGGATGAAGCGATCCAGCGTCTGGAAGCTGGAGAGGACCCCAGCAAGATCGAGGCGGACCTGGGTGATGCGCTGCAAGATGGGGGCCTGTTCCGGACCACGCCACGACAGTTGATCGATGACATCCGTCGAAAACACTTACCGCCGCGAGTCGACGAAACGCTTTACGAACTCGACCCTTAAGCAAACCGCTCGCGCGGGTGTTCGATATAATCGCGCTCCTTTGCGGGTGGCTCTCTGGATTCTATGGACGATTATCTGAGTCAGGTAAAGCGTCGTCGTACCTTTGCCATCATCTCTCATCCAGATGCGGGTAAAACCACGTTGACGGAGAAATTTCTCCACTACGGTGGTGCCATTCAGGCAGCGGGCACAGTGCGGGCCCGCAAGACCGGTCGCTACGCCACGTCTGATTGGATGAAGATGGAAAAGGAACGCGGTATCTCGGTCACCTCTTCGGTCATGCAGTTCGAATACCGGAACCATGTCATCAACCTGCTGGACACGCCTGGGCACGCGGATTTCTCGGAGGATACTTACCGGACCCTGACGGCGGTTGATTCAGCGCTGATGGTGATTGATGTTGCCAAGGGTGTGGAGGATAGAACCATCAAACTGATGGAAGTCTGCCGGCTGCGCGCCACACCGATCATGACTTTTGTCAACAAACTGGACCGTGAGGGTCGCGAGCCCGTGGAACTGCTCGATGAGGTTGAATCCGTCCTTGGCATTGAGTGTGCGCCCATGACCTGGCCGGTCGGGACGGGACGTCATTTCCGGGGTGTCTACCGTATCTATGACGATACCGTCAATCTTTTTGAACGCCACGGCCAGTCAACAGGGTCTGCCAGAGTCATCCAGGGTCTCGCCAGCAGCGAACTGGATGATGAAATCGGGTCGGAGGCTGATCATCTCCGGGAAGAGGTGGAGTTGCTCACTGGGGCCAGCAATCCATTTGATGTACGGGCTTACCTGGAAGCCCGGCAGACACCGGTTTTCTTTGGTTCGGCATTGAGTGGCGAAGGGACTGACGAGTTGATTGACTCATTTGTCGATCATGCCCCCTGGCCGGGTGCCCGGAATGCAGGCTCTCGAGAAGTTGACAGTTCCGAGGAAGCGTTCACGGGATTCGTGTTCAAGATCCAGGCCAACATGGATCCATCGCACCATGACCGTGTTGCATTTGTTCGGATCAATTCCGGTACGTACCGGCCCGGCATCCGTTTAAGACACGTGCGTGCTGAGCGTACGACCCAGATTCACAGGGCCATCACCTTCCTTGCATCCCGGCGGGAGTCCGCGGAGGCGGCCTTTGCCGGTGACATCATCGGACTTCACAACCACGGGACGATTCGCATTGGTGACACCTTTACGGCGGGTGAGGATCTTAAATTCAGTGGTGTGCCCAATTTCGCACCCGACCTGTTCCGGCGCGTCCAGCTGAAAGATCCCCTTCGAACAAAGGCCCTGAACAAGGGTCTGGACCAGTTGAGTGAAGAAGGTGCCACTCAGGTGTTCAGACCGCTGGATTCCAATGAAGTTGTGCTCGGCGCGATCGGTCTGCTGCAGTTTGATGTGGTGGCACACCGACTGCGCCATGAGTACGGCGTAGAGTGCAGCTTCGAGGCCGTTCCGGTCGCCACTGCCCGCTGGGTCTTTTGCGATGATCAGCGTAATCTGGAGGAATTTAGGCGACGTTCGCGGCAAAATCTGGCGTTGGACGCCAGTGGAGCACTGGCCTACATCGCCCCCAACGCAGCCAATCTGCGCCTCGCCACCGAGCGATGGCCGGACGTGGATTTCAGGGATACACGGGAATTATAGGATTACTTATATAATAATATAATTAATAACTTCTATAATATTTTCCAATTCCAATTCCAATTCCAATCCTACGGCTTCACTGAATCACCACTTAGAACGGTAGTATCAGCAGGTATCGCTCGAAGAGCATTCAACGGCTACAACTGTTCAGCTTGTCCGTGGTCAAGTTCCGTGAGGACAGGTGCCCAACCCAGCCTGACGTCCGTTAGACTACCGCCCTTAATTTTTTCTCTGGAGAATGTTCATGACAAATCTGCGAAGTTTTATCGTATCTGCCGTTGTGGTTTTTGGTACGGCGCTGGCCCCGACCCCGGCTGTTTCAGCCGACGGCGAAGCGGTTTATAACAGCGGGTGCATGGCCTGCCACATGACCGGGGTCGCGGGTGCACCGAAGGTGGGAGACGTTGAAGCCTGGGCGCCTCGAATCGAACTCGGTATAGAGACGCTCTATGAACGTGCGATCCAGGGTTTTGAGGGCAGCACCGGGATGATGCCGGCCAAGGGTGGCTTTGCACACTTGAGTGATGAAGACGTCATGATAGCCGTGGATTACATGGTCAGCCAGTCACAATAAGAATCAATCGTAAACAGCAGATTCTGTTTGTATTCACCTGCACAGACTGTTCTGTTAATTAGGATTATTTCATAATGGCCACGGTGCCCCGGGTTGGATCGTAAGCCCAGGGGCTTCGATGGCTTGTGTCGCCTTCGCCACGTGCTGAGTTAAGACTGCTCCAGAAAGCCTTTGAGAGCGCGATAGAGGTACGGTGGGTCCTGGCTTCCGGTCATTTCACGCAGCGAGTGCATCGCCAGCTGCGGCGCACCGACATCCACCGTACTGACCCCCAGTTCTGCAGCAGTGATCGGGCCGATGGTGCTGCCACAGGCCATGTCGCTGCGCATGGCGATGCTCTGCACTGGAACGTCCAACTGTTGACACAGGTCTTTGAAGATAGCCGCGCTTTGGCTGTTGGTCGCATAGCGCTGATTGGCGTTGTACTTGATTACAGGACCACCATTAAGTAAAGGGCGGTGCTGAGGATCATGCTTGTCCTCGTAATTTGGATGAACAGCGTGAGCATTGTCCGCCGAGACCAGGATCGAGAGATCCATGGCCCGATCCATGGCCTCCCCCGTGCCGCAGAGTCGCTCCAGCAGCGAGCGGAGGAAGGGTCCCTGGGCGCCACTGGCTGAAAGACTGCCGACCTCCTCGTGATCATTGCAGACCAGTACCGCACCCCGCTTCGTGGAACTGTCAATCAGGCTGCGGCAGCCGGCGTAGCAACTGAGTAGATTGTCTAGTCGCGCTGAGGCAATGAAGTCGTTGTTCAGGCCGATGAGCGCGGGTGGCTGGGTGTCATAGCAGCTGATTTCATAATCCAGGATCGTCTCAAGAATTGATCCGGTGTTTTGGCGACACAGTTGGTCGAGTAGCAGCTGTCGAAAATCGCCTCCAGCCTGATCATCAGAACCGAGAAGCAGGATGACCTCCTTGTGTGGATTGAGAGTTCGGTTACTGTGCACCTGTCGGTTCAGGTGAATCGCAAGGCTGGGCACTGTTGCGACCGGGCGGCGGAAGTCGACCAGCCGGCTGTCGATGCTACCGTTTTCAAGTCGGCCGGTTACCCGACCTGCAAGCGACAGATCCCGGTCGAACCAGGGGCCCAACAGGGCGCCGCCATACACTTCGACACTCAGTTGGAAGCAGTCGTGTCGGATCATCTCAGGCACTGGTTTGACTTTCAGGCATGGGCTGTCTGTGTGAGCCCCGATCAATCTCAGACCTTGTTCGCCGGGAGAACCGCTGCCAGTGCGCAGTGCAATGAGCGAGGACCCGTTGCGGGTCACGAAGTAGCCTGTTTCGGGTTCAAGCTGCCAGGGGTCATCCTCCTTCAGACGGACGAATTTGGCGGTCAACAGCATTTCAGCCATCTGCTCCACAGCATGGAATGGCGTGGGTGAGCGGCCGAGAAAATCCAGCAGCCCGCTATTGAAATCCTGATTGTTCATGCGCTGATACTCTTGTGGTCAATCGGTTCAGCTAGGCTTTCCGGTATGGCTCCACCTTCCGGCAGCCAGGTCACAGGCGAATAGTTGGCTCCCAGAGCACTGAAGTCAAACAGTGCCGGGTCCGCAAGTTGGCTTGGAGCAATGCTGGTGATGCTGCGAAAGATGTTTGCGATCCGGCCGGGGTATTGCTGTTCCCACTCTGCCAGCATCCGCTTGACCGCCTGGCGCTGCAGATCATCCTGGGATCCGCACAGATGACACGGAATCATCGGGAAAGCCCGTAAGCTGGCATAACGGGCGATATCTATTTCACTGCAGTAAGCCAGTGGACGGATCACGACATTGTCACCATCGTCACTGAGCAGTTTAGGTGGCATCGATTTGAGCTGGCCGCCATAAAACATGTTCAGGAAAAGCGTCTCGACAATATCATCCCGATGGTGGCCCAGTGCGATCTTGGTCATCCCTGTTTTGCGGGCAAAACTGTACAGGATGCCTCGGCGCAGCCTTGAACACAGCCCACACATCGTCTTGCCTGACGGTATCACCCGCCTGACGATACTGTATGTGTCCTGGTCAATGATTCGGAAATCGACACCCGTACCGCAAAGATAGCGTTCAAGATCGGCGGTTGGAAACCCCGGTTGGTTTTGGTCGAGGTTGACAGCCGTCAGAGAGAAATCGATCGGGGCTTTTTTCTGTAGACGCATAAGAACGTCAAGCAGAGTAAATGAATCCTTGCCTCCTGAAACGCAGACCATCACATGATCGCCCCGCTCGATCATGTTGTAATCCTGGATGGCCCGGCCGGTATTACGCCTGAGACGTTTTTCGAGCTTACGCATTGTAAGGCTGGGAGTCGCGTTGGTCCTGGTCATTGGTCTGGTCGAAGTCCCTGATAATGGAGTGTCTTCAATGCCGTGGTAGTTTGCTTTGTGTTAGGGTTGTGCATCGAATTTCTGATAAGCGAATCATACACACGGAACACTTTTCTTGGGGCGGCTTCTTAAAGTTATTTCCTGGACAGTAGCCTGCCTGTTTCTGGTTCTGCTGGGGATTGTATTGGCCGTCCAGTGGGTCGATTGGAACCGCCATCGTGAGGTCGTCGCAGGTTGGGTTTCTTCTGTTCTCCATCGCTCTGTGCTCATCGAGGAAAGGTTTGCGATCCAGTTATTCCCCGAGGTCAGGCTGGATGTTGCCGGCCTGCGAATCGGAAATCCTGAAGGGGATTACCAGGCTG
>CAZVVN010000019.1:0-47446 GCA_964630665.1 uncultured Acidiferrobacteraceae bacterium | reverse complement strand
ACAGATGATAGGTATATGGACCGTTAGCATTAGTGGTAAGCGTATAGTTGTAGACAATCTCACCCCCTGACAAACCTCCTTGATCGGCAGGTGACGACAAGGTCGGGTCAGCAGGTGATAGCCCAACGGTGACACCTGTAGCGTCTATCTCTTTGGGCTCGCCGTCATCCTTATCATGACTGACCGTGACGGTGATACTCAGCGAGGTGCCTGCCGGTGCAATCGCCTGTACTGGAGTAGCAAACCCCATAAACATCACCAAGGCAGCTGTAAATAAGGATGTGAGGATAGGGTGGATTCGCTTCATGGTGAGCCTCCGAGTCTTTTGAGTCAGACGCAATTACCGCATTGCAACAAATATTATCCCATAAACCTACCGCACAAGTTGAAAACCGGTGGGTTTTTGTGGCAGCTAAGGTGCCCGATCGAACCGCTAGCGCAACTCCACTTCACCTCCAGCAAAAACGTTAAAAGAGACGCTCGTTTTTATACTCCTGCTATGCATGACCTAGCCGTAATAGATCGCCGTCTGGAAGCAGTCTCCACTAGTCGCTACCGAGCAGACCTTCCACCTTTCCCTACAGCGAAAAAATGGAGATAGAAGGCTACATGTGGTAAAACTGAACCTCATCGATGGCATGGGCGATGTGATGGCCATCTAGAAGCTGACCGGGGAGCAGTCTGGTCAGGTGAGGATCAGACAGACTATACGGAGACGATGAGCATGACGACCTATACAGCCAGCTGCATGTGTGGCGCGGTAACTCTGGAAATCGAGGGTGACCCTCAGGCAATGCTGCTATGTCACTGCAAGGCTTGTCGTGCCTGGTCGGCAAGCCCGGTCAACGGTGCAGCCATTTGGCCCCAGGACAAAATGACTATTACTGGCGGCGAAGATCAGATCCAGAGTTACGCGAGCTCAGAAGGGCACAAACGTGCCTGGTGTCAGGAGTGCGGAGGGCATGTCTTCCATGATGTTGGTCCTCTAGGCGTAGTCGACGTTTATGCTTCTGTAATCAAAGATATGGAGTTCAAACCGGCCATTCACATCAATTACGAAAGCACTATACTGCCCATCAAGGATGGTCTACCGAAGTTCAAGGATTTCCCCGAGGACTTTGGTGGATCGGGAGAAATGTTGCCCGAGTAGGTCCGATCGACAAGCCTCAGCTGTCTGGGCTTATGCTGGCGTTATATCACGCCAATAATTCCAACGAATATAGGCGGGAGTGCCTTTTACGACCGCTGGCGACCCGGTAATTTCTTTTGCGGCTTTTGATTGTTGTCAAGTTTTGACCTCCCTACTATGGTCTTTGTTGTGTCGCCTATTACCGGGATAGGAGACGTCAGTTAAAAGTCTGCCGCGCCGTTCAATTGCTTGTGTAGTTTCAATAGCCTGGCGACCTGCTAGGGGCCCGATGCGGAAGCGTTAGGGTCTTCTCGTCCGGTCCACCTAACACCTTAACTCCGGAGTTCCAGTCCTAACAATGCCTTGGGCACTTGTCATCTCCTGTTGTATAGGCATGTTCGCAGCGACCGCCAGCGGTTCAACCCGGGCTCCATTCCTGATTGAGATGGCGACCGATTTTGCGGTTGATTTGCCTGCGATTGCCAATCTTTTCGGGTTGACTGCTCTTTTCTGGGGCCTATCGTCATTTCTGTCTGGGAAGGGCGCAGACCGATGGGGGCGTCGACTGTTTCTTTTTGCCAGCCCCGCTGGTCTGGCAATATCGTTGGTGGCCACCTCGATCACACAACAATATTGGTCACTGGTGATTTGTATCGCGCTCGCTGGTATTTTCTGTGGATCGTTTACTGCGGTTTCAATGGCTGAAGTTTCTTTACGGACACACGATCGGCAACGTGGCCGGGCGCTGGGTTGGGTCATGAGTGGCCAATCACTTACCTTGCTGATCGGTACACCGTTAGCTGCCTGGATTGGAGCGTCGATCGGTTGGCGTGGTGTGCACGTCTCGGTCGCTGGCGTGGCGATTTTTGCCGCGATCCTTCTGCTAATAAACGTAGGCAATCACTCACAAAAAACGAGGGCCTCAAACAAGGAAGTCGACACTGCGCAACCCACGCTCCGGCAGGCTTTAACAGGTCCCATTGTGCGACTATTTGTATCATCAATTCTGGAAAGAATAGGCTTTGGGCTAGCTACTTTCTTCTATCCAGCTTTCTTGCGAACCGCCTATGATCTTCAGATCGAGGCTGTCGCTCTACCATTGGTAGGATTTGCCGTTGGGAACATAACCGGCACTCTTTTGGGTGGACAACTCGCAGACCGGTTCCCGTTTCGCAGAGCAAGCATTGCGGGAATGCTATTGCTGTCTGGTGGCTTTGCACTGGCCTGGTTCCTATGGACTCCAGGACTTGTGACCACCACATTGTTGGGAATTGGGTTTTCCCTATGTAACGCTTTATCTCGCCCACCGTTGATGGCAGCCTTGGCCGATGGGCCCGCAGAAGTACGTGGAGTTATTATGGGGATGAACAGTTCAGTTGCCAGTATTGGCTGGCTCACAGCATCTGTCGTCGGGGGATGGTTGTACCTTGGCGTTGGCTTTAATGGGTTCGGGCCTCTCATGTTACTTACCTGCGCAATTGGAGCCCTCGTTGTACTTCCAGACCACAAACTGAGATCGGACCAATCAGCCGTGAACGCATCATGCCGTGAATGATTTTACAAAGAAAACAGAATGAGATGCCTCTTATTGTGAATGTGCCCAACAATTTGCTGAACCAGGGTTTGGTTTGGTTCTTTCGAGGCCATTGAAGTCTATTTGCACGGAGTCTGTGCCTGGTCTATAAAGGGTTTTCTGGATATTTCCCAACACGGGTATAGTTGCAAAATGAATCCAGAAGAGACGGCAAAGCGAGCATAGACACTGAAGTGTTGGAGGACAGAAGATGCTTCCTAAAACCTTCGAAATTAAGCACAAGCAGGTTTTGCTTAAAAGCTCGACTGAGCTTGAATCGTTGATCGCACGTTAAATGTCTGGGAGGAAACAATGCTTGAAGCTGACGTGTTGAAATATCCGACGAGTGCCATAACAAGTGAACAACGAGAGGCGTTCTTTGCTAATGGTAGTCTGGTCCTGGAAAGCTTTATCGGCAATGACTGGTTGATGCGATTGCGTCATGCAACTTCCAAGAGCATCGAGTCGGCTCGGCATGTCACTGAGAATAACGCGACCTACGTGCTCGAATCCGGCCACTCGCCAGAAGCCCCTGCGCTGAGAAGACTCAACAGCCCGGTCTGTAATCATCCGGACTTCTGGCGTTTTGCCTGTGAATCGCCGATTGTTGAATTGGCTGCAGACCTGTGTGGGCCGCATGTCAAGTTTTATCACTCCAAACTCAATTTCAAGTGGCCACACGTGGGGCAGAAGTTTGATTGGCACCAGGATATTCCGGCGTGGCCCCATACGGATTACAGCCCAATTACTATCGGTCTCTACCTGGAAGATTGTGGTGTCGAACAGGGCCCACTGATGGCCATCAATGGCACTCATCGTGACGACCTGCACAGCATGTACGATGAAAATCATAACTGGGTGCTTCGCATACCCGAAGAAGATCTCGAACCAGGCTGGCAGGATCACATCGTGAATTTGACTGGCCCGGCCGGTTCAGTAGTCGTTCTCAATTGTCGTGTCATTCATGGGTCACAGCAGAATAATTCCCCACAAATGAGACCACTGCTGCTTAATGTGTACTCCTCTGCTGACTCAATGCCGTATGCCTTTAACCCCCTTGCCAGCGAATACGATGGTGTGATTGTGTGCGGTGAACCTGCCCGCTATGCGAGCCATGATCCTCGAGGGTGTGAGTTACCGCCGGATTGGTCAAAAGGGTACGTTGGCCCTTGGCAGCACCAGGCAATCGGTCGAGCAGTAGAAGAAGAATTTGTCTGATAAGCTGCTCCCCTTATCGTTTTAGGACCTCTTACAGCGTCGATCAGGGTGCTGTCTGGAATAAACGACGTTCCATATCCGCTGCTGTCGCAGCCATCTAATCTTTCGTAATAGCGCGTGAAGTAACAGGGTTTCCTGGGGGTATCCTTTACGTCGGATGGGATCGTTGACAGTAGTATAGAAGAGATTTTCCCACTATTAGGGGAGTCACGGCTAACAATACATGTTCAGGAGGCTACAAAATCTCAAGGCCACCTGAAGCTGTTGTTGTATCTCGATATCATTCTAGAAAGGCGGTCTAATCAGACCCAAGTTGATGAGTTGCATGCGGATCATACTTCCACGTTGCTTCCAAGGCGTGGAGACTCCAATCGGGAAATCCTCCTAGTAAAGCCTGACCAAGGGGCCTTATGTCTAGTTAACCCTGGAATTGGAAGGATTTTGTCCCGATTTCACCATTTTTCTTTGTTTAAATCTTTCTGAATCCCCTATTTATCAGTAATTTACATGAAATATTTAACGTTAATTAGGATATATCCCTTTCCTATTCTCTAGTTTTCACCGGCAATATTAGTGAACGATTCGACATGTTCGTAGATAACGACCATAGCACTGGCTATCGGCTTCGATTCCTTTTAGGGTTGTTTATCGTGATTTGTGTTTTCTCAGGGTGCAGTAAAGACAAGCCAACAGCAGATAGCGGAATTTTATCGGACAATAATGATCGGTTGTCTGTCGCCGCTAGATTTCCTGAATTAAAAGACAAGACACCTGCTGAGGCAATTGCTGCTTATGAGGCTGCCGGGCTAACTGGAAATGTAACCGTTCATTACAACGGAAATTGCACCCCCGGACATGGGAGCGGTAAGGTATTTAAACAGGAGCCAAGGGTAAATAGTGCGGTCGATAGTTCTGCAAGTGTTACGCTATATACCGGCTGCTTTGATGTAGAAATAATGACATCTCCCAATGGAAGTATTACTCCAGTTTTGGTCGACCCCGCAGAAGAAACATCGGTTGCTGGTGTTTTTAATATGGAAGCGTACAACAGTCTGACCTTTAAAGTTTTACCCGATCCTGGCTGTGAAACTTCTGAGGTCTTGATCGACGGTGACTCGCTGGCTCTGACACCGAATAATACCTACAAGATTGCGGAGATGATATCTGCGCACAGCGTGGCTGTTAACTTCGACTGTGAAACACTAGTCGAATTACCACTATCGGTGCCAGAACCAGAACCAGAACCAGAACCAGAACCAGAACCAGAACCAGAACCAGAACCAAATACTTATACCATCGTAGCCAGTGTAACATCCGGAGATTGCAGCATTTCCCCTGTCGGAGACGTTTCCGTTTCCGAGGGTAGTAGCCAGACTTTTGAAGTTTCGGCGGGGGCTGGGAATATCTGGGCCGACATTTTCGTAGACGGTGAGTGGGCGGCAGGTAATCTAGGAGGTGCCTCCTATAATTTTAGGGACGTTTCAGAAGGCCACACGATATCAGTGCGGTGCTATGTGCCTCAAAATCCAAGAGCGTAACCCTTGGTGAAACCACCCGTCCTTTATTCGATCAGAACTCATCCAACCTCGACAGCACTGGACCTGTAGCCGTTAGTCGTCACGGCCGCTTTTCTTTTATGATTCTCGGCGTGTTTTTCGTCCCTCCAGTGCCAAGACCTAGGCCACTCTGATTGTCATGGAGAACGTACCCAAATACGGGAGACGGTGGATAAAGGCTGAAGGGCCTCCCTGATCGTATTCAGTAGTAAACTGTACCGATTTGGCCGCGAACGGTACTCTGTAGAGAGGTGAAAACATCACAATGGGTCAGGATCTGAAAGAGGCGCTGGACCTGTGTCGGGGTGGGAGGTGGGACGACGCCCATAAGATCGTACAGAAAAACCACTCCAGCTGGGCTTCATGGCTGCACGCCATCATTCACAGGGAGGAGGGTGATCTGTCGAATGCTCAATACTGGTATTCAAGAGCCGGCAGGGTATTTTCGAAGACAACCATAACGGATGAATTGACACACTTCGAGCAGGTGCTTTCAGAACAGAACGGTATCGGAGAAGCCGAATGAAGAACCGGTTTTCCGGGATTTGTCCGGAAGACATTTCTGGCCCCGGCCTGGTATGACAGCACTGTCGTGCCTTTATAGTCGGCGCGCGGTGTTCGACACCAACTTCACTGCTTGGCCTCTCTTGCGTCCGGTTGGGAGAACTGACACGAACTGTTTGTGCGTCAGTGCCTGCTAGGCTGTACTGCGGACCATTATTTGGTTGAATCGTTAAGGCCCTGGAGCTTAGATGGCAGGTTCTGCGGTTTGCACCAGTACAGGTAGCATGCCGCCGCGATGCCCGAGGAACCGAACAGGATGCACATCACCAAGATCTGGTATCGCGCTGCAATCAGCGGGGAAATTCCGGCCAAAACCTGACCCGTCATCATTCCTGGTAGCGACACCAGGCCAACGGCAAACAGAGAGTTGACCAAGGGAATCAGGGCAGCCTGAAATGCGGCCCGCCGAGCAGATTCATTCTCCTGGCCGCGGGCCAGTTCAGTCATATGCCGTTCTGCAGCGATGCTGACTGAGTTCATAGCATTGGCGAACACCATACCCGCAAGAGGGATAAGATATCGAGGCGCGTACCAGGGGGTCAGGTTGAGCACGAACTCGGTGGCTAGAAACAGGCTGGGAACTCCACCAATCCCAATGGCCGCTACAGTTATCAGGTAGAGCCGAGGCCGCTGCTCTGCAACTGGGCGCAGGGCGATCCAGCTCGAGATCGTGATCATGACAAAGATCACCGCACAAACGATCCAGGCGTTGCCGGAGTCGAATAGATACACCAGCACGTAGCCAACCAGCAGAAGTTGGAGCAGCATCCGTCCGAGACCGTAGGTGGTTGAACGTACCGGCAGTGTCCATCTGAACTGGATCAGTAATACAATCAGTACCGGCACGAAAACCAGTGCCAGGCGGGCCAAGGGAATCGGCTCGACTGCGTGGTTCATCGCGATGACGGGCGCTGTCTGCAGCCGATCGAAGTCAGGAGTGATCGATATAGAAGATTTCTGCTGTTTAACGCCCTTTAGTAAGGTCTGGCGAAAGAAGCAGAGCTCCCACTACAGTGAGCTGGTGTACAACCGGGCCGTTTAGATCTTTTTCTTGGGGATCGTGCGGATATTGAGGTCTTCAATCAGGGTCGAGACATAGCTTGACACCTCGCGTTTTGTTCCCTGACGGTATCCGGTGACCGTCGATACCGTGTTGGCAACTACGTAGCGGTAACAGCGCCCGTTAGATCCGCCACTGGGAAGATCAGCTTTTTCTATCTCAACGACGCCGTATTCCAAGTGTGCGAAGTTTTCGAGATCGAGAACTATAGGTACATCACCTTTTCTCGGAATGGCTCTTGGCTGGGGCATGTAGTGACCTTGGAGGTGGTTGGTTATGTGGACGCTGTACGGTCCACTGAAAATCTTGCTATCCTTAAATGCGGACCTGGCAGCGGTTGTTGGAACGCTGTATTTCCCCAAAGGGAACAAATAATCATATCATTTTTTGGTCAATCTGTTAAGTCGCCCGTTCGTTTCCGGAGCTTCTCCGACTTCCCCAGCGATTCGCTCGGGGCGATTACCCAGCATTTGCCCGATATCTTTGGCGTGACTCCCAAGAACAAGACCGCAGTAGGACTGGGGTCGATGGACACAGTCCGATGACATTCACCAGCCTTGGTTTTGAGGGGATGGTTGTTGCTCCGCATCATCTTGCTGCCCGGGCAGGGCTGCGCGTGCTGCAAGAGGGCGGCGACGCAATCGAAGCGATGCTTGCTTCGGCAGCCACGATAGCGGTGGTTTATCCCCACATGAACGGGCTGGGCGGAGATAATTTCTGGTTGATTCACGAGCCCGGACGCGAGCCCGTTGGGATCGATGCGTGTGGAGGTGCTGCAGGTTGTGCAGATTCAGCCTTCTACCACGCTGCAGGATACGATGTTGTGCCGGCACGCGGCCCAATGGCCGCCCTGACCGTTGCCGGTGCAGTGTCCGGCTGGCAGGCTGCTATTCAGTACAGTCGGCAACACTGGGGCGGAAGGTTTGCTCTTGGTCGCCTTCTTGAGGATGCCGTGCATTACGCCCAGAAAGGTTTTCCAGTCAGCCAGACACAAGCTGATAACACTCGCGAAAAGCTGGCCGAGCTTAAACCTTTGGCCGGGTTTGCTTCAGTGAATCTGCCCGAGGGCAGGCCGCTGAGTCGAGGAGAACGATTCAGGCAACCCGCCCTGGCTGCTACCCTGGAGAAACTGGCGCGTGATGGTCTGGATGACTTTTATCGTGGTCGGCTGTCCTGCGAGATTGCGCAAGATCTGAAGGCAGTGGGAAGTCCGTTGACAGCTGCTGATTTACAACGCCATCGGCCCTTACAGGTTGCACCGCTTAGTTTAACGTTAAGGGGGGACAAGCTGTTCAATATGCCGCCACCAACCCAGGGACTCGCCTCACTCTTGTTGCTCGGTATATTTGATCGAATGGGTGTGCAAAAGGCGGAAACTTTCGAGTTCGTGCATGGGTTGATCGAGTCCACCAAGCAGGCCTTCAGTGTTCGGGACCGTTACGTCACGGATCCAAGCTATATGTCTGTTAACCCAGCGGATTTCCTGGGGGAAACGGTGTTGCAGGAAATGGCCGGGCAGGTGAACCGGCAAAAGGCCAGCCCCTGGCCCAGAGGGCAGAGTGCCGGAGATACGGTCTGGCTAGGAGCGGCCGACAGCAGTGGACGGATCGTGAGCTTTATCCAGAGTCTTTACTGGGAATTTGGCGCCGGGGTCGTTTTGCCGCAGTCAGGCATAACCTGGCAAAACAGGGGTTCCAGTTTTTCGCTGGATCCGGAACATCATAACTGTCTGAAACCGTTCAGGCGGCCGTTCCACACCATTCAGCCCGCTTTAGCACACCTATCCGATGGGCGGGTGATGGCTTACGGAACAATGGGCGGAGAAGGGCAACCCCAGACCCAGGCGATGATATTTTCCCGTTATGCCCGGTACGGGCAGGAACTGAAACGGGCTGTGAGTGCACCGCGCTGGCTGTTGGGCCGGACCTGGGGCAGTGAAGTATCGAATGTCAGGATCGAAAGCCGTTTCGATGCTGAACTTTACGAGAGGCTGAACAGTGCCGGCCATGATCTGGAGATCGTTGGTGCTTATGATGGCATCATGGGGCACGCCGGCGCTGTGGTGGTGGGTCCTGGCGGCCTGATCGAAGGGGCAAGTGACCCGCGTTGTGACGGTGCGGCAGCCGCCCTTTAGCTCGTTTCATCCGAACACAGAAAGCACGAAGGCACGGGAAAGGAGAAATCGCCATGGTCCCTAATGCCAGCGGGATAGTCGTGGTGATCCGTCTGTTGATTACCGGCTGGCCGTCAGTCTTTGCATTCAGGACCTTCCGGTATGCCCGAATCCACCAGTGTTGCGATCGCTTTCGTCGAATTTCTCAACCGCTTCGAACTCGACCTGAATCACCGGTAGGAAGACCATCTGGGCAATGCGATCACCGGGTTTTATCGTGAATGACGTTGCGCTTCGGTTCCAGCAGGACACCATCACTTGCCCCTGATAGTCGCTGTCGATCAGGCCCACCAGATTGCCGAGTACGATACCGTGTTTGTGGCCCAGTCCAGAGCGTGGCAGTATCACCGCGGTGATTGACGGGTCAGCAATGTGAATGGCGAGCCCTGTTGGGATCAGCTCACACTGTCCAGGCCCAACGACCAGGTTCTGGTCTGGGCAGGCCCGTAGGTCGAGTCCAGCGGACCCCGCTGTAGCGTAATCGGGCAGGGCAAAATCACCCTGCAGCCGTGGGTCAAGGATTCGCAGCTGAATTTTTTGCATGGTAGCGGACCGCGACCTCTTCAATCAATGTTTTGGCGAGGTGGACCTTGGTATCCCGACCCAGAGTGGTTTGCCCGTCTCTGTCAACCAGAATGAGGGAGTTCTGATCACTACCGAAGGGGTCATCATCCCCCCCGACCAGATTAGCGACCATCAGATCGACTCTTTTCCGAATAAGCTTTTCTCGGGCCTGTTCTGCTGGGCGCTCGGTTTCGGCTGCGAATCCCACGGTGAAGGGTGGCGAAGGCCGAGCGGCGACAGCCGCTAGAATATCCGGGTTTCGGACCAGTTCTAAAGTCAAGTCGCTAGCGTCCTTCTTTATCTTTCCCGGTTGTATTTCGGCGGGCCGGTAATCGGCAACTGCAGCGACACTGATCAGGATGTCAGCCGAATCAACATCGGCCTCGACTGCGCTCAGCATTTCTTCCGCTGAGACGACTTGTCGCATGCTGACCCTCGCAGGAGGCTCAAGCGCTGTTGGGCCGCTGACAAGCGATACTGTGGCCCCGGCGGATGCTGCGGCGCTGGCAACTGCGTAACCCATCTTGCCGGAGCTATGGTTGGTCAATGCCCGGACCGGGTCCAGTGCTTCCCAAGTTGGTCCAGCCGTGACCAGAACCTGCAGGTCCTGGAGCACGCCAGCCGGTTTGGATCGAGCCAGGATAGAGACGATTTCGCCTGGCTCAAGCATACGGCCTGGCCCGGTCTCTCCACACGCCTGTTCTCCGGAATCAGGACCGAGAATTTGTGCACCCCAGGACTCGAGAGTTGCAACATTTCGCCTTGTGACGGCTTTGTCCCACATGGCCCGGTTCATTGCTGGTGCGATAGCGACCGGGGCTTCTGTTGCCAGGCAGATGGTGCTGAGCAGCGTGTCAGCCAGGCCCGCAGCCAGTCGCGCGATAAAGTCAGCAGTGGCAGGGGCAATGATCACCTGGTCGGGCCATCTCGCCAGTTCAATATGGCCCATCCCGGCTTCAGCGTCCGAATCTAGAAGAGATTCGTGCACGGGGTTGCCGCTGGTTGCCTGCAGTGTCAGAGGGGTGATGAATTCCTTGGCGGCCGGTGTCAGGACAACCTGTACTTCGGCACCGTGCTCACGCAGGCGCCGGGTCAGGTCAACGCTTTTGTAAGCCGCTATACCGCCGGTAATGCCGACCAGAACGCGCCTGCCATTCAGTTTACCCATGTCTGGAAGTCTAACGGTTGGCGATCCTGTGGGAAACTCGAGCCCGGTTCTGCACAGATCGGCAGATACATTGTTTCAGGCTGATGATCGGGATATAACCCTGCCTTTCAATAAGCCCCGGTTTCTGGTATAAAACGCACCCTTCCATGAACCAGCTAAGAGCAGCAGTCAGATGGCCAGAGTCTGCCAGATTACCGGAAAGAGGTCCGTTACCGGTAACAATGTGTCACACGCCAACAACAGGACAAAACGCGTCTTCAAGCCGAATATCCATGACCGGCGGTTCTGGGTAGAGAGCGAAAACCGTTGGGTCCGCCTGCGCATATCTCATAAGGGTCTACGCATTATTGACAAGAAGGGAATCGATACAGTTCTGAAAGATCTTCGAGCCCGTGGCGAGAAGATCTGAGGATCAACGGAGAATATTCAATGCGCGATAAGATCAGACTCGTGTCCTCTGCCGGAACAGGGCACTTCTACACCACAACAAAAAATAAGCGAACTACCCCGGACAAGATCGAGATTAAAAAGTTCGATCCTGTGGTCCGGAAACATGTGGTTTACAAGGAAGCGAAGATCAAGTAGCCCCTGATTCTGTTTTGAACGAATCGGTGCTGTCACTAAAGATGTCCGCTGCTCAGGCAGGGGTTTCTACTGGATAAAGGCCGTCGGTCAATCTGTCAACAGTCGGTAGCCTTTGAGTTTGCTGGAGAATGCCTCGAGCGACTCGATCCCCGATGCTTCGGCTGCGTGACACCAGTTTTCCAGCTGGTGCACGAGCATCTCACTGGTGGTGGATGACCGCTGCCATATCTCCTGGAGTCTTAGCTTAGCCTGGTAAACAGCCTGCACCCGTGGCGACAGGGCCAGCGCCCTGTACAGGTGTTCTTCGGCTCGTGGGCTCAGACCTAGCTGCTCCCGCCTGATCAGTCGGGAGGCGCGACGGATCAGTTTCCGATTGGCTCGGCTGGCTCTTACCAGGGCACCGGCTTCTTCTCGGCAAACAGTAGACAGCACATCGCGCGCATATTGGGCCATGATCTCGAAACGATTGTTGATTACCGCTCGAACTGTTTCAAGATCGCAGTGGGAATTCCCGGGTCGAATGACGGTCACGGGCGGCAGCTTGAAGACTTCGGCGAGTTGCAGTTTGACCAGTGTGCGAATGTAGAGCCAGCCAAGGTCTAATTCCCAGGGTCGGGTAGCAAACCGCGCCGAAGACGCGAAGGCGTGATGGTTATTATGCAGTTCTTCACCGCCAATCAGAATTCCCCAGGGCACAATATTGCGGCTCGCATCCTCGACCTCATAATTTCGATAGCCCCAGAAGTGTCCGATGCCGTTGATGACGCCGGCGGCCCAGAAGGGAATCCAGATCATCTGCACCAGCCACATCAAGGTGCCGGAGAGAGGTCCAAACAGGACGATCTGTGCGGCGAGCAAACCGGCTATGCCAAGATTTGGAAAACGCGAATACAGATTCTCTTCGACCCAGTCAGCGGGCGTGCCGGAGCCGTACTTTGAAAGTGTCTGCTTGTTTGCCGCTTCCTTCCGGTAGAGCAACAGGCCGAGCCAGAGCACCTGGTGAATCCCCAGAACCTGTGGACTGTGCGGGTCTTCACTGGTTTCAACTTTGGCGTGATGTTTTCGATGCACGGCCACCCATTCTCGGGTGACGATGCCGGTCGTCAGCCAAAGCCAGGTGCGAAAGAAGTAGCCGACGGCAGGATGTAGTGTGAGTGCGCGGTGGGCCTGGTAGCGATGCAGGTAGACCGTCACAGAAACGATGGTCAGATGTGTTACCGATAATACGATCAGAACAGAGCCCCACCACGGTAGATTGATCATGCTCAAGCCCGGTGCAGTTACAGAGGAATGCCGTTGGCTACCCGGTTGTGGGGTGTCTTTGACATGTGCTAGTCAGGGTCAGCGTGCGCGGGAGGTGATACGCCCCTTGGAAAGATCATAGGGTGTGAGTTGGACGGTGACCCGGTCCCCGCGCAGAATTCTGATGTAGTGTTTACGCATCTTTCCGGAGATATGAGCGTGGACAACGTGTCCATTATCAAGTTCAACTCGAAACTGCGTGTTGGGCAGGGTTTCCAGCACCGTGCCTTCCATTTCAATGTGTTCTTCTTTGGGCACTCGTCAGCATACGCCCCCTAGCGCTCGGTATTTCAAACGGCGCAGTATAGCCGAGTGAACCGGCCTCATCCACAGCCATCAGGGGTGACGATGTTGTGAAACTGTGATGGATGTTCCGGCAACGCTGGAGTCGACAGGTTTCAAGGGGTAAAGCATGACAGGTGACTCGATTGTGTGCCAGAGTACGGCGCCCAGGCTGGCTTCACAACCCGAATCTTGGCATCTGAGGATGACACATGATTGAACTATATTTCTGGCCGACTCCCAATGGTCTGAAAGTTTCTGTTTTCCTGGAGGAAGCCGGTCTTGAGTATAGAGTGATTCCGATCAATATTGAAAAGGGTGATCAGTTCGGTCCTGAGTTTCTCGAGATTGCTCCTAATAATCGAATTCCTGCAATCGTTGACCATACACCGAGTGGTGGCGGTGAGCCGGTGACGGTTTTTGAGTCCGGTGCGATACTGATGTACCTGGCCGAGAAAACTGGTCGATTTCTACCGAAGGACAACCGTCTGCGAGTGCAGGCCATTGAGTGGCTGATGTGGCAGATGGGAGGACTCGGGCCCATGCTGGGTCAGAACCATCATTTCAATCGCTACGCACCAGAAGAAGTGCCCTATGCCGTCAGACGTTACACCAATGAGACATTGCGGCTCTATGCGGTACTGGACCGGCGCCTGCAAGGCCGTGAATTCATCGCAGAAGAATATTCTATCGCCGACATGGCGGTGCACCCATGGGTCAGTCGATATGAATGGCACAAGACCGACATCGACAGGTTTCCCCAGGTCAAACGTTGGTATGAAGGGATCTTTCTGCGTTCGGCGGTAAGAATCGCTCACCAGCAGGCTGAACAGATAGAGACAGGCACCATCGACTCCGATGATTCGCGACAGGTGTTGTTTGGACAGTCCGATGCGACTCTCAAGAAAGCCTATGGAAAGGCCTTGGGGTCGGACTGATCAGGCTTGGGTAAGGCGCCATCCTTCGGCTGTGGCAGGATAAAACGAACCGTCAGACCAGGTTCTGCATCTGTCAGGCTGACGGTAGCGCCGTGCAGGCTGGCAACAGCCTGAACCAGACTGAGACCCAGGCCGTTGCCCGTTGTCGAGCGGCTTTCATCCAGGCGGTAGAACCGCTGGAAGACCTTTTCGCGTTTTTCAGATGGGATCCCAGGACCGCTGTCGGTGACTACAAACTCTGCACTGATGTTGTGACTGGTACAGAGGACAGAAATGATCCCGCCGACCGGTGTGTACTTGATGGCATTGTCTATCAGGTTCGCAAATGCCTGAAACAGCATATCGCGGTCGCCACTGACTGTAGGATCGCTTCGGGATTGGAAGGTCAGACGCTGCCGCTTGTCTTCCGCCAAAGGTTCGTACAGTTCGACGACATCCGCTGCGAGGGTGCTCAGATTCACCGTTTGCATGTCCGACCGTAGTGGACCGGATTCGATTCGGGCTATCTTCAGTAACGCATTGAATGTGTCCAGCAGATGGTCGGTTTCTTGCAGAGCAGCCTCAAGATCGGCTTTCGGGATTGAATCATCTGAATAATGCCTCGCCAGAGCCTCGAGCCTCTGGCGAAGACGCGAGAGCGGGGTCTTGAGGTCATGAGCAATGTTGTCTGAAACACGCCGAATTCCCTCCATGAGTGACTCGGTCTGATCCAGCATCCGGTTCAGGTTGTCAGCCAACTGGTCAAATTCATCTCCGCTGCCGCGACTGGGAACTCGCCGGCCAAGATCACCGTCCATTATCTTCTGGCTGGTGTCATTGATCGATTCCAGCCTGTGTAACATTCGACGGCTCATCACCATGCCCCCGAGCAACCCAAGAGCCAGGGTCAACAGTAGGCCCCAGCCGAGCGAGTTGATGATTCGCAGGCGCACTCTTTTGAGGTCGTTGACATCCTGTCCGACCAAAAGCCGGTATCCGCCAATGAGTTGAAACTGTCGGGCACGGGCTGGATGGACACCCTTACGGGTGCCGCCTGTTTCAAGCTCGAAGTTCAGCCAACCATCCACTTCGTCTACCTGTGGCCATCGGTCGATGTTGCCTACAATGGGTCTCTGCCGGGTGTCGGAGAGAAGATAGATGGATTTTCCAGTCGGTCTTTGACGTTCGACCCGGTCCGAAATCAATCTCCGAAGCCCGGGTAGACCGCGCGTCTCGTAACGCTCAGCCAGGCTCCGAATCTCGGCGATGATGGCGCCATCCGTTTGTTCAGCTGTGTAGCGGGCGGTAGACCAGTAAATGAATGCAAAGAGCAGTAAAACAGAAGCTGAGAAAAGCGCTACGTAAAGCAACGCTAGGCGGAATGTTGAACTGCGGAGAAAACTATTCCGGTTCACGAAGTATGTAGCCCGAACCGCGAACAGTGTTCAACAGCGTATGGGAAAAACCACGATCGATCTTTGACCGAAGTCGGCTGATATGGACGTCGATCACATTGGTCTGGGGGTCGAAGTGATAGTCCCAGACGTTCTCAAGCAGCATGGTTCGCGTGACTACCTGGCCGCTGTGACGGATCAGGTACTCGAGTAGCCGGAACTCGCGGGGTTGCAGCGCGATGACTTTACCCGCTCGCTTGACCTGCCGGGCCAGCACATCCATTTCCAGATCAGCGACTTGCAGCTGGGTTTCCGTGTGTGAGCGATCGCCACGCCTTACCAGGGCATCGAGCCGGGCCAGGAGTTCTTCAAAGGCAAAGGGTTTTGGCAGGTAGTCATCACCACCGGCCCTGAGTCCAGAAACTCTGTCAGCAACGTCTCCAAGGGCGCTCAGTATGAGTATCGGTGTGAAGTTCTCGGACTGGCGGAGGCGCTCTACGATCGCAGTACCGTCGCAGCCTGGCAACATTCGATCAATTATGAGCACGTCATATGGCTCCGTCTGAGCGAGTGCTAGCCCAACATCACCGTTGTCGGCGTGGTCCACAATGTGGCCAGCTTCCATAAGACCGTTTCCGATGTGCCGGGCAGTATCACGGTCATCTTCTACCAGGAGAATTCGCATCATTCAGATAACGTCGAGTCTGCCGGGGATTGGGATAGATTCTAGCCGAGAAAAAAGAGCGGCCAGGACATCAGTCCTGACCGCATGATCAGCAGGGGGAGTGGCTCAGGCCAGTCGCAAAGTCACGAAATGCTGTTGGCCTTCACGCTGGATCAGGAGCAGGACTACTTTTTGATTGTTCTGCTGGGCGGTGTGGACTAGTTCCGTCATCCTGGCAGGTGTATCGACGGCTCGTCGCTCTACCTGAACGATCAGATCACCCCTCTTCAGACCCTTATCTGCTGCTGGGCTGCCGGGCTTCACCTGTTCAACCAGGATTCCGGCAGCGTCTGCACCGATGCCATACCGTTGCCGGGTGTCATGATCTAGGGCTGACAATAGCAATCCGAGATTGGCCGGCCCCTGGTCGCGTTGAGTCGAGTACGCTGCGATCCGGGAGGTGTTCCCAGTCGGCTGCATGACCGGATACAGAGTAATCTCGCGCCCATCACGCCATAAGCTGACCCCAACCTTGTCGCCAATTGTCGCGCTTGCAACCAGTCGAGGCAGGCGTTTCATGCGATCTACGGTATTACCGTCGAATCCCAGGATGATATCGCCCGCAACAATACCGGCGTTCTCTGCCGGGCTATCGGGTTCAACCTTGGATACCAGTGCACCGCGGGATTTGTCGAGTCCGAAACTCTCTGCGAGGTCTAGCGTGACCCTCTGAATGTGCACCCCGAGCCAGGCCCGCAGGACCGCACCTCTATCCCGGAGCTGGGCGACGATTCTCTCAGCCTGTTCGGCAGGAACGGCAAAACCAATGCCGACGTTACCGCCACTCGGAGAATAGATTGCCGTGTTGACACCGATCACCAGGCCCGACGTGTCGAACAGTGGGCCACCCGAGTTGCCGCGGTTGATCGGCGCATCGATCTGGATATAGTCATCGTACGGGCCAGCGTTGATGTCTCGGCCCCGGGCGGAAATAATTCCGGTTGTAGCGGTGCCACCAAGGCCAAAAGGGTTGCCGATGGCAATTACCCAGTCACCCACCCGGGCTTTGGTCGAATCCCCAAACCTGACGAATGGAAATTTCTCGTCAGAGTCGATCTGCAGCAAAGCAATATCGGTTTTTGGGTCATGACCCTGGATCATGGCCGGCAGAGTCCGTCCATCTGTCAATACGACTTCAATCGTCTCGGCCCTAGCCACCACATGATGATTGGTAACTACCAGACCGCTGGAATCGATGATGAACCCGGACCCCTGTGCGTGGCCTTGGCGGGGCCCAGGAGTGGGAGGGGTGTGGCCAGGGCCGAAGAAGCGGCGAAGAAACTGCTCGAACTCCGGATTCCCTTGAAAACCTGGTACAGGTCGTCTATCTCCTGGCATTGACGGTCGAAGACCATCGGGAGGATTTTTCGATGCGTTGGAATTTCGAGTCGTGATACTAACCACAGCAGGCCCGACAGCATCGACTAAGTCGGCAAAGCTGTCGGGCCGGAGCACATGGTGACTATCGGTAGCTGTTGAGTTGAGGGAAACACCGCTGCTGGCGATGCTGGTACCGGCAACGAGAATTGGGCTGAGGAACAGCAGCGCAACCATGACGATGCGCCTGGATTTGTTTTTCATGGGTCGTGCTCCGTGTCTGGTGGATGAATCTGAAACACCAGACAAGGTAGCGCCTGCTGTGTTACCAGGAACTGTCCATCAGGTTACAATCTTGTAAGATTTGCACGGCTTTGTACCGGCCACGCCGGTTACTCTGGAAGCAGCAGATTTTCCAGCACTTTTTGATAGATCGATGCCAGTGTCTCGAGGTCTGATACAAGGACCTGTTCATTGACTTGATGGATCGTTCGGTTTACCGGACCCAACTCAACCACCTGTGCCCCGGTCGGTGCAAGGAAACGGCCATCCGATGTGCCGCCATCTGTCGAGAGTCGGGCGCGCTGTCTGGTGACGTCTTCGATGGCATTCATCACTGCGTCAAGCAGGTCGCCGGGGTCGGTCAGAAAGGGCAGGTTTGGCCTTGACCAGTCAATATCGAAAACCTCTGCATGCTTGCGACAGGTTGCTTTGACAAACTCTTTTAGCGACTCGACGGTTGATTCCGGGGCATAGCGGAAGTTGAAATCCAGACGAGCTTGACCGGGAACAACGTTGGTGGCCCCAGTACCGCTGTTGAGGTTTGAAACCTGGAACGTCGTCGGGGGGAAGTGAGCATTGCCCTGGTCCCAGACATGCTTTGCTAATTGATCGACAATTGCTGCTATACGGTGAATCGGATTGTCTGCCTGATGGGGGTACGCGACGTGACCCTGAATGCCAGTCACTGTCAGGGTGCCACTCAGGGAACCCCGTCGGCCGTTCTTGATTACGTCGCCAACGTTATTGGAACTGGTCGGTTCGCCGACCAGGCACCAGTCGATCTTCTCGCCTCGTTCCTTCAGGGTCTGAACGACCCGTACGGTACCATCTACGGCCGGACCTTCTTCGTCGCTGGTGAGCAGCAGGGCGATCGACCCGTCGTGGTCCGGATGATTCTTGACGAACTGGCAGCAGGCCGTGACCATTGCGGCAAGGCTCCCTTTCATGTCCGCTGCTCCCCGTCCGTGCAGTATGCCGTCGACCACTTTGCCTTCAAATGGGGAATGTATCCACTCATCGACCGGACCGGTAGGCACGACATCGGTATGGCCGGCAAAGACCATCAGAGGGGGGCTCGATCCGCGACGCACCCAGAGATTTCGGACCTCGCCAAAGGGAAGAAACTCGCTGGTAAAGCCTGAGGGTTCGAGCGCCCGCGACAGGATGTCCTGACATCCGGCATCGTTGGGCGTGACCGATGGTTTCTGAACCAGTCGCTGAGCAAGTTCCGCGGTCGAAGACATGGTGAGCGCCTTGAGCACAGTTGATTCAGTTACATTCTACGGGATAAAGTGTCCGGGCTGTGGTGGTAGATACGAGCAGGGAAGGTGTTGTGCCGAGCCGGATCCGGCTGGGGAAGGTGGCTGAATTGGAGTCTGCATGAGTGACCGGAATTGCATCGATGAAATCGAACCAAGCCAACAGATAAGAATGGATCGGGTGACATGACTGGTCCCGGTGCGCTGCTACTCAAGATCGACGAGCATCGGGTTGCGGCATGGACCGCGGCGCTCGCAGACGCTTTGCCGGAGATGCGCATCAGAATATGGCCGGATATCGAAGACCCGAATGAGATCCGGTATGCTTTATTGTGGAAGCCACCTGCCACGCTGTTCGAAGGTCTCGAGAGTCTCGAAGTCATTTTTTCAGTTGGTGCCGGGTTTGACCACCTGCTTGCCTGTCCGACGTTACCAGCTGGAATTCCGGTAATCCGAATGGTCGAACCGGAGTTGACTGCCGGGATGGTCGAGTACGTGGTCTTTAACGTCCTCAGGTACCACCGGCGAATGGATCAGTATCAACGTTTTCAGGAGCAACGCATCTGGCAGGTTCTCGACCAGATTCCTGCCCATGACACCACCGTTGGTATTATGGGGTTGGGGGTGATGGGTGCCGCCTCGGCAAGAGTTCTGGCCAGCATGAACTATCGATTGCTTGGCTGGAGCAGGACGGGCAAAACGATTCCCGGCCTGCAAAGCTTCGTCGGCACCGAGGAACTGGGTCAGTTCCTGGCACAGACCCGGATCCTGGTCATCCTGCTGCCACTGAGTCGGGATACACGGAAACTCATCGATCGTGATGTCCTGTGGCAGTTGCCTCGAGGCGCGTTCCTGATCAATGCCGGCCGAGGAGAGCTGGTGAACCAGCCCGACTTGATCGAGGCTCTGGATAGTGGTCAGATTGCGGGCGCTGCATTAGATGTGTTCGACGACGAACCGCTGCCGGCTGAACACCGGTTTTGGCATCACCCAATGGTGGTTCTTACTCCGCACATCGCGAGTCTGACTAATCCGCCAACGGCAGTGGAGTTCGTTGCTGAGAACATCGAACGACACCGTGCCGGTCACCCACTGCGGTATGTCGTCGACTTTGAACGGGGTTATTGAGCGGCTTCCAAGCTCCTACTCCGGATCAAGCTGGGTCTCGCTGATGATCTTCCAGTCTTTGCCGGATTGCTGTTTCCAGTACTGATGCACTGTACGTGTCTGATCATTGCCTTGGCTGAATCGGAGAACAGCCAACATGTGACCGATCTCGCCCGGATAAGAATAAAGCGCAGTGTCGACGAGTCGGGTGTTTCGATCGATAGCAGTAGCGTCAAATAGAACGCTCTGTTCCGGATCGGTGTAGAACTCATGAAGGGAGGCTGTGGTTCTTCGCTGCCAGGTGTCATACCACCTGTTGAGGACTCCAGGAAGTTCCGGGTTTCGCTCGTTCTCGGCAGTTGCTGTGACCCACTCTGGTTGATCGTCGATGATGACCGGTGTAGCAAATGATTTGCCAAGCGCCTGGTACAATTGTTCAAAATCTGAGTTTGACAGGCTGACGCAGCCATCAGTAGCACGGGGGGAGCGATTTACCCAACCCGGTTCGGTACCATGCAGCCAGATGCCATGGCCACTGCGCTGCTTCAGTCGATCCAGCGGATTCGGGTAGCTGATCGGCAGGGCTCCGGATCCGTAGCGTTGATGCAGATTCCGGCCCGGGATATAGGACGTGATGTGGTAAATACCGACTGGCGTCTTGCGATCGCCTTTGCGTTGTTTCCCGATTCCGTTACGACCGATCGATACGTAATAATTTGCCGTGGCCTCGAGGCTGCCATCTCGATAGGAGAACAGATAAAGGCGTGAAGCCGGCAAGTCGACGTAGATGAGGTCGGGCTCTGATTGGCTATGAAGAGCAAGGCGGGCGGGTATACGGCCTCTGCGCTCAGACCTGAGGTGTGTGGCAAACCGCCAGCGAGCCTGCAGTTGTTGGCGAAGACTTTCCAGCAACGCCTGGTCATTGCTGCCTGCCAAGGCATCAATCGGTTTTTCAAGACCAGCCTGGGCTGCAAGCAGGTCGGCATGAACGAGGTGCCCCAGGCGCGAGTCCGGGGTTGTGAGGAGGAGTTGCTGGATCTGTACCCGGGCTTGCCGGTGATCACCCATGAGCAGACTGTCGACGGCGTCTAAGAGCTGGTTTTCGTAAAGCTTTGTGTCAGCAGTCAGCGTTGCCGGCAACGCCAACCCGACCAGCAGGAGAATGGCAGCTCCAGAGGGTCTTAACTCGGAATGACAGGTCATTGAAATGATCGGGATGGCCCGCAGAGTTGATGCGGTTACGGGTTACCGGCCGCCGGGCGGGTCAGCGATCTGATGGGTGACAACTCCAGTGGCGTCTGCGGTGCGACAGGCTCCGAGCTGTCGTTTCCCAGGGCCTTGCGGTATGCAGCAACAGCACGGTCCGCGTAGACCTGACTGAGATTCCGGTAGATCGTGGAATACACTGGATGGATCTCGAGGGCTCGTTGAAGCAGTTCCGCAGCGCGGGCAGTGTCTCCTCGGTCAGCATAGAGCACACTGAGATTGTTGTAGGGTTCCGGCATGCCGGGATGATCTGCGATCAGCTGCTTATAAAGGCCGATCGCAGCATCCTCAGCGCCACTTGCAACGAGGACTCGAGCCTTCACAAACAGCAGCTCGGGGCTGTCGGGCCGGACCTCGAGAAGGGCTTCGACCTGTTGAATAGCTGTGCTGGTATTCCCGCTTTGCAGGCTCTTCTCGACGATGCTGGTGTCGATCATGTCCACAGCAACAGTTGTGTGAACGAGTGTTGCCCACAGCAACGCACTCCACACCAGTCCCAAGAGCCAGCTCACCCGGCCTGGTCTCGAGACGGTATCAGGTCTTTTTGACGCTGGGGCAATTCAGAAATCGGGATTGAAAGGCAAGAGTCAGGGTGGCGGCTAGCGGGTCGCAAGCGCCCGGGCCGCTGTCCAGCGGGCCTGCCACTCGTCAGTAACGGTATTCAGAGTGCGTAAGTGGTCGCTGCGCATCCATCCGGAAACCGAATTCATGACACGCAGGCGTGTCCAATCACCCTTTCGACTGACTACGAATACGGTTGCACCGCTGTCAAGGATACCCAGTACGTCGGATTCCTTCGAGGTGGATGGCAGTGATCGGATTCGGACTCGATCGCGATTGATCGAGGCTCCATCACCTCGCTCATCAACAAATTTGCCCCACACCCAGACATTCAGCCCGCCTGGTACCTGAACCATGTTCCATTGACCCTTGCTGCCGATGATCTTGATCGGTCTGTTCATGTCCATCAGCGCGATGACTGCCCCGCCAGGGTCAGGCCGGCCGAGAATCTGCGCGTTCGGTTCGGCGACCACAGCCGCACGAAACAAAGCAGGGGATTCCTTCTCAGATGACCGGCTGGGTGATGTGTCGGATGCAGCGCTGGCCGAAGTTTGGGATTCTGATGTGGATTCGTGCCGCGAAGCGGCCTGCCAGCGGCTGAGCCACTCCTGGGTGACACCAGGGTGGATGTCCAGTTCCCGAGACAATATCCAGATCCTGGTTGTTCTGGGCGCCGATACTTTTTTCCAGTCACCGGAAACGGCCGCTACCCTGACACTTTCACCTTTGGCATATCGGCCAACGACAATCGAGTTGGCTGTCGCCGAAGGACGAGATCGAGCGCGAACACCGTCGCCGGTAATGCGGGCGCTGGCACCTAGTTCCGAAACATAACGGCCATAGACCCACACGTTGACCCCGCCGGGCACCTGCACCTCGGACCACTTGCCGGATGTTTTCACGATCCTGACCGGCGTGCCGCGGGTCAGCCTGCTGACAGCCGACGAGGCCTGGCCACCAAGTCGAGCTGCCGCACCCCCAGCACCGGCTGAAGCTGATGTGTAGTTCGCATCAACATAGTCTGTCGTGCTGGCGTTGGCGGCTTGCGAAGCTTGGGGTTGTGTCTTGCTGGTGTCAGTGGAATCCTCACGGGAACTCTGAGTGGCCTCGCTCTGACCCATCTCCTTTTCTATGATCAAGCGGACCTGTTCAGCGTCAGGATGGTTCTGCGCGACTGCGAGTGCAATCCAGCGGCTGGCCTTATGCAAATCAGATTCGACGCCTTTTCCGGAGAGATAGCACAAAGCGAGGTTGTATTGTGCAACTGCCTCACCTTTGTCGGCTGATCGTCGCCACCATTCAGCCGCCTGGGCATAATTTTGCCGGACGCCTCGTCCCTCCCAGTACGCCGCACCCAGATTGAACATCGCAATCTGATGGCCGTTGTCAGCCGCTTTGCGAAACCAGGCAATAGCCTGGTCGAGGCTCTGTTTGACACCTTCACCCTTGTAGTACGCAACACCCAGGGCATACTGTGCCTCCGCGTGACCCTCTTGGGCATAGCCCCGCCAGATACTGAGTGCGCTCTGGTAGTCCTTGTTGTCGTAGGCCTTGACTGCGGCAGTCATGTCATCACTTCTGGCCGGTATGGATGCGGCTAGCAGTGCTACGAGCAAGGCTCCCGCAAGCTTCCTGGTCCGTATGAGTTTTCTGAACAGTGGGCCAGCTAGATTGCTCCAGGCCACTGATCTACCTTGTAACAATTTGCAGGACCTCAAGTGCTCCACTCCATATCATCGATAACGCGACGTAGAGTATTATCGCAAGCCCGGCATAAGCAATCCACCGGTGCTTTTCCAGCAGGCGGGCCACGAGGGTTGCCGCAAAAGCCATCAGGGCGACAGACAGAGCCAGGCCGATGATCAGGATGAGTGAGTCGCCTCGAGCAACTCCTGCTACAGCCAGCACGTTGTCCAGTGACATCGATACATCCGCCAGGATGATCTGCCAGATAGCACTGGCGGTAGATTTTGATTTGCCAGATGACTCCGAGTTCCCGTTCCCTTGATCCTTTGCTTGTTTATGTTGAGCAAGTTCACGCCAGAGTTTCCAGCACACCCACAGCAGCAACAGTCCTCCGGCAAGCAGCAGGCCAATTATCTGGAGTAATTGAACGGTCACAAGCGCAAACCCGATTCGCATCAAGGCTGCACCTGCGATACCGATCCAGATGACACGTCGCCGAATAGAAAGTGGTACGCTGGCGGCTACCAGTGCAATGACGATTGCGTTGTCTCCGGCAAGCACCAGATCAACGAGGATCACCTGCATCAGCGGCCAGAATTGTTCGATGAGCATCTGCTGGGTTGTTGAGGTTACTGCGGGTCGGAATTGTCAGTGACGATTATCTACTGGCACCTTGAGTAACGCATTATACTAATGCAGTTGTCGATACGGGATTTTCGACTTTCAATTTAACATCGGGGAGAGGATTTTCGGGTACACATGCGTGAAGCACAACAAAAAGAGATGACTAGTTCTGTTGCTGACCAGTTTGACTGGTCTGATCCACTTTGTATTGGCGATGAGCTGGATAGCGAGGAGCAGATGATACGCGAAAGCGTTGCCCGCTACTGCCAGGAACAGTTACAACCCCGTATTCTCAAGGCGAATCGGCTTGAGACGGTGGATCGAGATATCTTTACTGAGATGGGCGAGATGGGGATGCTCGGCTCTACTATAAAGGGGTACGATTGCCCCGGCTTGAGTTACGTGTGTTACGGGCTCATTGCCAGGGAGGTCGAGCGGGTTGATTCGGCGTATCGATCCATGATGAGTGTCCAGTCAAGCCTTGTGATGTACCCCATCGATGCTTACGGGACAGATGATCAAAGGGAAAAGTACCTTCCTGCTCTTGCATCAGGCCGCTGGGTAGGCTGTTTCGGCCTGACGGAGCCTGATCATGGGTCAGATCCCGGTGGAATGAAGACTCGCGCCCGTGCTGTTGATGGGGGCTATCGGGTCAGCGGCACTAAGTTATGGATCACCAACGCGCCTATTGCTGACGTTTTCGTTATCTGGGCCAAGGACGATGACAATGCGATCCGGGGTTTTATCCTGGAGCGCGGTATGGAGGGACTTTCGACTCCCACGATCGAAGGTAAGTTCTCCCTGCGGGCTTCGGCAACCGGTGAGATTGCCATGGACAACGTACCCGTACCTGAGGAGAACCTGCTGCCGGGCATAGCTGGACTGCGGGGGCCATTTGGATGTCTGAACCGGGCCCGTTACGGAATTTCATGGGGTGCCATGGGTGCAGCGGAGTTCTGCTGGCACGCGGCCCGTCGCTATGTGCTCGATCGCGATCAGTTCGGGCGGCCGCTCGCAGCCAACCAGTTGATACAGAGAAAACTGGCCGATATGCAGACTGAGATTACCCTTGGGCTTCAAGGCGCGCTGCGCCTGGGCCGCCTGATTGATCAGGGTAGGTTGGTGCCCGAGGCGATCTCGTTGCTCAAACGAAATAACTGCGGGAAGGCGTTGGAAATCGCACGGACCGCCAGAGATATGCATGGTGCCAACGGTGTGTCCGATGAATACCATGTGATCCGGCACATGATGAACCTTGAGTCTGTGAATACCTACGAAGGCACACACGACGTTCATGCGTTGGTCCTTGGCCGGGCGCAGACCGGAATCCAGGCCTTCTCTGGCTGACCCACGCGTGCCGGGGGCGCTGTCCAGGTTCCGAATTCTGGATCTCAGCCGGGTTCTGGCAGGTCCATCCTGCACCCAGTTGCTCGCTGACCTTGGTGCCGATGTCATCAAAATCGAACGCCCGGGGCTTGGCGACGATACCCGGGGGTGGGGGCCGCCTTACCTCAGAGATTCAGCTGGAGACGATACTAGCGAAGCCGGGTATTACCTGTCAGCCAACCGCGGCAAACGTTCAGTGGCTGTTGACATCAAGACTGCCGAAGGACAGGACGTGATCCGGGAACTCGCACTGTGCTCGGATGTGGTTGTAGAGAACTTCAAGGTGGGTGGGCTGCGGAAATACCAGCTCGACTACGCTTCGCTGAAGAACGGACACCCGGAGCTGATCTACTGCTCGATCACAGGATTCGGGCAGACAGGACCGGACGCATCCCGGGCCGGTTATGATTTTATGATCCAGGGTACCGGTGGCTTGATGAGTATCACCGGCGAGCGTGACGGTGTGCCAGGTGCCGGCCCTCAGAAAGTTGGTGTCGCGATGGCTGACCTGGTAACCGGCCTTTATGCTGCGTCCGCAATTCAGGCCGCGCTTCTCAGTCGGGAGTCGAGCGGGAAGGGGCAGTACATCGACATGGCGTTGCTCGATTGTCAGGTTGCAGTCCTGGCCAATCAGGCCATGAACTGCATGGTCTCCGGGCAGGTCCCGATCCGGTCGGGTAACGCGCATCCCAACGTCGTGCCGTACCAGGTCTTCGCGTCGTCAGATGGCCACATGATCATCGCTATAGGTAATGACAGTCAGTTCCAACGTTTCTGCGAGTTGACAGAAGAGCCCGCGTTGATTGCCGATGACAGATTTTCCACTAACGCCGGCCGGGTACGTTACCGGGAGGCTCTACTGCCCCTGATCGAGAATATTATCCGGCAGCGCCGGTCCGCCGACTGGGCTGAAGAGTTGGATGCGGCTGGTATTCCCTGGGGACCGATTAACACGATCGACAAAGTTCTGGAACTGCCACAGGTGCATCATCGCGGTATGCGGGTACCCATGGCCCATCCGCTGTCGGAGTGCTTCGAAGCCGTGGGCAGCCCGTTGAAACTCACGGATACGCCGCCCGTCTACGAACGACCCCCGCCACTGCTCGGAGAACACACAGTCGAAGTGCTCGAGGGTCTGCTGGGGTATGACGATGAGCGAATCGAGGGATTACGCCGAGATGGGGTGATCTGACGCCAGCCTGAGATTCCTGTCGCCAAGGGGTCAGTGATCAGCAGGCCGGCTCGGAACAGGTTCTGATCAGGAACTGTTGATCCGGAAAATGACCGGGACAATGTCCGTTGTGGCTACTGGCTGGCCGTCGCGGACCGCCGGGTGATATCGCCAGGTTCTTACTGCTGTGACCGCTGCTTTATCGAGAAGATCGGAACCGCTGCTCTTCTCGATGGTCACGGTGTCGACCCGACCGGAGGGCGAAATCGACACTTTGAG
Source organism: uncultured Acidiferrobacteraceae bacterium (assembly GCA_964630665.1). GTDB lineage: Bacteria > Pseudomonadota > Gammaproteobacteria > Arenicellales > UBA868 > UBA9619. The sequence goes on along the minus strand of CAZVVN010000019.1, from coordinate 20,299 downwards.
CTGGACCTCGCCTTCTGTACCGTACCTCTTAGCGAAAACCGGATAAATAGGCTTTTTGTTCCCGGATACCTGTCGCGGGGTACTATCCCGTTCGGCGTTGCCGGTCTCCGGCGACGCACTCGAGGCCCGTGCTGCCACAAAAGACTCCGTCGCAGTGGATTGCGGGTCAGGCTTCTCTAGGGCGGATGCAGGGGTATCTCGAGTCGTGGAAGTCGCTGATGCCTGCAGAGATTCCACATCCGTATAAACGCTTACCAGTTTGTGTGCCGGTGTGGTCTGTTCATCAATGATACGCACGGTCTCGTTCGGTAGATCCTGGTGAACCGGCGCCTCGGTTGTCATCGTTGGCCGCTGTTTCAGAGCCAGATCTTCTATGGTGGCATCGCGTTCGGAGATGGTTGATTCAAGGTCGAGGTTTCTTTGGGACGCTGCGCTCAGATCGTGCTGCAGTTGTTGGCGCTCTGATTCCAGCGTTCTGACCGTCTCAGCCAGCTCAGCACTCTGACGACGTTCGGCATTGATTTTCGCATCCAGAGAGCCTGCGGCGGCTTTCTCCAGATGCAGTTGATGGTTAAGCGCCGTGTTGGTTTCAGTTAGCCTGGCGTTGACAACCGCCAGCATGGGCTGTGTTTGTGCCGTGTCTTCAACTTCAGACACAAGGCGGGCATTGTCGTTGGTCAGCTTCTCGTTGTGCTGCCAAGCATCGTCAAGCGCACGATTGAGGCGGACGTGATCCTGTCGGGTCGAGAAAGTCTCGTTTTCCAGCTGGCGGTTATGTTTTCGAAGTTGTTCGACAGTCTGTTCCAGCGCCAGATTCTGTCGCTTATGGCTTTCCATCGCCATGTCAAGTTCGGTTATCGCGCTCTGAAGTTCGACTTCTCGTGGCGTCGGATCTATCGCTTTTGCGGTTGCCTCCATTGGAGTCGATTCGTTCGATGCAGTGGACGGATTCGGGGTCTCCCCCTTGTCGAGCGTTTCCATGACCAGCGTGACATCGAGGCTTGTGCCAAACGGCACCCGGGAGTCCAATAGCGTGGGATCATCGGTAGTGTTCAAGCTTGCCAGCAGGGCAATATGGACAACACCCGACAAGGTGGCGGCGTAAGCGAAGGGGATTATGCTCACAGCCCCGCTGTTACCTGCGAAAAACCGTCTTTGCCAGGGTGGCGACGGTTTGGGCACGGCCAAACGCTCTTCAATGCGGACCCTCCAGTCGGTGTCGGCATGATGGCGTCGCCGTTCCGGCTTTTCCGCACCCTGGGCTTGTCCCGGCCAAAGGTGAGCGACGCGTTGCGCTGGCAGGTCTCCTGGCTCGCGGGTCGTCGCAGAAGACCGGCCTTCCCGGCTGCAATACCAGTGGCTGTCGAGGTCTTCCGCTAGCCGCCTACAGTTGCGGGTACAGCCAAGGGTCGCACGGCGAACCGCACGCCTTGTTCCCTATTAACCCTCTGGGGACCAGCGCTTAGATGAATAATCCTCCATTGCGATGGATAATTCAAGTAGGGTGCCTGATGGAGAAAGGCGCCAGACCATTACCTCTGGATACTGGCTATACTAGATGGTGACTTGTTGCCAAATTGACCTTGGGTTCAATTTTCTGCCCGTAGCCTCCTAATGTCGGGTTCCCGCCTCAGACAGCTTGTGCTGTTGTTCCTTACGGTCGTTATTGCTTTTCTGCTGGCGTTGTCGGTAGGCAGTGTATCCATCGATTGGTCGGGGGTAGTAGAAGGGCTACAGGGATTACCCGGATCAGTCGACTATACGGTGGTCATGCAGTTGCGCTTGCCCCGGGCCATTAATGCCTTCGTGGTAGGAGCAATGCTGGCCTTAGCCGGTGCCCTGATGCAGGTACTGCTGAGGAACCCTCTGGCAGACCCTTACGTGCTGGGGGTTTCCGGCGGCGCGGCCGTTGCCGCGCTGTTCGCGATACTGTTTGGATGGCAGCAAGGATGGATTTCACTGGCAGCAGCAGTCGGTGCGTTGCTGTCGATGGCGCTGGTGTTTTCTCTGTCCCGTGGTCGCGGAGATTGGTCAACCACCCGGTTGTTGTTGACTGGGGTGGTTCTGGCTGCAGGGTGGGGGGCAGTCGTCAGTTTTATTCTGGCGATCAGTCCGGACGCTCATGTCCGCGGCATGCTGTTCTGGCTGATGGGAGATATCAACGAGTCCTTCCCTGGATGGCTTCGCATAGGAGTGCTGGTAGCGGCGCTGGTTGCCGCCTGTGGATTCGCGCGCAGCCTTAACCTTCTCTCGCTGGGTGAAATGCGCGCAGAGTCACTGGGTGTCAATACTGGCGCTCTGAGAATCGGGCTTTTCTTTCTGGCTGGACTGCTGACTGCTTCTGCCGTGACGATTGCGGGGGCCATAGGGTTCATCGGACTCGTGGTGCCCCATATCGTGCGCTTGTGGGGTGGTTCCGACCATCGCTTGGTGTTGCCGGCATCGGTGCTGCTGGGCGGGACATTACTGGTCGTAGCCGAAACGTTGGCCCGTACCGTCATGGCGCCCAGTCAGTTGCCCGTGGGGGTCATTACCGCTTTCATTGGTGTGCCGGTCTTCTTGTATCTGCTGCGTTCGGGTCGTTCGGTAGGCCGGTCATGACCAGTCTTTCCCTGAAAGGGCTCGGCGTGGAGATTGGCGATACGCGCGTGTGTCACGACCTCACCCTGCAAGTCAATGGGGGTCAAGTCTGGTCTGTCCTGGGACGTAACGGGGTCGGTAAATCGACCCTGCTCAAGACTCTGGCGGGACTCAGGCCAGCCCTGAGCGGCCGAATCGATCTGGATGAGCAACCGCTTTCCAGGTTGCCACGCCGTGATCGGGCCCGTCGACTGGGAATCCTGTTCCAGGACAGTGAAACACTTTTTCCAGCGACTGTGCTCGAGACGGTGCTCACTGGCCGGCACCCATGGGTCAGCCCATTGCAGGGTGAAAGCAATGAAGATGTGGTGATCGCCCGTCAGGCCTTGCGGCAAGTGGGACTCGACAGCATGAGCGAACGCAGTATGGCGACGTTGTCGGGCGGAGAAAGACGTCGTGTTGACCTTGCAACACTGATTGTTCAGGAGCCACGGATTCTTCTGCTTGATGAGCCAAGTAATCACCTGGATCTGCACTATCAGGTGGCTGTTCTGGGGGATTTGATCGAGGGCTGGCGGAGTACTAACGGTGCAGTAATTTTGGTTATGCACGACGTTAACCTTGCCCTTCGTTTCAGTGATCACCTGATACTGTTACAGGGCGAGGGGCAGGTGGAGTGGGGCAGGGCCCGGGAACTCGCCACGGAGTTACGCCTGTCCCGTCTTTACGGCCACCGGATGCAGCGCGTCGCCACCTCGGATGGAGAATGGTTTTACCCCGCTTGATCGAATCATATTGACTTGTGCCAGAGCGAGGTATATGTTCTGACGCCTCACTGCAGGCAACTCGCGGCTGTCCATCACCCGCGAGAATCGGGAAGCCGGTGCGTCCACCCAAGGACAATCCCGGCACTGCCCCCGCAACGGTAGGTGAGTCAACGAGTGCAGCTGATGCCACTGTGGAACGGTCCATGGGAAGGCGCTGCTCTTGGGGCCGGGATGCCCACTCACGAGTCCGGAGACCGGCCTGCAGAGAGCCCAGTAAAACCGCGTGGGGCGGTGGCGGGCCATTGTCTGCAGAAGCTGGCCGGTTGCTCCTCACCCTAACTGCACACGGGTGGTGTGCCGGAGTCAACCAGTGAAAAGACAGATTTTCCCTGCCATACCAGCTTTTTTTGTGTTCATTCTGGCCGTTAATAACGCCTGGCCCGCTGATCCGGTGGTGGTGACGGCAACACGAACCGCACATACCGCTGATCAGGTCCTCGCGCCGGTAAGTGTAATTACTCGCGAGGACATCGAAAGCAGTGAGGCCCGGGACCTTGGTGAGTTACTGGCCAGTCAACCGAGCCTGCAGATCACACGCAATGGCGGTTACGGCAAGAACACCAGTGTTTTTATGCGGGGTACAAATTTCGGCCACGTGTTGACCCTGGTTGACGGGGTCAAATTGTATTCCGCGACGCTCGGTGCGACAGCATTCCAGTTCCTGCCCCTGGGGCAGATCGAGCGGATCGAGATCGTTCGGGGGCCACGTTCGAGTCTTTACGGGTCGGAGGCGGTGGGCGGCGTCATACAGATATTTACCCACCGTGGCGGAGAGACTTCCCGATATTACGCGAACGCCGGTTACGGCACCTACAACACGATCGAGGCCGGGGCAGGCGTATCTGGCCCGCTGGGGGAGTCACGGTTCAGTCTCAATGTGAGCCTGCTGGATACTGACGGTATCGACAGCACCTCGGGCACCCAGGTCGATAAGGATGGTTATGAGAACAGCGCCATTTCAGCCAGTTGGCGGAATAATGTTGATGATACCGGTGAGCTTGATTTTTCGCTGATGTATGCGACCGGTAATACGGGTTTTGATAATCCCTATGCCGGTCCGGATGTGATGCATGACTCCGATTATCTCCAACAAATACTGAACTTGCGCTGGCTTTACAGTGGAGAACAGGGCTGGAACAGCACATTACAGATTGGCCAGAGCCAAGATGACTCTGAGACATTTTCCGACCGTGTTCTGGACGGGAGGTTCGACACGACGCACGATCAGGTCAACTGGCAGCTGGACTGGCCGATGGCCAATGTGCACCTTCTGACGGTTGGGCTGGACTATGCCGATGATGCGATCGACACGCTGGTGGCCTACGATGTCAGCAGTCGTACCAACCTGGGGTTTTTCTCCCAGTGGCAGGGTGCTTACGGCCGCCAGAACGTGGTGGCAGGCCTGCGCTATGACGACAATGAGCAGTTCGGTTCTCACACCACGGGCAGCCTCGATTTCGCTATTGATCTGGCTGCTGGGTTGCGCTTGAACGCTGGCTACGGGACAGCTTTCAAAGCACCGAGTTTCAACGATCTGTATTACCCCGGATTCGGTAACGCAGATCTGGAGATCGAGTCTTCGAGTTCCGCAGAACTGGGTCTGACTGGCGGGACTTCCGACGGGCGCTGGTCGCTACGCGTATTCCAGACCTCGATTGATGATCTGATTGGATTCGATCCGGTAACTTACGCCCCGGAGAACGTCGATGAAGCCGCTATTGACGGTTTCGAAGCGGAATGGACGGGACACTGGGGTTACTGGAACATGCTTGCCAGTGCGTCGTTGATCGATCCACAAGACAAAAAGACGGGCAATCAGTTGCCGCGTCGTGCCAGGGAGGTTGGGAAACTCACTGCCAATCGGCAGACCGGGCCGTGGGGTTTTGGTGCCAGTGGCCAGTATCAGGGAAAGCGCTACGACGACAAGGCAAATACAACCCTTCTCGACAGTTATGCCCTCTTGAACGGCCACCTGTCCTACCAGTTGAAGACTGGCTGGAGGGTCAAGGGTGAAATCAGCAACCTACTGGACGAGACTTACACTACGGCTCAGGGCTACCAGGAGCCCGGTCGGACGCTATTCCTGCGCCTGATATTCCATTGAGCAGATTGAGTGGATTCGACTACCCGGCTCGCCGGGCCTGTTCAATAGCATCACACAGTTCGCGCATACCGTCCAGAACCCTGGGCGAGTATCGGTGCAGTAGATCAGCATTGACGGTATAGAGACGATTATGCTGCACAGCATCGATATGGCTCCATGTCTGCCAGTTGTTGAGCCAGGCCGGTGCTTCTTTGGCAGTGCCTCCGGCAATGATGACCTGGGGGTTGCGTGACAGGACCGACTCAAGGGTAACAACGGGGGCAATGTCGGGTAGGTCAGAGAATATATTACTCGCCCCGCAGTCTTCGAGCATCCTGCTGACTAGATGTTCACCGTTGAGCGTGATCAAAGGATCATGCCAGACTTGGTAGAAAACGCTGAGACGGCGTCGCCGGCTGTAACGTTGTTGGATGGCTTTTGCTTCTCGCTGGAACTGGTCTGTCAGAAGTGTTGCGACTTCTAGCTGGCCAATTAGTTCGCCAACTCTCAAGATCGTATTCGCAAGCCTGTCCAGCGTACCGGGTTCTGCGCGGTACACCTTCAGGCCCAACTGTTCCAGGCGTCGAACCTGGTTACTCGGATTCCCACTTTCCCATGCGAGGACCAGATCCGGTTGCAGTCGCAGTATCGACTCAAAGTCGAACCGATCATGCGCACCGATGCGTTCAACCTGGCGGGCAGCTTTTGGATAATCGCTGTGATCCACGGTACCAACCAGGTGCAGGCCACCGCCTACATGATAAAGAATCTCAGTTAATGCCGGTGCTAGGCTGATGATCCGCCGGGCCGGCTTGGCGAGTGTGATCTGCTTCCCGGCGTCATCGGTGACGGAAATCTCAGCAGCGCTTACCGTGACCAGCGAGGCGAAGAGCAAGACCAAAACGGCCTGCAGGGTGAAGCGGGTAACGATCCACCTGAGCCCCGTAGGCGGAGATTCGAAGATCAGAACCAGTGTGCCGTACCAGTCATAATGCGGCTCGCAGTTCGCATCAGTTGTTTGACAAGGCACGGCAACTCGGTTGCGCCGGCATTTCGAGCCTTCTGCGCATGACTTGTCTCGTCGATCTTCATCTGGTCGACTACGGCCCGGCTGGCACGATCGGCTTCCGGCAGTCTGCTAAGGTGGCTGTTCAAGTGGCCTTCGACCTGCCTCTCCGTTTCCTCCAGGAAACCCAGGTTCCAGCGGTCGCCAGTGAGACCCGCCAGAGCACCAATCGCGAATGACCCGCCGTACCAAAGAGGGTTCAGCAGACTCTTGCGGCCACCCAGGGCATCGATTCGTTGTTCACACCAGCGCAGGTGGTCGGCCTCTTCCAGAGCCGTTTGCGCCATAGTTCGGCGTAGATCCTCAGAGCGAGCAGTGATGGCCTGGCTCTGATAGAGCGCCTGGGCACAGATCTCGCCCACGTGGTTGACCCGCATCAATCGAGCCGCGGTTTGACGTTCAGCGGCTGTCATCTCACCGTCCGCGATGCCATTTGCCGGGCTGGGTCGACCGGTTCCCCCAGGTGAGCCGAATAGCGTCGTCAGGGCCTCATCTGCGGCGCCGATAAGCCGATCGATGGGTAAATAGGTGCGTTCAGTCATGGAACCGATCAAGGTATCCGTTGAGGTCTGATTGTAGCGTCGCCCGTATCCGATCGCTGCAGCAAATCAGATAATCAGTCGCCGCCTGACAAGCCCAATTGCAACCCACATGCCGATCAACCCAAATAGGACCAGCACGGCAACGTGCAGCCAGGCATCGTTGACTGGCTGGCCAACCACTATGGGCCGAATGAGTGCTACGGCATGAGTGAGTGGTAGGAACTGTACCGCGGTCTGCATTGGTACCGGCAAGGTGGTTATGGGATAGAACACACCACAGAGGATGAACATGGGAGTCATCACCAGGGTCATATAAAAGGTAAAAAACTCATATCCCTTTGACAGTGCCGTCATGATTAGAGCGGGGGCGGCAAAACAGAAGCCGGTCAGAAAAATCAACGGTAGGGCGATGACGGCTGTCCAGTCGCCAACTGCGCCGAGCACTGCTGCTACGGCGAGTATCGCAGTACCGCTGACGAGACTTTTGGTAGCACACCACAGCAGTTCGCCGATAACGATGTCATCGACCCGAACTGGCGTGGAAAGGATCGCTTCGTAGGTCTGCTGAGGCACCATACGTGTATAGACCGACCACATCGCCTCCATGCTGGCGACGTTCATGGCCGACCAGGCGATGAACCCGGATGCCAAAAATGTAAAGTAGGGAATACCGGCCATCTCTCCTATAAATCGGCCCAGGCCATAACCCAGCCCAAGCAGATAGAGAAAAGGCTCACCGAAATGCATCAACACACTAGCGCCCATCATCCGTCGCCATACCAGAGCATTGCGACGCCAGACAGTCAAGGCTTCGAACCTGAGCGCAGGTGGTCGGAAGTCGATCACTGGCGAAGTTCCCGGCCCGTCAACATCAGGAAGACATCCTCCAGTCCGGTGCGGCGATGCAGGCATGCTGATTCGGGCAGGGCCGCGGCAACTGTCAGTAGCATATCGGTATCGTTGCCATAGACATAGAAGCTGTCTCCGGCCTGTTCGATTCGTTGTTGCTCAACGGGCAGGTTTTCGAGAAAGCCTTTCGGTAGGTCACCCTGTATCTCGAGAACCTCTTTTTCGCAATGGCTCTGAATCAGATCTGCCGGTTTGCCTTTCGCAAGTAACTTACCGTGGTCTATGATGACCAGTTGATCGCATAGCCGTTCGGCTTCTTCCATGTAATGGGTCGTCAGCAGGATTGTTTTGCCATTTCGTTTCATACGGTGAACGAGTGACCAGATCATGTGGCGTGCCTGGGGGTCGAGTCCCGTAGTCGGTTCGTCGAATACAAGCAGATCCGGGTCATTGATCAAAGCACGAGCCAGTATCAGACGGCGTTTCATACCGCCCGAGAGTGTGGCAATCCTGTCATCGGCACGGTCGCTCAGTTCGACCAGTTCGAGGAGTCGGGGAATACGTTGTTCCAGTACGCTAGAGGAGATTCGGAAGTACAAACCGTAAATACGCAGGTTCTCGGCGACCGTAAAGTCTGGGTCAAGGTTGTCCGCCTGTGGCACGATACCAGTACGAAGGCGAATTTCGCGGCGACTACCGTCGACGTCTTTTCCGAAAAGCTGCAACTGGCCGCTGGTACGTGGAGACTGGCCAAGCAGCATTCTCAGTGTCGTTGTCTTGCCGGCGCCATTGGGACCAAGAAGCCCGAAGCAGACTCCAGAGGGAATATCAAGATCCAACCCAGCGACTGCCTCAATGTCACCGAAGACCTTGCGCAGGCCCCGGCAACTGATCAGTGTGCCGCCTGGTGGTGCCGGGTGATTGTGCTGCGTGTCCAACGTCCGGTTTCAGGATAGGAAGGTTCTACTGTACCAATCGGGCAGATCCGCGATCGATGGGAGTTCCCATTCACAGCCAGCAGGCAGCGGACCCTCAGAGCCGTTACCTGTCCGAACGAGCAAGGACCTGAGTCCGGAGGCGATTGCCCCCGCGATATCGGTCTGTAGGCTGTCTCCAATCATGATGGTAGAGGACCTGGAGTAACCGGTACGAGCGAGAGCGGTGTCGAAGAAATTCGGTTCAGGTTTGCCAATAAGCGTCACCGGGCGAGTGATGGATGACTGCAGGGCAGCGACAATCGGACCCAGTCCGATTCGTATAATCCCCCCATCTGGCCAGGTTGGATCTTTGTGCATGGCAATGGGTTCGGCTCCGTTGTTGACCAGTCGTCGGGCAATATCGATCTCGCCAAAATTGGCCCACTTGGCCTGACCGATCACCACGGCATCCACGGGCATTTCTTCGCGGGTGACAGTATGCCCGTGATCAACAAGCAACTGGTCCAGACTGGTATCACCAATCAGGAAACAGTGTGCCCGGCCATAGTGTGTCGAAACGTACTCAGCAGTGGCTTGTGACACAGCGAAGATCTCAGCGGCTGATACCGTGTACCCCATTGCCCCAAGTTTCTGCCCAATATCCGTCGAAGACATCCGCGTGGTGTTGGTTACTAGCAGAAACCCGCTATTGTGCGCACGGAGGTACGCCAGCGCTTCCGGCCCGCCTTCAATGAGGTTCGGCCCGTCATAAAGTACGCCGTCGATATCGATAAAAAACGTGGGCTGGGACACAATCAAGGTGATAGCATGTTGCCGGCGCGATAGTGTAACCGGGAGGGAAACTCGAGTTAACCTTGTGTGTCCAATCGATGATCATATGCGATGCCTTCTTTTGGGCCTGCTCATCACTGGCGTGGACTGTGGGCAAAGAGGACCGTAGCGGAAACCGGGATGAATCTTCAGACTGAATCACTGAAGCGGGCCTTTCTTGGCTGGCAATGCCGTCTGCGGCAGATCGCCGTGCGAGAGGAAGACGGGCGCCCGACACCCGGAATGAGGCCACAGGTCTCACTTCAGGATGGAGGGCGATTCTCCAATTCGATCACTGTCCTGATTGTGCATCTGGATGCGTCTGCCGACGCCAGCCAGTTCCGCCACCTTGTGCTCAAGAGTCACGATCCGGCTGAACGTTTTGCCAATGGTCTCCGCTTCTTGTCCGCGAGTCACTATCACCAGCCACAGGAGTTCTCTGATGAGATGACTGCGTTGTTTCAGGTGCGAGGATTGCGGGCGCGGGCACTGCTGGCTCGGCAGGCCTGTGTGCTGAGATTCGAGCAGTTCAGCGCGGCGTACACTCTGCCGTGCTCGGTAAGACAGTTATCCGAAGACGAGCCCGCATTCCAGGCGACCTACTGGCACAATCGCCTGTTTAATTCAGATATGCCCGGTGAGATCTTGATACTCGGTTTTCTACCCGATTGGGATCGAGCCAGGTCGTCAGTGGCCTGAGCACCCTTTTGTTCGTGAAAGGAGCCTGCTAGGCGCTGCTGGCACCCATAAGGTCGACCCTAGCTTTCTCCAGGTGCTGGTGGATCGTATTGACGGCAGTATCAAGGTTCCGGCTGGCGATGGCGTTGTAGAGTTGACGGTGCTGTGCGTTGTACTTTGCGATTCGCTCCGGCGTGAGAATGGTATCTTTCATGGTCGCCCACTGGGTGTGGGTGCGAGTCTCATTGATCAATTGATAGAGCCAGACCATCAAACGATTACGGGTACATTCAGCCAGTGAAAGGTGGAACTCACTGTCAGAGAGGGTGAATTTTTCCGGGTCGTTGGGCGTCGATTCCACGCGTATCAGTGCCTTGTGGAGGCGCTCCAGATCGATTGCTGTCGCGTTGGCAATAGCCAGACGAACCATTTGAGGCTCGATACCGAATCGCACGTCGATCAATTCAAGGGGGCTGGTGACGTCGGCGATGGCGGTCTGCTCAGCGAATTCACGGTAGGTAACGAAGGTGCCGCTGCCAATCTGTCGGGTGACCATGCTGAGCTCTTCCAGCCGGCGCAGCGCTTCTCGGACGGTGCCGCGTGACACACCGAAAGTGTCGGCCAGGTGACGCTCGGCAGGCAGTCTTTCGCTGAAGCCGTAAACTCCTTCCAGGATGGAGCGTCGAAGGCGGGCTGCGATTCCTGCTGACCCGCCAACGTTGACGGCTTGGGGAATGTTTTCGGACACCACGGTTTCGTGGGTACTTGCAAATTGACGAGCTGTTGGCATGAACGACTGATCAAAGGTTCAGTATTGGTATTAAGTGGTCAAATGTTATCCTATATTGGTTCCATAACACAACCGTCATCGATATCGTTGTTGTTTGACAGTATTAGAACATCGCGCTAATGTGGGAATAGTTGGGGTTAACGCGATAACCAAAGGCCTAATATTGGTATACCTCCTCGGCAACCATCGTTTCTGTCACCCGGATGGGGTCGTAGCAGGTTACTCGCCGAATGCTGTCTGATTCAGACCAGGCGGTACGATCTGTGCCGTATCGATCGATCGGAAAATGAGCGTGACCCAGACCACCAACACAAGAAACCAAAGGAGAGAGAGATGACCGATCTGGAAGCCTATGTCTCACAACCTGGCCGGGATGACGCTGTCAAACAGGTTCGCGAGAAAATCAACGAACTGGGCATTTCTTATATTTATTACCAGTTTATTTCCGTGACGGGTCGGATCGTCGGTAAGGGGATACCCGCCGATCATTGGGAGCGGACCGCAGCGCGAGGTTTTCAGTTGGTTTACGGCTCTACTGCGAACCTGTTCGTCGATCGACACGGAGATTACATCGGCTACGGACCGGAAGCGATGGAACTCGTTGGTATTCCCGATCCAGAGACCTTCTGTCAACTGCCCTGGGACAAGCGCGTCGCCCGAGTATTCTGTGTTTGTTTTCGCAACCGTGAGGAGCGTGAAAACCCAGGTATGGCACTGACAGCTGACTGCCGCGGTAACCTGAAGCGTTTCCACCAGCAGTTCCAGGACAAGTACAACATGGATTTTCGGGTCGGTACCGAGCCAGAGATGATGTGGCTCAAGCGCGGACCCGACGGCAAGCCGGACGGGGGCTTTTCTAACCCGTACTGTTACCACATTGACCAATTCGAGTCCCTGCGCCCGGTTTTCATGCAGGTGATCGAGTACTGTCACGCGATGGGCCTGGACATGATTCAGGGTGATCACGAAGATGCCCCCGGGCAGCTCGAGTTGAACTGGACGTTCGATGACGTAACCCGCAATGCAGACCGGCTGTCGACCTACCGCCAGATCTGTGCACAGGTCGCTCGGGAAAACAACCTAATTGCGTGTTTTATGACCAAACCCTTCATGGGGGTCTCGGCGTCTGGGTGTCATACGAACATCTCGCTGTGGCAAGGTGGTGGGGAAGACATTAACCGCCTGCACAACGATGTACTTCCGGGGATGGATGATGTATTCACCTATCGTACTGGTGGAGAAAACACGTTCATGCCTGATACGGATGATCTTCAGATGCCGGGCAAAGTGGGACTGCAGTGCGTGGGTGGGATAGTCAAACACCTTGGCGCATTAACGGCGATCGGCTGTTCAACAGTCAACTCTTATAGACGTCTCTGGGATACGGGGTTCTGGGCGCCTGTGTTTGCCGACTGGGGTTACCAGAACCGCACCACGGGACTGAGAGTCTCTGCACCTGGCCGATTCGAGTATCGGGCCGTGGATTCGATGGTCAATCCTTACCTTATGGGTGCAGCGTTGCTGAAGACCTTTGAGGATGGTATCGATAACGACATCGATCCGGGTGAGCCCGAAAACCGCAATATTTACCAGGCGATGGAAGAGGGCAAGCAGGTAAAAAGACTGCCGATGTCCCTCGGTGAAGCCCTTGATCGACTCGCAGAGGACGAGGTTATCAAGTCGGCTATGCCCGATGAGATGTACAAGGTGTTTCATTGGTACAAGAACGATGAGTGGGAGCGTTTCATGCACACGACGACTGAGTGGGACATGGAAACCTACCTGGATTGCCTGCCCTAGCGGGTGCTTGTATTTCGGGGGACGGGAACAGTTGATCTTCATCCCGGCGGGACTGGCATGCGGTTAATCGAACTAGTGGAGGACTGTGGCACATGTGTGGAGTAGCAGGATTGATTCACAGAGGTAAGAGCTCGGATATCGGTGCCGAATTGACATCGATGCTGCAGTCTTTGAAGCACCGGGGGCCAGACTCGACCGGTTTCGCACTATATGGCGCCCCGGCAGACAACGAACACGTGATCCGCTTCAAGCTTGCTGAACAGGAAGATCTGAAGACTGGATTTCGGATTCACGAGCAGGTCAAGGAACGACAGGCTGAAGTAGACCGGCGTCTTGATGAGATCGGTGTCAATGTGACGCAAAAGGACGTTGCCACTGAATATGCCCGTCGTTACCGGTTTACCTTTGACGGGGACATGAAGCGACTGGCGGATTATGTGGAAGATGTGGAGGATGTCGAGATCCTCTCAATCGGCCAGGGACTGGAGCTGATCAAGGATCTGGGTGACGCCAACACCGTTTCCGATCAATACAGTCTGGGAAGCTTCGCGGGCACACATGCCATCGGGCATACTCGGATGGCCACTGAATCCGACGTCGATATTCGATCAGCACATCCATACTGGGCCTACCCATTTAACGATATCGCGGTCGTCCACAACGGACAGTTGACGAACTACTGGGGTTTCCGCCGGGAAATGGAGAGACGTGGTCACCGATTCATGTCCAACTGTGATTCCGAGTTGATCGCGGTCTACATCGCGGATCGCATGAGCCAAGGTGAAGATCTCCAGGCAGCGATGGAACGATCAATCGACGAACTCGATGGGGTCTTTACCTACGTGGTCGCTACCTCAGGGGCGCTTGGCATGGCCAAAGATGTCATGGCAGCCAAACCCATGGTGCTGTATGAGAGCGATGAATTTGTCGCACTGGCATCTGAAGAAGTTGCGATCCGCAGTGTATTCCCGCATGAAATCGATACCTACGATCCGTACGAGGGGGAGGTAAAGGTATGGCAGAGCTAGACACCAGCCGGTCCAGCGAGATGGGCATGCGTACAGAGCAATTGACCGGTCGCACCCAACAGGTCTTCTTTTCGCCTGAGGATTCGGAGAACCTGACCTATCCCTGGTCACCGCAAGTGGACTTCGGCAAGCAGACAGAAATTGACGCCGAGAAGTTGTCAGCGATGGAAGTGAACAGCCGTATCAGGAGCCTGATGGAGGATGGCTACGGCAGTATCACGGTGTTGAACCCAGGGGCCAAACATTCGCTGGGTGTTGGGATTCTGACCCGCCTCAACCTGAAGTTCGAAGGTAGTCTGGGTTATTTTGGCTGTGGCCTGCTCGATGGCCCCAACGTCGTTGTCACGGGTCGGGTTGGGTGGTCCTGTGCCGAGAACATGATGGCCGGAACGCTAGTGGTTGAGAAGAATGGTGGCTCGACCTTCGGCGCCGCCATTCGTGGCGGTGACCTGGTTTGTAAAGGTGACGTTGGCAGTAGAACCGGGATCGACCAAAAGGGCGGCACGATCATTATTGGTGGCCGCACCGGAGCTTTTTCGGGGTTTATGATGCAGCGAGGGCGGATGGTGGTATTGGGAGACGCCGGCAAGAATCTGGGCGACTCCATGTACGACGGTACGATCTATGTCGGTGGCAAGATCGCGGATCTTGGTGTCGATGCTGTTGAGAGCGATATGACCGAGCTCGATTGCCAATGGCTTAAAGCCAAGCTCGCCTTATACGGACTGGAAGCGGCGAACGGCGTCGAGAACATGACCAAGATCGTCTCGGGTAAGCAGCTTTGGAACTACGACAACCTCGAACCGTCCGAGAAGAAACTCGTGCTTTAGGGCGAAGGGAACTAAATATGACAACGCAAAGAAACAAGGATCTTCTTGGCAAGAGTTTTATTTTTCCACCGGAGGTCATGGATGACATCCATGTTAAATCGGAGTTGGGTCGTTACCGGATGCGGGGATTTTCCCTGTTTAAGACAATACCCAGCTGGGACGAGCTCACATTTCTGCCTGGTACCCTGACTCGATTCGTTATCGAGGGTTACCGGGAGAAGTGCCTGACCCGAACGGTGATCGGCCCAAAGGCGAAGCGGCCGCTGGAACTCGACATCCCGATTTATATTACCGGGATGAGTTTTGGGGCATTGTCCTACGAAGCCAAGACCGCTTTGGCACGTGGTGCGACCATGGCCGGCACGGCCACCTGCTCTGGTGAAGGTGGCATGATCCCAGATGAGCGTCGGTACTCTTCGAAGTGGCTGTATCAATGCATACAGTCGCGCTACGGGTTCAATCCAAATCACCTGATGCTGGCCGACGCTTGTGAATTCTTTATAGGGCAAGGCTGCAAGGTCGGATTGGGAGGTCACCTGATGGGCCAGAAAGTAACCGACCAGGTTGCGGAAATGCGCTCCCTGCCCGCGGGGATTGACCAGCGCTCGCCTGCCCGGCACCCAGACTGGCTGGGACCCGACGACCTGGCGCTGAAGATCGAGGAGATTCGAGAGGCGACCAACTGGGAGATTCCAATACAACTTAAACTCGGTGCAGCACGCGTCTACGATGACGTGCGGATGGCGGCAAAAACAGGCCCCGACTCAATCTACATGGATGGCATGGAGGGGTCTACTGGTGCCGGCCCCCATCTGGCGACTGAGGAGACCGGCGTTCCCGGTATCGCTGCTATTCGGCAGGCAAGGCGGGCGCTGGATGATGTCGGTAAGTCTGGTGAAATCTCTCTGGTCTATGCCGGGGGAATTAGGAATGGCGGAGATGTCGCAAAAGCGCTCGCGCTTGGTGCCGATGCGGTCGCGATTGGTCATTCAGCCATGATGGCACTCAACTGCAACAAAGATATTCCAGAAGCCGATTATGAGAAAGAAATAGGTGTAGAAGCGGGATACTGTTACCACTGTCATACGGGACGCTGCCCAGTTGGAGTGGCCACACAGGATCCGGAGCTTCGTAAACGGCTCAACCCTGACGATGCCGCCGAGAGGGTCTACAACTTCCTCCACACGCTGACCATTGAATGCCAGATGATGGCAAGAGCCTGTGGCAAAACTGACATCCACTCGTTGGAGCCTGAGGATCTGGCGGCATTGACGATGGAAGCATCCGCGATGGCACAAGTCCCGCTCGCGGGAACACAGCACACCGTCGGGCGTCCGGATTTGACTCGTTTTTGAGGATAAGCACATGGGATATGAAAAGGATATTGACCATTTTGTAAAAGGTGACGGCCTGGACTCCGAACGAGAACAGACTATTGGACAGCATATTGGCTACCGGTACGATGTGAACCTGGTACCCGATTACGACCGAATCACACCCTTTTTAGAGGCATACATCGAAACTATGGGTTGGAAGGACCTCAACTGGCTCGAAGATGTTCATATGGGGTACGAGGAGAGTCGTCCAGCGGTATTCGACCGAAACATAAACGGTTGGGTCACGGTACCCGAAGACATCGATCTTCCGGATAATCAACAGGATCGGGACATGATCGCTCGAGAGCTTCTGATTAAGTTTCAGATGTCACCCAGGCATCCACTCGTGGATCTGCGAAAGGCCTACGCCAAGTTTTAAGGTGCCTGCTTTAACTAGGGGAGGTCGGCCAGCGCTAGCCATGCCCTGGTGCCTGAAGCCGGCGCCGCTAACAGTCGTGGATGGTCATCCGGAGGCTGGCAGCGTTCAGCCGTAAAGAATAGGCTCCCGATCGCTGCGAGCTCAATCGGACCCGGTGAATTCTAGCGATCGGGACTGGACCAAAGAAAGAATGCTGGTGTTGGCGCGTCCCAAAGGAGAAAACAATGCCAAAGCCGCTCAGTGACATCGAGATCGCCCGGGAAGCGAAAATACGACCTATCCAGGAAATTGGCGAAAAGCTCGGTATCCCCGCCGATGCACTGCTCCCGTATGGTCACACCAAGGCCAAAGTGGACTATGACTTTCTCAAGTCACTGCAGTCAAAATCCGATGGCAAACTGATTCTGGTTACGGCGATCTCACCGACGCCAGCCGGGGAGGGCAAAACCACCACCAGCGTAGGTCTCGGCGATGGCCTTAATCGAATCGGTAGGAATACAGCGATCTGTCTGCGGGAGCCCAGCTTGGGGCCTTGTTTTGGTATGAAAGGCGGAGCTGCGGGTGGGGGTTATGCCCAGGTTGTGCCGATGGAAGACATTAATCTTCATTTCACAGGTGATTTCCACGCGATCGGTGCGGCCCACAATCTGCTTTCGGCACTGGTGGATAACCATGTTTACTGGAGCAACGAACTCAAGCTTGATTCCCGACGAGTCTCCTGGCGTCGGGTCGTTGATATGAATGACCGGGCGTTGCGACAGATTACGGTTTCACTGGGTGGCGTAGCGAACGGGTTCCCGCGCGAGAGTGGTTTCGATATTACCGTCGCCTCCGAGATCATGGCGATATTCTGTCTCGCTGAAGACCTTGGTGACTTACAACGTCGTCTCGGTAATATCATCGTTGGCTATACTCGGCAGAAAAATCCAGTTCTTGCCCGCGATGTCAATGCACCGGGCTCGATGACGGCGCTGCTGAAAGATGCCTTCATGCCCAATCTGGTGCAGACGCTAGAAAACAACCCGGCACTGATACACGGTGGCCCGTTCGCGAACATTGCACATGGCTGCAACTCCGTGGTCGCAACAAAGGCAGCGCTGAAGTTGGCTGATTACGTGGTAACCGAAGCGGGTTTTGGTGCTGATCTTGGCGCCGAAAAGTTCTTTGATATCAAATGCCGCAAGGCGGGTTTGGCACCGGATGTCGTAGTGCTGGTAGCGACTGCGAGGGCACTGAAAATGCACGGTGGTGTGGCTAGGAACGATCTTAGCTCAGAAAACGTGGCGGCCGTTGAAGCGGGTCTGGAGAACCTGGGCCGTCATCTGCGTAACATTGCCCAATATGGTGTTCCTGTTGCTGTTGCCAACAATCGATTTACGGCCGACACTGATGCAGAACTGGGTGCGATAAACAGGTTTTGTTCTGATTTCGGCGTGGAAGTCTTCGACTGCACCCACTGGTCAGATGGAGGGGCTGGTACGGAAACTCTGGCCGCACATGTGGCAGAGCTAGCTGACAGCGGACGATCTCAATTCCGCACGTTATACGACGATAAAATGTCGTTATGGGAGAAAGCCCGATGTGTTGCACGAACGCTGTATGGTGCCGATGACATCATTGCGGACAAGAAAGTTCGCGCGCAGTTTGATGAATACAACAAGGAATATAGCGATTTTCCGGTGTGTATGGCAAAGACACAATACAGTTTCTCGACCGATCCAAATCTGCTCGGGGCGCCTTCCGGACATATGGTGCCTATTCGAGAGATCCGGCTTTCGGCCGGCGCCGAATTCCTGGTGGTAATCTGCGGCGAGATCATGACCATGCCGGGCCTGCCACGGGTACCCGCCGCAAACAACATCTCGGTCAATGATCAGGGTGAAATAGAAGGTTTGTTTTAGTTGATCGTCAGGTGAGGTGTCATCGCGGATCCGTCACTGGCTCGGATGGTCGGCTCTGCCCCCAAAGAGTACGCTAATCACTTTAGAAGGGTGCAGAATTCCGACAACTCTATTATTGGCGTCTACAACAGACACCGCCTTCGACTCGCTGAGCACTGCCTCAGCTACGGTTTCAATAATGGCGTCTTTCGAGACCCTTAGATCTCCTACATTTTCCGAGGATTTGATTGGCTCCATCACGGACTCTATTTTCAGAACCTTTTCCCTTGGGACTTCTTCGGTAAATTTATGGACATAGTCAGTTGCCGGATTAAGTACGATGTTGGCCGGGGTGTCTAACTGCTCAATGACGCCGTCTTTCATAATCGCGATGCGATCGGCAAGGCGAAGCGCCTCATCAAAATCATGCGTAACGAACAGAATTGTTTTATTCAGAACCCCCTGTAGTCTCAAAAATTCATCCTGCATTTCTTTTCGGATCAGTGGATCTAAAGCCGAGAAGGGCTCGTCTAGGAACCAAATATCAGGTTCAATTGCAAGCGAGCGTGCGATCCCGACACGTTGTTGTTGTCCGCCTGATAGTTCTCTGGGAAAATAATTCTCTCGCCCGCCAAGACCCACAAGTTC
Source organism: uncultured Acidiferrobacteraceae bacterium (assembly GCA_964630665.1). Taxonomy (GTDB): domain Bacteria; phylum Pseudomonadota; class Gammaproteobacteria; order Arenicellales; family UBA868; genus UBA9619. Next base: position 1,195 of record CAZVVN010000019.1, on the reverse strand, counting down.
GACCATTTCCATTGCTTTTTTAATACTGTCCTGAGTCTTGCCTCCTTTTACCTGTAGGGGGAAAGCAATATTCTCGAGAACCGTTTTGTGGGGTAATAAGGCAAAACTCTGAAAGACCATACCCATCTTGTTTCGACGGAGTTCGATAAGTTGCTTGTTGTTCATAGCCAACAAGTCCTGTCCGTCTATATAAATATTTCCGGCAGTAGCATCGGTTAACTTGGATATACAGCGAAGGAGTGTCGATTTTCCTGAGCCAGATAATCCCATAACAACCAGCATTTCCCCTTTGGAAACCTCAAAAGACGCATTATTCACACCAACGATGCAGCCGGCATTTTGGAAAGCTTTGGCGTCTACATTGCCCTGTACGCCCGCAAGCATCTTCTTCGCGTTGTCGCCAAATATTTTGAAAACCGAATCGCAGAGGATTACCGGTTGCTCCTTGTTAGTTGGCGCTACGCTGGTGGGCATAATCTAATTCCCGATTAGTCGTGTAACCGCTGTAAAAGGTGGTCGTATTGCCTCGCTAGGATACATTAAACCAAAAGAAATCTCTTCTCCGGCCATTAAAGCCACGGCCGAGATTTAGCTATTTTACAGCGTTGTATTTGAATGAAAGGCCTCTATAGGTCTTTGTGGCGGGCCAGTCGTTTTTTGGCAACGTCTTCATGGTTCAGTCAATCAGTGCCTAGCAGCGCAGCCATTGGTACGATACCCTGAGTACCAAATGATATATTTGAGAACGCCGTGTCAGCAGTCGTGGACTATCAGGAATGCGAAAAATGGATGCTTTCTTCAATCCAGTCTCGCGGAATCTCGACTGGAATCGCCAGCGTCAATTCCCCTGCAACAATCGGTGTAAGGCGAAAACTCGATAGTCAAAGGCAGAACCTTCGGTGTCACGGTCCTGAAGATTAGTTAAACAACCTGGAGATAAAAGTTTGTTGAAGGGTTTTGAATTCTTGTGTCCCGAAGAATCAGGATTAATGACATCCAGTCCAATTGTTTGCAATCAAGTAGTGTGCGTGTAGATATTTTCTCTTCTTATGGCTCATCTGCTTTGATGATGGACTTCTGAGAATTGACTACTCTATTCCCAAAAGTCGTTTTCTTTCATCTGCCCACGTTCGAATTAAGTTATCTACTGCTAAACACATAAAGGATACAAATATACCTAATGTCAAACCGATAC
>CAZVVN010000018.1:0-47518 GCA_964630665.1 uncultured Acidiferrobacteraceae bacterium | reverse complement strand
ACAATGTTGAATGGATGGGGATCGAGCTGCCGGCGACAGGCAGTTACGCCGATTAGGGGTCGTCTGTTCATAGCGGGCATGGCCACTTCTGAGATTTCCGGCGTGATGTCTGCCGGTTTCGTTTCTTCAGTGTCGCAATTTAGCCGATTCGAGATCGTCGGGCATCCGTGTAATAAAGCGACAACACCACTCCGATCCTGTAAATAAACTAAAATCTATACCTTATGAAAATCGGTTATCTCTTTTTCGCATTGCTAGGACTGGCTGTATGTATCGCAATTTTCTGGATCGGATGGAAAATGGCCTGGAAAGGCTCCGAAGATGACCCCCACGTCAAATAAGTACAATCTGCACGAGACGCATCGGCGGGTTCTGTACTCAGCCACCTGCTATCACCTGCTCTAGGTCCTTGGAGTCAAGCCATGCGGTTTACGATCGTTATCCTGTTGATCATCTCGCTGGTGGGTTGTATCTATCCGTTTTTCTCCTCTGCTGCACCCATCGTGGGCGGTTGAATGACCGAGGAGGTCATTGCATGAATCTGCCACGCTGATCATGCGCAGCGCATTCAAGTGGGCCGGGCTGTTATTCATCGGCGGCATTGTCGGATACCTTGTCAGCGACGATCTACGCTGGCTTTACGGCAGCATCAGCATCGCGGCCGTGCCGATTCTGCTGCAACTGATCTGGCGGGAACGGATCTCTTTCCGGGACCTGCTTCGACCGCGAAACCACTGATCAACAGGCGGGTAATGGACTATCTGATTCTCATTCTGCTGGCGGCTTGCATACTGATCATGCTGGTGATCCACCAGGACATCGTCCAGTTCGGCGAAGGTTACAACAAAGCCATAGGCCAACTGCTTCCCAGGCTGGCCTCAGTCGGTCAACCGATGAAAAATGCGCTCACGCTGAGTTGTGTGATCGTCTTTGGCGGAGCCATCGCCCGAACGTTTACAGAAGACGATCGCTGGCTGTGGAATGCCCTGATCTTTTCGATCATTCCACCTTTGGTTCAGTTCCTCAGGCGTAAGAGAACAAAGACGTCGGGCTGAGCGACCCTCGATTATCGGCTCATTGAACAGGAACTGGACCGACTGCCCATTGCTACATCACAAATATACCGATCAGGCCGATCACAAAAACACCAAAGCCTATGATTAAAACCACTCTACCTACACCCTGACCTTCAGTCAGTCCGCCGTTTTGTTCACTCATTGTCGTCGTCACTCAAAGTTGCGATTGGTTGGACCGTAGTATAAACGGCGAGGAAGGTCCAGGGGCATTGGGAATCAATCACACCTGACGTGTGATCAACCCGGACAAGGATCGGGTCATGAAACCATCGGTTGGGCGAGTATCCACAGGCTGACCATCGTGTAGAGCACCATCAGCACCATCATCGGTAGCTGGCTGAAGAAGGCGGCGCGTGGGTTCCCAAACAACCGGAGTGCTGCCAGGTGAGCTATGTAAACGGCGAACACATGACCGGCCACGATAAACGCCACCGCCAGGTACCAGGCTGCCCGGGCACCGAGCAGGCTGATGTCCACTTGGTAATCCCTTGTCCCCAGTAGATTCCAGCCATGGCCCAGCGGGTCCGACAACCTTGGAATCAGATACTGCCCTGAGATAACGAGGTACGAGAGATAGTGCGCCAGATGGTAGGCAATCGCAATCGGTACCAGAGTCATGACGAACGAGCTGGCGACATGAAAAAGATCGGGCCTGGGAGCTGCACCCAAACTCTGCGGGTCACCAAATCGCTGTGCACAGTACGCCATCAGCCAACTGAAACCCAGAAACACCATCAGAAATCCCACCGAGAACATGATCAGCGCCACGCTACCGACATAGCGAACCTCGTCGCTCAAGGTGCGCTCAAGCACGTGGGCCCACAGAGGCGTTTCCAGGATCCCGTCGAAGGTCACTGTCGCAAGTAGCGTTATCACCAGAACCATCAAGGACACCGGCACCCGAGGCTCATCAAGCAGACCGAGGGCCGGCGGGCGCAAGATCCACTCCAGATCTCCTGGGCCCGCCCGGGCCAGGCAGATCTGCCCATTGACGCAGTATTCCCGACGGTAGCGGCAGACCGGACTGACACAGGTGCGGGCCCGCTCGCGGTCGCTGCTACGTAGCGCCAGCGGGGCAAATCGGGCAAAGACGCCAAAAACCAAGGAGAACGTGTCGCCGTTCTGCAACCAGACATCGCGGCCAAACACAATCATCCCGGCCCAGGTCATAGCTGCATAAATAGTGATAGCCAGGGCAAGATCCCGCGGCACACCGCCCCCCGGCCAGATCAGTTCCGCCCAGAAAAACACCATCAGGCCTGCCACCGCCGGCCACGCGGACAGACCCTGCGGATAGGGTTTCTCCAACGACAGACCCTTTCCGCCAGTGAACAGATTGACGATCTTTTCCGCCCAGATAAAAAGGGTGCGAAAAGGATTCAGCACCGCCCAGAGGTCACCGACCAGCGCACAGACGTAGGCAACACCAACCCACCACACTACCCACACGGCCACCGGCACAAGATTTTGGTACGGATCGGGCACCCCCAGAAAGCCTGACAATACGCTAGCCAACAGGAAGGTTACGCTCAATACGCGAATGACTGAGATCGTTATCGGATGAGCGAACCCACGCAAGCCCCGCACCCTGAACAGATTGATCCTGGGTCCTTGGGGATGCAAAGTACGGCTGTGTGGGAACAGCGCGACGACCGCAAAAGTCAGGACAATCGTGGCGCCGGCACCGACAACCCACAACCACAGGGGGACGGGAAGATCATAGCGCTCACCGAACCCATGGGCGATCGCGCACGGGCAGATCCAGAAACCGATCAGACCGGTCGCAAGTTTTGGGAATACAAAACCTGAATTCATAAGCCAATCGGTTGTAATTAGTGTCTCTTCAGAGCAGCGGCCGAAAAAAACAATTGTCGCTCAGTCGCAATCCCGCTGAATTTGTCCCCACGGCAGCTGCGTACGGCACAAAATGGCCTGATCGACCGATGATTGGTCGATCAACGCCTCGGTCAGGTCGGCATTGGTCAAATCCGCCTGCCTGAGCCTGGCCCCGGTGAGATCTGCACCGTTCAGGAAGGCACCGGTCAATCGAGCGAACCGCAAGTCAGCTTTTCTGAGATTAGCCAGCAGGAGATAGGCTCCACGTAGATCAGCCTGGCTTAGGTTGGCTTTGCGCAGGTCTGCGTTGATCAACTGGGCACCGCGAAGATCTGCCGTACTGAAGTTGGCACCGTACAGATATGCCCCGGTCAGGTTCGCTGCGCTCAAATCTGCCCGGTCGAATCGCGCACCGTTGAGATCCGCATTGCTGAGGTTCGCCTGCCGGAGATTCTTTCCTTGCAGAACTGCACCACGCAAGTCACATTTCGGACATTCGTTAGTCGATGTCAATCGATCCAGTCGGGCATCCAAAGCTTCGGATTCTACTTTCCGGTTCCAGTCGATCCCGCCGGGGCGAAAATGGACCGCGAGTCGAATCAATCGGTCCGCTGCAGGACGTAGGGGTGTAGCGGTTGCGGCAGGATCAGGTATTAGCGGTGTAACAGTCGCTGACCAGACAGAACTGGCATAAGCGGACAGCCACACAGCGGCGATGAAAAGGACAGCGAAGATAAATGGGCCAGCGTCTGATTCACGCGTTGTGCATGGCGAGTGGCTCGGCAGCGCAATAGAATTGCCTCTGAGAAAAACCTGCAGTGACAGAAGTTTAGCCGTGGCCGAAGCTGGCCCGAGGCGCTACTGGGACTCGCTCACCATGTAGTCGACAGCGGCCTTGACCTCTTCGTCACTGAGTGTGGGGTTACCGCCTTTGCCGGGCATCATTCCGAAAGAACCCTGGAAACCGTTGATCGCATTGGCATACAGGGTCTCGTTTCCGGCTGCAACTCGTGCGGTCCAGGCTGAGGCATCTCCCACCTTCGGCGCTCCAGCAACACCGGCACCGTGGCAGGCAATACAAGCAGTTTGATAGATCTTCTCTCCATCGACTGCTGATTCGCTGGCCGCGGCTACTTGGGTAGTGCTCTGGGCCTGTGCCACGTTGATCTGGCCGACCGCGGCGATTCGAGCGGCTATTCCGGAACCGTCACTCAGCAGGGATTCCCGCTGTGCCTCGGAATGACCGGGTGTATCCAGGTGGTGTTCGACAAAGATAAAACCAAACAGCACCAACGCCAGATGAAAAATAATCAGGTAACTTTTCATAGACTCTTCTTTTTTCTTTGTACGCTATTCAGTGATAAGACCAGTAACGTTCGAGGACGGCAACGCTATTCAGCCCCGCCGAAGAAAATCTCGCGGGTGAGAAAAGTGTAGTCTCCCTCGAGCGTCCCGATACCAACGAATACCAGCAGCAGCAACGGCGGCACGATAATCGCGTAGACCAGCGCCAGTCGTTCCCACAGCATATGCATGAACACGGCGACAATCAGACCGGCTTTGAGCATCATAAACACAATGATCAGGAACCAGCGTAGATAACCCTCGAACTGGAAGTAGTCGACCATATAGGAGAATGCGCTCAATACGAACAGCAGAATCCAGATCTGGAAATAGATACCCAGGGGGTGTTGTTGACCTTCATTGGATGACATGATTGTTCTACCAGAGATAAAAGACTGCGAAGATAAATACCCAGACCAGATCGACGAAGTGCCAGTAAAGGCCCATAACCTCGATCATGTTGTAGTCCTGCTTTCTGCCCGTCATGAACCCGGGTTTTTCCGTGTCCATGTTTCCGCGTAGCACCTTGACCGCCATGATGAAAAGAAACAGTACCCCGATAGACACGTGCGTACCGTGGAACCCGGTAACCATGAAAAATATCGCCCCAAACTGTGGGGCACCCATGGGATTACCCCAGGGCCGCACGCCTTCGTCGACGATCAGCTTGGTCCACTCGAAGGCCTGCATGCCCACGAAGGTCGCGCCCAGCAGTGCGGTCGCCAGCAGCAGCCAGAACGTGACCATCTTCTTTTTCCGGTAACCATAGTTGACTGCCAGCGCCATGGTGCCACTGCTGGTGATCAGCACAAAGGTCATAATGGCAATCAGCAGGAGAGGCACATGATTACCAAAGATGGTCAGGGCGAAAACTTCGCTTGCGTTCGGCCACGGGATAGTCGTCGACATCCGTACAGTGCCATAACTGATCAGGAAACAGCTGAAGATAAAGGTGTCGCTGAGGAGAAAGATCCACATCATGGCCTTTCCCCAGTGCGTCTTTTTGAAAGCGCGCTGGTCAGAGGACCAATCAGCGATTACACCGGGTGTTCCGTCAAGCAATGGCGCCGTTTCGGCCACGGTGGCTTGCGCAGATTGCGTCATATGTTTTTTTTCTCCTTAAGTGACCAGCAGCAGACCGAACATCACCAACCACACCAACAGCAGGAAGTGCCAGTACACGGCACACAGTTCCACGCTCAACCTGATCTTGGCTACCTCAGCGCCCTGCCACAACTTAATCGACGCCCGTAGCCAGGCAATCAAGCCTCCCAACAGATGCAGACCGTGCAGTCCGGTGATGAGATAAAAGAATGAATTGGACGGATTAGAGTCCACGAAATAACCCAGCGACCCCAGCTGACGCCAGACCAAAACCTGGCCTATGAGAAAAGCAAAAGCAAGCAAGCCACCGGCCAACAGACCGTGTCGTACACCATTAGTCTCGTCGGTCCTGCCTGCATTGCGGGCCCACTGCAGCATGAAACTACTTAGAATCAGGATACCTGTATTCAGCCACAACATGGCCGGGATCGGCAGTGGCTGCCAGTCCGCGTAGGCCATCCGAATGAAGTAGGCCGCAGTAAGAAGCCCGAAAACGGCACTGACCACGCCAAGGAACACCGACAGGAAGACCTTCGCATTCGGTGGGCTGAGCCTGTGAGAGTTTGAAACATAACCCCGCTCGGCCGCCCAGGGTTTGGTCGACAGTGTCCGAAGAATGCTCATGTCTTGAGATCTTCTCTTTGGTCAGTCATGTTGATCTGTAGCTGTGGCACCTTAGCTGGTCTGGCCGGTGTTTTTACCCGCCGGTACGTTCTGCGGAATGAAATCATCCTCGGCACCCGGCACGCTGTAGTCATACGCCCAGCGGTAGACCGATGGTAGTTCTTTACCGAAATTACCGTGTGTTGGCGGCGTGTCAGGCGTCTGCCATTCCAGTGTTGTCGCGCCCCAAGGATTGCCGCCTGCCGGTTTGCCACGTGTGGCGCTAACAAACAGGTTGTACAAGAACACCAGTTGGACACTTGCGACGCCGATCGCGGCTATGGTTATACCAACATTCACCATCTGGGCCGATTCCGGAATCCAATCTGGTAAGCCATTGGCACCCTCGTTGGAAAAGTAGCGTCGCGGCACACCCATGATACCCAAATAATGCATTGGATAATAAATGCAGTAAAGCCCAACGAATGTGACCCAGAAATGAAACTTGCCCAAGCCTTCGTTCAGCATACGACCGGTGATTTTTGGATACCAGTGGTACACCGCACCAAACACAGCCAGGACCGGCGACACTGCCATCACCATGTGGAAGTGCGCCACGACGAAATAGGTATCGGAGAGCGGTACATCGACGATGACGTTACCAAGAAAGATTCCGGTCAGCCCACCGTTGATAAATGTAAACACAAAACCGATGGCAAACAGCATGGGTACGTTCAGGCGGATATTCCCGCGCCACAGTGTCAGCACCCAGTTGTAGACCTTGATTGCAGTCGGCACCGCGATGATCAAAGTCGTTGTCGCAAAGAAGAACCCGAAGTAGGGATTCATTCCACTCACGTACATGTGATGCGCCCAAACGATGAAGCTCAGGCCTCCAATTACGATGATTGCCCAGACCATCAGACGATAGCCAAAAATGTTCTTGCGGGCATGCACGCTGATCAACTCCGAGATGACCCCGAATGCCGGCAATGCCACGATGTACACCTCGGGGTGACCGAAGAACCAGAACAGATGCTGAAACAATATCGGGCTGCCGCCGGAGTAATCGAGCTGTTGCCCCATGGAAACCAGTGCGGGCATGAAGTAGCTGGTGCCGAGCAGGTTATCCAGGCTCATCATGATGCCCGCAACCAAAAGCGCCGGAAAAGCTAGCAGCGCCAGTACGGTGGCGGTGAAGATGGCCCAGACCGTCAACGGCATACGCATCAGAGTCATACCCCGGGTGCGGGCCTGCAACACCGTGACCACATAGTTCAGACCACCCATGGTAAAACCGATCACGAAAAACACCAGGGAAACGCACATCAAGATGATCCCCATACCCGACCCTGGCGTCCCGGGCAGGATTGCTTGTGGTGGATAGAGGGTCCAGCCCGAACCAGTCGGCCCACCGGGTACAAAGAAACTCGCGAGCAGCAGCAATACAGCGAACAGGTAGATCCAGTAACTCACCATGTTGACATAGGGGAACACCATGTCGCGGGCCCCCACCATCAAGGGAATCAGGTAGTTACCGAAACCACCCAGGAAAAGTGCCGTCAGCAGATAGATGACCATGATCATGCCGTGCATGGTCACGAACTGAATGTAAGCGTCCGGGGTGATAAACGAGACCGCACCCGGCCAGGCCAGTTGTATCCGCATCAGTACGGACAGCAGCAGCGCCAGCAGCCCGACTGCCATAGCCGTGATTGAGTACTGCAGGGCAATGATCTTCGCGTCCTGTGAAAAGACGTATTTTCCGATCCAGGTTTTAGGGTGATACAGCTCTACTTCTTCCACCTCGGCTGGCGGGACAAAATCCTGTGCATCATGTGCGACGTCAGTTATAGCCATGATAAATGCCTCTTCACTTAAACTGGGAGTTCTTTGTACCCTGAATTGGGATTAAGACCTTTTTAACCTTCTTTCTTTTCCGATCTCAATCAGCCTGAAGCTGCCTTGAGATAAGCCACGAGTGCTTTAAGCTGATCATCGGTCAATTGTGCTGGCGGCATGATCGGCCCATAACCCTTTACGATCTTGGCGTTTGGATCTACGATGGATTCCTTCAGGTAGTCCTCGTCGACCACCACGCTGCTACCATCGACCAGGGTCTCGGTCTTGCCGACCAGGCCTTTCCAGGTCGGACCAACGCTCGGGCCACCGTCCAGGCTGTGACAGGCGATACAGCCCTGATCCCTTGCCAGTCGCTCGCCCCGTTCGGTCAAAGAACCACCGGATGCAGCGCCGGTTCCAGCCAGGGTCTGGGCAAAAGTCGGCTGGGTCTGCAGCCAGGTCTGGAATACGTTTTCTTCCTCGATCACCATCCGACTACGCATGTTGTAATGGCCGGAACCGCACAATTCGGCGCACAACACGTCGAATTCACCGAGTTTAGTCGGGGTAAACCAGAAGTAGGTAATCATGCCCGGCACCAGATCCATCTTCGCACGGATTTGCGGTACGTAAAAATCATGCAGCACGTCCTTGGATCGCAACACCACCTTGACCGGTCCGCCGAGCGGCAGGTGAATCTCCGGACCACTGACCAGGATATCGTCCTGGCCGTTGGGATCGTCCTCATTCAGTCCGTAGGGGTTCTTGGCGGTCACATTTCGGGTATCAACCGTCCCCAGGATTCCATCGGCCCCGGGGTACCGATAGGTCCAGCGCCACTGCTGTCCGACGGCTTCGACCAGCATGGCATCGTCGGGGACATCCACATACTTGGCCCAGACAAACAATCCTGGCGCCAGCATCGCTACGACTCCGACTGTCGTAAAGGCTGTCAGCCACCATTCGAGCTTCTTGTTTTCCGGTTCGTATTCCGCACGGCGGTCCTTACGATAACGATACTTATAAATGGCGTATGCCAGGAACAAGTTGATCACGACGAACACAAACCCGCACACAATGAAGGTGATGGTCAGGGTGTCATCGATCATGCCCCAGTTCGAAGCAATCGGGGTCAGGTACCAAGGGCTCATGAAATGAAACAGAACCGAGCCGATGACGAGCACAATCAGGACGATAACAAGAACCATTCGTTCAGTTCCTCTGAATTGTTCCGTGAGAATCTCAAGACGCCAAGTGCCGCAGCATTCCCTACCCGACACTTAAAACACGCACCGACTCCCTTCTCAGACCCACGCGAGACAAAAAAAGACCGCCGTTAAGGCGCCTTGATGTCTCCACAAATCCTCCCGCGGGGACGCAGTTCAACGATGCGAATTTTGTCACAGAAGTTTCCTGACGGCAACAAACAGGGTCCTGAAGATCAACACACAGCCCGGAGATCTATTTGTTTTTGACGGCACTCCCAAGTCAACAATCAGAACATGTCCTCAAGGGTGTAGTTCACCAGGATCTCGGCGACGACTGCGTTGTTCGGCAGGGTCAAAGCGGTGAGGACCAGTTCAGCCAGATCGGCCGGCTGGATCATATCCGCCGGCTCGACCCGCTCGACAGCAGCTGTCATGTCGGTCCGCACAAAGCTGGGACAGATCGCGGTCGCCCGTATACCCTGTGCCCAGCCTTCACGACGGGTGGCGTGGGTCAGTGCAATGAGCGCAAACTTGGTCATCGCATACCCCATATTGTCGTTTTTCACCCGTTTTCCCGACAGCGACGCAATATTGACGACCCGGCCTGTGCCACTGCGTGCAAGATGAGGCAAAACCAGGCGGGTCAACCGCAAAGGCCCTTTGACATTCACGGTCCACATTTCATCCAGCCCGGTCTCGTCATCATCCATCAGGGCCACAGGAGGCTGGGAGACCCCGGCGTTGTTTACGAGTCCGTCGAGCCGGCCGAAGGTCTTTACGGTCCCGGCCACCCAGTTCTCGGCGGATTTGAGGTCTGTCGCTGAATAGGGAAAGAACCTGACGCCAGTTGTATTGCTCGCGCGCAGGGAATCCCTGGCGGCAGCCGTGTCCCTAACCCCTAGACTCAACCGGGCACCTTCATTCAGCAGTCGCTTGGCCACCGCCAAACCGATCCCACGGCTGGCCCCGGAGATCATGATCACCCGCTCAGCAAGCGGCATCATCGGGAATCTCCGGTCTTGAACGAATTGTTCAACACCGCTGGTCTGACCACGGGGTGTGACTGGAGTGATGTACCACCAGTAAACTGCTTGTGTTGCGATGACAATGTCATCATCAGCTCTGCCGAGTAGAGTTAGCCCATCACGTATGCACGCATTATTGAATCAGATTCGGAGTACTTTTTCATCTCATGCCAACAGTACTCACAGCCAGGGCATGGCCCATTACATGCGCGGGCGGTTTGCTTTCTTCGGCATCAAGACCCCTGAGCGCAGAATACTCTCTAAACCCTTTTTGCACGAGGCCGCAACGCTGGACAGGAAGACAGTCTACGCATTGATTCAAGCCCTCTGGGAACAACCCGAACGGGAATGCCACTATCTGGCCCAGGAGATCTACCTCAAAGTAGCGAACAGGATACTGAACCGGGGCGACATGCCTTTTATCGAGTTCCTGCTTCTAACCCATTCCTGGTGGGACACCGTTGACGTGATCGCACCCAAAATCATTCCTATTTATCTCGATCGGTTTCCCGAAGAGCGCGACCGGAAAGTCGAGAACTGGTCAGCGTCCGGAAACATCTGGTTACAGCGCAGCGCCCTGCTGTTCCAGCTGAAATTGAAAGACCAGGTCGACCTGCCCTATATGTTTCAGACCATATTACGCCTCTCCGACACCAGGGAGTTTTTCGTCAACAAAGCCATCGGCTGGCTGCTGCGTGAACATTCCAAACACAGTCCCGTTGAAATCAGTCGATTCATCGACCAGCACTATCTCAAGCTGGATAAATTATCGATTCGGGAGGGACGGAAACACCTGGACCGCGTACGCCGATCGCCTTAAACAACCTGGCTCGGCTAGAGCAACGACTCATTCAGTGGCGCCAGAAACGACGACACTACCGTGGGCTCGCTGTCAGTGCAGTATCCCCGGAATCCGGCTGCGACCCGGGATCATTTAGGATCACCCGGCGCCTGCAACCGTACCAGAGCCTCGCGGCCCATGCCCCTTGCCCGCAACTCGATATCGGGCGTGATTCTGATGGTGGCCCACAGCTCAACATCCCCGATTATTGGCTGACCGTCGACCCTAATCAGTCGTGTTGCCTGTCAAGAGGCCGGCGGCTTGCGGGTCGGGACCACCACGACCTGGGCGATCACCACATCCGGTGGCTGGTCCAGGGCAAACAGCACGGAACGGGCGATATCTTCCGGTTCCAGGCAGACACCGAAATCGGCGTAATATTGATCACCGCGATCCTCGTCACTGAATCGTATCGCGGCAAACTCGGTTCTTACCATCCCCGGAAGCACTTCTGAGACCTTGATTCCGGTCTTCGCATAGTCGATTCGCAGGGTTTCACTGAGCCCGTGGACGGCGTGCTTGCTTGCCGCGTAGGCAGCACAAGCTGTGTAGGCCTGGATCCCGGCCACTGATCCGATGTTGACGATATGGCCCGAATCCCGCCGGACCATCCCATCCAATACCACCCGCGTCACCCGCATCAGGCCGATCACATTGGTCTCGATGGTAGCCGACCACTCCTCTGCAGTACCTTCGTGGAACTGCCGGCGGCCACCAATATCATGCCCGGCGTTGTTCACCAGAATGTCGAGGTCCCGCCAACCCTCCGGTAACCGATCCATCAGAGTGTCGACTGACTGTGCGTTGACGACATCCAGTTCGAGCGCGATCGCCCGCTCCCCCAGTTCTGCAGTCAGCGATTCAAGGCGGCCCACTCGGCGCGCGCTGCACACCACCCGGGCCCCGGCGTCGATCAACGCCCTGGCGGTCTTTTCGCCAATTCCAGCACTGGCCCCGGTCACCAGGGCTACTTTTCCTGACAGGTATCCCATGGACCCAGCCTCCTCAGCTGATTCGAATCTCAAGTGATCGGTTCGAGATGGACAGAACCGCCTCAGTATAATGCCCGTACTCAACACTGGTACGCTCAGCTGTGACAAATGCCTGGACACAAACACCGAATTGTGCCTTTTGCCTGATCCTGACATTCAGGTCATTCGTGACGGGCCGGCGCAGGCTGCACAAGCACTGATACTCGCCCATGGCGCCGGTCAGGGCTCGGACTCCCCGTTCCTACAGTGGTTTTCCGTCGAACTCGCCCGGGCACAACTGCCGGGCGGGCTGTCGATCTGGCGGTTTGACTTCCCCTACATGGCGATGGCCAAAACGACCAACAGGAAACGCCCACCGGATCGAGCGACAACTCTGGAAGCTACCTGGGGCCAAGCCATCAGTGAGGTCCGGCGGCGATCACCACGGCTCAACCGCCTTTTTATCGGCGGTAAATCAATGGGTGGCCGAATAGCCAGCATGATCGCCGACCATTCGGGAGTCGACGGGCTGGTCTGCCTGGGCTACCCTTTTCACCCGCCCGGCCAACCGGAAAAGCTGCGAACTACCCATCTGGAAACACTCGATACACCTGCGCTGATCTGCCAGGGCGAGCGCGACCCTTTCGGCTCGCACCCGGAGTCTTCTGGCTGGCAGCTTGCGGATGTCATTAAATTCTGCTGGTTGGCCGACGGCGACCACAACTTCAAGCCACGCAAAAAATCAGGTTGGACGGAGGAACAGAACAGGGTGGCCGCTCGCGAGGCGATTCTGGGCTTTGTTGGGGATCTTCCCAGGAACCCGGGCTGAAACGGATTCAGAACCGAAGGTGTTGATCAACACTATCCCAAGGTGTCGATAAAAAGTGGAAATTGCCGATCGCTGGTTTGAACGGAAGTCCATCGACGATGACATCACGTTGTTGTGGGAGCCCAATGTCGATCCGTTGCTGCGTTGCAATATCTGGCATATTCGAGGACGCGACAAAGACATGCTGGTCGATACTGGGCTGGGTGTATGTAGCCTCAGAGACGCTGCGCGGGATCTGCTCGAAAAAGAAGTGATCGCGGTCGCCACTCACAGTCACTACGACCACACTGGCAGCATGCACGAATTTGATATACGAGTGATCCACCGCCAGGAGGACAACGGTCTGGCGAACCCGGAACCGCTCGGCTCATTGCGATCAGCCGATTTTGGAGAAGAATTCCTGAGTTACTTGAGCGAAGTCGGTTATCCGCTCAAAGAAGAATTGATTACCGCCTACCCTCGGTCCGGATATGACCCGGCAAGTTTCAGGACGTTGCCGGCGGCCCCGACATGGCTTGTTGATGAGGGGGACACGATAGACATCGGCAACCGCGCTTTTGAGGTATTACACCTTCCGGGACACTCACCGGGCAGCATCGGATTATGGGAGCCTGGCAGCGGCACTTTGTTCTCCGGTGACGCCATCTACGACGGACCGTTGCTCGATCGACTAGAAGGCTCGAATATCCAGGACTATCTGAAAACCATGGAACGACTCAAAAAACTACCCGTGAAGATCGTCCACGCCGGTCACGAACCAAGCTTTGGAAAAAAACGTCTGACAGAACTTGTAGATGCTTATATCGAGAGTCGGCAGTAGCGTTTAACTGAATGCACATTATTAAGGACGGGGCATCGTAGGTTCAGGCCGGGCCTTGCGACTCAGTCGATCTCCAGTTCCTTGAGTTTACGGGTCAGGGTGTTGCGCCCCCAGCCCAGCCGGCGGGCAGCTTCCTGCTTGCGTCCGCGGGTAAACGCGAGGGCAGTACGAAGCAATACCCGTTCGAACTGCGGACCCACTTCGGCCAGAATGGCGTTCTGCCCGAGCGTCAACTTATGCTGAACAGTCTCTTCCAGCAGCAGCTGCCAGCCCGACGCTGAGGGGCCGGCATCCGCATCCAGTTCCGCGGCCATCCCAGCTGGCAGATCGGTCACCGAAATCACCTGGCCTGGTGCCAAGACTGTCAACTGGCGGCAGAGATTTTCCAGCTGACGCACGTTGCCAGGCCAGGATTGGCGGACCAGCATTGCCAGCGCCTGCCTGTCGAGTTGTTTGGGCTCCACTGCCAGTTCACGTGCCGCCTGGTCCAGGAACCTCCGGGCCAGGCCTTGGATGTCTTCTCGCCGGTCTCTCAATGGCGGCAGCGTCACCGCCATCACGTTGAGCCGGTGGTAGAGGTCTTCGCGAAAACGCTTGTCACGCACCCGGGATTCGAGGTCCTGGTTGGTCGCTGCAATGACCCGCACATCGGCCTGTAGTTCCTCGTGGCCCCCTACCCGATAGAACGTGCCATCGGAGAGCACTCTCAATAGCCGGGCCTGCAGACCCACCGGCATATCGCCGATCTCGTCGAGAAACAGCGTGCCCCCCTGGGCCTGTTCGAAACGGCCCGCCCGGCGGGCATGGGCGTCGGTAAAAGCCCCTTTCTCGTGCCCGAAGAGTTCCGACTCCAGCAGTTCTGCCGGTATGGCGGCGCTGTTGATAGCGATGAACGGCGCTTCCGAGCGCGGACTGTTGGCATAGATAGCCCGGGCAACGAGCTCCTTCCCGGTGCCGGACTCGCCACAGATCAGCACATTGATGTGCGAGCCCGCCAGCCGGCCAATCACTCGGAACACCGCCTGCATGGCCTGGGCTTCGCCAATCAGAGTGTGCGGCTGGGCAGTTGATTCCACCGGTTGTGCAGCACTGGCAGCGGTTTGTTTCTCCAGGGCCCGTCTGACCAATGCCACTGCATCGTCCAGGTCAAAGGGTTTGGGCAGATACTCGAAAGCTCCTTCCCGGTAGGCTGCCAGCGCATTGTCCATGTCAGTGTGGGCGGTCATGACGATCACCGGCAGGGTCGGGAACTTCTCGACCAGGATACGGACCAGGTCCAGCCCACTGGCGCCGGGCATCCGGATGTCCGTGATGATGGCATCCGGCTGCACAGACTCGATTGCCGTAAGTACGTCCCCGGCGTTTTCGAAAACCTGGGTTTTCCAACCGGCACCGGTCAACGCCTTGTCCAGGACCCATCGCATCGATGCGTCGTCGTCGACGATCCAGATCATCGGCTTTTGCTTCACGCCGAGTCCTCCACCGGCAGGTACAGTATGAATCGGGTATCCCCCGGTTGGCTGACACATTCAATAGCGCCACCATGGCGGGACAGAATCTCCTGGGCGATGGTAAGCCCAAGGCCCGTTCCACCGGGTCGACCCGAAACCATCGGAGAAAAGACGTCCTCCAGGATAGCGGGGGGGATTCCCGGGCCGTCATCATTGATTGTGGCCTCCAGCACGTGACGGTGGCGGCGGCTACCAAGTGTGAACTGTCGACGGATGCGCGTGACCAGCGTGATTCTCCCCACACCATCAATAGCCTGCACAGCGTTGCGAACGATGTTGAGTACGGCCTGGACCAGCTGTTCCCGGTCACCCGTAATGTCGGGTATGCTGGGATCGTAGTCGCGGTGGAACGTCAGCCCTTCCTGGACCTCGGCGAGGGTCAGTTTTCGGACGTGTTCCAACACCGCATGCAAGTTGAACCTGGTTTTCAACAGAGGCCTGAACGGTCCCGTCATCCGGTCGACCAGGGCACTCAACCGGTCTGCTTCGTGGATGATGATTCTGGTGTACTCCTTGAGCTCACGACCCGGAAGTTCTCCATGCAACAGTTGTGCCGCACCGCGCAGACCACCCAGGGGGTTCTTGATCTCGTGGCCAAGACGGCTTATCAAGGCGTTCGAGGCACTGTGTCGATCATGCAACTGTGCCTCCTGAGCCAACCGCGTCAGCTGATCGACCCGGGTCAGTTCGACCAGCGCATGATTCTGCTGGTCAGTGCCCACGAAAGGTGCAACGGTCAAGTCGACCACCAATGTACTGGCGGTGGCCGGACGCTTTAATTCAATCTCTCTGAAGGTCGTCGAACGCCCCTCTACAGAATCGGCCAGTGCCGCCTGCAACGGTGCACTGATTCCCAGCAACTCGTCAGCCAGGCGACCTGCTGCACGCTGCGCACTGATATCCAGCAATACCTGCGCTGCCACATTGACGTACACCACCTTGCGGCCATCGTCGACCAGCAACACCGCGGTGGTTAGTTCGTCAAGAATCTGATTGGAGAGCGGGTTTGCCATGGAAAGACCACAATGCACCAGTTTGGTGCATTTTACTCCAGAACCCGGTGCACCCCGGTCGTCCGGGATGCGTTTGGTTCTTGGTGTCAGACGCTGTAGTACATATCGAACTCGACCGGGTGGGTCGCCTGCAGGAGGCGCTGGACCTCTTCGGACTTGAGTTCGATGTAAGCATCGATCATATCGTTGGTCATCACGCCACCGGCTTTCAGGTACTCCCGGTCTGTATCCAGCGCCTCCAGCGCCACATCCAGCGAATGGGCTACGGTCGCAATTCCCTTTTCCTCCTCCGGCGGCAGGTCGTAAAGATCCTTATCCAGCGACTCGCCGGGATGAAGCTTGTTCTGGATGCCGTCCAGACCAGCCATCATCATGGCAGTGAAGGCCAGGTAAGGATTGGCCGTCGCGTCCGGGAAGCGCACTTCCACCCGACGGCTCTTCGGATTGGAATCGTAGGGAATGCGGCAGGAGGCCGAACGGTTCCTGGCCGAATAAGCCAGCATCACGGGCGCTTCAAAACCTGGAACCAGCCGTTTGTAGCTGTTGGTGCTGGCGTTGGTAAAGGCGTTCAATGACCGAGCATGCTTGAAGATACCGCCGATGTAATACAGTGCGCTCTCACTCAGGCCACCGTACTCGTCACCGGCAAACATGTTGTCGCCGTTCTTGAAAACCGACTGGTGTACGTGCATGCCCGAACCGTTGTCACCGACCAGCGGCTTGGGCATGAAGGTTGCCGTGAGGCCGTGCGCGTGAGCCACGTTGTGGACGCAATACTTGTAGATCTGTAGCTGGTCGGCCTTGGCGACCAGGGTATCGAAACGCGTGCCGATCTCACCCTGTCCGGCCGTGCCGACCTCGTGATGATGCACCTCGACATCCAGGCCCATATCAGCCATTGCCAGGCACATTGCCGAGCGGACATCCTGCAGGGAATCGACCGGTGGCACGGGAAAGTAACCCCCCTTGACCCCGGGACGATGACCGATGTTGCCGTCCTCGTATTCCTTGCCGGAGCTCCAGGCCGCCTCCACTGACTCGAGGTGGTAGGACGCTTCACTCATCTCGTTGGTCCAGCGGACCGAGTCGAAAATGAAAAACTCCGCCTCCGGTCCGAAAAAAGCAGCGTCACCGATGCCGGTGGACTTCAGATAGGCCTCGCCCCGTTTGGCGATCGACCGCGGGTCGCGTTCGTAACCTTGCATAGTGGTCGGTTCAATCACGTCACAGCGCAGCAGAACAGTGGTGTCCTGCATGAACGGGTCGACCACCGCTGTATCCGGATCCGGCATGAGGATCATGTCTGACTCGTTGATGCCCTTCCAGCCGGCAATCGAGGAGCCATCAAACATCTTACCCTCCTCAAATGTGTCCTCTTGGACAACGTCGGCCGGTACAGACACGTGCTGCTCCTTGCCTCGGGTATCGGTGAATCGAAAATCAACAAACTTCACTTTGTTTTCCTGAATCATCTTCAGGGCATCGGCCGCTGACATCGTTGCTTACCTCATATGGGTTGGTGGATACACTGACCGGGCCTCATGGCCCGGGTCTCGTCTGGATAGCGCGACTGCGCCTTACTACCAGAAGCAATTGGCGTGCCAGGTAAATGACGGGAATTTACCAGCTCTATGCACTATTATAGTGCATTTCTCTCTGACTACGCCCTACACTTGTGCGACTTCTGCCAATGTCGGACATTTACGGCGTCAGGATTCGCCGACTCGCAGCGTAACCACCACCTCTTCGGCCTGCTCGCCGGCCTGCAGCACGTCGTGCCCGTTGATCCGACACCAGGCGGGTATATCGTTCAGAGCCCCGGGATCGGTACAACGCACCTCGAGGATGTCGCCTGGCTGCAGCTGTTTGACCCGGTCCTGGGCGCGGATCACCGGCAGCGGGCATAGCAGATGGCGGGCATCCAGGACCTGGTGGCTCACAGATACCACTCCGGTTGAACGTTCTCCGGCGCAAACGGCTGAACGGACAGTTCGCTGTTTTGGCCATCGATGAGTGCATCAAATACCACGCACTCGGCGTCACGCCCCTGCCCGAAACGGGCGGCGATCCGGGCAGCAAGTTCAACGTCAGCCGCTGTAACCTCGCCCTCCAGCAGGGTCAGCGGGCCGTTGTGACTGGTCATCGTCAGATGGTTGAATCTGCGGCGATAGCCTTGCAGGTAATGCGTCTCGCCACTGTCCCTCGCAATGATCAATTTGAAGTGGGGCCTGGGCCGGATATGGCGCCCCACCTTGAGCAACATGATGTCATCGAGTTCATAGTGCTTGTCACCCCTGGATTGCCACAGGTCGCGTAGCTTGCGCGAATAGGCCGAATCGGTCAGAAAACAGCAACCGCCGGCGGGTTGAGCATATTCCTCAATACCCAGAGTTGCCGCCAGTGCCATCTGTGGCCTGCGGCTGCGGCCGCTGAAATCAAACAACGCTTCCCGGTCGACCCAGCCCTGGCGCTCCGGCAGGGTGGGGGGCTGACGCTTTGCACACAACGGTCTCAGCAATAGATCACCGGCACCTGATTCGCGCTGTACCACTGGAAATGTCGACCGGCGTTGAGACATGGGACGCTGACCCACCACTTCACCAGTGATGATGAAATCGAAATCATGCGCCGTCATCCACTCTCGGGCTTTCCCGACCATGAACGATTTACAGTCCAGGCACGGATTCACGTTCGCGCCATAACCGTGCTTCGGATTGATGACGACTTCCTTGTACTCTTCTATCACATCGATGATGTGGAGTTTGATCCCAAGTTGCTCGGCAACCCACAGGGCATTGTTGCGTTTGACCCGTTTTCGGTCGCGGTTGCGGATCGCGTGAGTGTGCCCCTCGACGCAGAACCCGGTAAAGAAATTCAGGCCCTCAACGTGAATCCCCTGGTCTGAGATGACTCGGGCGGCCAGCATCGAATCGAGTCCACCAGAGATCAGGGCAACCGCTCTGGCTTGGCACTGGTTGGGTTCTGACATTGATTGTTTCCCGCAAACAGGCTTGATTTTACCTACTCGCTCGCGGTGCCTGACAGACGACCGCGGCCGGCAGTCTACCAGTGCTGGTACGACAGTACCGGACTCTGCCGGTATAATCCGGTCGGTATCACAGCGCCTGCCGGGGGGGCCTGTCCGTTGCATTTTCAGGATCTCATCCAGCACCTCCAGGCGTACTGGGCCGAACAAGGTTGTCTCATCATGCAGCCTTACGACCTCGAGGTCGGCGCCGGTACATTTCACACTGCGACTTTCCTCGCTGCAGTTGGGCCTGAACCACTGCGTGCAGCTTATGTTCAACCGTCGCGTCGCCCAACTGACGGGCGCTACGGCGAGAACCCCAACCGTCTGCAGCACTACTTTCAGTTTCAAGTCGTGCTCAAACCGTCCCCGACAGACTTTCAAGAGCGCTACCTGGGTTCACTGGAAACGCTCGGCATCGACTTTCTCCGTGACGACGTGCGTTTTGTGGAGGACGACTGGGAATCGCCGACGTTAGGCGCCTGGGGCCTAGGATGGGAGGTCTGGCTGAACGGCATGGAGGTCTCCCAGTTCACTTATTTCCAACAGGTCGGTGGTCTGGACTGCCGACCTGTTACCGGCGAGATCACTTACGGCTTGGAACGGGTCGCACTCTACCTGCAGGGCAAGGACGACATATTCGACCTGTGCTGGAACTCCGACTTCAGTTACGGCGACCTCTATCGGCAAAATGAGATCGAACAGTCAGCTTACAATTTCGAACACGCAGACGTGGAGGCGCTTCTACACCATTTCAATGCCTGTGAGTCCGCCTGTAAACGGCTGCTCGAAGCGGCTTTGCCGCTACCGGCCTATGAACAGGTTCTTAAGGCTTCTCACACTTTCAACCTGCTCGATGCGCGTCACGCCATAGGGGTGACGGAGCGCGCCCGGTATATAGGTCGGGTCCGGGCACTGGCCCGAGGCGTCGCCGAAGGTTACTACCTAAGCCGTGAACAGCTGGGCTTTCCCCGCTGTCAGGAACGCTGATGTCCAGAACGCGAGATAACCAAGACAACCGCTCGAGAGCAGACCTGCTGGTCGAGATCGGCACCGAGGAGCTGCCGCCCCAGACTCTGATCCGCCTGGGCGAGACATTTGGCACAGTCCTGGCAGCGGAGCTCGCCAACCAGGGGCTGGTCGAAAACCCCAAAATAAACTGGTTCGCGACCCCGCGTCGGCTGGCCGCGCGTATCACCGGAGTTAAGCGCCAGCAACCCAACCGGATCAGCGAACGCCGCGGGCCGGCACTAGCCAAAGCATTCAACGACCAGGGCGAACCGACAAGTGCGGCCAGCGGATTCGCCCGATCTTTGGGAGTCAGCGTCGAGGCGCTGGAGCGGCTTGAGACCGAAAAAGGCGCCTGGCTGGTCCACCGCAGTTCACAGCACGGCCAGAGCGCGAAGGCACTTGTTCCAGGCTGTATTGAAAATGCCGTAAACGCACTGCCCGTTGCGAAGAGAATGCGCTGGGCTGACAGTGACGTCGAGTTCGTCCGGCCGGTGCACTGGCTGGTCGTGCTGCACGGCAAGCAGACAATTCACTGCCGACTTCTGAACGTATCGTCCGGCAACCTGAGTGCGGGTCACCGTTTTATGGCCAAGCACCCTGTCAAAATCACCTGTGCCTCGAGCTACGAGACCGACCTGAAATCAGCCGGCCAGGTGATCGCCGATTTCAGCGTCAGACGCCGCATGATCAGCCGCCAGATCGCGCGACTGGCAAACCGGGCCGGGGGTGTGCCCGTGGTCGATCCCGGCCTGCTCGACCTGGTGACCGGGCTAGTGGAAAAGCCGCACAGCCTGCTGGGCAGCTTCGATGTGTCATTCGTCAAGATGCCCACCGAGGTCCTGGTGTCCTCGATGCGCGATCACCAGAAGTATTTCCACCTGATCGATGAGCAGGGCGCGCTACTGCCGTGTTTCATCGCAGTCTCCAACATCCGCAGCAAACAACCGGCGAGGGTACGTCAAGGCAACGAGAGGGTTCTCAAGGCGCGGCTCTCGGATGCCCGGTTCTTCTGGGATGAGGACCGGCGCAGGACCCTCGAATCACGCGTCACTAACCTTAAGAGCGTCACTTTTCATCACCGGCTCGGCAGCCTGTACGACAAGACCTTACGCCTGGAGATTCTCGCCGGGCAACTTGCCCGTCACCTTGGCCAGGACCCCTCTCTTTCCAGCCGGGCCGCTCGTTTGAGCAAGGCCGATCTCGTCTCGGACATGGTCGGTGAATTTCCAGACCTGCAAGGCACCATGGGCCGTCACTATGCAGACCATGACGGTGAAAAGCGCGCGGTCAGCCGGGCCATTGAGGAACACTACTTGCCGCGCCAGGCCGGCGATTCACTACCCGGGTCCAGCCTTGGGAGGATCGTTTCCCTGACCGACCGGGTCGATTCTTTAGTCGGACTGTTCTCGGCCGGTGAGGAACCCAGTGGTGATCGCGACCCCTATGCGTTGCGCCGGGCAGCATTGGGCATCATCCGCATCCTTATCGAGAAGAGGATAGATCTCGACATCACCACACTGATCAACATGAGTGTTGACGCCTATCAACAGACCGACTGCCCGATAGAGCAAGATGCACCAAAGCGAGTGAGCGATTTTCTGGTCGAACGCTACCGCGCTCTTTACCTGGCTGCCGGATTTCGCAATGACGAGATCACAGCAGTGACTCAGACCGGTGCTACCCATCCGCTGGACTTTGACCGGCGCCTCAAGGCGGTCGCCAGATTCCGGCAAATGCGAGTGGCCGCCAGCCTGGCCGGCGCAAACAAACGCATCCGGAACATACTGCGGCGAGTCGACCAGGATGTGCCACTACAGTTCAACGACAGCCTGTTTGAGCACCAGGCGGAACGCGATCTGGCGGCGGCCCTGGTACGCATCTCGACTGCCGTGTGGCCCCTGATCGAACGATCGGACTATACCCGTGCCCTTAAGCAACTGGCAGGACTGGGTGAACCCGTCGACCGTTTTTTTGACGATGTCATGGTGATGGCTGAAAATCCGGATCAACGCAGCAACAGGCTGGCTCTGTTGAACCAGCTGGCCAGCCTTTTCCTGGCGATCGCCGACATCTCCCACCTGCAGCCGACCGACTGATCCATGAATCCTAACCATTACGCCGATATGCTGGCAGCCGTACAGTCTTTCCACAACCAACACAGACTTCGCGAATCAGGCGGTGAGGATCTGCCCTACCGCGTCGCCTTGATGGCCGAGGAACTGGGGGAGATCTCTGCCTGCATCACAAAAGGCAAATCAAGCAGTGCGCTGGCCGAAGAATGTGCAGACCTGTTGATCCTTCTGATCGGTACGGCTATCGCGGCAGAGCTCGATCTCAGTGCCGCTTTCTGGGAAAAGATAGCGAAACTCAAAACGCGGCACAGCCGTATGGTCGACGGGCGGGTCCGGGTCTCCGAGTTCAGGAGTTGATCTCCCAGATGCCGCTGGTCATTCTCGATCGCGACGGTGTCATCAACCGCGATTCACCGGACTACATCAAGACGCCCGAGGAATGGCAGGCACTGCCGGGCAGTCTGGAGGCCATCGCCCGGCTATGCCGGGCCGATTACCGGGTGGTTGTTGCGACCAACCAGGCAGGCGTTGCCCGAGGGCTTTTCAGCCAGGAAATGTTGAACCGCATCCATCGTAAAATGGTGACCAGCATCCGCGAAAAGGGCGGCAGGCTGGAATCGATCTTCTTCTGCCCACACGGCCCGGATGATGCCTGCTCCTGCCGCAAACCCAGGCCAGGCCTGTTCCTGGAGATCAGCCAGCGTTTGCGTGTTCCGCTTGACGGAGTCCCGGCGGTGGGTGACTCCCTGCGCGATCTCGAGGCAGCGTCGCGTGCCGGCGCGAAACCGATACTGGTGCAGACCGGTCGAGGTCAGGAGACCCGAACCAAGCTCCTTAATTCCGACTCGTCAGACCCACTGAGCGAGACGCAGATTTATCCGGATCTCAAGGCTTTTACCGAAGCGCTGCTGGACGGTGCCATAGCCGCATTTCCAGGGGCCAGGTCTGGCGAGTGTCTTAAACTCTGAGAACGTCAACCCGTCTTCGATTGCGATCGTCTGATGATCCTCTGGTTACGCTCCGCCTTGTTCTTTGCCGGGATGGTGGTCTCTGTCGTAGCCTTCTGGCCAGTGTGCATGCTGGCCTGGCTGCTGCCGATCATTCCACGGATGAAGGTCATTGGTTTGTGGGCCCGGTTCATCAGCCTGTGGCTGCAGCTGACCTGTGGCCTGCGACATCAGATCGAGGGGCTGGAAAACCTGCCGCCACAACCTGGGGTGATCCTGTCCAAACATCAGTCGGCCTGGGAGACGATCGTCTTCCAGGTGATCTTTCCACCCCAGACCTGGGCACTCAAACGTGAGGCGCTGTGGATCCCACTGTTCGGCTGGGGCCTGGCGGCGACCAGCCCTATCGCTATCAATCGCGCGACCCGGGTGAAGGCGCTGGAACAGTTGTTGCAACAGGGCAGAAAAAAGATCGAACAGGGTCGCTGGGTTGTGATCTTTCCCGAAGGAACCAGGATCACACCCGGCCAACGTGGCCGTTACTTTCCAGGCGGCGCCATGCTGGCTGTCAAAGCCGGTGTGCCAGTGGTGCCCGTGGCTCACAACGCCGGGAGTTTCTGGGGCCGGCGCAGCTTCATCAAATATCCCGGCACGATCCAGGTCCGCATTGGAGTCCCGATCGAGACCAAGGGCCGCAAGGCCAGAGCAGTCAACGAGCAAGCCGAAGAGTGGATCGAACAGACCATGCTCGAGTTTAGGAATAACCCCTGAGCCTAAGCCGCCTGGACGCTGATCGCAGGTCAGCCGAACCACAACACCGAAGCACAGCTCAGCCTGAATACAACGCCGCGGTCAACTGGGCAAATTGAGCAGCACTCAGTGTCTCAGGACGTGTTCCAGGATCGATCCCGGCCTCTTCGAACGCCAGATCAGGATGGTAGCTCCTGAGCGAATTTCGCAGGGTCTTGCGGCGCTGGGAAAACGCTGTACGGACGACCTGTGCGTAAGCTTGGCTGTCGACTGGTGGGCCCAGCGGTGCGGCCCGTGGGCAGACCCGGACCAGCGTCGAATCGACTTTAGGTGGCGGCTGGAAGGCCCCCGGCCTTACGTCAAACAATAGCTCGACCGTACATAATCTGCTCATCATAACCGTCAACCGGCCATAATCGCGGCTACCCGGCATTGCAGCGAGGCGCTGCGCCACCTCGCGCTGGAGCATGAAGATCGCCCGGTCAACGCAGTCCAGCACCGATAACAGGCCGATCAGAAGCGGCGACGCAATGTTGTAGGGCAGGTTACCGACTAGGACCAGTCTGGTGTTCAACTGCCCGGCCAGGGTCGTGAAATCAAAGCGTAGGGCGTCGCCTGTGTGGACCGTGACTGCGGGCGTCTCGGCATAACGCATCGTCAGATCGCCCGCTAGTTCACGGTCGATCTCAACCAGATGCAGCTGAACACCGCAGCTTGCAAGCAGCCCGGTCAGGGCGCCACGGCCAGGGCCGATCTCGACCACCGTTTCTCCCTGGTCGACCGCTACGCAGTTGACGATTCGCCGGACGATCGCCGGATCATGCAGGAAGTGCTGACCAAAACGCTTGCGCGCCCGGGGCAGGGGGGCAGCGGGTAGATCAGATGCCACGTGTCATTCGTTCGGCCATCCGCATCGCGGCCCGCAGACTGGAGACTTCCGTCCGGCCGCTACCAGCCAGGTCCAGTGCTGTACCGTGGTCTACCGATGTCCGAACGATCGGTAACCCCAAGGTGATGTTGACCACCTCACCGAACCCGTGGTGCTTGATCACCGGCAGACCCTGATCGTGGTACATCGCCACCACGACATCAAGTTCGGCCAGTTGGCGGGCAGTGAACGCCGTGTCCGCCGGCAAAGGGCCGACAAGTTCCAACCCCTCGGATCGTAGTTTGTTGATGACCGGACCGATGACTTTAATCTCTTCCGTTCCCAGGTGTCCGGATTCGCCGGCATGGGGATTTAGCCCACAGACCCCCAAAACAGGGGCGTTGAACCCAAACCAGCGGGACAGGTCATGTGCGACGATACGCAGCACCGTCGCCAGAGTCTCCTGGGTGATCGAAACAGCGACCTCTGCCAGCGGCAGATGACAGGTTACCAACGCCACACGCATCGCATCGGTCGCCAGCATCATCACGGGCTGCTCGATACCACAGCGTTCGGCAATGAACTCGGTGTGTCCGGTAAAAACGTGTCCTGCATCGTTGATCAGGCTTTTCTGGACCGGCCCAGTGACCATCGCGGCGTAACGACCCGCAAGACAGCCCTCGACCGCGTGGGCCAGCATCTCGAGAACATGGTCAGCATTGGCAGTGTCCAGTCGCCCGGGAGAACAAGGCGCCCTCAGCAACACCGGCACCACAGCCAGATGACCACCGGGACCGGCAACCCCGCCGTCAACCTCTTCCAGGTCTAGATCAATGGCACGCGCCCGCTCCAGTAGCAATGTCGGATCTGTGGCCACGCAGAACGATCCAGGCAGAGGCTGCTGCAGCAACTGGACCACAAGATCAGGGCCGATGCCGGCCGGCTCACCAGTCGTCAGCACGATGGGAGCAGATGTCTCCGAACGGCGTTCAGTCATCGTCACTGTTGTTCATCCAGTGAGCCAGCGACTTGAACGGGGTGTGCAGCGTTTTCGTCCAGGCAATTACCGCGCGTCGATCCGACGGGCGGTTCTGACTGATCTTTTTGTGCACCCGGCAGCGCTCCGGTGTGAAGCGGATCCCGAACACCGCGCTGGCCATCTGTTCCAGATAATCAGCTGGCGCGTCTCCGAGTTTCCAGTCAGAACCCTGGGCTTGTTCAAAAACGCTCACCTGGTGCGCTAGAAGATCCAGCAACCCGTGGTCGGGGACTTTTTCGAGTGTCCCCTGAAACTGGCAGGCAACATAATTCCAGGTCGGTACGACCTTACCGCTTTTCGGTTTTTCCGCGTACACCGAGGGGGAGATATAGCCGTCGGCGGCCTGAAAGACCAGTCGGCAGGCCAGGGGCCCGTCAGTCAGGGCTGCCTGCAACGGATTGGACCGCACCAGGTGGCCGGAAAAAACCGCGGAGTTGTTGCGATTTGTGCACGCGAACGGGGTAAATACCGGGTCGCACAGCGTTCCGTCCAGCGGATGAATCGAGGCGAACTTGACCTGTTCGGCCATCTCGATAGCCTCTTGCAGTTCTTCGCTGGAAAAGAGTTCAGGAGGATAACGTTTCATTGGCACTGCGGCCGGACCAGGCCGCACTCCCCATTCGTGCAGATCTATTCCACGGTGACGGACTTTGCGAGATTGCGCGGTTTGTCCACATCGGTACCCTTGATGAGCGCCGCATGGTAAGCCAGTAGCTGCAAGGGTAGTGTGTAAATAATCGGCGCCACTGCACTGTCCGCCTGTGCCACATGAAGCAACTCGAGGTCCTGCCGGGGCTCGAATCCGCAATCCGGATCAGCGAACACGAACAACCGACCACCCCGAGCCGAAACCTCGGCCAGGTTCGATTTGAGTTTCTCCAGAAGAGTGTCGTTAGGAGCGACCGCCACCACCGGCATCCGGTCATCGACCAGTGCAAGCGGACCATGCTTGAGTTCCCCGGCCGGATAGGCTTCAGCATGAATGTAGGAGATCTCCTTCAGTTTCAGCGCCCCTTCCATGGCGATCGGGTGGTGTGCCCCGCGGGCAAGGAACAGCGCATGCTGCTTGTCGCCGAAGGCCTTGGCCATACGCGCGATGGCAGCCTCCATGTCCAGGACCTTCTCCAGAGCGCTAGGTAGCATCCTCAACTGGCTGACCACATGACCCTCAAAACCGGTGTCAAACCCGTGGCGCCGGGAGAGCACCAGCGCCAGCATCATCAGTGCAGTCAATTGGGTGGTGAACGCTTTGGTCGAGGCAACACCGATCTCAGGGCCGGCATGGGTCATAAATGAGAGGTCCGACTCACGGACCAGCGAGGACTCCGGAACATTACAGATCACCAGCGAGCCGACGATCCCCAGGTTCTGTGCTTCGGCAAGGGCGGCCAGGGTATCCGCTGTTTCCCCTGACTGCGAGATCGTCACAACCAGCGTGCCGTTACGGGTAACGTGACGACGGTAACGGTATTCGCTCGCGACCTCGACCTCGCAGGGCACACCGACGTATTCCAGCCAGTGCTTGGCCACCAACCCTGCGTGATAGCTGGTACCACAGGCGATGATCTGGACTTGTTGGGTGCGGTCAAAGATCTTCCCGGCGCTGGGACCGAACGCCTGCTCCAGAACCTGATCTCCGGCAAGACGGCCTTCGAGCGTATCAGCGATGGCCCGGGGCTGTTCGTGGATTTCCTTCTGCATGAAGTGGTCATATTCCCCTAGGGTCGCAGCATCGCTGGACTGACTGCTTTGCCGCTCAGCCCGCTCCACCAGGTCGCCGTTACGATCTCGGATGGTGCAGCGGCCATCGCAAATATCGGCAATGTCACCGATCTCCAGTACACGATAGCGCCGGGTTACCGGGACCAGGGCTGCGATGTCTGAGGCGATAAAGAAAGCATCCTCACCAATTCCCACCAGCAGCGGCGGCCCGTTTCGGGCGGCAACCAAACGCCCGGTGGCTCCGGCCTGCACGACACCCAGGGAATAACTGCCTTCTAGTTCGTCCATGGTGGTTCTGACAGCAGCTGCGAGGTCCATACCGGCATCCAGATGAATGTAGACCTGATGGACAACCACTTCGGTATCTGTCTCGGACGTGAAGGGCAGACCAGCCGTTTCCTGGGCCTGACGAAGTGTGGCGTGGTTCTCGACAATGCCGTTGCAGACCAGTGCCAGGGCATCACGACAGATGTGGGGGTGGGCATTGGGCTCGGTCACGCCGCCATGGGTAGCCCAGCGGGTATGCGCCAGTCCCGTGCACCCACTGAGTTCGCGACCCGCCATGACCTGCTCCAGCGCTTCGACTTTGCCGACGCTGCGGGTACGGTCCAGCTCTCCGGAGTCCTTGATCACCACCACGCCTGCAGAGTCGTATCCGCGATACTCCAGGCGGCGTAGTCCCTCCAACAGGAACGGGGCCACATCTGCCGCTGAAACAGCCCCGACTATTCCGCACATGACTTGTTTCGCACCTCGCCCGTTATCTGCAATCGGTTGCTGATTACCATGAACTCCGGATCAGGTTAGCGGGCCTTTTTTTTTGGTCTTTGCCAGTTCTCAAGCGTGACCTGCTTGTTTCTGGTCAGCGTCAGCTTGCCCTTTTCAGCATTACGCCTGATCGTAGAACCGGCACCAATGGTGGCGCCGGCACCAATCTTAACCGGTGCCACCAGTTGGCTGTTCGAACCAATAAACGCATCATCCCCGATCACTGTCTCATGTTTGTTGGAACCGTCGTAGTTACAGGTAATGACACCGGCGCCAATGTTCACGTTGTTCCCGACATCAGCGTCACCAACATAGGCTAGATGATTGGCCTTGGATCCGTGGCCGAGCCGGGCCGCCTTGAGTTCGACAAAGTTGCCGACCCGCGCGTTTTCGGCCAATTCGGTTCCGGGACGCAACCGGGCAAACGGCCCGATACTGCAGCCGGCACCTACCGTCGCGCCTTCGAGCACACTGTTGGCGTTAACCGTCACGCCATCACCCAGAGTACAGTCTCGCAGGAAACAGTTTGCACCGATCGAGACCCGTTCACCAAAGGTCACACTCCCGTCAATCACAACGTTCACATCGATGCTGCAGTCCGCCGCGAATACCAGTGTACCGCGCACGTCGAAGCGGGCCGGATCCCGGAGCGATAGCCCGCCATTCATGAAGCGCTCAGCCTGACGAAGCTGGTAGACCCTTTCCAGCCGGGCAAGTTCACCCTGGGTGTTGACCCCGCGGATCTCATCACGCTCAGAGGCGCTGCAGGTCACTACTTCTATCCCAGCCGCAACCGCGTGGCTGACGATATCAGTGAGATAGTACTCGCCTTGTGAATTATTCTTATCAACGACCTTCAGCCACTCCTTGAGGCGGCTTGCCGGCGCCGCAAGGAACCCGGTGTTGATCTCGCTGATCGCCTGTTGTGCCGAACTGGCATCTTTCTCCTCGACAATGCCGGTCACGCACCCTTCCGGATCACGCAGAACCCGGCCATAGCCGGTAGGGTCGGACAACTCACAGGTCAAAACGGCTAAATGTTCTCTGCCGGCCGCCTGCACAACCGCCTCCAAGGTCTGACTACGGATCAGGGGCACATCCCCGTAGACGACCAGGATCTGTGCGCTGTCGGCGACTGCCGGCAGCGCCTGCAACACGGCGTGACCCGTCCCGAGTTGCTGTGCCTGGCAGACCCAGTTGATACCGGGCCAATTCTCCGAAAGCGCGAGGATCTGCTCCGCGCCGTGTCCGTAAACCACATGAATGCGAGATGTCTCGAGAGTGCCGAGCGTGATGATGACGTGTTCGAGCAGCGGCCGGCCGGCGAGGTCCTGCAGCACTTTGGGCCGGTTGGACGACATGCGCGTGCCCTTACCCGCGGCCAGCACAATCACTTCGACAGTCATGGCGACGATATTACTGCAAACGACCGGGCGGTTGCCGATCCTGTTGGGCCTTTAGGCGCCTCAATGCACGAACTGCTGCGCCTGCCGGCTGATCTCTTCCCCTGTGGCATCACGGATGTCTGCCACGCGGGCCGAGAAAGTGATGTCCTGGCCCGCCAGCGGATGGTTCGCATCGACGGTAATCTTGCCGTCATCTATGTGGGTGACGCGAAAGTGAAGCACGTCGCCTTGATCATTTTCCGCGTCAAGTTCCGCACCGACGAAGTGCAACTCTTCAGGTGTATTATCGATCTCTTCGGTGTAGATCAGGCTAGGATCATGCTCGCCAAACGCTTGGTCAGCTGTCAGAAAAACCTCGATTCGATCACCCATGGCCAGACCCTCGAGCGCTGTTTCCACCTTGGGAAACAAAGGGCTGCTGTTGACACCGTGCACATAAGAGATGGGCAGATCACTGTGTTCGACAATCGTGCCATTGACGTCGCGTATCGTGTAGGCGACGGAAACCAGCTTGTTGTCGGTAACCAGTGCGGGCATTTTGGACAGCCAGCTATTGTCGGCAGAAAGACGTCAAGCGCGGCCTTTTCCTCGAAGTTTCTGTATCGCCCGGAGTTGGGCAGCAGCCTGAATCAGTTCCGCCTTTGCCTTGGCCAGCTCCATGTCACCCGTCCGATCAGCCAGCGCCTGCTCTGCCCGGCGCTGTGCTTCCAGCGCGGCGGCTTCGTCAAGGTCGTCGGCCCTGACCGCAGTGTCGGAAAGAACCGTTACCAGATGTCCCTGGACCTCCAACAGTCCACCGGAGACGTAGAAAAACTGCTCGTCGCCTGAATCCTGCTGCACCCGGATCTCACCTGGTTTCAGCCGAGTCAGTAGTGGTGCATGCTGAGGGGCAATGCCGATCTCACCCATTTCTGCCGGTGCGAAAACCATGGTCCCTTCACCAGACCACACGTCTTCCTCCGCGCTGACAATCTCGACTTTGATAGTGTTGGCCATGTTCCGGGTCTACCTTCGATCAGGTAACGGTCTTCGCTTTCTCACTGGCTTCTTCGATACCACCAACCATGTAGAAGGCTTGTTCCGGAAGATCGTCGTATTCGCCGTCGACGATGGCCTGGAACCCGCGGATCGTGTCCTTCAAGGCAACGAACTTGCCCGGCGAGCCGGTGAAGGTCTCGGCTACAAAGAACGGCTGCGACAGGAAACGCTGAATCTTTCGGGCGCGACCGACTGCCAGCTTGTCATCCTCGGATAGCTCATCCATACCCAGGATAGCGATAATGTCACGCAGTTCCTTATAGCGTTGCAGCGTACCCTGCACGGCCCGCGCGGTATCGTAGTGTTCTTGGCCCACCACTAAAGGATCCAGTTGCCGGCTGGTGGAGTCCAGCGGATCGACCGCGGGATAAATACCAAGTTCCGCCACCTGTCGGGACAACACCAGTGTCGCATCAAGGTGGGCGAATGTGGTCGCTGGGGAGGGGTCGGTCAGATCATCAGCCGGCACGTAAACCGCCTGGAAAGACGTGATCGAGCCTGTCCGCGTCGAGGTGATTCGTTCCTGCAGAATACCCATTTCAGCCGCCAGTGTCGGCTGGTATCCCACCGCCGAAGGCATCCGGCCGAGCAGCGCCGATACTTCGGTTCCGGCCAGGGTATAACGGTAGATATTGTCCACAAACAGCAGTACGTCCCTTCCCTCTTCCCGGAAATGCTCACAAATGGTGAGGCCGGTTAGACCAACCCGCAAACGGTTACCAGGCGGTTCGTTCATCTGGCCGAAGACCATCGCAACCTTATCCAGTACACCGGATTCTTTCATCTCGTGGTAGAAGTCATTGCCCTCACGCGTGCGTTCACCGACACCAGCAAAAACGGATAACCCCGAATGTTCCTTGGCGATATTGTTGATCAATTCCATAATCGTCACGGTCTTGCCAACACCGGCGCCGCCAAACAGACCGATCTTGCCGCCCTTGGCGATCGGCATGATGAGATCGATGACCTTGATACCGGTCTCGAGGATTTCCACGGTCGGTGCCTGGTCAGCATAGCCCGGCGCTTTACGATGGATCGGCAGATGATGAGGTGTTTCGACTGAGCCACCTTCATCGACCGGATTGCCCAACACGTCCAGGATTCGGCCAAGTGTTGCTTCACCGACTGGCACGGTGATCGGCGCGCCGGTATTCGTCACTTCAATGCCGCGCTTGAGACCATCGCTGGAGCCCATGGCAATACTTCGAACCACACCATCACCCAGCTGCTGCTGGACTTCCAGCGTCAGCCCGGTCTCGGACACCGTCAGTGCGTCATAGACCTTGGGCACTGATTCCCTTGGAAACTCGACGTCTACAACCGCGCCGATGATCTCGACTATGTTTCCGTTGTTCATGGATATTCCCTCGCTAAAATATTTTCCAGACCGATCCTAGGACAGTAGTTAAACAGCGGCCGCACCGCTGACGATTTCTGATATTTCCTGGGTAATGGACGCCTGACGGGCCTTGTTATAGACCAACTGCAGCTCGTCTATCAGGTCACCGGCATTGTCCGAGGCAGACTTCATCGCCACCATCCGCGCTGCCATCTCGCAGGCAATGTTCTCGACTACACCCTGATAGATCAAGGACTCAACATAGCGTGTCATCAAGGCGTCAACCACATCACGGGCGTCGGGTTCGTATAGATAATCCCAGTGGCGGGTCAAACTCTCGTCGGGTTCATCGGCGTGAGTAGGCAAGAGTTGTTCCACCTTTGGCTGCTGTGACATGGTCGATATGAACTGATTGTGCACAAGATACAGACGATCAATCCGCCCGTCGGTGTAAGCATCCAGCATCACCTTCATGGCCCCGATCAATTCAGTCAGCTGCGGGGCATCACCCAGCCGGGTCGCTTCAGAGACGACGTTAGAGCCGATCCGCCTGAAGAATCCGAGACTTTTGGAACCGATCGTTGTCACATCGATCTCGGCGCCGCGATCCTGCCAGTCTGACAGTGCATTGACTGTCTCTCTGAACAGGTTGATGTTCAAGCCGCCACAAAGGCCCCTGTCGCTGGAGACGATAATAAAGCCCACCCGCTTGACATCGCGCTCCAGGGTGAAACTGTGTTTGTATTCCAGATTGGCCTGGGCCAGGTGTGCAATGACGTTACGCATTTTCTCGGCATACGGGCGGGCCAGTTGCATCCGCTCCTGGGCGCGGCGCATTTTGCTGGCCGCGACCATTTCCATGGCCTTGGTGATCTTCTGAGTATTCTGGATACTCTTGATCTTGTTACGTATTTCCTTGCCACCCGCCATCGTCTACCGCCTGTTGTCGTGATGTCCGCTTTTTGTTTACCAGCTGCCGGTCGCCTTGAAGTCTTTCAGTGCTGCATGCATCTTCTCGCCCACCTCATCGTTGTAGACCTGGTCCCGATTGAGTTCTTCGATCAACCCGGCGTGCTGGCTTTTCATGTGGCTCTGCAGGGCCTGTTCAAAGTCCACCACCTTGTTTGTATCGACATCGTCGAGGTATCCCTCGTTAACAGCAAACAGACTGACGCCCATCTCGGCCACCGACATGGTCGAGAACTGTTTCTGTTTCATAACCTCTGTCGCCCGTTCACCGCGTTCCAGTTGCCGGCGGGTGGCCTCGTCAAGATCTGACGCGAACTGTGAGAATGCGGCCAGTTCCCGGAATTGTGCGAGTGCGAGACGGATCCCCCCGCCGAGCGTCTTGACTAACGGGCATTGCGCTGCGCCGCCAACACGGGACACGGACAATCCAGCGTTGATCGCGGGTCTTATCCCAGCGTTAAATAGATCTGTCTCGAGAAAAATCTGGCCATCTGTAATCGAGATGACATTGGTGGGCACAAACGCCGAGACGTCGCCGGCCTGTGTCTCGATGATGGGCAGCGCGGTCAAGGAGCCGGTCTTGCCTTTGACCTCCCCGTTGGTTCTTTTCTCAACCTCTTCAGCGTTGATCCGGGCCGCCCGCTCCAGTAATCGTGAATGGAGATAAAACACGTCACCAGGATACGCCTCGCGCCCAGGTGGTCGGCGTAACAGCAGGCTGACCTGCCGATAGGCCCAGGCCTGTTTAGTCAGGTCGTCATAAATGATCAGGGCATCTTCGCCCTTGTCGCGAAAATACTCACCCATGGTGCAGCCGGAATAGGGTGCGATGTACTGCATGGCTGCCGACTCGGCTGCCGAGGCGGACACCACGATGGTGTGTGCCATAGCACCATGCTCTTCTAACTTGTTGACGACGGTGGCTACGGACGAGGCCTTCTGGCCGATAGCCACGTAAATGCACTTGATGCCTGTTCCTTTCTGATTGATGATGGTATCAATCGCGACCGCTGTTTTACCGGTCTGGCGGTCACCGATGATGAGTTCGCGCTGGCCACGCCCGATCGGCACCATCGAATCGATGGACTTGAGACCCGTCTGAACTGGCTCAGACACGGATTGGCGGCTGATTACCCCGGGGGCCACCTTTTCGATCGGTGATGTGCCCTCTATTTCCACCTCACCCTTGGCGTCTATGGGGTTACCCAGTGAATCCACCACCCGACCGAGTAACCCATCTCCTACGGGTACTTCCAGAATTCGCCCGGTGCACTTGACCGTGTCACCTTCGACTATGTGCTCATAATCGCCGAGGATCACGGCACCGACAGAATCCTGTTCCAGGTTCAGCGCCAGACCGAATGTCTCGTTCGGGAACTCAAGCATCTCGCCCTGCATGGCATCAGCCAGGCCGTGGATGCGGGCGATACCGTCAGTCAGGCTGACGACCGTGCCCTCGGTTCGCGCTTCGGCGCTGGCATCAAAATCCTTGATCCGCTCCTTGATCAATTCACTGATTTCGGAGGGGTTTAGCTGCATAGACATACCTGAATTCCTCTGAGTTACACCTGTTTGATGACCGCTCAGCCGCTGATGGCGACAGCCAGTTTTTCCAGTCTAGCCCGGACCGAGCCATCGATGACGAGATCGCCTGCTCGAATCACAGCGCCGCCAAGAAGCGCCTCGTTGGTCTTGCATACCAGTTCCACCTTGCTTCCCAGGCGGGCCGTCAACGCATCAGCGATGCGCTGTTGCTCGGCGTCACTCACGGGTAGCGCGGATTCCAGTTCTGCTTGAACTGTCCGCTCAGCCTCAGCACGGAGATTCTCGTACTGTTCTGCGATGGCTGACAGTGCGTGCAGCCGGCGGTTTTGTGCCAGCAGCCGCAGTAGATTCTTGCCCTTTCCATCAATCCGGGTGCCGCACACGTCAGCGATCACCTGAGCGATTTCCTGCCTTGATGCCCTGGGGTTAAGGATCAGCGCTTTCATGTCAGGGTCTCGAGAAACCAGAGCCATAGCGCCAAGAGATTGCGACCAGTCGTTGTAATCACCGCTTGCCCTGGCCAGTTCAAATACCGCCTGGGCGTAAGGTCGGGCAATACTGAATAGTTCGGCCACGGGGTTAAACGGTCACAATAAGGGAAGGGGTGATCTAAAGCTGCCGGGTCAGATCGTCGATCATCTGTGAATGCGCCGCGGCATCCACCTCCCGGCCGAGTATCTGTCCGGCGCCAGCGACAACGAGTGTTGCGAGTTGCTTGCGAAGCTCGTCTCTTGCCTGATGGACTTCTTTCTCGATCTCACTGCGGGCGGCCGTCAGGATTCGTTCTCCTTCGCTGCGTGCTGTGCCTTTGGCTTCTTCGACAATTTCAGTTTCCCGGCGCTCCGCCCGCCGGATAATTTCCTGGGCCTGTCCCTTCGCCTCGTCCAGAACCTCCGTTGCGTGTTCTTGCGCTCGGGCTTTTTCGCGCTGGCCCTCATCTGCAGCTGCCAGGCCGTCAGCAATTCGAGTTTTGCGTTCGTTGAGTGCCGTAATGACCGGCGGCCAGACGAACTTCATGCAGAACCAGACGAAAACAGCAAAAGCTATGGTCTGCCCGATAAGCGTCAAGTTGATATTCATAACCTGTTTCCGCCGGATTAAGCCGGTTATTTAACCACCAACAACTGCGAACATGATGTAAAGCGCGATGGCGACACCAATAATCGGGATGGCATCCACCAAACCCATGACAATAAAGAACTGTGTCCGCAACATCGGCAACAGTTCTGGCTGACGGGCTATGCCCTCCAGAAAGCGTGCGCCGAGCACACCCACACCCACACCGACGCCCACACCGGCCAGGCCCAGCAGAACCCCGCCAGCCACGTAGAGTAAAGCAATTTCCAAAGTCATGAGTTTCTCCTATTAAGCAAAGTCAACTTGATACGACAATTTTTAGCTTGATCAGACCTGGTCAATGATGGCTGTGCGCCATTTCGAGGTAGACAATGGTCAACGTCATAAAGATAAAGGCCTGTAGCAACACGATCAAGATATGAAAGATAGCCCAGCCCAACTGCAGAACACCACCGACCACGGCCAACGTCATACCCCCTGAGAACAGCAGGGCAATCAGTATAAAAATCATTTCGCCCGCAAAAAGATTACCGAAGAGTCGCAACGACAGCGATATTGGCTTGGCAACCAGGCTGATGAACTCCAGGAAAAAATTGATCGGCAGAAAAATGATCTTCAGTATTGGGTTGCTGGCCTGGAAAGGCTGCATGGTCAACTCGGCGGCAAACCCCAGCGGCCCCTTCACCTTAATGCTGTAATAAAGTGTCAGCACGAATACCCCCAATGCCATACCAAAGGTTGCATTGGGATCGGTCGTCGGCACCACTTTCATGTATTCAATACCGAGCAGGTGTGCAATCTGGGGTATCCAGTCCACTGGCACCAGGTCCATCAGGTTCATCAACAGAATCCAGACAAAAAGCGTCAACGCCAAGGGGGCGATCATGTCATTCTTGCCGGAGAAAGACCCTCGCACGTTGTCATCGATGAAATCGATGACCCACTCGACGAAATTCAGAAAGCCACTCGGCGTATCGGCTGTCGCCCTAGCCGCAGCCTTGCGGAACAGCCACAAGAACAACGCGCCCAGGAGCACTGACCAGAACATGGTGTCCAAGTGGATCGCCCAGAATCCCATTTCTCTGGCCTGTTGAGCTCCGTGCGCCAGACCCCACGAACCATCGGGGTGCTGACCATAGGTCAGGTTCTGCAGGTGGTGCTTGATGTATTCGGTCGTTGTCGGGCTATTGCTGGCCATACTGCTCGGCACTCGCTGTGCTGTCCTTGTTCGATTCTGACACCCGCACGGGTTGTGTGGCCGCCGCCAGCGTCGCTGTAATCATCCCCAATACCAGTCCACCAACAAAGGCCACGACATTCAATCCGTCAATAGCTGCGAAAGCGCCCGCGCAGAGCGCACCGATAATAATGAGTTTTCCAAACTCTGCCCGGTAGAGTGTAAACAACTCGACTGGGCCGGACTTAGCATCTCCTCCAGAGAAAACCCGCCACGCCGCGTAGCCGTTTCCCGCTACGCTAATCCCTACGCCAACCAGCGCCGAATGCAGAAACTGCGGGCCGGCCAGCCAGAGTACCAGGGCCAGTACACCCGTGACCGTGAGTTGGGCGGTCAGCACTCGCCGCAACGGTGTTGCTCCGGCCGGCTCACTCACGTTCGCAAGGTTTCTGCTGCAGCCACGGACACTCTCGACATGGCCAGACTCCGGGACCTCTGTTCGTCGGCGACATCCTTTTCATGTCCGCCGCGGCAAAGGCCGGGCAGTATAGGTGAGCACTAAAACCCGGTCAATATCCGTTTTCCCTATGCCTGTTCGTAAGAAAAACGCCTTGGCTTTGGCGGTCAACGGCTTCATCTGGAGGTCTTGGGCCGCCGCCGGATTATCGGCAAGACATGTCTTCACTCTGCCCGGCGACGAGACCTCGTCAACGGGCAAACAAACCGGCCGGTTCGCAGTACCCGCCTGCAAGCTACTCAAAGCGCTAATCGTCCGACGGGTTCAGGGTATCCCGAAAATAGGCCCGTACTACGGCCTCGATCATCGCGGCCTGGCTTTTTCGTTTGATTGTGGGGTCTGCTGACATAAGAACAAAGTCAGGCACGACATATTGTGGACAAGATCTCTGGGTGCTTGACCCGCCTGTGCTAAACTTTTTGCCGTACAACATGGCCTGCGTCTCAAGATGGATATCGAACTCGCCCGTTTCAACATGATCGAACAGCAGATTCGCCCTTGGGAGGTTCTGGATCCTTCGGTGCTGGCGCTGTTCAAGCAGATTCCCCGAGAACTATTCGTGCCGCCCGAGTACAGTTCAGCCGCATTTGCGGATTTCTGTGTTCCGCTCGCCCACGGCCAGTGCATGATGCAGCCTAAAGTCGAAGCGAGGCTTCTGCAGGCCCTTGCGCTGACGGCCCAAGACCGGGTACTCGAAGTCGGGACCGGAACAGGCTACATGACCGCTCTGCTGTCAAGCCACTGTGCACATGTCACCAGCATTGATATCCACGGCGACTTTCTTCGACCTGCTGCGGCCCGTCTCGAAACACTCGGGATAAACAATGCGACACTCGAGGAAGGCGACGGCGCAGATGGATGGAACACCAGCACGGACTGGGACGCGATTCTGCTGACCGGCTCCGTGCCGGAGCTGCCCGATGCCTACTGCCAAGCCCTGGCACCCGGCGGGCGGCTGACCGCTATTGTCGGCCAGCAACCGATTATGGAAGCGATGCTCTATTGCCAAGGTATTGACGGACAATGGTCGGAACAATCGCTTTTTGATACCAGCCTGCCACCATTGATCAACGTAACCACACCTTCGGCGTTCACGTTCTGAGCTCACACGCCAGGAACCATCCTCATGTACACGATCCGACTGTTGCGAACCACGCGGTTCGCCATGCTGGTCCTGTCCAGTCTGACGCTTGCGACACCAGCCTTCGCCAATACGGACTACATCGTCCAGCCCGGTGACACTCTGTGCGAAATCGCTGAACGCTTCGAGGTCCGCTGTGCTGACCTCATGGCCCGTAACGGGCTGAAAAAAGCTTCGCTGATCTATCCCGGACAGATCCTGTCGATTTCGAACGCCCCTTCGCTGCCCGCCACAGATCCGGTCACACCGGCGCCAGCGGAAACAGCGCCGGTACCGGCACCGGCTGTAGCACAGCCTACCGTCGAACCGGTGGTGAAAGAGGCTCCCGCACCCGAGCCCGAGTCACCCGGAGTCGACCTACTGGCGGTTTATCAACTGGCGCGATCTGGAGATCCGGTAATTGCCGCCGAAGCGTTCAGCCGCGATGCCGCTCAGGAAGTCATACCCCAGGCCAAGGCGGCCCTTCGGCCACAAATCAGTGCCGCCACAGGCTACACCCTGAGCTCTGAGGACCTGTACAGCGAGGCTGCGTCTGCCTCTGTATCGTTGAGTCAATCCCTGTACAACCGCGCCAGTCGACTGACCGTCGACCAAGCCCGTCAGTTAGCAGACCGCGCGCAGATTGACTATGCGATCGCCGCGGAGTCGTTGATCCAGCGCGTCGCTGCGAGTTACTTCGCGGTACTGGCCACCCAGGACAATCTGGAACTATCCGAACGAAATCAGCGGGCAATTGGCCGACAACTGGAACTGGCCGAAGAGCGGCTGGAGGTCGGTCTGGGTACCCGTACCGACCTTTACGATGCCCGGGCACGTTTTGAAAACGCCATTGCCGAAGGCATCGAGGCCCGACGGCTCCTCGATGATGCCCGCCAGGCTTTGGTTGCGCTTGTCGGTGACGACCCTGGTCATTTACGATCGCTCTCTGCCGCTGCCCCCCTGGCAAAACCAAATCCCGACAACGCCGAGATATGGGTGGCCCGCGCCCTCAGCGAGAACCGGGGCCTCGCGACGTTACAACAGGCGGCTGATCTTGCTGAGTTAGAAATCGACCTCCAAAAGGCAGAGCGTTTCCCCACTGTTGGTCTCGGTCTGTCGGCTGCATACACCGACAGCGCTGTGTCGGATGGCACCGATACCACTCTGACCTTCTCTTTGAGCCTGCCGTTCTACCAGGGCGGGCTGGTTAACGCCCGCATTCGCGAGGCTGCTTTTAAACACAACGCTGCTCGAGCCAGTTACGAGTCGGCTCGCCGCGACATTCAGCGCCAGACCCGGCAGGCTTTTCTCGGTGTCAACAGCCAACTCCGGCGTGTCCAGGCGCTGGCCGAAGCGGTCCGGGCCGGTGAAAGCGCTTTACAGGCCAAAGAAGAAGGGTTTGCCGCCGGGCTGACCACGAATATTGAGGTTCTCGACGCCCAACGTGATTTGTTCCGGGCCGAGCGTGATTATCTGAAAGCGCGCTACGATTATGTCCTGCAGGTCCTATTGCTCGAACAACTCGCAGGGCAACTCGACGAATCCGACGTTACCCGAATTAACCGCTGGCTGGGCTGACTGACCGAATCCAAGCTGACCCGTACGCCGTCCGCTTATTGGCCGGCTCTCTGCTACAATAACTGTCATCTCAAGGCGTCACTCTGATTCATGACGTTGGCATGACATGGCACGTTCATTTCTACGCTTCAGCTGAACCTTGGCACGTCTGACCATAACCGAGGCGAGCCGTCGTTTTGGAGTGGCTACCAACACCATCCGCCGGCGAGTCAACCGGGGCGAACTGACACCGATACAGGCCAGCTCGACCACCGGTAGAGGCCGCCGCCTATTTGATATATCAGATTTGATCAGGGTGTTTGGTGAACCCAGTGGCACGTTCCCCAAAGAAGACCCGGCATTATCTGCCTGGAAACCCGTTCAAATACCCGATCCCACGGACAGCACCCCCCAGATGGCCGCCGAGAACGCCGCACTGAGGGCTCGGTTGGAGGCTCAGGAACGCCACCTGGAGGATCTTCGGCAGCTACTCGCCCCGCGCCTCAAAAGTCCAGACACACTGGGTGTCCGGGCTGCTCGCTACGTTGCCGAAGTGGTTCAAGCATTAAAGAGCGGGACGGGATGACCCGGCGACCTGCGATACAGTTGGCTGGTCGGTCGATCCGGGCGACCCTAGCGACAGTCTTCGCTACCCTGATTCTGGGCTGCGCCACTGTGCCCAACGCAACGGAAACACCCCCTGCTCTTTCACTGGTGGATCCACTTGAACCCTTGAATCGTGCCATTTTCGACTTCAATGATGTTGTCGACCGCGGTTTTTCCCGCCCGGTAGCCAAGGTGTATCAGCGTGCCCTTCCCCTGGGTCTGCGCACCGCAGTCGGCCACTTCTTTGACAACCTACGCGGGCCCACGACCATCATCAACGACCTGTTACAGGGTAATTTTACCCAGGCCGTCGGGGACTTTGAACGTTTTACTATCAACTCGACCCTCGGTATTGCCGGCTTATATGATGTCGCGACACCCCTTGGCCGACCATACCACCAGGAAGACTATGGCCAGACTCTGGCGCTCTGGGGTCTCTCCTCGGGGCCTTATCTGGTGCTACCGCTGGTCGGCCCGAGCACACCGCGTGACGCTTTTGGACTCCTGCCGGAATTTTTCTATTCCGACCCGCTGGCCAGCAATGCTTCCACCCAGCAGCAGGTCTTTCGTTACACACTGCGCGCAATTGACATTCGGGCCAACCTGCTCAAAACCGATCGGCTTCTACAGCTACAGGTCGACCCCTACCTGTTTGTCCGGGAGGCCTACCGCCAGCAACGGCAGGCCGAGATCTATGAGGGCCGGCCACCGGAACCGGTTGAGATGTTCGATCTAGAGAAGGCGCTCTTCAATGACTGAATCGTCGCCTGGGGCGATGCTCGGCGAGCGTGACTCGT
The DNA here is from genome assembly GCA_964630665.1 of uncultured Acidiferrobacteraceae bacterium. Taxonomy (GTDB): domain Bacteria; phylum Pseudomonadota; class Gammaproteobacteria; order Arenicellales; family UBA868; genus UBA9619. Next base: position 6,142 of record CAZVVN010000018.1, on the reverse strand, counting down.
GGCGACCTGGGCCATAGGTGACGTTCAGGGCTGCCTGGACTGCCTCGACCGATTACTGGAAAAAATCCGGTTCGATTCAACCCGGGATGTGCTGTGGTTTGTCGGTGATCTGGTCAACCGGGGTCCCGATTCGGCTGGCGTTCTACGGCGGGTCATAGGCCTTCAGGACCGCGCAATAGCCATTCTGGGTAATCACGACCTTCACCTGCTTGCCATCGCTGCTGGGCTTCAGCCGGACCGCCCCGATTACAGGCTCGGGGAATTGCTCAGGGCTGACGACCGTGATGAGCTAATCGACTCAGTTCGCCGGCGACCCTTGATTCACCACGATCCAGCTTTGGAGACGGTCATGGTCCATGCGGGCCTCTTTCCGGGCTGGTCTCTGTCCCAGGCCTTGGCTCTGGCCCTCGAAGTACAGAATGTGCTGACTTCCAGTCGCTGGATGAGTTTTGTACAGAATATGTACGGCGACGAGCCTTGCCGCTGGGACGAGTCCCTGAAGGACTGGGAGCGGTTGCGTTTTATTACCAATGCTTTTACTCGCATGCGCTTTTGCCGGGGTGACGGCAGTCTGGATTTCTCTCAAAAGGGCCCTATTGCCAACTCGCCCATTCATCTGCATCCTTGGTTCGAAACGCCAGCTATCAGCGATGCTCCGTACCGCATCGTCTTTGGCCACTGGTCCGACCTCAGCGTGCATCAGCACCACAACGTCATTTGCATTGACGGTGGTTGCGTCTGGGGTGGTCAGCTGGCAGCACTGCAACTCGAAGCGCAAACCCGAAACCTCGAGGTGGTAGACTGCACTCGAGTCTGAACACAAAACCGGTCTAAATGGAAAACCCCTACGACATCGATGTCCAGGTCGAGACTACCTACGTCGCCGAGCACTCAGAGCCGGATGAAGACCGATTTGTCTTCGCGTATACCATCACGCTGGTCAACCGCGGATCCGTCACAGCACAACTGATCTCAAGACACTGGTACATCACTGACGCCGAAGACCGTACCGAAGAGGTCGAAGGAGAGGGGGTCGTCGGTGAACAACCGATATTGAAACCAGGCGAGGGGTTTCGTTACACCTCTGGTGCGGTCATCGAAACACCGGTCGGCACCATGCACGGCACCTATCAGATGGTTGCTGAAGATGGCCGGGAATTCGACGCCACCATTCCCCGTTTCGTACTCTCTGCTCCACGCACATTACATTGATAACTAGTTGTTTTTATTTATATATCTAGGTGTGAAACAGAAAACGCATTGCGTTCGATGAATGCTCGCCTGGGCTCGACCTCATCACCCATCAGGACTGTGAACACCTCGTCGGCGCTAACAGTGTCTTCTATATGGACTTTCGACAGCCGTCGGCGACTAACGTCCATCGTGGTTTCCCACAACTGTTCCGCATTCATTTCTCCAAGCCCTTTGTAGCGCTGCACCGTTAATCCGCGCCGGGCTTCCGCCATCAGCCAGTCCACCGCACCGGCGAAGTTCGAAACCTCTTGGTGCCTTTCCCCCCGCTGCACCGTTGGTTGAGACCCCACCTCCTCTCTTAAGCGCTGGCCAAGCGACACCAACGAGAGGTACTCGCTTGACTCGAAGAAATCTGCGCCAAGCCGCGTTCGGCGATATTGGCCGTGATGTTCACACTCGACGACCAGCGACCAGCTCCCGGCCGGGTCGAGATCTTCAATTTTTGCTGAATAGCGCGCCCCACCCTGGCCCGTCGCTGCGGTCAGTCTGTCAATCAGAGCCAGCGTAAAATCTCCACTTTCCGCTACCGAGGGCTCTCCTTCTTGGGCAAATCTGTTCAACTCCGCCAGCGCCCAGAGGACCTCCGTTTGGTAGCGCCGGGACAGGCGATGCACTGCCGAGCGGATCGTAAAAAGATCTGTGGTCAGTGCCCTCAGTGCCTTATCCGCCAGTGGCGGTGACGAGTTGCCATTGCGCTTAATTGACGAGCCTTCCAGCGCCATACCTAGGAGGTATTGCTGCATTTCGTCATCGTCTTTGAGATAGGTCTCTTTTTTCCGGGTCGTCACTTTGTAAAGCGGTGGCTGGGCGATATAGACGTGACCTTTTTCCAACAACTCCGGCATCTGGCGGTAGAAAAAAGTGAGCAACAATGTTCTTATGTGGGAGCCGTCCACATCAGCATCGGTCATAATGATGACTCGGTGATATCTTAGTTTGCCCACGTCAAAATCATCTTTGCCGATCCCTGTCCCCAGCGCCGTAATCAGGGTGGCAACCTCGTCCGAGGCCAGCATTCGGTCGAACCGTGCCTTCTCGACATTAAGAATCTTACCCTTTAAAGGTAGAATCGCCTGATAACGACGATCCCGGGCCTGTTTGGCCGATCCTCCTGCTGAATCACCCTCCACCAGGTAAATCTCGCACAATGCCGGATTGGTCTCCTGGCAATCTGCCAACTTACCGGGTAATCCTCCCATGTCCAACGCGTTCTTTCGCCGGGTCATTTCCCGAGCTCGGCGCGCAGCCTCCCGGGCGCGGGCCGACTCGGCAATTTTCTCGAGAACGGCCTTGGCCTCGCCCGGGTTCTCCAGCAGGAAAGCCCCCAGGTGTTCACTGATCAGTGACTCGACCGGGCCGCGGACATTTGAGGACACCAACTTATCCTTGGTTTGGGATGAAAACTTTGGATCCACAACCTTGACAGACAACACCGCTGTCAGCCCCTCCCGACAATCTTCTCCTTTTAAGTCGACTCTGGCGCGCTTGGTGAATCCGGTATCCTCCATGTAACGGCTCAACGTCCGGGTCATTGCGGCGCGCAGGCCCTCCAGATGGGTACCACCATCCCGCTGGGAAATATTGTTGGTATAGCAGAACACCGTTTCCTGGTAGGAGTCGTTCCACTGCAGCGCCAGCTCTATCTCCACATTGTCCCGGGCAGCCAGCATGGTGAAAACTGTCGGGTGCAGCTTGTTTTTCTTGCTGCCCAGGTGTGCAACAAAAGCCTTGATTCCGCCTTTATATTCAAAAATATCTTCACTTTCGGTCCGTTCGTCTATCAACCGATTTCTCACACCCGAATTCAGAAAGGACAGTTCCCGCAGTCGTTTAGCGAGGATATCGTGGTGCAGTATGGGGTCTGAAAAGACCTTGGGATCCGGTCGAAAATGCACCTCTGTACCCGTCCGGTTCGTCTTGGCGACCACCTTGAGCGGTCCAGTCGGCACACCGGCCTGGTATTCCTGGCGGTAGGTGGCGCCTTCCCGATGGATCACCAGCCGCAGGTTCGCCGATAGCGCGTTCACCACCGACACACCGACTCCATGCAGACCGCCTGAGACCTTGTAGGAATTCTGGTCAAACTTACCGCCCGCGTGCAGTTGCGTCATGATGACCTCGGCAGCTGAACGACCCTCCGCCTCGAGCATTCCGGTAGGAATGCCCCGGCCATCGTCAGTGACAGAGACACTTTCATCGGCATGCACTGTGACGGTGATTTCCTTGCAATACCCCGCCAACGCCTCGTCTACGGCATTGTCCACAGCCTCAAACACCATATGGTGTAAACCGGTTCCGTCGTCTGTGTCACCGATATACATCCCAGGGCGTTTTCTGACCGCCTCAAGCCCTTTGAGCACCTTGATACTGCTCTCGTCATAAACGATTTTGTTGGTCATAATAGTTCCTGGTAACGGGCTTCTGATTATACCATTTCTGGACGGTGTTTTCGCTGAAAAAAGCTTGTTTTTAGGGCTTTTATCTCGTTTGTTTCACGTGAAACGCCATACTTTTCGTGACACCAGGCGAGCCCGGTTTCACGTGAAACAAACAAGTGGGAGAACGAGGTTCTAGGGCACTTTAGCAGTGGCCCTACAGGCGCATCGGCATAATGAGGTAGAGCGTGTCTTCGTCACCGGGGACATGAAGCATACAACCGCTATTGACGTCCTCCAGTTCGGCTTCGATCTGCTCTGTCGGCATCGCTCGCAAGGCATCCATAAGGTAGGTGACGTTAAAGCCGATCTCGAGATTCTCACCCCCGTATTCGACCGCGATCTCGTCGCTCGCCTCTTCCTGATCCGGGTTGTGCGCAGACACTTTCAACGACCCTTTGGACAGGTCTAACCGAACTCCTCGGTATTTCTCATTGGTTAAAACTGACGTCCGGGCTAACACCTCATGCAGCAGGGTCCGGTCCGCGACCATTTTCTGAGACAACACTTGTGCCATGACAGCCTTGTAGTCGGGGAACTTTCCGTCGATCAGTTTGGTCGTCAACACCGCACCTGGGCGACTGAATCGAGCATGATTAGCGTTAAGTTCAATCGTGATCTCATCGCCACCGTCACCGAGGAAACGGCTGAGTTCGAGCACCGCCTTGCGGGGAATAATCGCCTGGCGGTGTTCTCCCGCAGGAGCAGGTAAAACCGCCCGGCTCCTCGCGAGCCGGTGCCCGTCCGTGGCGACCGCTACTAGGGTGGTACCGTCCAGTTCCAGCAAGACACCATTCAGAAAATAGCGCACGTCCTGCTGTGCCATTGAGAAAGCAGTTTTCTCAAACAACGCCCGGAGCACCGGTTGCTCAAGTTGAACTCGTTCTTCCCAGTTGTCCGTTTCCAGACGGGGAAAATCCGCAGCGGCTAGTGTCTGCAGGCTGAATCTGCTGCGGCCCGAGCGGATTTTCAAACGGCTGTCTACCGTCTCCAGTTCTACGGTTGCTTGTTCTGGTAATGCTCTACAGATATCCAGTAATTTCCGAGCTGCAACCGTACACTGGCCATCAGCGCCTTTCAGTGCTTCGGCCTCTATGCTCGCTTCGACTTCCAGGTCGGTACCCACCAGTGTCAGGGTGTTCGACTCAAGCAATATCAGCACATTGGCCAATATGGGTAACGTCTGGCGCCGTTCGACCACGCTGGTTACCGCAGTCAAAAGATTCAAAAGTTGATCTCGTTCTATTAATAATTTCATAAGTAATCAGGTAATTAAGATAATAAGAGTGGTTGATAACTCGGTTATAGGAAAATATATCTTTTATTACAGTAAGTTAACGAAATATTAACTTGTGAGTAAAGGTGTGGTTTGAATGTGGGTAGTCACGGTGTACGAGAACCGGTGGAGGAAAGCCATGTGGAAAACACGCGGTTTGTCGACAAATTACCCACATCTTATCCACTCAATAGTCGGTGTAGATTCTGGTAATCCTCGTTGATTTTAGGGTCAGTTTTGAGCAACTCGACGATCTTGCGCTGGGCGTGCAGAACCGTCGTGTGGTCGCGGCCCCCAAAGGCGTCGCCGATCTCGGGCAGGCTCATTCTGGTGAGATCTTTAGCCAAAGCCATAGCGATCTGCCGCGGCCGAGTAATCTGCCGGTTTCTCCGTTTAGAGTGGAGGTCTGACACCCGCATTTTAAAATACTCGGCAACCACTTTTTGGATATTTTGGATCGTGACCTGCCTTTCCTGGAAAACCAACAGGTCACGCAGAGCTTCCCGGGTTAGATCTAAATCTATGGTCCTGCCGGTAAAGCTGGCACTGGCCACAATCCGGTGCAACGCTCCCTCGAGTTCCCGCACGTTGGACCGGATTTGCTGAGCGATAAAAAAGCAGACGTCCTCAGGCAAAGTAACACCCTTCTGCCCGGCCTTGTTTTTGAGGATCGCGACCCGGGTCTCCAATTCCGGCGGGTCGATGGGCACGGTTAAACCACTGCCAAAACGCGAAATCAGTCTCTCCTGAACGCCCGAGATTTCTCTTGGGAAGCGATCACTGGTGATGACGACCTGTCGTTGGCCCTCCAATAACGTATTGAAAGTATGGAAGAATTCCTCTTGGGAGTGTTCCTTACCAGAAAAGAACTGTATGTCATCGATCAGCAGAGCATCCAGCGATCTGTAGTAGCGCTTGAATTCGTTAATGGCGTTATGCTGCAGCGCCTTAACCATATCCGCGACGAAGCGTTCCGAGTGAACGTAAACAACTTTAGCGTCACGTTTTCGTTGAGTGGTCAGGTTGCCGGCGGCCTGCATCAGATGGGTTTTACCTAACCCCACACCGCCGTAAAGAAACAAAGGGTTGTAAGCAAGACCTGGGTTTTCACCGACTTGTTGTGCCGCGGCTCGGGCCAGTTGATTCGATTTGCCCTCAACATGCCTGTCGAAGGTAA
>CAZVVN010000017.1:13674-47992 GCA_964630665.1 uncultured Acidiferrobacteraceae bacterium | reverse complement strand
AATCTGGTGATTGACAAAGTGGCCGACATCATCTTCCTCTGCAAGATAACACTTGGCCAGCAGATCGTACGGCCCCGATACTGAGTAGACCTCCGATACGCCATCAATATCGGCCAATTCTTCGGCGACCCGGTACGACAGGCCCAGTTCGCATTTGACCTGTACGAAAATCGTTTGCATCCGAATTCTCCTTCGGGTTCAGGCAGCTTCGAACCGCTGCGAATATGCAACCATCTCCTCCAACCGGGCAAGGCCGGAACCTGAATCGAGCACTTCGCGGGCGCGTTCTATGCCCGCATCGAGCGAATCGGCGAGATCAGCCACGTAGATGGTCGCCCCTGCATTCAGGGCCACCATGTCATAAGCCGGTCCTGCTACCCCACCCAGCGCCTCACGGATCAGAGTCAAGCTGCCAGAAGCATCATCGACCCTGATCGAATCAAGAGCCTGGCGCTCAACACCGTAATCTTCCGGGGAAAACTCGTAATCGTTCAGAGCCCCATCCCGGAATTCACAGACAGTGGTCGGTGCGGCAATACTGATTTCGTCCAGCCCATCTTCTGAGTGGACCACCAGAGTATGTTTGCTGCCCAGCTTGGCAAACGCTTCAGCCAGTGGCCGTACCCAGCGTTGTTCATAGACACCAACGAGTTGCCAGCGGGCACCGGCAGGATTAGTCAATGGGCCCAGTAGATTGAAAATGGTTCTGACCCCGATTTCCCTACGAGGTCCCACCGCGTGGCGCGTCGCCCCGTGATGGGTCGGAGCAAACATGAATCCGATGCCGGTCGCGTCTATGGTCTGCGCGACTTGCTCCGGCGTCAATGCAATATTCAGCCCGGCACACTCGAGCACATCGGCACTTCCGGACTTTCCGGTCGCTGCCCGGTTACCATGTTTCGCCACCACAGCGCCGGCTGCAGATGCGACAAACGCAGCAGCGGTTGACACATTAAACAATGCCGCTGCATCTCCGCCGGTCCCGACCGTGTCCACCACCTGGTCCGAGTCAACTACCACCCGTGCTGCAAACTCGCGCATCACCGTCGCGCCGCCGGTCAGTTCATCGACCGTCTCACCCTTGATATGCAACGCCGTCAGAAACGCACCGATCTGCGCGGGGGTTGCTGCACCCTCCATAATCACTCTCATGATCTGCTGCATTTCCTCGGCAGCCAGATCGCGTTGTGCAGAAACCGCCCGGATCGCATCTTGCATGTCCATTACAGTGTCTTCTCAGGTCGTTGACCCGATGAGTCCGGATCAGGGTACCAGCACGGTCGCACCGGTCGTGCGGCGTCCTTCAAGATCCCGGTGCGCCTGTGAGGCGTCCGCCAGTGCGTGTTCCTGGTTCACCTCTGCCGTGACAGCCCCGGATTCGATGACCTCAAAAAGATCAACTGCCGCCTGGGTGAGACTCTCCCGGTCAGCAATGTAATTAAACAAGGACGGCCGCGTCAGAAAAAGCGACCCCTTGGCCTGCAGAATCGCCGGGTCCACCGGATCAGGCTTTCCTGACGACGCACCAAAAAGCACCATGGTCCCCAGGGGGCGCAGACAGTCGAATCCTTTCTCGAATGTGTCCTTGCCCACCGCATCGTAGACAACATCCACACCATTTCCGTCGGTCAGGTCTTTGACCTGCTCGACGAAGTCGTCCCGACTATAAACAATCGTATGCGTACAGCCGTGCGCTTGGGCCAAGTCAGCTTTCTCATCGGAGCCGACAGTGCCGATGACTGTCGCACCAAGATGGCTGGCCCACTGGCAGGCCATGAGCCCGACGCCGCCGGCTGCCGCGTGGAACAGGATCGTGTCACCAGCATTGATTCGGAACGTGCGACGCAACAGGTACTCGGTTGTCATCCCCTTCAACATGATGGCAGCCCCAGTTCGATCCTCGATGCCGTCGGGCAGTTTAACCACACGGTCTGCAAGGATCAGCCGCGATTCTGCATAGGCACCGATCGGCTGGGCGGCGTAAGCCACCCTGTCACCTGATGAAAGGCTAGTTACTCCCTCACCAACTGCCTCGACAACGCCGGCCGCCTCGAAACCAGGCGTAAATGGCAATTCCGCAGGGTAAGCTCCCGTACGGAAATAGACATCGATATAGTTGAGTCCAATCGCGGTGTGCCGCAGCCGCACCTCGCCAGGGCCTGGCCCACCGATGTCTATGTCTTCGAAAGACAGCACCTCAGGACCGCCAGTCTCGTGCACCCGTATTGCTTTGGTCATTGACCGCCTCCGATGGATGTTTATCGGGCTATTCTACCCTGCAGAACAACCCGCCCGGCGCCTCACCTCAGACCTGGATGACTTGCCGCGGCATATGGTTGACCCGCTCGCAACCGCCGTCGGTAACGATAGCGGTCTCACCCAGGCACATGCTAAGTCCGGTCTGGTCATCCAACAGAATCATGTGCAGGAAAAAGACCATGCCTGCTTCGAGCACCTGTGGGTTATCGGCCCACACCATCGGCCAGTCCATCCAGGTCGGTGGATAGCTGATTCCGACGCTGTAACCACAGGCCGCAAGCGCCGCACCGGTTAGTCCCGCTCTGTCAAATGCCCCGGCATGAGCAGCGTAGAGGTCACCCACCGTGTACCCGGGACGCAGTACAGACTGACAAGCCTCAAGCGCCTCCACGCAGGCCTCATTCATCGCCAAGTGGCCCGGCTGCGGCTTGCCAGTAATAATGTTGTACATCATACAGGCGTGGTAATGCCGGTAGGAAGCGGCCGGCTCGAACACGACCTGATCATTGGGGCCAATCGTCTCATCACCGGTATGGTAGCGGCAGAAGACAGCGGATTCTCCAGCTCCCATTGGCCAGCGACTCGCACTGGGGTCACCACCTCCAGCCATCAACACCTGCATCATTGACCCGTATACCGATTTAACCTGATTACCAGGTCGGGTTTTTTCAATACTAACCTCCAGCATCTCGTCACAGAGCAAGCCGGCCCTGCGAACAAACTCCAGCTCGCTTTCGCTTTTGACCATTCGAATGAGACGGACAACGTCGGACGCATCGACCGTTTCACAGAACCCTTCCAAGGCAGCGTCAACCAGTCTGGCGCGCTGGCCGGTCAGACCGTAGGCGTGATATTCCACACCGATGCGCTTTTCAGAACAGCCGTAATCGTGCAGCAGTCCCTTCAGGTCGTCAGCTGGATTTGCACCGTCCCGATCAGTCCATATTCTGATATCCGGAATAATGGATGTCTTTCGTGACTGAATGCGATCCGCGGTACGGGTCAACAAGGCCATTTGCCCATCGGCACCCAGGTACATCCCCTGAAACATGGTGTAACCGCTGGTGTCGTATCCAGACAGGTAGTACATGCTTTCCTGGCGGAACAGAACGAGACCATCAAGACCCTGAGCATCCATCGACTGCAACACAGCTTTGCGGCGACGCTCGTACTCAGTCTGAGGGAAATGAAGAACAGGCATGGGTATACTCCGCTCGGCCACTGCCCGCCAACCAGGCGATCTCGCAGTAAGCCATGTTGGCGCTATCGACATTCTGACATACACCCCTCAACCTGACATCCGGAAACATTCGCCAACATGAACTCGAAGCCTCTCGGCACGGGCTGGCTCCAGGGAACCCTGGCCATTGGTCATCTGACCAATGACTGGGCACCCAGTGCCGTCTGGCTGCTGGCACCCGCTATCGGGATCGCCTTTGACCTGCAGCCTTCCGAGATCGGTCTGCTGATCACGTTACACTCTGTCGGAGCTGCGCTCGCCTACCTGCCGGCGGGCATCCTCTCGGACCGAATCACTGGGCAAGGCCGTCTTTTGCTAGTGACATTCTGGTGGGTAGGGCTCGGCTACCTGCTGGCCTCCTACTCGCCCGGCTTCTGGAGTCTGGCCGCTCTGCTGGCGGTAGCCGGGATGGGTGATGCGGCCTGGCACCCGATCGCAACGGGTGTACTTGCTCGGCATTTCACCGGCCGTCGAGGACAGGCCTTGGGAATCCATTCGTTCGGCGGTACCCTGGCCGAGGTCCTCTCACCACTCCTGGTGGGGATACTGCTGTCACTGTTGGACTGGCGATCTGTATTACAGATCTCGGCAATTCCACCTCTGGTCATGGGTCTCGTATTTATCGGCCTGTCCGCTCGGATTCCCGAATCACACCATCCTCGAATCAACCGAGCCGACCTGTCTGCCCTTGCCAGAATCTGGGTTCAGGGACGAGGACTGGCACTGATAGCCGGTATTTCAACCTACAACATGGCGCTGATTGGCCTGATGACCATATCGCCCCTTTTTGTGCAAAGGGATCTTGGCTTTTCCACCACCCAGACTGGGGTCTTTTTCGCCCTGGCAATGCTGATCGGCGCAACCGGTCAACCGTTGGTCGGTCGGTGGTCAGATAAAGCAGGTCGACGCCAGGTGTTCGTGACCGGCTCACTTTGTGCCAGCAGTTGTGCCGTGATGGCCGCGATACCATCGGCTCACAACCTGGCACCTGTCTTTCTGGTTATCGCCATGGCCACCCTGGTAGTCATTCGCTCCAGTATCCTGGCGATGGCTGTCGATTATTCCGGTCACCGTGAAGCCACCACTCTGGGGTTTGTCTTCGTACTTATGGATGGTGTTGGTGCCCTGGGGGCAGTGGCCGCGGGGCTTGTCGCAGATTTCAGCCTTCAATACGCTTTCATCCTGGCTGCGGGTCTCTCGCTTACCAGCGTGGGGATTACCGCGGGTATCGCACTTCGCCGGCAGGCCGTGACCTGAGGTACGCCAGGACCAGCACTTGGCAGGTCGCCGGTCAGCCCAACTGGCATTCCAGCAGGTTTTTTCGGTATACTGTTTTTTTATACAGTATCTCGGAAGCTGCCCAGTATGGCGGAATATGCTGAGCTTCACAGTCTCTCCAACTTCACCTTTCTGCGCGGCGCCTCACACCCTGAGGAACTGGTCAGACAGGCCCTGGAGCTTGGTTACCGAGCGCTTGCACTGACCGATGAGTGCAGCTTAGCTGGAATCGTCAGGGCACATGTTGCCGCGCAGGAGTGTGGGCTGCCTCTAATCATCGGCAGCGAATTCACACTGGCCGACGGGCCGAGACTTGTCCTGCTGGTCACCAGTCACTCGGGGTATCGCAGCTTGGTTCGACTGATCACCCGGGCCCGTTGTGCTGCTCCCAAGGGCCAGTACAGGCTCACGATTGATGATATTTCGGAGCAATCTCTCAACGACTGCCTGGGCCTGCTGCTGTGTGACCCGGCCCCTGTGCCAGCAGGTGAACTGATCCGACACAACAGAGCACTGGACCTGGATGCAGGATGGCTGGGCGAAATCCTGCCCAACCGTACCTGGATCAGCGTAGAGCAGCCCGCCAATGGCTACGACAACCGACACTTGAGCCGCTTGCGCAACGCATCGATCCGGACCGGAATACCCTTGACTGCCGCAGGCAACGTTCACATGCACACAAGAGAGCGCCAGTGCCTGCAGGACACGCTCAGCGCCATTCGCCAGGGTGTTGCCGTTGCTCAGGGAAGGGATTATTTTTATTCCAACGCCGAACATCACCTGCGCAGCCTGCCCTTGCTGCAAAGAACCTACCCTGCAGAACTACTCTGCGAAACCATCAGCATTGCAGATCAATGCCGTTTTTCCCTGAACGCTCTTCACTACCAGTATCCGGTCGAATCCAGCCCGGGACTCCAGAATTCGACTACTCACCTGCGCCGACTGACTGAAGAAGGCATGCACAAGCGCTGGCCTGAGCAAATCCCTGCAAAAGTCAGGAAACAAGTTGATCATGAACTTGCCCTCATCGAGGAACTTGGCTACGAGGCCTATTTCCTCACTGTGCACGATATTGTTCGATTTGCCCGCTCGCGCAATATCCTCTGTCAGGGACGTGGGTCTGCTGCCAATTCAGCGGTGTGCTTCTGCCTGGGTATCACTGAGGTCGACCCGGCACGATTAGAGATCCTGTTCGAGCGATTTATCTCGCGTGAGCGCAATGAGCCACCCGACATTGACGTGGACTTCGAGCACGAACGACGAGAAGAGGTCATGCAGTATATCTACCGGAAATACAGTCGGGAACATGCTGCACTCACTGCGGCTGTGGTGACCTACCGTCCGCGCAGCGCCATCCGTGATGTCGGCAAGGCTCTCGGACTGTCCCTCGACCAGATTGACCGTCTGGCGGGAAATCTCAGCTGGTGGGATGGCGGAACAGTGATCCCAGCGCGCGCGCGGGAGGCCGGCCTGAATCCGGATAACGCTGTCGTTTCCCAGGCCCTGGATCTCGCCAACCAACTCATCGGATTCCCCCGTCACCTGTCGCAGCACACCGGCGGTTTCCTGATCTCCCGGGAACCGCTCTACAACCTGGTGCCGGTAGAAAACGCCACAATGGCCGAACGCACTGTGATCCAGTGGGACAAGGACGATCTCGACGCGCTCGGCCTGATGAAGGTCGACTGCCTGGCGTTGGGCATGCTGAGCGCCATCCACCGCGCCTTTGACTTGATCAAGAAACACCGGGGCACCAGCCTCACCATGGCTACAGTGCCCTCGGAAGACCCGGCGGTATACCAGATGATCAGTCGCGCGGATACCGTGGGCGTGTTCCAGATCGAGTCACGGGCACAAATGGCAATGCTGCCCAGGCTGCGTCCAGCCAGTTTTTATGACCTTGTCATTGAGGTCGCCATCGTGCGACCTGGCCCGATCCAGGGTGACATGGTACACCCCTACCTGAAACGTCGCCGTAGTGAAGAGCCAGTGACCTACCCCAGCAAGGCCATTCGCCAGGTTCTGGAAAGAACGCTGGGTGTGCCCATCTTCCAGGAACAGGTGATACAACTGGCAATGGTTGCAGCCGGCTTCACTCCCGGAGAAGCCGACGGATTACGCCGTTCCATGGCAGCCTGGCGCCGGCGAGGAGGGCTAGAACACTATGAACACAAACTCGTGAACGGCATGCGTGAGCGCGGATATGACGAATCCTTCGCCAGAAGCATATACCGCCAGATTCTGGGCTTTGGAGAGTACGGCTTTCCCGAATCACACGCCGCCAGTTTCGCACTGCTGGTATACGTTTCGGCCTGGCTCAAGTGCCACGAACCGGCCACTTTTACCTGCGCCCTGCTGAACAGCCAGCCCATGGGATTCTATGCGCCCCCACAACTGGTCCAGGACGTCCGGCGACACGGCGTCGAGGTCCGCCCGGTAGACGTGCTCACCAGCGACTGGGACTGCACACTGGAAAGAAAAAGCGAGTCGCTTGCCCTGCGACTAGGACTCAGACTGGTCAATGGATTGAGCCAGGCTGGTGGCGACAGGCTGGTAAAAGCCAGGGAGCAGTTACCTTTTCAGGATACCGATGACCTGGCACGACGCGCCCGACTCAACAAGTCTGACCTCAAGGCACTGGCTGCAGCCAACGCTCTGTCTGATCTGCTCAGCGGCCATCGCCGCATGGCCTTCTGGCAGGTCGCAGGCCTGGAGCCCACAGCCCCGATCTTTGCCAGTATGCAGGTGGCGGAAGGCGCACCCATGCTGCGTACCCCCTCTCCCACACAGGCAATGGCCGCTGACTATGCCAGCACTGGTCTCACTCTGGGACCCCATCCTCTAGCCCTGTTACGACCGCAATTGGACCGGCTTGGCGTGATCAATAGCAGCGAAACCCAAAGGCGACCCCACGGTCAGAAAGTCCGGGTGGCTGGCCTGGTCATAGCCCGCCAGCGGCCGGCCAGCGCCAACAATGTCACCTTTGTGACACTGGAAGACGAGGCAGGCAGCATCAACCTGGTAGTCTGGAAGCGCCTGGCTGAACGCCAGCGCCCGATACTGCTGGGGGCCCGCCTGCTGGGGGCCATAGGTGAGATCCAGCGGGAAGGCGATGTCCTGCACCTGGTGGCTGGCCACCTGGAAGATTACAGTACAATGCTGAGTGAGTTCCCCAGCCAGTCAAGGGATTTCCACTAGCGTTTTATGTCAGTGGAAAAGTAATACCCCCTGCTGCACAGGCCGCCTGCACGGTGTTGCGCAGCAGGCACGCGATAGTCATCGGCCCCACGCCCCCCGGCACCGGCGTGATCGCACCAGCTACTTCGCTTGCCGAATCAAAGTCGACATCCCCGACCAACCGCGTTTTGCCGGACTCACTCTCGATGCGGTTGATACCAACGTCGATAACCACTGCCCCGGGCTTGACCCAGTCGCCGGGGATCATCTGCGGGCGGCCGACTGCCGCTATCAGTATGTCGGCCTTCCGGCAGACGTCGTCCAGGTTCCGGGTCCGGGAATGGGCGATGGTTACCGTGCAGTGCTCAGCCAGCAGCAAAGATCCCATCGGCTTACCCACAATATTCGATCGTCCAACAACCACTGCACTGCTGCCAGTGAGATCACTGATTTGGTCTTTAAGCAGCATCATGCATCCCAACGGCGTACAAGGCACAAACCCGGGCCTGCCCGTGGCCAGCCGACCGACGTTCACCAGGTGGAAGCCATCGACATCCTTATCCGGGTCGATGGCATCGATGACGGCGTGAGAATCGATCTGCTCCGGCAATGGCAGCTGGACCAGAATGCCGTGCACACTTGAGTCATGGTTCAAGTCTCCAATCAGCTGCAGAAGCTGGGCTTGCGTGGTCGTGTCGGGCAGGTGATGCTCAAAGGACTGCATGCCGACTTCCAGGGTCTGCTTGCCCTTGTTACGCACGTAGACCTGGCTGGCCGGGTCATCGCCGACCAGCACGACCGCCAATCCGGGTACCAGGCCATGCTCGGTCGACAGCACTGTTACGGCCTGCCCTACTTTTGTGCGCAGCATTGCTGCGACTGCCTTTCCGTCAATCCGTTTCGCCATCAACCCTCCCTAGATTCAGGCCGCACTCACACGTACGGCACAATATTTGACCTCGGCAATCTTGCCGAAAGGATCCAGCGCAGCGTTGGTCAATAGATTGGCCGCGGCTTCCTGGTAACAGAACGGTACGAACACCTCACCGGGCCGCAGGCCCTCGTCCGACCGGGCCAGCGCGACCAAATCCCCACGACGTGACGCCAGGCGGATCGCTTCGCCCGGCATCACACCGAGCGCCTCAAGATCCTTCGGGTGGGCGCTGACCACCGCTTCAGGTTCAATTGCATCGAGCACGCTTGCGCGTCTCGTCATCGAGCCGGTGTGCCAGTGCTCGAGTTGCCGGCCAGTGATCAGTACAAACGGATACTCGTCATCGGGCCGCTCGTCAGCATAGCTAAGTGGCGCAGGTACAAAACTACCTCGGCCGTCAGCGGTTGGGAAATTGTCGCGAAAGACCACACCCTGTCCCGGGTCACCTTCGCTAGGACACGGATAAGTCAGGCTGTGCTCACGCTCCAGACGTTCCCAGGTCATGCCCGCGATACTGGGCATCGCACCCCGCATCTCGTCGAATACCTGGCTGACATGCCCATACTGCCAGTCAAGTCCCAGGTGCTGCGCAAGTGCCTGGATTATCCAAAGGTCGTGGCGGGCGGCGCCGGGCAGGTCCAAGGCCTGGCGACCCATCTGCACCCGGCGATCGGTATTTGAATAGGTTCCGCTCTTCTCCGGGAAAGCCGATGCCGGCAGCACTACATCCGCAAAAGCAGCAGTTTCGGTTAAGAAGATATCCTGAACGACCAGGTGCTCCAGCGACGCCAACCCTCTGCGGGAATGATTCAGGTTCGGATCCGACATGGCGGGGTTCTCCCCCATGACGTACATGCCCTGTATCTTTCCTTCACAGGCAGCATCGAGAATCTCGACCACGGTCAGTCCCGGGGTGCTATCAAGCGGGCTGTTCCAATACTCGGAGAAAAAGCGTCCAGCCTCTTCATTGTCTACCCGGCGATAGTCGGGCAACATCATCGGAATCAGCCCTGCGTCGGAGGCACCCTGTACATTGTTCTGACCACGCAATGGGTGCAACCCGGTTCCGGGCCGGCCGATGTTTCCCGTCATCAGCGACAGCGCAATCAGGCAACGGGCGTTGTCTGTGCCATGTACATGCTGCGAGACACCCATGCCCCAGAAGATCATTGAAGAGTGCGAGCGGGCATAGATACGAGCCGTCTCACGAATCATCTCGGCTTCGATCCCACAGATCGGCGCCATTTCCTCGGGGCTGAAGTCAGCCACGTTCTCACGCAGCGCCTCGAAGTTGTGCGTACGCTGGGAAATGAAGTCCCGATCAACAAGATCCTCGTCAATAATGACGTGGATCATCGCGTTCAACAGTGCAACGTCGGTATCAGCACGAAATTGAAGAAAGTAATCAGCATGCCGGGCAATCTCCGTACGGCGTGGATCGATGACGATCAAAGTGGTACCACGGCGTGCAGCGTTCTTGAGAAAGGTGGCAGCGACCGGGTGATTGCCAGTGGGATTGGCGCCGATCACCACGATCACTTCGGCCAGCGCTGCGTCCTCCACCTGATTCGAGACCGCACCCGAACCTATGCCTTCGAGCAGTGCGGCAACCGACGAGGCATGACACAAGCGAGTGCAGTGATCAACGTTATTTGTCCCGAATCCTGTGCGGATCAGTTTCTGGAAAAGATAAGCCTCCTCGTTGCTGCCCTTGGCCGAGCCGAAACCAGCCAGAGCGCCAGGGCCGCGGCTGTCACGAATGATCCTGAACCCGCCGGCAGCGACTTCCAGTGCCTCCTCCCAGGTCGCCTCGCGGAACATTTTTGATGGATCTGCGGGGTCGAAGTGTTCATTCAATCCTTTGGCTACCCCGGGCAAACGTAACAGCGGTGTCGTGAGGCGTTCCGGGTGACTGACGTAGTCAAAGCCGTAGCGGCCTTTAACGCACAGTCGGCTCTTGTTGGCGGGACCGTCCCGACCGGTCACATAGCGAATCTGATTGCCTTTGATGTGATACGTCAGCAGGCACCCCACACCACAGTAGGGACAGACCGAGTCGACCGTTTTATCGATCGTCTCCAGTGCGGCATTCCCGGCCGGCATCAACGCACCGGTCGGACAGGCCTGCACACATTCCCCGCAACCGACACAGGAACTTGTGCCCATGGTATCTGCGACATCGAAGACTATCTTGGCATGCGCACCCCGCCGCGCCAGCCCGATGACATCGTTCATCTGTTCCTCGCGGCAGGCACGCAGACAGCGGGTACACTGGATACAGCTCTCAAGATTAACCGCGATGGCCGGGTGGGAGGAATCGGCCGCTGGCTGCTCGCGACTACCAAAACGGCTCGAGTGCACCCCCAGTTTTTCACACCACTGGTCGAGTTCGGATTGGCGGGTATGAGTGGCGCCGCCCACCTCGCCCCGTAAAAGCTCCAGTACCAGCAACTGCGAGCGGCGTGCCCGTTCACTTCCAGCCAACACCTTCATGCCCTCGGCCGGTACCCGGCAGCACGATGGCGCGAGGACCCGCTCGTCTTCGATCTCGACCACACAGGCCCGACAGTTGCCATCCGCCCGTAACCCGCTGGCGTAGCACAGGTGAGGAATCTCAATACCGTTCCTGCTGGCCGCCTCGAGAATGCTCTCGTTTCCAAACGCTGTGATCGTTTCACCGTCCAGGGTAAAACTCACCGAGGCAACGCAGTCGCGTTCCGGTGGATTCATCCGCCGCTGACCTCCTCAGGAAAATACCTGATTACCGTGCGTATCGGGTTCGGTGCAGCCTGCCCCAGGCCGCAGATAGAGGCGTCCTCCATGACACAGGCCAACTCCTCCAGCAACTCCATGTTCCATCGCTTCTCCCCCATCAGGCGTGCAGCACGCTCGCACCCCACCCGGCATGGCGTGCACTGGCCGCAGGATTCGTGAGAGAAAAACCGCATGGTGTTCAGCGCCGCCTTGCGGGCGCTGTCCTGGTCCGACAGGATAATAACCGCAGCCGAACCAATGAAGCTTCCATGTTCTTGAAGTGTATCGAAGTCCAGTGCCTCGTCCCCCAGTGATGCCGGCAAGATACCACCGGATGCACCGCCTGGGAAATAACCCAGCAACGCATGGCCCTCCAACATGCCACCGCAGTATTCATCGATGAGTTCGCGAACACTGATACCGGCTGGCGCCAGGTGCACACCGGGCTTATTGACACGGCCACTGACCGAAAACGACCGCAGCCCCGTGCGGCCACGCCGGCCGTGGCCAGAAAACCACGCAGGGCCGCGCTCGATGATATCGCGCACCCAGTAAAGGGTCTCACAGTTGTGTTCAAGAGTGGGCCTTCCAAACAATCCGACTTCCGCCACATAGGGAGGCCGTAACCGCGGCATGCCGCGTTTGCCCTCTATGGATTCAATCATCGCGGATTCCTCACCACAGATATAGGCGCCAGCCCCCCGGCGCAGTTCGATCCCGGGCAGTCCGGTTTGAAATTCAGCCGCAAGCTCCATCAACGCCCGTTCGAGCACCTCGAGGACACCCGGGTACTCGTCTCGAACATAGAGGTAGCACTGGTCAATGCCGACGACCTGGGCGGCAACCAAGACACCTTCGAGGAAGCGATGGGGATCCTGCTCGAGATAGAACCGATCCTTGAACGTCCCTGGTTCTCCCTCATCAATGTTGACTGCCATCAAACGGGGTGCCGGCTGGTCCTTCAGAATCCGCCACTTGCGGCCGGCTGGGAAGCCCGCGCCGCCAAGACCCCGCAACCCGGATTGCTCCAGATCTTCGATGATCCGCCCAGCTGCCAGGCGGCCCTCTCTGCAAGCTCTGAATGTCTTGTAACCACCTGCTTGTTTATAATGCGCCATGCCGACCCAGCTTTCTAGCGACGGCATTTCCACCTGGCCGCTCTCGATCAACTCGGACACGCCCGACCTGGTCGCATTTCCAAGTGGGTTCTTACCGACTACAGCAACCGGTGCCCGATCGCACCTCCCGACACAGGGGACACGCTGCACCCTGACGCTACCGCCAAGAGTGCTTTCGAGATCCTCGATCAGTTCGTCAGCACCGAAGAGTTCACAGGTGACGGAATCACAGACTCGTACCGTCAGTGCAGGCGGTTCACGCTCGCCGTCCCCAGTCACGTCGAAATGGTGGTAGAACGTCGCGACCTCGTACACTTCTACAGAGGACAATTTGAGCTTCTCGGCCAACGCGACGATATGCTCGGCAGCAATGTGGCCATGGCGATCCTGCAGTCTATGCAGATACTCAATCAGCAGATCACGTCGAAGCGGCATGTCACCGATGCTCTGCTGCACCAGTGCACGCGCCGATGGCAGTCCCTGCCGACCTCTTCTCTGCCCAGCACGCTGGTATCGGCTGGGTCTCGTCGATGTCATGATGAGCGTTGGGTAATAGTCACGTGTCGGTGGTTCTCAAATCGGTATTTTACCGGTCACCCAAAAGATGGATGATGAACTGCCCTTTTCCGGAGATAATAGGGGCACCTGGGGAATGCATCCCGTCTGCCGGAGTCATCGGTGCAGGCCTGGGTCGAGCCCGAATTATAGAGTCTGGGGCCCGACCAATTTCGATCCTGCAACACGCCTGGCAGAGGGGTGAATCTCGATCAGTGGCCCACTGAAGAGCGCCTGGCCGGTAGATCAGTTAATCCCCACAGCTTATAACGAGATCAGCAACTGAGCTTGAGCTCATGCGAGGCTTGCCCGGTATGTTAGAGGCCCGTCATCTGGATTGTATCCGGGGAAATCAAACGCTGTTTACGGGGCTGAACTGCACGGTCTCCCGGGGAGAGATTCTCCATGTTCAAGGGCCCAACGGATGCGGTAAGACCACACTTCTTCGAATACTCTGCGGCATCACGCTTGCCGAGTCGGGCCTGGTCCTGTGGTGTGGGAAAGACATTCGATCCAGTCGGGCTGAATTCTACTCGGAGCTGGCCTACGTAGGACACAGCCACGGCATCAAGCTGGAATTGACACCGCGGGAAAATCTGCGGCTGTCGATGACCTTGAGCGGCAGGGATAACGCGGCCGGCTTAGCTCAGGCACTGGACCAGGTGGGGCTCAGCGGCAGCGAAGACATACCGTGTGCCAACCTCTCTGCCGGGCAGCGCAGACGGGTCGCCCTCGGCCGGCTGTACCTTACCCCAGCGACAGTGTGGATTCTGGATGAACCTCTGTCAGCCATTGACCAGGCCGGGGGTGCAGAATTTGAATCACTGCTTTGCCGACACGCCGGAAACGGTGGAATCACGGTTCTGACCGGACACCAAGAACTCAGCGTGAGCGGCCAGACCATCACAAACCTGTCTCTTCCAGCATGACCCAGGCCAACCTGGGTCAGACCCTGGGTGCGCTGGTGCAGCGCGATTTCAAAATCGCTTACCGGAATCGGGGTGAACTCGCCAATCCGCTCCTGTTCTACATCATTGTCATGACCTTGTTTGCGTTCGGTGTGGGTCCTGACCCGGCGCAGTTGCGGGAGGTCGCCCCGGGTATCATCTGGGTCGCGGCACTGCTCGCGACACTGCTCGCCCTGAACGGGCTATTCCGGTCCGATTTCGAGGACGGATCGCTCGAGCAGTTGATCATGAGTGCGCAGCCGATCCCCATCCTGCTGCTCGGCAAAGTAATGGTGCACTGGTCAGTTACGGGCCTGCCGCTGCTGCTCATCACTCCATTTCTCGCCATGCTCATGCACCTGGACGGCCCGGCACTGGGTGTACTGCTGCTCAGCCTGCTCGTCGGCACACCCATTTTAAGCCTGATCGGCAGCGTTGGGGGTGCCCTGACAGTCGGAGTGCGCCGAGGGAGTCTGCTCCTGGCCCTGATCGTGCTGCCACTGTATATCCCGGTCCTGATCTTCGGCACCAGCGCCGTGCAGGCAGCAGCCAGCGGTCTTCCGGTCGCTGGCCAGATCTACCTGCTCAGTTCGATGCTGGTTCTCGCATTGACACTCACACCAATCGCCGCTGCGGCCGCCCTGAGAATCAGCGTCAACTGACCGCGGCCATAGGCAGCCTGCCCCGGCATCTATTCGTCGGTGACGCAGCCTTCGCTGGCGGTCTTCACATTCTTGATGTACTTGTACAAGGTGCCTCGGGTAGCCTCATAGGGTGGCATGGTCCACTCCGCCGCACGGCTAGCGAGTTCCTCATCCGACAAGTCAACATCCATAGCGTTGGAGACCGCATCGATCGTTACCAGGTCGCCATCGCGGATCAACGCGATCGGGCCACCTTCCTGTGCTTCTGGCACCACATGCCCGATGATGAATCCATGAGATCCACCGGAAAACCGCCCATCAGTCATCAATGCGACATCCTCCCCGAGCCCCGCTCCCATGATTGCCGAAGTCGGTGTCAGCATCTCAGGCATTCCCGGCCCGCCTTTGGGGCCTTCATAGCGGATCACAATCACATCACCCTTCTGAATACGACCTTTTTCCAGTGCTGCCAACATATCCTCCTCGCAGTCAAACACCCGTGCTGGCCCACTGAATCGCTCACCTTCCTTACCGGTGATCTTGGCCACTGCTCCGCCGGGGGCCAAATTGCCTTTGAGAATACGCAGGTGGCCCGTTTCCTTGATCGGGTCCGACAACGAATGGAACACCTGCTGGCCAGATTCAAGATCGGGAACTGCCGCCAGATTCTCGGCAATGGTCTGTCCGGTTACCGTCATACAGTCGCCATCGATCAATCCTTCCTGAAGCAGGTACTTCATCACACCCGGTATTCCACCGGCCTTGTGCAGATCCTCCATTACGAAACGTCCACTGGGTTTCAGATCCGCAAGAAACGGAATCCGGTCACTGACACTCTGGAAGTCATCGATGGTGAGATCAACGTCGACGGCTCTGGCCATTGCGATCAAGTGCAGCACGGCATTGGTTGAACCTCCAAGCGATGACACGATCACCATCGCATTTTCAAATGCGGTTCTGGTCATTATGTCGCGGGGCCGAAGATCGAGTTCCATAAGCTTGTGTATGGCAGAACCGACCCGAAGACACTCTTCGGTTTTCCGGGAGTCGACGGCCGGATTGGACGAACTGTATGGCAGCGACATCCCCATCGCCTCTATAGCGCTCGACATGGTATTGGCGGTATACATCCCGCCACAGGCGCCGGCGCCGGGGCAGGCATTCCGAACGATCGCCTGCCGCTCCTCGTCGCTGATCTTGTCTACGATGTACTCACCGTAACTCTGAAAAGCGGAGACCAGATCGATAACTTGCTTACCGGAATGCCCGGGCTTGATAGTGCCGCCGTAGACCATCAACGACGGCCGGTTAATCCGGCCCATGGCCATCATGACACCCGGCATGTTTTTGTCGCACCCCGGCACTGTCACCAACGCATCGTACCACTGCCCACCCATCACAGTTTCAATGGAATCGGCGATAAGGTCTCTCGACTGTAACGAGTAGCACATGCCCTCGGTTCCCATCGATATGCCATCGCTTACCCCGATAGTATTGAACCGCATACCGATCAGTCCGGCATCCTGCACACCTTGTTTGATGTTGGCCGACAGATCGTTGAGATGCATGTTGCAGGGATTGCCCTCCCACCAGACACTGGCGATTCCGACCTGCGCCTTGTCCATGTCCTGTTCAGACATTCCCGTCGCGTACAGCATTGCCTGGGATGCGCCCTGGGAAGGCGGCTGCGTGATCCTGGAACTCACCTTGTTCAGCTTCTCACCACTCATAACAACCTCCATTCTCTATTCAAACCACCACTGGTGCACTACTGGCACCGATTAGAACCCGACCACAATAGAGCGTGGAGCATACCAGAAACCCCGCCCGTCAGACCCTGAACGCGGTGCACAAACACCCCCCAGACGGTGTGCTCCCTGACAAGGATCAATTAAGGCTCGAGTTCCAGTAGCGCTCTTTGCATCTGCTGCCGCAATCGTCTCTGAAACCGAACTGACCGGTTGTCGGTGACGGGTTCGACTCGCTTGGGCTGTAGGCCTGTAACCTCAGTTTCGATTTTGCGGCGAATCAACTCGGCCACGTCGATCGTCAAGCGGGGGCTTGCCAATGACCCGCTCAAGCGCAACGGCAAGAAACGATCAACCGCTTGGGGCTCTTGTTCCTCGCTACTCCCCTTTGCGGACTCCAATCCGATCGTCAGCAGGTAGTCAATGGTCTGATCCTTCAATGACACCTGACCCTGACCATCGACCCAGAGACCTGGCCCAGAGATTCTAAGATCAGTGTTCCGAGCCACACCGTTGTCTATGACGACTGTGGCCGATGACTGAGGGGCAACCATGATGAGATCAGGCACTACTGCGCCGGCACCGCGCAGAACTCTGATCAGCCCATTGAGCGCTGCTCCGTGAAGCGCAGCGTTGTTAAGCTCAGCTTGGGCTACGCCGATGGAACGATTGACAGGATCAGGGCCACCGGGTTGTGTTACTGCCAGATCCATTGAGACATCTGCCCGCCCCGACATCATGTCCATCTGTGTGAGATCGCGAACCACGCCACCAGGGTCGAAGCCGGTAAGTACTGCCTGGACGAGTAAAACCGGGGCTTCTTTTTGGCGATCCAGCACCAATTCGACCCGGGCCTCGCCCTCATAGAACTGCGCAGTCAGCGGAGACACAGCCAGGAGACGGCCTACCGATTGGACCTTTGCTTCGACCCGTTTAGCCGTCAGGTCACCAACCCTTAATTCACCGATACCGAAGCTGCCCCTTGCATCAACTTTCCCGGGAAACCCTAGCGGCAGACTGAGCAGCAGGGCGACAGGAGAGCCACCCGGCGCCAGGATGCCAGCGGAAGGTTCTAAATAAAGGCGGTCGCTCCGAAGATCGAATGACCAGGCTGGCCCGGGCCGGAGGTCCAGTCGTACCCGACCATTAACGTGATTCTCATCGATCGATAGATCAAGTTTGTCAATTGATACACCTTCTGAGTCAGCCATGAATTGCGCAGAGACAGACAAGGCAGCTGGCGGGCTGCCGACTGGTTTTTCCCATTCAAGGCCAGACCATTGCAGAATCTTCTCCAGTTTCAATTGCGATGCTCTGATTCGACCCTGGATACGGGGCTCACCGTACAATGTTCGGCCCTTGAGGCCCAGCACAGCCTGGTTGCCCAGCCAGCGAAGATCCAGAACCGGTATCTCGAAAGCACCATGAACCAGGTCAAACTGAGCAGTCGCTGCTGAAAACAACGGCGCTAGCCGACCGACATACCCCTCTCCCGAAAGACCTGTCATCCGTACAATGCCCTGATCAAGACGGTATTCCAGGTCCTGGGATTGAAACCTTGCCTCGGCACCGGGCACAGCCAGAGTGAACTCGGATGTGGCTGCACCGAAAAGATCCCCGCTAAGATCTATCATGCCGTCGAGCAACTGCACAGTAGCAACCAAGCCAGATCCAGTAATATCAGCCGCCAGTCGCTGGAATGGAAAGATCGCTCCAGCATCCCGGGTTCTGGGAATTCGGGCAGCCAGGCGAACCGAAAGGGGTCGCCCCACCAAGGTGTTTGGCGTTCGGAACGTCAACTCGATATCGGCGGTCTTACCACCGGAAACTGGTTTGACCAGCCAGTCGACTCCAGTCAGTGTCACTGTCTGTTCCGACAGCCGATTGGTCCAAGTCAAGCGACCGCCATAGCCCCGCACATGGTCTGCAGGCAACAGCCCAAGCAATGCCAGGTCTTCCCAGTTTGAGCGACCGTTCGCAAGACGAACAAGATTGATCTGCGGGCGCTCTACAACAGCATTGGCAATAGACCAGTGCCCCCTCAGAAGCGGCAACAGTCGTATCTCCAGCTCCAGCCAGCCAGCCGTTACAATCGGCCCGTCTGGGAGATAAGCCCGATTGAACAGCTCTAGTCTTTCAGCAGCGATTTGGATCTGGAGACGGCCATCTGCTCCCCACCCCAAGCCAAATCTAACCTCACCGTTAATGGTCAACTCCCGGCCGGTCTGCCGATAGACATAGTTACTGAAAACATCCCGGTAATCGTTGGGTTGAAAAAACAAAGCCAGCCACAGCCCGGCACTTCCGACAAGAACAAGCAAGGCCGCTGCGACAACAAGCAGTGCTTTCCTGAGCGGTTTCACTGGATAGCAGACCCGCCGGATTGGGCACGGGACGATGCCCGGGAGGCGAGAATCAGGCGGCCCATCGCATCTGCTGACGAACACCCTCCTCAGCCACCTCCAGCACTTCAAGGCCTGCCTGGCTATCTACCACCTGCTCGCTCAGGTAACGCCGCCATGCACGAGCCCCCGGCTGACCGTGGAACAGCCCCAGAATATGTCGGGTCATATGTTTAAGATAAACCCCGGATTGCAGCTGATCCGCAATATAGGCCTTGTATTGATCTAGAACCTGGAACCGGGAGGGTTCTGCAGTCATTACACCAAACAGCCGCCGGTCAATGTCAGCGAACGAGAACGGGTTATGGTAGGCCTCGCGACCGACCATCACACCATCCACGGCTTGCAGGTGGGCCTGGGCAGCATCGACCGAACGAATTCCACCGTTTATGATGATTTCCAGCTCTGGGTGTTCTTTTTTGAGGCGATAGACGGTATCGTAGTGCAACGGTGGAATTTCGCGATTCTGCTTTGGGCTCAGTCCACTTAGCCAGGCCTTCCGGGCATGGACCAGGAAAGTACGGCAGCCACTGGCAGCGAGAGTTTCGACGAAGGCCAGCAAGTCTTCATATCGATCCCGTTCGTCGACGCCAATTCGACATTTGACCGTCACAGGAATCCCGACGCGATTGACCATGCGCCTGAAACAGGCCGCGACTAGATCTGGCTCGGCCATCAGGCAGGCGCCAAAGCGGCCGGATCGCACCTTGGCGCTGGGGCACCCGACATTGATGTTGATCTCATCAAAACCCGCTGCTTCACCGAGCTCGGCACATTGAGCCAGATCTTCCGGTTCACAACCGCCGACCTGCAAACCCAGCGGAGACTCTTCGGCGCTGTGAGCGAGAAACCGGCCTGGACTGCCCGCCAGCAGCGCCGCGGCTGGAATCATCTCGGTATACAGCATAGCCCGGCCAGAGATAAGTCGCAGGAAATAGCGCTCATGACGATCTGTCCAGCCCATCATCGGCGCAATGCAGAACCGGCGGTCAGGGTACATAAAACGTACTTACGCCTGAGCGTCAGCTGGATCGTTCACCGGCACACATCCCGTAGACGGTAACTACCAGGCGCCGGACTGGCCCACGATAACGGTGCTCCCAGAGATAGACGCCCTGCCAGGTGCCTAGCCCGAGACGCTGTTCAATGACCGGTATTGTCAGCGAGCTACTCGTGATCACCGACCTTAGATGTGCCGGCATATCGTCAGGTCCCTCACTGTCGTGCACATACAGTTGTCCGCCGTCAGGTATGATGCGCTGCATGAAACTCTCCAGGTCCTGGTGCACGGCAGGGTCGGCATTCTCGGTCAGTAACAGTGAAGCACTGGTGTGCTGTATGAAAATATGGCATAACCCGGTCTGGATGCCTGAACGGGCCACCGCCTTGTTGACCACACAGGTGATTTCGCGAATTTCCCGTCGGCCAGCACTGACCTCAACGATCTCCTGGCGCCACTGCTCTGCCTGCTGAGCAGCCTGCACACCCTTCGGGGGACGATCATTCATGGCCGAAAACCTAACACGGACTCTGGAAAAAATCGAACTCGCCAGTGCTACTGCCGAACTGCTCGACATCCGCAGGGGGCTGGAGAAAGAGAGTCTGCGCATTGATCGGTGCGGCACCATCTCGCAGAAACCGCACCCCGCCGTTCTCGGTTCAACACTGACGCACCCCTACATCACGACAGACTACGCCGAAGCGCTCCTGGAATTTATCACTCCAGTTGAGTCCAATGTCACGGAACTACTGGATTTCATGAAGCGTGTGCACCAGTACGTTTACCACAACCTCGAACAAGAAAACCTGTGGGTGAACAGCATGCCATGCATTCTGCACGGCGAAGATAGCATCCAGATCGCCCGCTACGGCAGTTCAAACGTGGGCACGATGAAATCTATTTACCGAACAGGTCTGGCCTGGCGTTACGGCAAACTGATGCAGACCATAGCAGGCATCCACTTCAACTTCTCCCTGGGAGACGGATTCTGGCGGGCCTGGCGAGACATCTGTGGTTCGACTCTGCCGCTGCGGGATTTCAAATCTGAGGGCGCCCTCGGGTTGGTGCGAAACGCATACCGGTACGGTTGGCTCATTCCCTACCTGTTCGGAGCCTCACCGGCCGTGTGCAGGACCTTTCTCGAAGGCCGGCGGCACCACCTGGAACTGCTCGGTCAGTCCAGCTACTACTTGCCCTTTGCAACCAGCCTCAGGCTCGGTGATCTGGGCTACCAGAGCACCGTACAGGCCGGTATCAACATCGGTCTCAACAGTATCAGCGAGTATATCGATTCACTTGTCCATGCCACGACCACCCCATACCCTCCTTACGAGGAGATAGGTGTCCTGGTGGGTGGAGAATACCGGCAGCTGAACACCAGTCTGCTTCAGATCGAAAACGAATACTATGCGCCAATTCGGCCAAAGCGAACAGCACGTTCCGGGGAGAAACCATCGCATGCATTACGGGAACGCGGAGTAGAGTACATCGAACTTCGCAGCCTGGATCTGAACCCATTCATTCCAATTGGGATTGGGCCAGAAGAAGTCCACTTCCTTGATGTATTCCTGATTTTCTGCCTTCTGTCACCCAGCCCACCAATGGATGACCGGGAATATGAGAGCAGGCGGGCGACCCTCAAACTCGTCGCTGAACGCGGACGTGAGCCCGGTCTGATACTGAATGACGGCGACAGGCAAGTGAGCCTGACTGAACTCGGGCTTAGCCTACTGTCGCAGATGGACGGGTTGGTCGAGACCCTGGATAGCCAAACCTCCACAGGTTACCGGCATTCCCATGACATTCAGAAGGCCAAGTTTCTTGACCCTGATCTCACGCCTTCTTCGCAGGTCCTCGAAGCCATGCATAACCATGATGACAACTTCTTCAACTTTGCGCTCGAGCGAGCCGCAGACATCGAATCCCACTTCAAGGAGCAACCCCTCTCCACTGCCGATCGCGACAGCCTAATCCGGCAAGCGCGGGATTCTCTGGCTCAGCAGCGCGACCTCGAGGCCGCAGATTCGATTCCTTTCGCAGAGTTTCTTGATGACTATTTCTCTCAATAAGCGAACTGGGCCGGCCAATCCCTTAGAACCCATCTGGTAACCGCCCACCAGAAATGGCCTCCATAGCGTTCTGTGTCACCGCACACGGCTTTGGCCACGCCTCGCGGGCCTGTGCGGTGGCCCAGGCTCTGGCCCAGATCGCGCCGGACACCCGGGTGGAACTGTTCACCGACATACCGCAGTGGTACTTCAGCCAATCGTTGAAGGAATTCGGCCACCACCGGATAGACTGTGATACAGGGCTGATTCAGAAAGACGCCCTGACCACAGATCTTGCCGCGACACTGAAAAAACTGAATGAAGATATCCCTTTCGCTCGCAAGCGGCTAGACAGCCTGGTCTCGAAAATTCAGAGTCTTCACTGCGCGCTGGTGGTTTGCGACATTGCACCATTGGGTATCGCGGCCGCCCGGGACGCCGGACTTCCCTGCGTTTTGATCGAGAACTTTACCTGGGATTGGATCTACTCCGAACTCGCAGTACGTGATCCGAAGTTTGAACGGTTTTCCAGTTTCCTGAAACCGTTATTCGCATCGGTCGACCTGCACATCCAGTCTGCACCGGTCTGCCGGACCAGCACATCCGCAAAACAGGTCAACCCCGTATCTCGGACGCCCCGCCATTCTGCGCCGGACACCCGTAAAACCCTTGCAGTCGACCCGGGTCGACCACTGGTCTTCATCACCATGGGCGGTGTACCGCAAGGTCACCCGTACGTCGAACGGCTTAGAACGAACTTCAGAGAAATTGATTTTGTCATTGCCGGAGCATCACCAACAGAACACCGCGCTGCCCGAAATATCCTGATGTTGCCACCTGATTCGATTCACTACCACCCCGACCTGGTCTGCGCGGCGGATGTTGTGATTGGGAAAGCAGGTTACAGCACCATCGCGGAAGTGTTTCACGCGGGCGCCCCTTTTGGGTATTTTGTCAGGGACGACTCTCCCGAGATGCCGCCGCTGGTGGAATTCTTGCACGATAACGTCAAGGGCCTTGCCCTCCGGGCCACTGGTTATCCTTCCGGAGACTGGTTGGCTCACCTTCAGGATCTGTTATCTCAGAGAAAGGACGCCCGGCAAGATGTCGAAAATGGCGCAATCCAATGTGCATGCCTGATCGCTGAAAGACTGGCCTCATGAAGAATCAGATCAGCTGGCGAGTTCCTCGATCACGCTGCGCAGGAACTTCTCTCCCGCAGTAACCTGTTCCAGACTGATGAACTCGTTTGGCTGATGGGCCTGGTCAATAGAACCCGGGCCACACATGACGGTGGGGAACCCGGCGGCCTGGAACAGCCCCGCCTCGGCAACATACGCGCCCCGGCCTGTTTCTGCCACCCCTGTGAGTCGCTGTACCAGCTCAAGTGCTGCGGACTCCGCCGGTGCAAATTCGGGGGCTCTGGCAATCACTTCAGTGCAAATGAAACAATCCGACCAGCGACTACGCATTCCTGGCAGCACCTCGTCTCGGCAGAAAACCTCAAACTCGTCGATCAACTGCTGTGGCTCATCGCCTGGAATATTGCGAATATCCCAGACGAATTCACAGTGCCTGGAAACTATGTTCATTGCCGTGCCACCATTGATGACACCGACATGGACCGTACTGTGATGTGGGTTGAACCCGTTGTCCGAAGGCGTCTCTTTTTCCAGCCGTTCAGCCATCGTGCCGAGATAGCTGACCAGGCGAGCCGCATTCATGACCGCGCTAACACCGCGGTTAGTCTGGCTGGAATGCGTCTCGTAGCCTCTGACTGTCGTCTTCAGAGCAACGATACCCTTGTGCCCCGTGACCGCGGTCATGCTGGTCGGCTCACCGACAATCACTGCCCGCGGCGCTGGCAGCTCGGCTGCCAACTGGTCGATCATTGCCGGCGCACCGCGGCAGCCGATTTCCTCGTCGTAAGAAAGCGCGAAGTGAACCGGTCGTCTGAGCATTTTCATTTCAGGGACCAGTGCCAGCGCAATGCCAATGAAACCCTTCATGTCACAGGTTCCACGTCCATGCAGGCGACCCCCCTGCTGGGTCAAGACAAAAGGGTCGGTGGCCCAGTCCTGGCCGTCAACTGGCACGACATCAGTATGGCCTGACAGAACCACACCACCTTCCTCTTCCGGACCCACAGTGGCATAAAGGTTTGATTTGAGGCCGTCCTCGTTGGCTACCCGCCGAGACTCTACCCCCAGGTCATCGAGATAGTTTTCCACGTATTCGATCAGTGGAAGATTGCTCTCCCGGGACACCGTGTCAAACTCGACCAGTCGCCTGATCATCTGCTCAGCTGTCATGATCTTCCCCCTTTGCGTGTCGTCTGAGTGTATATCTACAGCCCGGTCGCGGACAGCCCGGACGATTGGCTTGGCCGGCTGTTTAGGTTAGCCTTGCCGACCTTGTCTCGATCATAGCCGGACATCACGGAGCAAACATCATGAAGATCAACAAAATCGGTATTGTTGGCGCCGGTACCATGGGCAGTGGAATCTCCCAGGTCTGCGCCTTGAACGGATACCACGTGACCATGCAGGACATCTCGGAGCCACTGGTAGAGCGTGGTCTTGCCGTAATTGAAAAAAGCCTGGCCCGCCTGCTGGACAGGCAGAAGATCAGCGCAGAGGAGAAAGATGCCTCGACCGGTCGAATTAAGGCTGCGACCGATCTTGCCATGTTGTCAGATTGCGATCTGGTGGTCGAAGCGGCAACTGAGAACATGGACCTGAAGATCGAAATTTTCGAGCAGTTAAACAACATCTGTGCTCCAACAGCGATCCTGGCCTCGAACACGTCTTCCTTGTCACTGACCCGATTGGCTTCGTCCAGTGGCCGACCCGACAAGGTGATCGGCATGCATTTCTTCAACCCGGTACCTATGATGGCTCTGGTTGAGATTATCCGAGCACTCCAGACCTCAGACGAGACCTTCCGATCAACCGATGAATTCACCCGCAGCCTGGGGAAAACTCCTGTCAGCGTCAAGGACAGTCCGGGATTTGTCGTCAACCGCATGCTGGTCCCGATGATTAACGAGGCTACGTTCATACTGTATGAAGGACTGGCGACGGCCGAAGAAATCGATGCTGCGATGAAACTGGGTGCTGGCCATCCAATGGGCCCACTGGCGCTGGCAGACATGATCGGCATAGACGTCTGTCTTTATGTTATGAGCATTCTGCTGGACGAGTTCGGCGATTCGAAGTTCCGGCCGTGTCCGTTGCTGAAACAGATGGTCGCTGCAGGCTATCTGGGTAGGAAAAGCGGCAAGGGTTTCTTCGATTACGCCAAGTGATCCCATGACACAAGGCGATCCAGCGGAGCGTGGACTTCGCCTTGGAATCGACACGGGAGGCACATACACCGATGCCGCCCTGGTCAGCGATACACAGGAACTGGCGGCGAGTGCCAAATCGCTGACGACTCACAGTGATCTGTCCGTTGGGATCTGTGAGGTCATCAATGCTCTACCACAGGACAAGTTGTCTCGCGTAGGTCTGGTGTCTCTTTCGACTACTCTGGCCACCAATGCTGTCGTCGAAGGGCGGGGCGCACCGGTCTGCCTGCTGCTCGCCGGCTACAAGACACACCAGATCGAGAGGGCGCGTCTGGACCTGGCTGTACGCGGTGGCCACTGTATTTTGCTCTCCGGCAGCCATGATGCTGGAGGCCGAGAAGATCAGCCCCTCGACACGAAAGAAGCTGCCGCAGGTATCAAGAAATACCGAGACCAGGTTTCCGCGTTCGGAATCTCCGGCTTGTTCAGTGTTCGCAACCCGGCGCACGAGATCGCGCTGCGGGACCTGGTCCGGACCCTCAGCGGCAAACCGGTGACCTGCGGGTACGAACTGGCGACCTCTCTGGATGCACCGCGCCGAGCAGTCACCGTGGCCTTTAACGCGTCACTGGTACCTTTCATCGACCAGTTGATCCGGACGATCCAGAGGATACTTGTAGACCATGACATTCACGCCCCACTGATGGTCGTTAAGGGTGATGGTTCCCTGGTTGCGGCCGAGGTTGCGCTGCAGAAGCCGGTAGAGACAGTGCTTTCCGGACCCGCAGCCAGCGTTGTTGGTGCTTCATTCCTCAGTAGAGCGAGGTCCGCTATTGTCGCCGATATGGGTGGCACCACCACCGATATCGCTGTCGTCACCCGGGGCCAGCCTGCCATCAGCACAGACGCAACGCTGATCGGTGACTGGCGGCCCATGATTGAAGCGATTCGGGTATTTTCTGTCGGACTGGGCGGCGACAGCGAGGTTCGATTCAGTGGTGGTGAGGGCCTCGGAATCGGACCACGCCGGGTCATCCCCATGAGCCTGCTGGCTCTTTCTTATCCCGAGATTCTCGATGCACTCAAGCGGCAACGGCATAGCGTCGCCACGCCGCGCAGCAATCGGTTTGCTCTGCAGCTTTTTGCCGATGACAGCCAACTGTCCGAACTGACCTCACTGCAAAGAACCACCTGGGAGCAGCTTTCCGTAGCGCCGCTTGAACTCGACACGCTGACAGCGACAGCACCAGACAAGGCGCGAGCGGTTGCCACATTGGTCCGAAGCGGCATGGCGATCTACAGCGGCTTCACCCCCTCTGACGCTGCTCACGTGATGGGTATTGCTGACCATTGGTCGACCGAGGCTGCGCAACTGGCGGCCGTGATCTGGGCCAGACAGATGCGACATGTCTATGGCTGGGGCAACTTTGATCCCGAAGACACCCTCACCGCAAGCCGCAGAGTTCACAAGAAAGTCATCAGCATTATCTGCCGAACGATTCTCCGAGCCTGCCTCGCTACTGACTCCAGCTATCAGAATCGGACCCAGCTGGAAAAAGTGAGCCGCTTGTTCGCCGGTTGGATCACCGGCGGTGGACAGATCGACGGTGGCCTGCTTTCTATCAATTTTGACCCACAACGATCACTGGTGGCGGTCGGTGCCCCGGCCTGCCTCTATTATCCCGATGCCAGCCGTTTGCTCGGTATCGATCTCTTATTGCCTGACCACAGCGAAGTGGCAAACGCGATCGGTGCGGTCGTCGGCAGCGTCGTTCAAAGAGAACACGTTACGATAACCCAGCCGGCCGAGGGCGTTTTCCGAGCCCATATTCGGGATGCGCCTCGGGACTTTACTGATCTCAAGAGCGCTTGTTCCTGGGCAGAAACCATAGCGCTAGAACGCGCACGCGAGCGGGCCACCAGGTCCGGCGCCGTGGCGATCAACGCCACAGTGACCAGAGACACTAATGCCGTCGAGTCCGATGACCAGCACCATGAAGTCTTCTTTGAAGCACGTGTTACCGCCACCGCGACCGGACGACCCGCATTCGCCAGAATTCCAAGGTCGGCGCCAGAACAGCAAGACCATCGCTCGCCCAGCGGGGCGGCTAGTCCCTGAAAACACCCGCTCCAGACCTGCTGCCGGCAGGGCCGGTCCGCAACCGGATGGCAGTATTGCCTTTCCAGCCGCGGAGCGTAGAATTCGGCCTCGTCGTCTACCAATCCTGCTCCTGATTTGAGTGCAGCTAAATATCCCACACCCCGATCTCGATTCTGCGATGGAACCTCGACCCAAGCGTGAAAACTCCGCGCTTTGTAACTGTTCCCTGACGCGACAACACATCGGCCAAACAGATGAGTGACAGTACTGAGAACGGATCTCGAAAAGAGATCAACGGCAAGCCCCACATCTTTTACGATGGTTACTGGATACGTTACTACGCACCTCCGCCGGAGAGCCTGACTGCAAAGCGCGACCTGCTCTACTCACTGACCCGGCGCACATTTCACCATACCGAAGGTGGAATCAACACACCTGGCAGCAAGGTAGAGGCCGCCAGAGAGGCTTACGAGAACGAAACCAATGCGCCCCGAAAACGGGTCAACGCCGCGATGCTTGCAGGGGGCCTTTTCAACCGAGCCACTGATCTTTTCACAAGTATCGTTGAACTCGAAGCCCACGGCATCCACGTCAACACCGACAATGAATTGATGCGCGAATGCAGTTCCTGCTTTGAAGAAGCACTGGAGCTTGGCAAACAGGTCAGACACTCGAGTGGTCAGGAAGGAGTAGATGAGCTTTGGGGCGAACCTTTCAAGGTTTTTACCCAGCCTATTCGCAGCTACTACGAGAGCCGCTATGTCAAGATCGCGCAGACCATGAAATCCATTGATGACATCGCCGGTCGAATGGTCGAAGTTCTGGACTCCACGCCCCAACTCCGCGGTATCGGGGAGGGGATTCTGGCATACGCTGAAACCGCCAGGGAGGAAAGTGAAATCATGAAAAGTGATCCCGATTTTTTTTACAGCTGGCCAAGGTTTGTCACACTGGCAGAGCAACTCAGGAACCAAAATACGACCGCCAGCCCCAGTGGCAGTGAACGAGAGCAGCGCATTGCGGTCAGAGCCGGGCGACTGTTATCTGAGGGTATTGACCTGATCTCCTACATCGCGAGCGTCCGGGTGCCCATGCCCAAAAGCGCCAGGGAATACCTTGAAGACCTGAGTCTGTTTGAAACAGAATCGACTAACACCAGCCTCAAGACAGCTTCCGGCTAACAGAAGCTTCTTAACCAGCTACCCACACCACAGCTGTCGTCTAATTCAGCAATTGACGGATCACGTATTGGAGAATGCCGCCATGCTGGAAGTAGTCCCATTCCTTGGGGGTATCGATCCTCACTGTTACTGAGAAGGTCTTGACGGTGCCGTCGGTGCTGGTGGCGTGAACCTCAATCTCTGAGGCACCAGGCGTCAGCTCGCCCAGATCATACCGCTCGAAACCTGTCAGCTCGAGCATCGAGCGACCCCGGCCTTCTTGGAACTGGAGTGGGAGAACACCCATTCCTACGAGATTGGAACGGTGAATTTTTTCGAAACTCTCTACCAGAACAGCCCTGACCCCGAGAAGTGCAGGACCTTTGGCTGCCCAATCTCGTGAAGAACCGGTACCGTACTCTTTACCCCCAATCACGATCAGCGAAGTGCCTTCTTCCATATAGTGCATAGCTGCATCATAGATCGGCAAGGCTTCACCACCAGCCTGGAGGCAGGTCCAGCCCCCCTCGGTCCCCGGGGCAAGTTCGTTGCGTAGTCGAATATTGGCGAAAGTCCCTCGCATCATCACCTCGTGGTTGCCTCTGCGCGAACCATAGGAGTTGAAATCCGCATCGTCCACACCTTGGGCACGGAGATATTTCCCGGCGGGACTGTCCGCCTTGATCGCCCCGGCTGGAGAAATATGGTCGGTCGTAACACTGTCCCCCAGCATGGCCAAGACACTGGCATTTCTCAACCCGCTTATCCCCGGCATCTCGGCCGTCATCCCTTCGAAGTACGGCGGTCGCCTGACGTAGGTTGACGTCTCGTCCCACTGAAACAAGGTAGAACCATCAACGCTGATATCAGACCAGCGCTGGTCGCCACGGAACACATCAGAATAACGCGCCTGAAACACTTTCCGCGTCAAACTAGCGCCAATCACCTCGTTCACCTCAGAGGATTCGGGCCAGATGTCACGGAGGTAAACAGGCTCACCCTTCGAGTCGGTCCCAAGCGGGTCTGACTGGAAATCGATGGCCATCGTCCCGGCCAGTGCATAAGCGATTACCAGTGGTGGCGACGCCAGAAAGTTCATCCGGACCTCAGCGTGAACTCTGCCCTCAAAGTTACGATTTCCGGAAAGAACGGAACAGGCCACCAGATCGCCCTGTCCGATTGCTGCACTCACAGGTAGAGGTAACGGACCGGAATTTCCGATACACGTGGTGCACCCGTAGCCCACTACCGCGAACCCGATCTGGGTCAGTGCCTGGAGAAGACCGGCTTCGTGAAGATAATCGGTAACCACCTGGGATCCCGGCGCCAGGGATGTCTTTACCCATGGCCTGACGCTCAAGCCACGGGCGAGTGCATTTCTAGCAACCAGACCGGCGCTGACAATCACACCCGGATTGGAGGTATTAGTACAACTCGTGATGGCCGCAATTACGAGATCCTGGTCCTTCAGCTCCACGCTTTCCCCGTTCAGTTCGAACTGCTGGGGAACTCCCGGCACACCACCAGAGACGCTGGCGCAGGCATCGGCAACAGCCTGTTTTGCGACTGACAGGGATATCCGGTCCTGGGGCCTCTTGGGCCCGGCGATGCTAGGTACTACTTCGGCCAGATTCAGCGACAGGCTATCCGTGTAACGCGCCGGCTCAGTAGTATGGTCACGAAACATTCCCTGGCGACGGGCATAGGCCTCCACCAGGTCTATCTGATGTTCGTCCCGCCCGGTGAGCCTCAGGTAATTGAGAGTTTCAGCATCTATCGGGCATATGCCGCAGGTTGCACCGTATTCCGGTGCCATATTGGCGAGCGTAGCCTGCTCTGCAAGCGAAAGATGATCAAGGCCATCGCCAAAGAACTCGACGAATTTTCCAACTACGCCATGACGTCGCAACATCTGGACAACCATCAAAACCAGGTCCGTCGCAGTCGCACCTTCCTCTAGAGAGCCTTGAAGTTCAAACCCGACCACCTCTGGTACAAGCATGGTCACGGGCTGCCCCAGCATCGCGGCCTCCGCCTCAATACCGCCAACACCCCAGCCAAGAACCCCGAGTCCATTGACCATAGTAGTGTGCGAATCAGTCCCTACTACTGTGTCGGGATAGGCGCTGAGGATACCGTCAATCTCACGCGTGAACACGACGCTTGAAAGGTATTCAATGTTGACCTGATGGACGATTCCCGTGGCCGGTGGAACCACTCGAAAATTGTCAAATGCTTTCTGCCCCCAACGCAGAAACGAGTACCTTTCTCGGTTGCGCAGGTATTCCAGTTCAGTGTTCAGGTCCAATGCACTAGTCGTCCCATAGTGATCCACCGCCAGAGAGTGATCAATCACCATGTCCGCCGGAGACAACGGGTTGATGCGCGCAGGATCACCACCGAGCGCCTGGACCGCTTCGCGCATGGCGGCCAGGTCGACAATCGCCGGAACCCCGGTGAAGTCCTGCATCAGCACCCGGGCCGGTGTGTAAGCGATTTCGTGTGATTCACCTGCTTGGACATCCCAGCTGGCTAATGCTGTGATGTCATCGGTTGTTACACTGATACCATCCTCGTGGCGCAACAGGTTTTCGAGCAGGATCTTCAGAGAATACGGTAGGCGAGAAAGCTCCGGCTGTCCCCCCAGGGAATCCAGTGCAAAAATCTCGTAGGACTTCCCGTTTACAACCAAAATCTCACGGGCGCCAAATGAGTCAGTCATGGAATCTCCTGCGGTGCCCCGCATCCGTGCATGTCTGGAAGCGAAGATTGATTAACACGATGTGTAGTACGAATGTGCCGGGAGTTTAACCCAGGCCCTGCAGGGTCAGGAACACTTTGCTAGCAGAGTCAGAAGAGCGCTCTCATCCAGTACCGTGATTCCCAGCTTCTCTGCCCTTACCAGTTTTGAACCCGGATCCATCCCGGCCACCAGGTAATCGGTCTTTCGAGAAACGCTGCCCGTTACCCTGGCACCAAGGGCAGTGAGTTGTTCGGCTGCCTGCTGACGGTTGAGCGCGGTCAGTGTCCCGGTCAACACAAAGGTCCGGCCGGCCAAAGGGCCGGAACTTAAGGGGGGCGCTGCCTGCTCCGCCCAGGTCACGCCACGACGGCGCAAGCGCTGGATGACTGACTGGTTGTGTTTTTCTCTGAAAAATCCAAGCAGGCCCTCCGCCACCACCGGCCCTACGTCCGGCACGGCCTGAAGCTGTTCCAGAGTGGCTGCTTGCAGCCTGTCGAGGCTGCCGAAATGATCGGCCAGCAATCTGGCCGTGGTTTCGCCTACCTGCGGTATTCCCAGCGCGAACAGGAAACGAGCCAAGCTCGTCTCACGACTCCGAGCCAGCGCCGCGACCAGGTTGCTAGCCGACTTGTCTCCCATTCGTTCCAGGCTGGAGATGACTTTCTCATCAAGAGCATACAGATCGCTAACATCGGTAACGTGTCCAGCATCCACAAGCTGTTCGACCAGCTTGTTGCCAAGGCCTTCAATGTCCATTGCCCGGCGTGAGGCAAAGTGCTTTATCGACTCCTTGATCTGGGCGTTGCAGTAGAGCCCGCCACTGCAGCGAAGAATCACACCATCCTCATCGCTGATAACGCTCGACCCGCATACCGGACAGCTGTTCGGAAAACGGTAACGACGGGTACCCGGGGGTCGCTGCTGGCGGACCACCGACACTATTTCCGGAATGACGTCGCCTGCTCTGCGAACGAAAACTGTGTCCCCGATTCTGACATCTAGGCGCTGAATCTCTGATCGGTTATGCAGGGTTGCGTTGGAGACCGTTACCCCGCCAACAAATACGGGCTTGAGACGGGCCACCGGAGTCACCGCCCCGGTTCGCCCCACCTGGACTTCGATGCCCTGAACAACTGTAAGCTCCTCCTGAGCAGGAAACTTATGCGCAAGTGCCCACCTCGGCGCCCGGGAAACAGACCCCAGCCGTTGTTGCTCGGGAATGCTGTCGACCTTATACACCACACCATCAATTTCATA
Organism: uncultured Acidiferrobacteraceae bacterium; assembly: GCA_964630665.1. Classification (GTDB taxonomy): domain Bacteria; phylum Pseudomonadota; class Gammaproteobacteria; order Arenicellales; family UBA868; genus UBA9619. Next base: position 15,338 of record CAZVVN010000017.1, on the reverse strand, counting down.
GTCCAGGTCATCACGAATCTCCAGAAGGTTTCGATAGTAGCCAAGGCACTCGGCGACACCCGTCACCGACTGCACTCGAGGGTTTACCCGCAGCCCCCAGGTCCGCAGTCTTGCCAAGTTGGCACTGTGGGATCTTTCCAGCAGCCCGTCGTCTACCTGCCCGACCCCATAACAGAAGAACGCCAGCGGGCGGCTCGCTGACACTCTGGGATCCAATTGCCGTAAGCTCCCCGCCGCTGCGTTTCTGGGATTGACATAGGGTTTGGCTTGCGCGATTCGTTGCTGTTCATTGAGGCGGGTAAATCCTGCCCGCGGCATATAGACCTCACCACGGACCTCAAGCAAACCAGGGATTCCATCACCGGACAAGCCAAGTGGAATCGAGCGAATCGTGCGCGCATTGTGTGTAACGTCTTCACCGCGGGTACCATCGCCACGGGTCGCTGCTCTGACCATACGCCCTTTTTCATAAATCAGACTGATTGCCAGACCGTCGAGCTTAGGCTCCGCAACATACAGAATCGATTCCGTTTTAAGGACATCGCGGCACCGTCGATCAAATTCAGTGACCTGATCGTCATCAAAACCATTATTCAAAGACAACATCGGCAGACCATGATGCACCTCACCCAAGCTCTCAAGCGGTGTATCACCGACTCTGCGAGTTGGTGAATCTGCTGAAACCAGGTCCGGGTGGGCCTGCTCCAGGTCAATTAGCTTTTTGAGAAGTCGATCGTAAGCTGCATCAGGGATTTCAGGATCGTCCAGGACATGGTAAAGATGGTTATGGTGTTCGATCTCGCGATACAAGCTGGTGAGAGCGGCTTTGGGTCGGTTTTTCATCAATACATCAAAACAGCCGCAGTGCCTCCTCGCTGCCTGGCACGATCCCCAGTCGCCTCATCGCCTCGCCAACACCGTTCACCTGTCGTTGTATAAGAGAAAGATGCGCCGGTGACAGGCGACTGCCATCGGGGTCGGTCACTGACCCGTTTAGTTCAGCCGAAACGTATTCTGCTACGGATACCATCTTGCTGAATGTACCGGACGGATTGGTGGCACGCGGGATACTCATAAACATCGTCAATCCCCTGAAGGCCCCTCCCTCAAGTTCGGGATAATCAAATTGCCCAGGCTGATGACGATTCGCCAGGCTGAACTGACTGGCACCAGTCCGAGGATCATAGAAATGAAAAATACTTCGATCACCCAAGCGCATACCGGATCTTTGCATCACTCGTTCCAGTTCCCGACCGGCGAAACTCGAATCCCCAAGCGGTTCAATGTTCAGTATTGCCAACATATCATAGGCCCGGCAAAAACGATCCAGACGTTGCGCCTGGGGGAGTGAATCCTCTAACGATTCTTCAAGCTGGCAGCGCCGGTTCAACCCTTCTGCCAAACCGTAGACCAGAGTGTTGAAGCGGGTCAACTCTGCCTCGTCAACTGGCCCACGGTGATCCGCCAGTTGCAGGCTGACGACCAGGTCCGTGAACAATTCGTCACTGCCAGCCAGCTCCAGATCCAGCCAGACATTGCCGGGGTGACTCCGCCCATGCACCGCCCGGGGGTGATCCAATCGAAATTCGTGCTCACGATAAAGACTCAGAACCGCGTCTCGACTCACGGGATCCTGACCAGGAAGCCGTGCCCAGTAATCGATG
>CAZVVN010000017.1:0-13664 GCA_964630665.1 uncultured Acidiferrobacteraceae bacterium | reverse complement strand
GACCCTATCCCGTCCTCGGGCGTGAGGCCGGCAATGTCTCGAGGAATACCGGGCTCGGCGTTCTGGCCCGCTCTTGTCTCCTCCTGCGCCAGAGGGCCGCCTCCTCCGCTGGGCTCCTTTCCAAGCTCAAAATTATCCGATGGCACCAGTGACGGCTCGCGTTGCCCTGCCCGATCGAACTGGCGCAGATGGAGCACCGAGCCCAACCGGTCGATCAGTGCGTCGACCGACGGCAACCTGTTTATCCACTTGGTCGCGATCCTTCTCGGGCTAAAGCGGCCACGGGCATAAGACAGAACGATCACCAGCGTCAGCACGAGTGCCCCCAGGACTATGAGTGCCAGCTGCAAATTCATGTCACTGCGCGGCCATCTCCACTGCCTGTTCTATGTCGACCGAAACGATGGCAGATACTCCGGGCTCCCCCATGGTCACACCGAGTAGCACGTCAGCGGATTCCATGGTGATCTTGTTGTGCGTAATAACGATCAACTGGGAACGCTCGGACAGAGTCCTGAGTGTCTCGCAATAACGCACCACGTTGGCATCATCCAGCGGTGCATCGACCTCATCCAGGATACAAAAGGGTGCCGGGTTAAGGCGAAACAGGGCAAAAAGGAGCGCCACGGCCGTCAAAGCTTTCTCACCACCAGAGAGCAGGTGAATCGAACTGTTGCGCTTGCCGGGGGGCCGTGCCATGACCGTGACTCCGGCAGTCAGAAGATCATCACCGGTGAGTTCCAGAACAGCAGTGCCACCACCGAACAATCTTGGGAAAAACTCAGTGAATCCTTCATTTAACTGATCGAATGTGTTCCGGAAACGTTCCCGGGTCTCCCGATCAATCTTACGAATCGCAGCTTCAAGGGTCTCGAGAGATTCGACCAGATCGGCATGCTGCGCATCCAGGTAGGTCTTACGTTCTGACTGCTCCTCGAACTCCTCGATCGCAACCAGATTGACGGGACCGATCCGGGAGATCTTCTCCCCCAACTGTTGAGATTTTTCAGACCAGGTCTCCTCATCAGCTTCCTCTGGGAGATCACTCATCAGCTTGTCCAGATCGAAATCGTCCGCTGTGATCTGATCAACGAGTGTCTCAGCCCGAACATTCAGCTCCTGGCCCAGCAATCGCTGTTCCTCCAGGGCATCCCGAGCCACAGCGACTCGCTGCTCGCACTCGGACAGAAGCCCTTGGTTCGCACGCAGTTTTTCGTCCAGTAAGCCGTGCCGGCTTCGGGCTGAAGCAAGCCGGGCATCGACTTCGATCCTTTTGTCGAGTAATTTCTGCAAGCGTTGCTGAAGAACCTGTTCAGGCTCACTCCCTTGGGCAAGTATGTTCTCCAGTTCGGCACGGCGCTCCTGGTTACCTTGATTCTGAGACGCCAGGCGTTCGCGCCCCGCCTGTAGTGACTCGAGGGAGGCCCGCAGCACCTGCAGTTCCAGCTCAGTCTGGTGCAACTGGTCACGACCCTCTTGAACAGCGCGTCTGGCTTGAATCAGATCGGCCGATATTGTTTGTTTTTGCTCCAGTAACGTCTCCCGCACGTCGTCGACAGAGCCGGTCTCATCCTGTGCCAGTGCCAGGCTTCGGCCGGCCTGGTCGAGTTCCTGACCAGTCCCCTCAAGCTCAAAGATCACCTCATCGATCTCGTTCAGCAGCTGCTGCCGGCGAGTCTCGATTTGGACGAAACGTGCTTCTTTGCCAGCGAACTCCTGTCGCAACTCATCCCGCACAACCTGCATATTGCCGAACTCATGCTGCAGAGTCTGTTGCTGCTGTTCGGCGAAGCGCACCGTTTCGCGGGCCTGGGTCAGTTCCTGTTCCAGTTCGGCTGTAGCTATCACCAGCCGGGAGACCTCGGATCGCAATTGCTCGATCTCCTCTTCGCGAGCAAGCAGGCCTGTCTGGTCAGCGTGACCGCGCGGTGCCCGGATCCAGTTCTGCCCGATAACAGTGCCGCAGCGGGTCACCACACACTCATGTGTCGCCAGATCAGGCCTCCGGGCCATGGCCTGGGAGAGGGTCTCTGCAACATAAATACCAGCCAGCAGCGGCTGATAGTCGTAGCGTTTACAGTGCAATTTGCTTAACAGTGTATCGTTTGCAGGCGTCACCGGGATCGAAGAGCCTCTTGATTCGATGAAGAAAAGGTCACTGGCTGGTAGAGTCGTCTCGTCAGCTACCGTGTTCTCGAGGCTACCAACCCCAAGCCCGGCCAGCCGATTGCCCAGGACAGCGTCTGCAGCGATTTCCCAGCCATCGGCCACGTTGATTTCAGTCGTCAGGCGTGGCGCATGGGAGAGTCCGCGCTTTTCCAACCAACTCCGGTAATCGTCATCCTGTCGCAGCGCTGTCTCCTGGAGATCCTCAAGAGTCTCCAGCCGACTGGTCTTGGCATGCATGCCTTGCCGGCCTGTATCGACGGTATCTACCAGTTTTTCCTCAGCCTCTCGGCCATTGGCCAGTTCGTCTCCCAGGCGCTGCAACTCGCGGCTCTTTTGACGGACAATCTCGTCCTGTTGTCGTACAGCACCGCGGGCACTCTCGACATCCAGAGTTTCCTCCTCCTCAAGCAGTTTCATGTTCTCGTCATCCAGGCGGGCTAGACGTTCCTGAAGTTTGAGATCCACCGATTCGAGCTGGTCTATGCGGGTTTGTTGAACCTCCTGGTCCCGGGCTGGTTCTGCAGCCCGCTGAGTGAACTCATGCCAACTCTCCTGCCAGTCTTCCAAGCGATGCTCATGCTCGGCCAGTCTCTCCTGAACATCACCAAGCCGAGCAGCACTTTCAGTTCGCACCACTTCACTGTGGCCGAGTTTTACTTCGAGTTCACGACACTTCAAAGTATCCTGTTCCAACTGAGCCGCAATCCCAGTAAGCGACACGGTCAAACGATCCAGCTCACTACGCTGTTGTTGTTCAGTCTCCCGGGTATGCTCGATCTTCTGCTCCACCGAGGCCACATCCGCGCCCACTGAGTAGAATTCGCCTTGTATTTCATTGACCTGATTCTGTGACTCGACCTGCTCAGAGCGTATCTCTTCAGCCTGGCGCTCCAGCGAGCGCTGCTGAGCAAGCTCAGATTCAACCCGATTCTGCTCCTCAGATATCAGTCTTGCCTGTCCGGCAGATCTTTCTTTCATCACCCGATACCGCACGCCGAGCAATTGACCATTGATCTGGCGCTCTTCGTCCTTGAGCCTGCGATAGCGCCGGGCCGCCTGGGACTGACGCTGAAGTCGACGAAGCTGGGCACCTAGTTCTCCACGAATATCTTCAACCCGATCGAGGTTCTCCCGGGTATGGCGGATACGGGTCTCTGTTTCCCGCCGTCGATCCTTGTAGCGGCTGATACCCGCCGCTTCCTCCACAAACGCCCTGAGGTCTTCAGGCCGAGCTTCGACAATTCGCGAAACCATGCCTTGCTCGATGATCGAGTATGAACGGTGGCCAAGCCCCGTTCCTCTGAACAGATCCGTAATATCCCGCCTGCGGCAACGACTCCGATTGATGATGTATTCCGAAGTCCCATCCCGCGACAGGGTGCGTTTGACCGCAATCTCCGAGAACGCCGCATAATTGCCCGGGGCAGTTCCCTCGCTGTTATCAAACACTAGTTCAACAGAGGCCTTGCCCACCGGTTTGCGAACGGCTGATCCGTTGAAGATGACATCCGACATGTTTTCGCCACGAAGGTTGCGGGCGGAGATCTCTCCCATAACCCATCGAACAGCATCGATCACATTGGATTTTCCACAACCATTGGGCCCAACGATTCCAGTGAAATCGGCAGGCACGGTTATCGCTGTCGAATCTACAAAAGACTTGAAGCCGGAAACATTGAGTCTTTTCAGGCGCATGAAGTCGGGTCTTTGAAGGTTAGTGAAACCAGATTCATGCCGGCCCCGGACATACGGAACGAAAGCCTGCTGGCGATACCGGCCGGCTCAATGGGTAAAATATGATTCGGGATATTTTGGTCCAAACTGGCACTCAATTATATCTGATCCGGGTTCGACCGGGAAACATTCAGAGGACTCCTATCAGAGCGCTCTCGACGATCGAATCCTCGCTGACCACCGGCGAGAGCCCGGCCTTCGGACACCACCAGCAACGCTTTCCGAGCGTTCCGCTGGAGGCCTGCTCGCACATCAAACAAACTGTTTGAAAATGGTTGCGTGCCTCGGATCACTCTGGTATAACGGCCCGCTTTCTTGACCACAACACCGATTTCCAGCCGGCATCCCGCCGAACGTACTGCGCTGACTCTTAATCCGATGGCAACAACCAAAACCAAGCTCGCCGAACTCATTCACGGGATCAAGCCATATCATCCCAAAAAGCGGGAAGAGTATATGAATGAACTCCAGCAGGACCACTTTCGGGCCATTCTCAAAGCCTGGCGCCAGGAGCTCATCTTCGATACTGAGCGCACCGTTCACACAATGCAGGATGAATCTATCAATCTTCCCGACCCCAACGACCGGGCGACCCAGGAAACCGACAGATCGCTTGAGCTGAGAACACGTGACCGAGAACGCAAGCTGATCAAGAAGATCGAGGAATCGATCGCCACCATAGACAGCAACGATTATGGCTATTGCGAAACCTGCGGTGTGCCGATCGGTATAAAGCGACTGGAAGCCAGACCAACGGCAACGCAATGCATCGACTGCAAGACCCTTGACGAGATCCGGGAAAAACAACTCGCCTGATCCGCTGCGCTTGAGCGGGACACCATCCTCAAGCCCGCCCCCAAATTTTCGCGTTATCAACGATACACAGTTAGAATCCAGCTCGGCACTCCAGCGCGCCGGTACCCTCGATGTTTGACCTGGTTATCAAAAACACCCAGATCGCCAGACCCGACGGTTCTCGCACCGACGCGGACCTGGCCTGTCTGAATGGCATCATCGAGCGAATCGAGAGTCAGATCACCGTCGATGCAACCGAAACGGTCGATGCACAAGGCCACTTGCTGCTGCCGGGTGTAATCGATCCTCAGGTGCATTTTCGCGAACCCGGTGCCACGCACAAGGAGGATCTGGGATCCGGTTCCCGCGCTGCGGTCCGTGGTGGCGTGACCAGCTTTCTGGAAATGCCAAATTGCAGGCCCGCTACGGTTGACCAGACACAGCTCGACTGGAAGCTCGCCCGCGCAGAACGCACCTGTGTGGCTAATTTCGGCTTCTTTATCGGAGCAACGAAAGACAACTTGGCGGCCCTCAACAATACCCACCCGGCGTGCGGTATCAAGATATTCATGGGGTCGAGTACCGGTGACCTACTGGTGGATGATCTCGAATCGCTCGATCGGATTTTTTCCTGTGGTCGGCGTCTCATCGCTGTGCACGCCGAGGACGAGGAGCGTATCAAGCAACGCACGATAGAAATCATCCAGCCATCTGTTGATCCTCTACCCTACAGCCTCCACTCGGAGGTCCGTGATCCGGAAACCGCGCTGATCGCAACTCGTCGGGCAGTCGAGCTCTCTGAGAAATATGGGCGCCGGCTTCATATTCTTCATCTTTCTACGGCCAGCGAGGTCGACTATCTCCGGGCAAACAAGCCTGCCCAGGTCAGCTGCGAAGTCATTCCCAATCACCTGTTCCTGAATACAACGGATTATCAGCGACTCGGCTCACGGGCACAGATGAACCCCCCGATTCGCGACCCGAACAATGCTTCGATTCTCTGGCAGGGTCTGCATGACGGAGTGATTGACATCATCGCCACCGATCACGCCCCACACACGCTGGAGGAGAAGTCAAAACCCTACCCAGACTCACCAGGGGGGATGCCTGGTGTTGAAACTTCACTGCCGTTGATGCTGACCCAGATGAAAGCGGGCAAGTGCACCCTCGCCGAAATACAGACCTGGATGAGCGATGGACCTGCTCGAACTTACGGCATCCCGAATAAGGGGCGCATCGAAGAGGGTTTTGACGCTGACCTGGTGCTGGTTGACCTCGATCACAGTCGCGAGGTCCGTGATGAAGAGATATTCAGTCGAGCCGGCTGGAGTCCATACAGTGGACTCCAACTGAGCGGCTGGCCACTGTATACCGTGGTTGGCGGCCGGGTTGTATTCGACAACGGGCGAATTCGAACTGGTGTTTTTGGCAGTGCACTGAGTTTTGCCGACGGCGACGCCTGACCTGCCCCGCACCCGGGGTAATGGCTGCCGCCAGGGGGTTGGGGCACGCGTACCGGCCGCCTTTCGTCCGGCCTGGTGGTGCAGAAACCCGCACTTGCAGACCCTGTGGCCGATGCTGGCACGGCACCACCTTCGACCACGATTCAGCCGTCAGAGACTTGAGCTTCCAGACGGAGACTTCCTCGACCTAGACTGGACCGGCCCCGAAGATTCCGGACGGCCTCTGGTCCTGGTGCTCCACGGGCTGGAAGGCTCCTCACAATCCCACTATGTGCGCGGCCTGTGTTCGGTTCTGAGCAGCGCTGGTTTTAGATCCTGCGTCATGCATTATCGTGGTTGCAGTGGTGACATCAACCGGCTGCCCCGCACCTACCACGCTGGTGAAACGGGCGATCCAGACTTCGTTATCGGCTGGCTCCGTCATCACTACCCTGAGGTAGCGCTATTTGCCACAGGGTTCTCACTCGGGGGCAACATGTTGCTGAAACTACTGGGAGAACAGGCCGATTCGTCCGTTTTGTCCGGTGCGGCTGCCGTGTCAGTGCCTTTTGACCTCGCGAGTTGTGCAAAACGTCTGGAGAAAGGCACTTCCAGGATCTACCAGCACTGGCTGGTAGGCGCAATGAAGAAGACCGCCCGGCAAAAAGCAACACAGTATCCCAGGCACCTGGATATCAAGCGTCTGCTGGAGACCACCACCTTTCGCGAATTTGACGAGCTGGGCACTGCCCCTCTGCACGGATTTGCAGGTGCTGACGACTACTACGCCAAGGACAGCTGCCGTCAGTATCTGCCACAGATCACCACCCGGACGCTGATCGTGCAAAGCTACGATGATCCGTTCATGGGAGCGGAACAAATACCCGAGGAGCATGAACTCGGGCCGGGCGTACAACTGGAACTGGCAGCCCGTGGCGGTCACCTAGGATTTGTAGCAGGCCCACTACCTTGGTGCACAGAATACTGGCTGGAGCGACGGCTGACGGTCTTCTTCACTCACCTGACAGGCAAGTGCAACTGACTCCTCAACCGACTGTTCGCAAAAGATCTCTACGGCTGGTGACCACACCCAGAACTGCCCGGTTGATCGTCTTTAAACGCTATCGCCGGATGATGAGGCCTGGAGGGTACGGCGATCGTTGAATGCCTGGTTGAGAGTATTGGCATCCATGTATTCCAATTCTCCACCGACCGGTACACCCCGAGCCAGGCGACTGACACTGACACTGGATCGACCCAGAAGATCCGATAAATGGTCGGCGGTTGCTTCTCCCTCCATCGTCAGATTGGTCGCGAGTATCACCTCCTGAACGGCATTTTGAGACACGATCTTCATCAAATGATCGATGGCAAGATCCTCTGGACCCACGCCGTCCAGCGGTGACAAATGGCCCATCAACACCAGGTAATAACCCGAATAGGCCCCCGCCTGTTCGATCGTATCCAAGTCTGCCGGTGTCTCAACCACGCACAAAAGAGATTCATCACGCTTTCCCGAAGCACAGATCTGGCACAACTCCGTCTCGCTGAAATTGTTACAGCGCTGGCAATGTTCGACGCTGGCGGTTGCTTCACGAAGTGCGTCAGCGAGCGCACGGGCACCATCCCGGTCGCGCTCCAGCAGATAGAATGCCATTCGCTGAGCTGTCTTCGGTCCAACGCCTGGCAGACGACGTAACGCCTGCTTGAGGCGGTCAATGGCGTGCCCGTTGTTCATCTTTCAACTCGGCAGGTTGAGTCCCGGGATGTTCAACCCGGAAGCCAGACCGCCCATCTTTTCCTGGCTGGTTTTTTCGACCCGGCGCACGGCATCGTTAACTGCTGCAGCGACCAGGTCTTCCAGCACCTCTTTGTCGTCCCCCATCAGGCTGTCATCGATCGTGACCCGCCGAATATCGTAGCGACAGGTCATAACCACCTCGACCAGGCCCCCACCGGCGCCTCCTTCAACTTCGATCCCAGCCAGTTCCTCCTGGGCTTTCTTGAGGTTCTCCTGCATGGCCTGGGCCTGCTTCATGATATTGCCCAACGGTCCTTTCATTCTTCTGTTCCTTTGTGGTTGCCGGGCCTCACTGAATCAGGCACGACAGTTGCGTCAAACACGTCCATGATGTCCTGTACGGCTGGATCATTCATAAGGTTCTCGTAGGCCTCTACTCTCGCGCCTTCAGCCTTGCGTTTTTTGCTTGCCGCCGGCGTCTCTGCTACACCACCGGGCTCAGCTTCGACCACCTTGAGTCGTAGTGTTCCAGCAAGTGCACTGCCGAGACTCTTCTCGATTGCACCCAGGCGTGATGGACTGAACAAATGGCCAAGAGAATCCGCCAGAGAAACCTCCAGAGTCCGCCCTGCAAAGCGATTGGGAGACAGGTTCATGGCCAGTTCCCGGGTGATTCCTCCTAGGTCCGAATCCGTGACCAGGGCTGCCCAAACACCGGGTTGCGCCAGGTCCGACGGATTCGCGGAACCGTCAGGTACATTCGTTTCCCTGGCGCCGGAACTGTCTGGCGCAATTGAGGAAGCGCTTCGAGACTGCGAAGTCTGGGAAGAATCTGTTTTCTTTAGCGGTCTGATGGGTGAGTTGCCCGCACCGTCCGGTCTGAATGCCAGCATCCGCAGCACAGACATCTGAAAACCTGTTGCTGGATCCGGCGCTAGTGGCAAGTCCTTTTTTGAGATCAAACCGATCTGGTAGTAAAGCTGAACGTCCTCAGGAGTCATCTGATCAGCGAGGTCTGCCACCAGGCTGGTATCGACTCCTTTAGCAGCCAGGACGTCAGGCACTGTCTGGTACAGTGATATATCCTGCAGGACGAGCATGAGGTCATCCAACACCGCCATATAGTCCAATGCCCTTAAAGACATCGCGTCGCAAGCCGCCATGACCGCGGGCCCATCGCCGGCAGCAAGCCCGCGCAGTATCTCTTCAACATAACGCGTGTCAATCATGCCCAGCATCTCCCGCATTTCTTCGGCTGAAACACAACCGGCTCCAAAAGCGATGCCCTGGTCGAGAAGGCTCAACGCGTCGCGCATACTGCCCGACGCGGCCCGCGCGAGCACCTCGAGGCCCGCGGTATCATGGGTGATCTTCTCTGCAGACAGAATCTTTTCCAGCTGACCGACAATCTGCTCCGGCTGTAGCGCCCGCAGATTGAACTGGAGGCAGCGTGACAGAATGGTTGCCGGCAGCTTCTGTGGGTCGGTGGTCGCCAGCAGGAATTTGACGTGTCCGGGAGGTTCCTCCAGGGTCTTCAAGAGGGCGTTGAAGCTGTGGCCGGACAGCATGTGGACCTCGTCGATCAGGTAAACTTTGCAACGGCCCTGAGTCGGCGTGTATTGCACGTTGTCAAGAATCTCCCGCGTGTCGTCGACTCTGGTACGGGAGGCGGCATCGACCTCCAGCAGGTCAATGAAGCGGCCCTCATCAATCCCCCGGCAGGCAGAGCAGGCCTGGCAAGGTCTGGAACTCACGCCCTCCTCACAGTTGAGCGACTTGGCAAGCAATCGGGCCAGGGTCGTCTTACCTACGCCGCGGGTACCGGTAAACAGGAACGCATGATGAACTCGATCATTGTCCAACGCGCTGGTTAGAACGGACACAACATGCTCCTGACCAACGACTTCATCGAAGCCACGTGGCCGCCATTTCCGGGCCAGTGCCAGATAACTCATCAGGGTCGATCGCTCAAGGTTTTAAAGCACTTCCTGGTGATGGTGCCCGGTGTCTGGAGACGGCGCCAGCCAGCCCCGCCCCGGCACCCGATTCAACTGCTACGGCTGCTTCCTTCCGGACCTGACCGGGTTCACAATCTATCGCCACCGGGGAGACCGGCTGCCGCCGCCATAAACGGCCATAGGCAGCGCTCCTGCCACAAGGGGTTCGCGGACGATTCTAGCATCCAGCCGAGGACACCGGCAGAGATACTTGACCGCAGATCTCACAGCTTTCGGATCAGGCAGTAATTACCGTCGGCCTCGGAACATTCATAGTATGGTGCCTTTTGTTGCCGACTCAAGACAATGACCTCATTTTTTATGAGTGATGCGATTCTTGAATCAAACCCTGCCGAGACCCAGATGTCACAGTGCACGGTACACGCCAGGTAGCACGAAGGTTTCAGTACTCTGACGATCTCATCCAGAGCATTTGCCTGTACATGGCCATGGGTAAAAGTGCCGCAGGAAATCACACCATCGTAGGTCTGGCTGGGAATATCCAGTGCTGCATTCAGATCACCTTCGACAAGGTGCCTGTAGCAGGTTTTGCGTTCCGCCCGGGCGAGCATTTCCGGAGAAAAATCCAGTCCGTCTATCGCGCTGAAGCCCTGGTTCATCAGGCACTCACCTACCAGACCTGTGCCACACCCTACATCGAGGATTCGTGCGGTCCGATCTTGCACTACTTCCGCCAGCATCGCTGCAATCAGAGCTGGCGCAATATAGCGAAGATCCTGTTCAAGGTGTTGGTCATAGGTCGATGCCCAGTCCCTGTACAGCTGCTGGGCATCTTCGGCTCCACTCAGCGCATAGGCCCGTTTGAGAAGCGTCGAGGCCTCGCCTGAAACCGGTTTACCCTTGCTCTTCATTGTTCTACCAGCAAAACAATAGCGGTCTGTCACCAGGCCAGGGCTACCATGGGCAACAGTGCGTCACTGACTCTCCAGACACCTTCAAGCACCGGCACACCCAGTACAGCGAGCCCGATCAGTGCAAGTAGCACCAGATTACCATAGCGCGCATTGAAATACCGATACCGTTGAGAAAGTCCTCGGGGCAGGAAATAAGGGAGGATATAGTGCCCATCCAGCGCACCGATCGGCAACAGGTTAAAGATCATCAACAACAGGTTTACCCGCGCAACAAAGAGCAAACTTTGTGGCAGACCATCGAAAGGTCCATACCAGCCAAAGCGCAGTCCCTGTAGATAGATATTGACGGCAACAAGTGCCAGCACGAAATTCATTGCCGGACCTGCAGCGGCAACCAGCAATTCGGCGTAGCGAGAGGTAAATCGGCGAGGATCAGTCGGCACAGGCTTTGCATAACCGAACCCCACGATCATTACCATCAACAATCCCATGGGGTCGATGTGGGCGAGCGGATTGAGGGTGAGGCGTCCCGCCCGCTGTGCTGTGTTATCACCGCAACGCCGGGCGACCCAGGCATGACCGAACTCATGACAGGACAGGGACAACACCAGCGCGCTCAGGATGACACAGAACAGGACCCATTGTCCCTGATAAAGAAGCTCAATCATCGTTCAATAGCAACCTTAAATGGTGAAACTCGAGCGTGCACGGTGATTTGTGCGTGTCACAGCGCTCTGATGCCTTTCGAGCAAACGCGCATTTTACGCTAGAGTAGCCCGCGACCGGATTCCAGATACCCTGATCACCGTCCGGCCAGCACCTGGAGACCCTATGATCCGAAAGCAAACCATTTCTGTCGAGGAACTCAGAACCATACCTGGGCAGGAGCCGATGGTCTCCGAGTGGATCGTTCTGCCGCAAAGTATGATTGATGATTTTGCCCGGATCACCAATGATCACCAGTTCATCCACGTTGACCCGGGGCGGGCCAAGACGGAAACCCCATTTAACAGCACCATTGCGCACGGATTTCTGACGCTCTCACATCTCACACAGATGGTGGAGTCGACCCTGCCAGGGATCGAAGGGACGACGATGTCCGTAAACTATGGCTTCGACCGCATCCGATTCATCTCCCCGGTGCGCTCGGGGTCGAGAATCCGAGGTCTTTTTGCCCTGAAATCTGTCGAGGAAGGGACAGCGGGTGAATTGACCCTACATCATGACGTTACCGTTGAAGTCGAAGGGCAGGACCGGCCCGCCCTGGCGGCCCGCTGGATCACCCGTCACTACCTGTAATGATCAATGTAACAGCAGATCGGCGACCAGCGGCAGGTGATCGGAGGCCAGCCGGGCGAGCTTCAGCCTCGAGGGCATCAGATTGACCAGTTCCAGATCACCTTTGACGTAGAACCCGTCCAGGGGCCGGACCGGCGTGTAGGCCGGAAAGGTCCGTATTGTCCCCTGACTTCCCTGAAAACCAGCAGGGTGCAGGACGAGTCGACCCAACGTACCCCAGATATCGTTCAGATCGCCTGCAATAACGAGAGGTATACGCTCACCGATTCCAGTGACAGAAGTACTGTTGAGCAGCCTTTTCAGCTGCATACGCCGTTCTATCCCGGAAAGCCCGAGGTGCACGTTAAACAGATGGACTGTGCGCGAACGCGGTCGGCCCTGTTTCCGGCTGTGTACGGGCACGCGAATGCGTACATGCAGCACGCTGCGTCGCTTCTTCGGGCCGATAGTGAGATCGACATTTTCTGATGCAGTCAGTCGCCAGTGACTGAGCACTCCATTGCCATACTCGCCCCCACCACGCAACCGGACGTTCGGAAACCAGGCGCGGTGCCGGAACCCCAGCAACTCTCCGAGCAGATCGACCTGCCGGTCCCCACCCGAACGTGGCGACCGATCAGCGACTTCCTGGAGGAGCACGAGGTCCGCCCCGTAGTGCGCAATCACCTCAGCGATACGTGCTGGAGCGTAGCGTCGATCGACACCACCGATACACTTGTGAATATTGTAGGTGATGATCCGGATCTTCATATTTCAGCCAGGCTCTTTCCCCGTGATATGAACATGCGGCCTGCTTGCCCTAGAATAACCTCATCTGGCTGCGGCCGATCACATACTGCCTGTGATTATGCATCTTATCTCCGACTGGAATTGTCTCCATCTCAGAGGCTATTACCTCGAAGCCCGCGTAATGTCTGCAATAGTGTTGATGATACTGGCACCGGCATTTTGCCTTGGTGCCGAACTGGAACCCTTTTCAGCGACTTACACGATCAGCCGTGCAGCGTTCAAGGCTGAACGTACCATAGAACTGTCGCGGGACGGTTCTGAGTACCTGCTGACAGCAAAGACCACCCTGAAAGGACTGGCCTCACTGGCAGGACGCGGTACTGCAGTCGAGACTTCCCGTTTTCAGTTCACTCAGAACAGAATCATACCGATCCTCTACACCGCTCATGACGGCACAGATAATCCGGACCGGATCATCCGGATCGAATTTGACTTCTCCGGCGGTGTCACCCGGGCCCAGGCACGTGGTTCAGAGCATCTGTTGAAACTTGATCAAGAAGTGTTCGATCCACTGTCTTTCGAACTTATGGCCCGAATCGACCTGCGCAACGGGATAACCGAACCGCATTATATGGTTCACGAAGGTGATCACCTGAGACCATACCAGTTCCGACGGAAAGGAACCGACATCATCATGGTTCGCAGAAAGAAGCTGAAAACCGTTCGCTACCTGATCGACCGCCAATCCAGCCGGCAACTCTATTACTGGCTGTCACCGGAACTGGATCATCTTATGGTGCAACTGCGCCAGGTGCATGAGGAAAAGACCAAGGCGTCCGGCATCCTGACTTGGAGCTCACTGCTGCTCTGAAGTGCCGAATGC
>CAZVVN010000016.1:0-52280 GCA_964630665.1 uncultured Acidiferrobacteraceae bacterium | reverse complement strand
GAACGCTGCGCTTTACGCCGAACTGAGCGCAGCGCTGGCACCGGGCGAGATCACCGACGCGACCCGGGTGCTGGGCGATCTCAGGATCATCAAGTCCGAGACCGAAATGACTTATGTGCGCGAGGCCGCGGGCTATACGAATCAGGGGTTGGCGGCAGCCCGGGATGCCCTGCGGGTGGGGGCAACCGAGATCGAAGTGGCCGCCGTGCTCGAAGACGCAATGCGTAGATCGGGCAGCGACTACTGGGCCATTCCCAGCGAGATCTCCAGTGGCCCCCGCACCCCCGGAGGCCACGCCACGCCCAGAGCACGGGTCATCGAGACCGGTGATCTCGTGCACTTCGAGTTTGCCGGGGTCTCGCACCGTTACCATGCCACCGCTGTGCACACTATGGCCTGCGGGACACCGGGTTCCAGGGCAGCCGAGCTCTACGAGGTAGCCCGGGCGTCACTTGCAGCCGGTATCGCTGCCTGCCGGCCGGGCGCCCGGGTGGCCGATATCGAGACCGCCTCGCTGGTGCCGGTATGTGCAGCCGGGCTCGAGGCGTACGCCAACATGCGCTTCGGTTACGGGATCGGTCTGGCGTATCCCCCGGTGTGGCTCGAGACTCTACAGATCAGCCGCGGTTTCGATGAGACCCTGGCGCCCGGGATGGTTTTCGTGCTCCACGCCTACCTGCAACTGGATCATGAGGACATCGGTATTATCCAGGGTGGCACCTGGGCCCTCACCGGCGAGGGTCTGGAGCAACTGGTTGGCGGTGGCGATGTGCCGCTGGAGGTCGTTTAGATGAGTCTGGTATTTGATCGATAGGAATACAACGCGCGGGCGACTTCCCCAGTATGAGCACTGGCTGACCGCTGTGTAGCCCGTCGCAGTGCGCCGGGATCTCCGCCCACTGACTTTTCATCATCGAGAAAATTAGCCCGAGAATGTTACTGGATCAGGCGCGAGATCAGGTCTTGGGTCCCCTAGCGGCCGGTTGTGCCCGGCCACCTTGCTGTTTATTCTCCGTTTGCTGAAACCTCGAACCGAACACCCAAGGTAAGCCGTTGAGACTCGACCAGGAACAGATCGATGCCTTTTTTGAGAATGGCTTTGTCCTTGCGGACGGCTTCCTCGACCCAGACGAAGTGGATCACCTTCGGGACTGTTACATGAAAACCATCGACCGGTTGAAGCAGGAGCAGGTTCTCGAGAACGTTCAATCGGGCTCTGATCGTGACGAGGACTTTCAGGTCTACCAGATCCGCACGGCGCACTTGCGACACCCGGTCTTTCGTATGCTGATCAATGATTCGAGACTGCTTGACCTGGTCGAAAGCCTGATCGGACCGGACATCCGTCTGATCCACTACCAGGGGGTATACAAGCCTGCCCACACCGGTGGTGAGGTCAGGTGGCATCAAGACAACGATTATTTCAAGGTTGCCGAGAACCGGACCATATCCGTCTGGCTGGCCCTGGACGATGCGACCGTTGAAAACGGTTGCATGTGGTATCTGCCCGGGCATCATCACCAACTGCTGCAGCACGAGCAGCTGTGGGACACATCACAAAAGAAAGGCTTCTATCTGGCGATCCCCGAGATAGATGATGCGTGTGCTGTACCGGCTGAGGTCAAGAGCGGCGATTTTGCCATTCATCACTGCCTGATGCCGCACCGTTCGCTGAAAAACGAATCCGCTCGCCCACGACGCGGACTTGCCATGCACTTCATGGACGCAAGAATGCCCGATCCAGAAATGCTGAGAATCCTTCCGGAAAGAGCGACGCCCGTACTTCGACGTCAGCCATGACCCGAGTGCTGGTTTGATTTCTGGCAGATCGGGTCACTCACCGTGCCAGCTGCCGGAAGCGCCCGGGTGGGAGTAGGCAGGCGCAGGTCTGACTAACCGTCAGACTTCAACTCCTGCACGCAGCCCGTCGAGTACGGCTTCCTCAACTGTACGCGGTGACAGGCAGTCGCCGATAAGACGGATCTCTCGGTCACTGTGGGCAAGCGCATCAGCCAGAGTCGCGACCCGGCGGTTGGGCGACACGGTCACAACGCTGTCAATGCCTTCGAACACAATGGGTTCTGCGTTGATGGTATGCTGAAAATACGCGTGGTCAGAATCAACACCATAGAGGCGGGCGAAAGGAATCATCTCCACGCCAAGCTGATGGAGCGCACCGATCCACATATTTCGCGTGACAAAATGAATGCCGTCACCGGGCACTGCGCCGTTGACGACAAGCCGTACCCTACAGCCTGACCTCGCGAGTTTCTCCGCCACCCCCAGGCCGATCCAGTCGCAGCGCGAGTCGGCGATGATCACGGACGTGCCCACCCGGGTGTCTTCGCTGATCACGGACCAGGCGTCGATGACGTGGCTTTCTTCAAGGCCCTCGATAGCGGTCTCTGCCTGAACAGCGCCGGTGGCGAGGATAACGACTTCGGCACTGCTTAATTCGACCGACTCGGACGTCACCGGTGAGTCGGTCTGCACTGTAACGCCCGCGAGAACACACTCACGATGAAGGTTGGTGATGATGCCTCCGAACTCGGCGCGGCCCGGCAGTGACTGGGCGAGTAACACCTGACCGCCGAGCCGGGTTTCGCGTTCGTGCAGGATCACCCGGTGGCCGCGCTCGGCAGCGACGGCCGCGGCCTTGAGCCCGGCGGGGCCGCCACCCACGACCAGCACCTCGCGAATCGGCGACGCAGGTTGGCGCACACCGTATAGCTGTTCGCGACCACTCTCCGGGTGCTGAATGCAGGAGATGCCGAACTCACCCATCCCGTGACCGATGCAGGCCTGGTTACAACCGATACAGGCCCGGATGTCTTCAGCTCGGCCCTCGCGCGCCTTGTTGGCAAACTCCGGATCGCAGATCGTGGCGCGCACCATCCCGCACAGGTCGGCATCTCCATCTTCGATCATCTTCTCAGCGTGCTGGGGCTGGTTGATGCGCCCGGCAACAAGCACTGGCACCGCGACCTGGCCCTTAATTGCCCGGGCACTGTCTGCAAGGTAACCGGGTTTGACAAACATTGGCGGGACCACGTGCGTCCATCCGGCAGCACTGGCCGCGCTGCCTGCAATAATGTCCAGGAAGTCGATCTGGCCGTCTTGGTCGAGCGCGCGGCAGATCTCGCGAACCTCGTCAGGCCGCAGACCGTCATGATCCATCTCATCTGCCGAGATGCGGACACCGGCCAGAAAGTCCGAGGGGGTGCGATGTCGAATCGCGGTGATGATGTCGCGAAGGAACTTGAGCCGCCCGTCCGGTGAGCCGCCATACTGATCCGTTCTCAGGTTGACCCGTGGGTTCAGAAATTGGGCAACCAGGTAACCCATACTGCCGATGATCTCGATGCCGTCGCAGCCCGCCTCGGATGCGCGGTGTGCTGCTTCTGCGAAGCTCTCGACAATTTCCAAGATCAGGTCTGCCGGCATCGGGTAGGGCTGGAAGCGGTGTTGTTCGTCCATCACTTCCGAGGGGGCATAGGCGACCAGCCGTGAGCCGTCGAGTGACTGTGAAGGAATCCGTCCAGGGTGATAGAGCTGGACGACGATGGCACAGTCATGGCTGTGGCACATGTCTGCCAGTCGCCTGACTCCAGGAACATACTCGTCGCGGGTCAGCGAAATGCGGTTCGGCACGTCGTAGCTCGAGTGCACCGAACAGACTTCGGTGAAGATCATCCCGACCCCGCCCCGTGCGCGTGCCTCGTAATAGGCGATCAGATCGTCGCCGGCCTGGTGGTTGCGAGCGTGCCGGGTGCCGTGACTGGGGACGAAGATCCGGTTTTTGAGCGTCACAGACCCCAGCTGAAAGGGTGAAAAGAGGTGCGGGAATGAAACCATTCGACTGCTCAGCGCTGATCGCCCAGGTGCCGAATGATTGACCTTTGAAAATGCAGCGTCGCCCGATCCCAGTAGGGCGCAAAGCGCCCGCCATCATAGGTCGGCGACTGCCGGCCGAGCTGAAGCAGGCGACAGACCGCTTGGTCTTCACTGTTGAGTCCAATCCACCAGTCTCGGTATTGCTGTCGTGCGTCTTTGTATTCGTCGGAGTCGGTCACCTCCTCAGGAAAGTAAAACAGCATGTCCATGCGGGTTCGATCTGCCGCCAGCGGACTGAAGCTGGCAATAAGGACATTGGTCGGGTCCACGGTGATGCCCACTGCTGGGAATAACAGACCAAAAGTCACAAGGCCCTGTACTTCTTCGACGCCCTTCGCTGGCACAAGGCCATGGGCTCGACTGCTGCGGGTCATGGAGTACTGGTTGTAGATGAATGCCTCATCCACGGACATGCCGCATCGTGAACCGGGCACCATAAAGTCATCCAGGTCCGGGTGAACACTGAATATGTGGTACATGTCGATCCAGTTTTCCGCAACCAGCTTCCAGTTACTTTCAAACTCAAAGGACTCCGCTGCGTCGAAGGTAAACTGACTGAGCGGGTAGAGTGCGAGTCTTTCCATCGCTGGACGATAGACCTGTTCAAAAGGAGCTGCCTGCCCATCCAGATTGACGAACACCCAGTCGAACCACTGGGCGCATCGTACTTCAGGCAGGCGGGGCCTGTCGGTGGAGTCACAAGACGCGGCCGTGGCGGTGTCATGCGCATCGGGCCCATGAAAATGCGGGCGGGCGAGAAGCGAGCCGTCCAGGTTGAAAGTCCAGCGGTGGTAGGGGCAGCTGATGGTCCGGTCGCCTTTGCTGCTGTACGGCACAATCCGTGAGCCCCGGTGGGGACAGACATTGTGAAACACCCGGATCCTGTTCCGGCCGTCGCGCACTATGACAAGTGGCTGCCCGGCAATTTCCACAGGTTCCCGGTCACCGGACTCCGGCAACTGGCTTGCACGGCCGGCAAACAGCCAGCACTTCGGGAACAGATTCTGTCGTTCGAGGTCGAGAAATGCTTCCGACGTAAAAGCGTCATTGGCCAGGCCACGGGCGATACCCGGGTCGGGTTCTTCTGAGAGCATATCTGAGAAGACTACCGGGTTTTGTTTGTTGTTCATGGACTCAGCTGTCAGCAAGCAATGCATCGCGCACCAGTTTCTGGAACTGATGCACATGATGTTCGCTCCATTCCGGCCGATCACTGGCAATCACAAATCGACCCTGAGAATATCCGCGGGAGCGCAGGCCGCGTTGTACATTTTCGTATAAAGCGGTGTCTTCCGGGATGAGCGTGTCGATGGTCCAGTCCAGGTATGCCTGTTCGCGTTCACTGGGCTGTTCGTTTTCAAAATAGAAATCCCAGCGCTGGATACTCGACTCAGGGCCCGTCGGAATCATCTGAAAGACCCCGAGATTGCTCCCTCCGGGCGCGACGAAAAAGGCAGTGTTCGGCCACAGCCAGGTGTAGATGGCCCGCTTGACCGGGTCGTTGGTATCCACCGGATAGGCGGGGTTCTCGGGATTGGCGCTGGACATGGCATGACAGGTGGTCCATTGATCTTCCCAGACCTCAAAGGAAGAATAATCAAGCAGTCCCATCAACGATGGATGGGCTACAGCCGAGTGATAGGACTCGAGATCATTGTCCACCAGGGTCTTCCAGTTGGCCGCGGTTTCCAGTTCATGCTGCCTGGCGAGCACAAGATCATCCAGGCCCGGGCAATGGGCACGCATATCTTTGATCATGGATCGCGAAATATCGGCCAGAGGGACGGCATCGGTGTCCAGGTTGACAAAGACCAGTCCGGCCAGCGTCTCCACCCGTACAGCAACGAGGCCGAAATCCCGGCGGTCGAAATTCTTCATCCCCTCAAGATTCCGGCCGCCTTTCAAACGGCCCTCGATGTCATAGGTCCAGCCATGGTAGGGGCAGACCAGCACCCGGTTGCAGCCCCGACCATGCACCAGTTGGTGCGCACGGTGCCGGCAGACATTGTAGAAGGCACGGAGTATCTGGTCCCCGCCCCGTATGACGAAGATGTCCTGGTCGACTACAGTTGCGGTAAGAAATTCACCGGGTTTGGAGACCTGGCTTGCGGCACCCACGTACCACCAGTTTTTATAAAATATTTTCTCCTTTTCACGGGCGAAGATTTCCAAGTCGGTGTACCAGAACGAGGGCAGTGTCCAGGAACCCTCGGCCTGGTCCAGGAAATTTTCGGGAAGCGGAGTCTCTACGGAGCTGGTCATCGTTTGACTGTGGCAGGAGTAGCCTTACACAGAAGACTGGAACATCCAGTGCATATGTCGCGCAGCGACTACGCGATGATAAGGCCGGACGGTCTCTTGTCGGGTATCGCCAGACACTGCAATTTGGCTGATTTCTTCGAGTGTGTATTTCACTTGTAACATATAATGAGCCATCGTCTTATTCCATCGTTCGGTAGCGAACGGTTCGGACAGTTTACACCTGTCTTTATGGACGAATGCACTTTGTGTCCGTGACAGGACAACGCCGTAATCGCGCATGAAGTGATCGACGATTTCCATCCCTCATCTCGGCTGACGCTTTCATCACACAGGGGTCGAGTTCCGGACAGCATGATGGTGTAATTCGAGAGAAATAAAACCGAAGACGGCCTGAAAAGGCCCCCGGAGATAGATATGCAAGACAACACAGTTCACCAGGGCGGATGCCTGTGCGGCGCGGTACGCTTCGAGGCCCACGGGACACCTAAGAGAGTCGGCGCCTGCCACTGCCGGTACTGCCAGCTGCGCTCGGGCAGTGCGTTCGGGGTCTCGGTCTACTTTCCGGAAGACGATGTCAGGGTTCTACAGGGTGAGCTCAAGTCCTACCAGTATCAGACCGAGACGGGCAATACCACAGTGAATCAGTTCTGCACCGAATGCGGCAGCACCGTGTTGTGGAAAGTCGGCGCCCTGCCTGACTACACGGGTACTGCGGGCGGGTCTTATGACCCCCCGACGTTCTGGTACGAGCTCCAACGGGAGGTCTTTCAGCGTTCCAGTGCCGACTTCGTGCATCTGGCGGTGCCCGAAAGCCACCCGACCATTCCCTACTATGATCCGCAGGTCCCGGAGGCAGAGCGGTTAAAAGGAGGCTGAGACTGGCGATTAAATCCAGCGCCTGACGTTCTTGCAGTATTCAGCGTATTGCTTGCCAAAGAGCTTCTTCATGGCTTCCTCTTCGGGCAGGATCTGAAGATGATTGATCACAAGAATAAAGACGGGGACTAAAACCAGACCTGACCAGGCGCCCAAAAACAAACTGGCACTGACCAAGACCATCGTCAGTCCAACATACATCGGGTTCCGGCTGTATTTGAATACACCGCCGACGACCAGTTCAGTGGAATTTTCAGGTTTTCTGGGATCAATCGTGGTGTCATTGTTTTTGAATTGGAAAAAAGCAATGCCCGCTGGAGACAATCCGGCAACCAGGCAGATCACCGCCAGAATGGTCTGATAATCGAAACGAAACGCCGGAATAAGGTAAGTCGAGAGATACTGAAGCGCTATAAAAAACAAAGCGATGACTGGTGGTGGAATTTTGGTCTTCAGCATGTTTCAGTGCTCGCTTGAAATCAATTTCAACCGGAACTGCCACTATAGCGTTTGTCTTATAAATAGATGCTGCATCGAAGCTAGAATTTGATTCCTTTTGAGAAGTTTTGGGTAAAGTGATGATAGATTCTGACAAGAATTAATTGGCATTTACCCTAGTGCCGTGCGCCAATGTTTTCCAGTGTTGTTCTGATCTAGACATTAGACTATCAAAAACCAAAAGATAGCTTGTGGATAGTCGTACTTTGTTACCAGACCCTTAGGGCCCCACCCGGGTGGGATGCACTGAGAAGGTTCAGCCAATGAAAAGCTACGAAGTAAGATTGCGCTGGGACGATAAACAGGCCGAGAAGCTCGGGGTGAAGTATCCCGGTCGTTTCCAGGCTAAAGAAGTCGTTGCGGCGCGGACGCCGGCTGAGGCGATCAACAAGGCCCAGGCGATCAATCCCGGCTACGTCAAACAAAGTCTCCGGCCCGTGTAGAACGGAAGGTCACAAACCCATGGAACTGATCAAACTCACCTGTACAGACAATAACAAGACGCTCGATGCTACTGTGATGAAGAAATCGGAGAGATTTCTTGAGGTGGTCGTCGAAGGGACGAACACCAAGGTGGTCTTAAAGAAAGAGTCGTCTAACGAGAAATATTATATCGGCAACATGGCCGGCCTGGAATTCATATCGGAAGGGTAGACCCCGTGGCTTGACTGCGAAGGGGTCCCCTGCAACAGGAGATCGGATCGGTGGACAAGTCTTTATCTATCGGCATCCATGCGCCGGGTGTCGACGTTGCCGGTTTACAGAGCGGTCAGGCCTACGCTGAATTCTTTCAGACGGTCGAGTCCTCGGGCTTTGATGCGATCTGGGTCGAGGACCGGGTTCTTCACCCGGCACCGCTGGCAGATTCTTTAGTGCTGCTCTCCTGGGCCGCGGCCAACACGCGACACCTGCTGCTCGGCACGGCCGTGCTGGTGCTCAACCTGCGCCTGGCACCCGTTGTCGCCCGGCAGGTCTCTACCCTGCATCATCTGAGCGGCGGGCGGCTCGCGCTGGGCGTCTCTCTGGGCGGTCGCCCCGAGGAATACGAGGGCCTGGGCATCCCCATGAACCAGCGGGTGACGCTGTTTCGCGAGAGCATGACCGTACTGCGGCAGCTGCTTGATGGGGTGTCGGTCGATCACGCCGGGACGTTCTTTAACCTCGACGAGGCGACGGTACGGCCCGCAGCAGCCGTGCCGATTCTGGTCGGCGGTGTTGCCGATGCGGCCATCCGCCGGGCCGGGGCCCTGGCCGACGGCTGGGTCATGGCGCCGTTCGGCAGCGTCGAGGATTTCAAGCGGGGCTGGCAGATCGCCAAGGCCGCAGCGAGCGAGGCGGGCAAGGATCCGGACGGATTAATAGCAGGGCGGTTGCTCTATGTCGCTGTCGATGACGACCGGGCGCGGGCCCGCACCGATCTCGATCGGTTTCTGCACGGCTATTGGGGCGACGGTTTCGATGTGGAGCAACACGCCATCTTCGGTTCCGCGCAGGAAGTGACAGACCGGCTGCGCGAGCAGATCGATGCCGGCATCAGCCATCTGATGCTGGGCGTGCCTTCACTCGACCTCGATCATCTGCGCCGGCTGGCAGAAGAGGTCGTCCCGGCGCTGCGCTCCGGCGGCTGAGCCTCGATCCCGATGAATTCCCGCCAACAACTTAGTGCTGACCAGTTACTGGCGGCTGGCGCAGTCGCGGGCCAGATCGACAATGCGTTTTTTCTGCCCAGTGAATCGTCGGCAGATGCACAGCATGGGCTTGCACTGTCCCTGGATGTTCTCCAGACCCCGATGAACTGCAATCACCAGGGTGTTGCAGTCAATGGCAAAGCAATCGACCTTTTTCCAGCGGCGAGGTTTCGCCTGGTCAGTGACGGCTCTGATCTGGTGCCGCTTGACCGCGATCTGTTACGCAACCCTGAAGGGGAGAGTTACTGGGATGTCACTCTGTCTCCGGGGAAGGTCTGGTCGGAGCCCGAAGACGGGGGATGGTCAAGAGCGGCGTTGCCGTTTCAGTTGAGCAATATCTTTGAAAATGACACCCATCACGGGATCGCGACATTCCTCTACAACGACACCGGCATCTCGCCGGTCTTCTATCAGATTGTTACCGAGACCAAGGCATTTCTGTGCCCGGACAACCTGCAGGCCTGGGGATGGCTAAAGGCGACGCCTGAGCCTCTGAGCCCGGATGATTGTCTCGCCACCTGCGAGGCTTATCACGAGGAGCAACGGGACCAACCGCCGATCAGACCATTGGCCGACTGGAAATCAGAGGCGACGCGAGCGGGCCTTGATGACATCGACCAGGGGTTCGGGAGCGATTCCAGTATCGTCAGCGGGTTGATCGTGGATGGGGAGATCTACGCGACGCCTTGCCGCACTTCGATGGGGGACTACCCCTATCCCCATGCCATGAAATTCGGGATCTGGTCGGCGACCAAGACGGCTTTCTGCAGCATCGCCTGTTTGCGTCTCGCCCAGGTGATCGGCGAGGATCCGCGTGAGGCTCTAGTGGCCGATCTCTTGCCGGAGGCGCAAAACAACCCCGTCTGGGCGGACGTCACCATCGGTCATTGCCTGGACATGGCGACGGGGGTCGGGACGGCAGCCGCTGATGACGAGCAGGCCGGCGTATTTGCCGATTATCAGATCGAAGAATGGCAGTCCAGGGAATCTGAAGAGGCGCTGAGAGGCTATACCCACTACCACGAGTGGTTTGTCGCACCCAGCCAGCATGAGAAAAATGGGGCCGCATTTGCCTGTTCCGGTTACCCCTGGCCAGCCGGGACCGTCGTACGGTATCGCGACCAGGATCTCTATATTGCTGGTGCCGCGCTGGATGCGCTTTTAAAGGGACATCGCGGTCCCGATTCACGCATCTGGGACATGGTTCGCGACGAAGTCTACCGGCCGGCTCGGATTCATCATGCGGTGAATTTTCATACGATCGAGACGGACCCTCAAAAAGAAGTGCCGCTCAGTGACGCAGGGTTGTTGTTGAGCATGGACAACGTTGCCCGGCTTGGAAAACTGATTCTCGAGGGCGGCATCATCGAGGGCCAGCAGATCCTGGCACCCGGGATGCTGGATCAGTTCTTTAATGTCAGAACGAGAAAGGGCTTGCCGACCGGTATTGAGACCACCGATGGGGAAGTCCACTATTACGGCGGGATCTGGCATCTGCCGTACCGATCACAAAATGCTGAGGTGTTCTGGATCCCGACCATGAAAGGCTACGGCGGTCAGCTGATTCAGCTGCTGCCCAACCACACGATCGGGTTTCGGTTCGCATACGATTCCTACGAAACCGAAGAGCGCTACGATATGCTGAAACTGGTCAGGTTGTCGGATGCCATGCGGCCATTTCGTTGAGGGAATGCCCCGCAAGCACGGTCTTCATCTTTGCTTCGAAGGATTGGGCGCGCGGGATCTGAACCGTGCAAAATTGGCCAGTAGTACTATTTACAGGCCAACAAACTCTCGGCTGGTTGGGGTATCGGGTGTAACGGACCCCAGCGCACCACCAGCCAGGAGAAGCCGAGGAAGGTTACAGCATGTTTAGAAAACCCGGGCGCGACTTCGTTGACGAGGAAGGGCTCAAAGATCCCGATCTGAGCGCCCTCGGGCAGCTTTCTCCGCCACCGGAGATGCCCTTTACCATCACCAAGCTCGGCCACGTCGTTGTGATGGTCAAGGACGTTCAGCGCTCGGCTGATTTCTATACGAAAGTGCTGGGCTTTCGGGTATCTGATGTCTATCCGGAAAGCATGATGCCGGGAAAGATGGTGTTTCTGAGATTCAATCACGATCACCACGGCGTCGCGCTGGTTGGCGGGTCGCAGCGAGAGGTCGACAATTGCGAGCTTCATCATATGGCGTTCCAGGTGGAGACTCTCGATGAGGTGTTCCGGGCACGGGACCATCTTGAAAGACACAACGTCCCGATCGAGTTTGCCGGCCGAAGACGCTCCGGCTGCCAGGTCGCAGTCGAATTTCGTGATCCTGACGGTCACGTGCTTGAGATCTACTGGAACATCGATCAGGTGGGTCCAGAAGAAAAGGCCCGTCCGGCGGACCAGTGGCGGGCGGCGGTATCTCTGGAAGAGGCCATCGACAATGCGCCGCCCGGGCAGGAGGCGACACTGGCTGACACCTCACTCCGTCGTTAGCTCGGGCGCAGTGCCATGAAGGGTATACACGAGAACCTGGCGCAGCAAACGGATGGTACAGGTATCGGATTCAAGAGCCGGATTGCGCTGTCACACGGCAGGCATCCGTTCGGTCCCTTTAACTCAAACGGACAGTTGATTGAGCACAAACTCGTTACAGTGCTGTTGGCTGCACTTTTGCGCGTCTGACTTTTAACTAGGTGGTCGCAGGTTTGATTCCTGCACGGTCCACCATCAATGGTTCTACATGCTACACCAATGGGAATAAAAGAAGATCTTGCTTTCGAGCATTTGGAGGGCCGCGGCATCGAGTTTGGCGCGCTCACCAATCCATTGCCAGTTAACAAGGACCAGGCTGAGGTCGTATATGCAGATAGATTGTCAAGATCAGACGCTATTGTCCTTTTTCCTGAACTTGGGGAGGTTACAGAATCTATTGTCGAGCCGGAGCTTATTATCGATTTTAATGATGCTGTCGCTTTGCGTTCACTGGCTTCGGAGAATTTTGATTTCCTCATCGCCAATCATTTCATTGAGCATTTGGTGAATCCCATCCGGTTTCTGGTGGGATGTAGTGAGATGCTGAAATTTGGTGGAATGCTGTTTTTGACTGTGCCTGATAAGGACCGCACCTTTGATAAGAACCGAAAGCTGACCTCCAACCATCACCTCTGGCAGGATTTCAGGCGGGGTGAGTCGACAATCAGTAACTCCCATTTGCGTGAATTCTTAAAGAGTCTTCCTCTCCATACGCCTCCTGATTCTGTCATTAATTATTTCAAAGAAAATAATCTCCCTCTCGAATATTATGATGATATGAAGCTCCCGTTAAATCCATTTAAACGCCAAAGACTTTTTAATTGGCACCGTGAACGCAGTATTCATGTACATGTATGGAATCGGGAATCCTTTGACGGGTTTCTCAACTGGATCATTGCGAAACTGGAATTGGGACTGGAGATCAAGCCCACCCATTCTCCGGAAGATGTTGAGGGTGAGATGATCTATGTGTTGAACAAGAACTCCTAATTGAGGAGATTTGTTTGTCATTGTTTATCGTACTGGAAGTCTCAAGTAGTGATGAGTACAACCAAAAAACCTTCGTCTAATCAATCTCCCTGAAAACATTAAATCAATGTGTTGGATAGTGTGGCCACTTTATTACGGTAGATTTGCGGGGTATTTTTTTCGGAGCTGCTTTTTTTCTCGTGGATCTCAGCACTGCCACTTGTGCTTAGCTAGATGAAGAATGAAACTGTTCAAAGCCAACCAAAACATCTCGCGTGAAACTTGAACTCACGACAAAGCGCCTGATCTTGAGGCCTCTTTCGATTCACGATGTGGGCCTGGTCACAGAGATGTTCACGGACGAGCAGGTCATGACCTATGCCGGAGGCGTGGTTCCAGAGGAGAAGATCAAAAAAAAAATGAGGTTGTACACGCGTCGGGGTGGCGATGGTTGTGTTGGCGTGTGGTGTATCTGCAATCGGATTACTGGTGAGCGTCTTGGCACGGTCGCATTGCTGCCTCTGCCAACGCACAGGGACGATACCGACTGGGATCTGTTGATCGAAGGCCGGTTACCAGAGGGCGAGATAGAGATCGGCTATTTTCTGAAACCAGCTGCCTGGGGAACGGGCTATGCAACGGAGGCCGTTGAACGAGTGTTGCGATCTGTATTTGAGGATTCCCCCCTCGAGGAAGTCGTGGCTGTTATCGATCACGGAAATAAAAGTTCAAGACGGGTGCTCGAGAAGAGCGGGTTTCTGAACACGGGAATCCGACATGCTTATGGGGAAGATATACCGGGGTTCCGGATTACTCGTGAGCAATGGCGGGCTCGACAGTGACCGATCCGGTCTGTCGGTCACCGGCAAGGTCACTTTGGTATTGATGGAAACAAAATAATGGCAAACGTCTCCCCAATGGACCTTTTCACCAAAAGCGGCAACACTGGTTTGGACAACCGCTGTAAGGATCGGCCTCTGTGAGAATTCCAAAGTGCATGTCATGACGCCAGCCCAGATCGAACAGGCGGCTCAGCTGCTGAAAAAAGCACGCCTAGAAAAGTCTGTTATCGAGAGCATTCCTTTTGAGATTCGACCTCAGACTCTTAAGGACGCCTATGCTGTGCAAGACCGTTTGGTGGACATCCTGGGCTTGCAGACCGCGGGATGGTTTTGTGCCTGTACCAATGAAAAGATCCAGCAGATGCTCAAGCTGGAAGAACCGTACTACGCCCGGTTGTTCAAGGATTATCTGTTTGCTGAGCCGGCGGTCCTTGAGTCTTCGGATTACCCGCCCATTGTCATTGAATGCGAATTCGGTTTTACGCTGGGCCAGGATTTGCCGCGCCGCTCGACGCCGTACCAACGAGCGGAAGTCGAAGAGGCTGTTCATGCAGTCCACCCAACCATCGAAGTCGTCGCGGGTCACCTTGAAAATTGGCCGGAGCAGGAGGTGTGGTCGGTTATTGGAGACAACGGAACAGACGGCGCCCTGGTTTATGGTGCCGGTGATCGACATTGGCGTGATCTCGATCTGATCCAGATGCAGGTGTCTCTTCTCGTCAATGGCAACTGTCTGCGCAAAGGATATGGAATAAATGTACTGGGTGATCCACTGCAGGCGCTGGTATGGCTGGCTAATGCCAG
This sequence comes from uncultured Acidiferrobacteraceae bacterium, assembly GCA_964630665.1. Taxonomy (GTDB): domain Bacteria; phylum Pseudomonadota; class Gammaproteobacteria; order Arenicellales; family UBA868; genus UBA9619. The sequence continues at coordinate 37,925 of CAZVVN010000016.1, read as the reverse complement.
GTCACGTGATGGAGAAGGGCTGAAGGCCGGGCAGATGCACAATACCGGAACGGCAACGGATATCTATTGGGTGACACCCGGGGATAAAATCGTCGCACAATTTGAGGGCCTGGGAAACGTATCTCTGCAAGTGATGGAATAACGACTTATTGTTCTATGGCGCGTTTTACTTTCAAGAGAAATTGAATCCTGCCGAGTGATCACATCGTGGACGTCACCGATCTAATCGATCTCAAAGCCTACCCGATCCATGATATTGAAGCGCATGCCGCGCAGGCGCTGGTGGAGAAGTGCCGCAGCGATCTGGATCAGCGGGCGCTGTGCACGCTAGAGGATTTCTGTCCGCCTTTGGCGGTTAACGCCATGGCCGCCGAAATAGAAAGATCGATGACTGTGGCGTATCGTGCAGTACACCTGCGAACGCCCTATTCATGGCGCTACAACCTTGATTATCCCGATGGTCATCCCAGACGTGCTCTGCATTTGAATCGATATCGGTACCTTTTATACGATCAGTTCGGCAAGAAATCGCTGATCACTCGACTCTATGAATGGCCACCCCTTACTGAATTTGTACGTCGTGTGCTCGGGTTCGAGCGTTTGTATCCGACGGCAGATCCTTATTTATCTATCGTCGTGAATATCATGGACACGGATGACGAGCTGGCCTGGCATTTTGATACCAATGATGGCGTGGTCTCGCTGATGCTGCAGGTGGCCGATGAAGGTGGACACTTCGAGTACGCACCATATATCCGGGACGAAGTCGACGAGAATTATCTGGGGGTGCAGGATCTGTTCGACGGCCGATCGCCCCTTGCGGACCAACCCCCGATAAATCCGGGCACATTCGTTTTGTTCAAGGGGCGGCGTTCCTGTCACAGAGTCACGCCCATCGCCAAAACTGACCGGCCTCGAGTCAACATTCTTTACAGCTATGATGAAAGGTCCGGCATGGTGTTTTCCGAAGCCAGCCAGCAAGAAAAAACCCAACCGAGCTCCGGGGCAAACATTGGTCTGAGATCCCCGGAAAACTCGTCATCCCGCGATTCGCCTTCAAAGGTCACAGACCAGAGTTAGGGTGGCGTTGTTGATTAGGTCCGCCGGGTTGTCCTGGCCATAACGGCACTGTTATTTGGGTTTAAGATAGCAGGATGTCATGAGCGTACCCGTTCCGCGGTGGACACCGCACGGACACAATAGATCATGCCTCTGGAACATCTTGAGCACTTTCTGATTCAGTCCAAGAACCTCGAAGAGACCGCGGCGTGGTGGTGTGAGGTGCTGGGCCTGGAAGAAGGCCCACACCCGGACTTCGGGTTTCCGGTCAAATGGCTCTATATCGGGGACCGCGATGTCGTGCACATGACCACCGGTGGCCCGAACGTCTCAGATGTCCGCAAGAGTTATCTCGGCCAGCAGTCCGAAGCCGTGCACGGTTCGGGTGTTGTTGATCACGTCGCTTTTCGCTGTACCGGACTCGCCGAGACGCTGGAACACCTGCGCAGCAAGTCGGTTTCTGTTCAGAAGAGACAAGTTGATGACCAGGCGCTTTACCAGCTGTTTCTGCTCGATCCCAACGGCGTCAAGGTGGAACTCAACTTCGACACGGAAGAGGTCAAAGACGTTGATCCGGAATATCTTGACGACAATCTCAGAGCAGAGTGAGCGCATTGCGGTTCTGCACCGCGAGACGATGGCCGTTGCCATAATTATGCGCTGGATTCCAACGACCACGCACCATGCTTGCAGAAGATTCAATTGACGTCGCCGAAAAATTCGCTAGCGACGGGTTTGTCTCACCGCTCGAGATTCTTTCTGTAGAAGAGGCTGCAGATCATCGCCGCCGCATGGAAGAGGCGGAAGCTGAATTTGGAAAACTGCACTACGAGTACAAGGTTCACACGATCCTTTCTTCTCCTTATGAACTGGCAATCCATCCAAGGGTTCTCGATGCAGTAGAGAACATGATCGGACCCGATATCCTTCTCTACAGTGCGGGGTACATTATCAAAGAGCCGCACTCCGCGGGCCACGTCAGCTGGCATCAAGACCTGACCTATTGGGGCTTCAGCGAAGATGCGCAAGTTTCCCTGTGGCTGGCTCTGTCGCCAGCGACACCTGAAAGCGGTTGCATGCGCATGTTGCCCGGCAGCCACCGGGGTGGACGCCTCAAGCACCAGGTCACCAATGACTCGACGAACATTCTGTATCAGGGGCAGACCGTGTCCGATGTTGACGAGGATGACGCGGTGTTGTGCCCGCTCCAGCCTGGACAGGCTTCTTTTCATCACGGTTGGACGCTGCACGCCTCGACCCCGAACCGAAGCGCCGATCGGCGGATTGGCTTGAATGTCCAATACATCGCGCCTTCCATGCGCCAAACCAAACACGACAAGGACACTGCAATGCTGGTCAGGGGTGAAGATCGTTTCGGGCATTTCGGTAAGGATGTACCGGCAGTCAGGGATCTGGATCCGACAGCCATGGCACGAAGGGCGACGCAGGCGGCGCTTATGCACGAAACCCAGAGCAGAGAATGATTGCAGATCACTCGAGGTTGGTAACGGATCTGTTGGTACTGATAATAGTGAGTTCTACAAGATGACAATATCTTTCAATTCGATCCCACAGTGCGCCGGTAAACAGCCTTTTGCCGAATGTTGCGGTGTCGACTTATCCGGCGATTTATCGACGCAGGAAACCGGCATGATAAAAGCCGGTCTTCTGGAACACGGGTTACTGTTGTTCCGAGGGCAGAATGCTTTAACTCCCCAGAGAGAGGTCGCCTTCAACGAAGTTTTTGGCTGGCATGATCCGGATCAAAGTGAGTATCTGTTCGGTTTTGGGGCACCAACGACTGAACACCGAGTGAGCGGTGGCGCGCAGTTGCCAGATTATCCTCAAGTGTCTGTGCTTGGTAATGCAATGCTCGAGGACTATCATGGGATAAAGAATACTCAACTGACCCCGGTGCTCGGTTTTACCTTCTCAGCCTGGCATGTCGATGGATTGCATGACATGCACAGCGGTTTGCCGGAGTTGACGACAATGTATAACCCCATCGGCTGGCAGACCGAGTCAGGAGGCCAGACCTATTTCACTTCAGGCGTAAGCGCTATCGAGCGAATGGATCCTGATATCGCTCAAGAACTCAGACAATGTGTGGCTGTATACATGCGCTCCCCGAATGATGAATTCCCTGACGAATCACGGAGAGTCGAATCAGGTCCATCATACATGGTAGATGATGGAACACGGCGCATCGGGTTTGGGGTCGATCCTCACGATGCCTCGGCAGGATTGCGCGATTTTCAACTGACCCACGAACACGCTGTGGGTGGGGGTCGTCACAAATGTATTCGCCTGCACCCGATAACCGGGCAGGAGTCTTTATACGTAACGCCGGGTAAAGCCGTTTATTTACTGGATGCAATGAGTGGCAAGATACGACATGATATTGATGAGACAGTCGAGATTCTGAGTCAAGCGTTACAACCCAGCGTCAATAGGGAAGTGCGCTACCAACACGAGTGGCAGGAGGGGGATTTTGTCGCCTGGCTGAACACGCTGGTATTGCACTCAGCTTCGGATCCTTCACATATTGAAGGCCAAAGACTGATGCACCGGGTACGCCTGTCGACACCCCAAGATCTAGAGGGCTGAGCGAAGGAACCGAATCATGCCGGTAGCCAAGGTTAATGGCCAGTCGATCAATTACACGGACACCGGAGGCGAGGGCCCAGTGCTGATCTTCAGTCATGGCTTTTTCCTTGATCTGACCATGTTCGATGCGCAGGTGGTTTCGCTTTCAGCCAGCTGCCGGTGCATCGCCTGGGACGAGCGCGGCTTCGGTGAAACACCGGCAACGGGCCCTTTCAGCTACTGGGATTCGGCCGATGACGCCGTTGCACTTCTGGATCATCTTGGTATTGGTGAGGCGGTGTTTGTCGGCATGAGCCAGGGCGGCTTTCTATCGCTGCGCGCGGCGCTCACCCACCGTGGCCGGGTGCGCGCCATCGTGCTGATCGCCAGCGAGGCCGGCGTCAACACACCTGAAGAGATCAAAGACTACCAGAAGGTGCTGGCCCACTGGCAGAGCGGCGAACCACTCGGTGAAGTCGGCGAGTTCGTCGGCAATCTGGTTCTGGGCGAGCTTGCGCTGATCGCGAAATGGCAGGCCATCTGGGAGGCCCGCGACCGCTCGTCCGTGGAGTATCCGGCTCAAACACTGCTGGCGCGCGAGGACATCAGCCACCGGCTGGACCAGATCCGCTGCCCGGTACTGCTGATCCACGGCGAGGACGACCAGGCGATCACCATGGACAAAGCGCAGCTTATCGAGGCCGAGCTAGCGGATTGCCGGGGCCTGGTGCGGGTCGCCGGCGCTGGCCATGCGCCGAACATGACCCACCCCGACATCGTCAACGCCGCCATCGAGGAATTTGTCAGCGGGCTGTGACGACAGACGGGTCACCAGGGGTCTCAATCGACGATAAACAGTTTGACGCCGGTTTTGGTCGACGATCGATGGGGTGAGTCGCCGGCATCGGAGACCTGGTAACTCATTCCAGGGGTCAGTCGAAATCTCCGGCCGTCTTTGAGTTCGCTGATCAACTCGCCTTCCAGGACGTAAAGCACGTGCCCGCGGTCACACCAGTGATCGGCAAGGTAGCCGGGTGAGTATTCGACCGACCGAACACGCAGTTCTCCTGCATTGAATTCGCGGATGGTCGAAAACCCCTTCTCTCCCGGGCTGACTTGCGGGTCAATGTCTTTCCAGTTCGTCACCGTAAATGGCATCGCTGGTAATTGCATGGTCTTCGATCTCAGTCTGTAAGGGTGTAGACGGGTGTGGCCCTGATGGTAACGGGTGGTTCGAGGACGAGACCACTACCGGCAGCCCATGGGCTCAAAAGTACGCTTTTGGCGTAATATCCAGGTCCGTCTTCTATTTTCAGGATTCCGCTTTGTCCAGGCAACAGCATGGATTTCTCATAATCTCACCACAGTCTGAATCACCTCGTGTGAGCGGCACGACCTCGCCTCCTGAAGCACTGTGAACGAGCGACTCACGGGGTTGCCGGCGGTGCTGGGCCCTCTTCGGGTCCCCAGCGCGCTGGCCCTGGTGCTGGTGAATCTCATTCCGCTTCTGGGTGCGATTTTCCTCGGCTGGAACGCATTCGATGTCATCTTTTTGTACTGGCTGGAGAACATCGTCGTCGGGTTCTATACGGTGATAAAGATGCTCTTTGCCAGGGGGAGATCAGAAACCAAGCTCACTCTGAATGGCAGGGTGGTAAATCCCAACTCTGTGAAGGATAGATTCGGAGTGATTGTATTTTTTGTCTTTCACTACGGGCTGTTCACGCTGGTTCACGGGGTATTTGTTGTCTCGTTGTTCGGCTCGAAATCCAGTTTCTGGATACACCACGATTTTCTGGCACTCACGGTGTTCTTCGCCGCTTTGCTTGCCAGTCACGGGTTTTCGTTGTGGCGCAATTTTTTTGGCCGGCAGGAATACCTGGAAAAGGGGTTCGCCAGTTATTTCTGGAAACCCTATGGTCGGATCATCCTTATCCACCTGACCGTTCTGATCGGTGCCTTTGCGGCGCAGTCTGTGCCGTTATCCGTGACGGCGATCGTGGTGTTTGTCGGGATCAAGATCGTCATCGATCTCGCTATGCATCTTCACTCGCACGGCATTGCACTCAAGCTCAGTACAAAATGAGACATCGGAGCATTCCGGCCCCACGCGGCTAATAAAGATACGTTTTTACTGCGGCTTCGTCCCAGTCGAGACCCAGACCTGGCTTATCGGGGATGTGCAGGTGACTGTCGATGATCGGATACGGTTCGCTGAGGATGGGATCCGCCCAGCTTTGCCACTCCAGCCAATGTGCGGTCTCACTCACCCGCAGCACATGGGCGCCCACCTCAGGGTAAAGATGAGTCGACATGGGAATACCAGCAGCTGCGGCTATAGGGGCAGCCCGCAACCAGCCCGTGATTCCTCCGATGCGCATGAAATCCGGCATCACGAGATCTGAGGCCTGCATCCGGATTGCTTTGTAGAGTTCCCGCGGGCCGTAGAAGTTCTCGCCGATCTGCAGAGGTGTCTTCAGCTGCCGGGCAAGTTCGGCATAACCTTCCAGATCGTCATACACAATGGGTTCCTCGAGCCAGGCCAGCCCCAGGTCATCCAGGGCGTGGCAGCGGACAAGTGCTTCAGCCCTGTTTAGACCCTGGTTGAAGTCGACCATCAGCGCTACGTCTTCACCCACGCTGTCGCGCACGGCTTCAAATGTGGCGATGTCGTCCGCCAGCCGCGTACGGCCCATGCGCAATTTCAACCCGGTGAACCCCCCCTCATCGAGCAATTCCACCGCTTCTGCGGCTACAGCTGCGGGTTCACTAAGCCAGAGCCCGTTGCTGTTATAGCTGAGCACAGGGGCCCGCGAGCCCCCCAGTAGCTCGCACAGCGGCTGATCCGCAGCCCGGGCGAGCGCGTCCCAGGCGGCCATGTCGAAGCCCGCGACGGCGATCATGGCAAGACCCTCGTAGCCCACGAAGTGTAGGGATCTGCGTGCCTGGTCGTACATGTCCACGGGTGCGACCGGTTGGCCATGGAACAACTCAGCCAGATCATTGAGCGCAGGTATCAGATACTTCATCGACTTGGGCACATAGGGCTCGAGGTAAGCCCGGCCGGTGATTCCCTCCCGCGTGTGCAGATCGATCAGGATCAGCGGCCACTGCTCGATCTGGGCTATGCGGGCGACCACAGGTCGGGCAAGGGGCAACAGCACGGCACGGGCAGTAATGGACTCCAGCGTCAAGGTTTCACTCATCGTTTCTTGTTTCCTGTTTGTTGTGTTCCACATCGTGGATCATGAACGGTAGACGCAGTATCCATACAGTACGCTTCGCCCTCTTTTTGGCGCAGTTCCCTGCCACGAGACAGGGATCAGGCTAATCCGGTTTGCTGGTCACCCCCCTGGGACTGGCCGTTCGCCCGCCATCGACTACATACTGTGCACCGGTCACGTTGCTCGCAAGGTCCGAGCACAGAAAAAGCACTACATTGGCCACTTCATCCGCCTGGCCGTAACGGCCCAGCGGAATGTTCGAGTGGTAACCCTTATGCACCGTCTCCGGGTCTTGCGGATTGATCTGCTCGGCAAGGCCCTGGATCATGCGGGTTTCGATCGGACCTGGGCAGACTGCGTTGACGCGCACGCCGGCGCCCGAGACCTCTCCGGCCGCGACCTTGGTCAGGCCGATCACAGCATGCTTGGAGGCGACATAGGCCGGCATGCCGGGCGCACCGACCAGTCCCGCGATCGATGCGCTGTTGACCACCGCGCCGGACCCTTGATCGAGCATCACAGGCAGGACGTGCCGCAGTCCCAGAAAGACCCCCTTGACGTTGACCGCCATCACGCTGTCGAAGACATCCTCGTCATACTCTGCTGTCGGCGCAACCCGGCCCTCGATACCGGCGTTGTTGAAAAAGCAGTCGATGCGGCCGTGTTTGTGCACGGTGGCGGCCACGTATGCCTGGACCTGGTCGCTGCGTGACACATCGGCTGCTATATCGAGGGCGTCCCCGCCCTGTTCGGTAATGAGCCGGGTGGTGTCAGCGGCCGCTGCCGCATCGTTGTCCACGACCACCACTGCAGCCCCGTGTTCGGCAAAGCGAAGTGCGCTCGTGCGCCCGATACCGTTGCCGCCGCCGGTCACCAGCACGATCTTGTCGGTGAAATTCACAGTGTTCTCCTTTCCTTTGTGCGTGTCTGAATTCTGACTCTTATCTTACTTTGCTGTGTCAGGAGTCTAGCTGTGCATCTTGGCGCCCTTGGTGATCTTGTCGACCAGTTTCTTTTCCTCGCGCAGCGCGACGCCAACGATCGGCAGGTCTTCGGGTTGCCGGGCCCTGACGGTCTCGCGGTTGGCCGCATCATGGCCAGTCGTAAACATGTCCTCTATATAGATTGACAGCTGTACACCCCGGTCCATGGCCCGCCGGTAGATGGTCTTGATTCTGTTGCCGTCGGCCGAGAGCACGATGATCGGCTGGATCAGTAACGGCGAATATCTGTTGCCCACGGCATCCTGGTAGTCTTCACCGAGCAGTGATTGATCGGCACCGGTCACACCAGAGGTCAGAAACGCGGTGACGTTCAGCTTCTGCCAGGTGGCGAGATCATCGCGGACGACGATAGCGATTTTGGTGTCGAAGTCCATTGCGGGAGGGGTCTTTTGAGATCGGCAGGGCCTGAGCCCGTCAGATCTCCGGCTGCTGTTCAAACTTCGGAATCGATGCGAGCTCTTCCAGCCAGTCCTGGGCCGAGCGGGACCAGACCTGCATCTTCGGCGTCAACTGGTCGCGCTGGGTCACGGTACCGAGCCGCAGGCCGAAGAACGATGAGCCCTCGCCGACCGTCTGCGCGTGAATGCGCGTGCCACATTCCGGGCAGAAAGCGAGCGCCCGCCGTGTGCCGCTGTCGGCGATCTTCTCAAAGGTCTTAAGTGTGCCGCTCAGCAGGTGAAACTGGCCATCGGTGACGCCCACCACCACGCCGAAGGCGGTCCCCGAATTTGTCTGGCAGTCCGTGCAGTGGCAGATCGCGACCTTGTCGGGATCCACCTCGGCCTGGTAAGTGATGTGTCGACAAAGACACCCGCCGTCAATTTTCATGTTTGTGGCTCCTCATTACGTGTTAATCGGGTTCTTGTTCTATTTATCTTCCAGCGGGGATCAGCATGGGAATGGGTCGAACACCCTGCATCAACGCAGCAGACAAAACAAAAATGCCGGTAGATCCGCTTTAGGATTAAACCCCACAGACCTGCATAAGCCAAATCGTACACCTGTCCCGGGCAAAGGCTCTCTAGCCAGGGGTCTTACCCGGGGCCATGAGCTGCCCGATGTGTGCCGCTTCATCCAGATCTATCCCGAAGCGGGTTCTGAGCAAAGCCCGGTATGCCGCCGCCGTCACCTCGCGTTCGGTCTGCTGCCCATCGACCGCCTCGATCAGTCGGTTGTTGGAGAGCGTGATACGGCCGGTCTGTGTTGCCAGTGAGCACACCGACTTCCGCGTGAAATGAGACAACGCCGACATCTGGTGGTGCTGGCACATCGCGGTGAAGTCATCCAGCCGACGGGGGGTCAGTGAGAAGACGTACTGGGGCACCCACTTGGATTCCAGACGCCGCTCGAGGCGTTTCCCGGATTCTGGTCCTGTCAGGCGGTAGGTACAGCCCGCCTGTTGATCCCCGGCCTGCGTTTCAAGTGACAGCGGTTCCAGAAACGAATCCCCGAATCCGACGTCGGCAATCAGACACTCCCCGGTGTCGACCATCAGAACCATGTGGCCGAACTCAGCCCCGAAACGACCCTGCTCGTAGACCCGGGCAGACAGCATTGTCACCCGAAATCCAACCTCTTCCAGCAGCCAGCCAAACAGCCCGTTGAGTTCATAACAGAAACCGCCGCGCCGATTCCGAACGATCTTGTCGTAGAACATCGGCAGCGAGAGGGCAATGGGCCGGCCGAGCGGAATGTCGAGATTCTCAAAAGGTACCGCGAGCAAATGCGCCCGGTGCAGCTGGCAGAGCGTCGCAGCGCTCGGTTCGAGAGATCCCTGGTAGCCAATGCGATCCAGGTACGCGGCTGTCTGCATCACTTTTCAATCACAGGCCAACAGCTGGGTTTGAACAGATCCATTCGGTTGTCTCCGGGTAAAAAGAACTGTCCGGCACCGGCTATCCTACGCCTGTCCCCGGGCCAGGTTAAGCAGCGTAAGATCTGCTGGTCGCAACCGTGGAAAACGGATAGACAATGCGCTGTGCAATCGATAAATTGGGCCGTGCAGTTCAGGAGCCGGGGAGACATCATGGCGCGTGGAAGAACGAAGTTCACCTGGACCCACTACCTGCTCCGGCTGGTGGCAGCGCTGGTGCTGGTGTTTGCCACCTACAACCCCTCCCAATGGTCCTTCTTTCACTGGGTGCGGCCGATCGTCCATGATCTCAGCCAGGGAAACGTACTGATGGCGCTCGCCGGGATCGTGCTGCTGATCGGTTGGGCTATCTTTCTGCGCGCCACGATGCGTTCATTGGGCTGGATCGGAACGACCCTTGCGGTGGCTTTCTTCGGGATTCTGATCTGGATGGTCCTGACCTACCTGCCGATCCCCAGAGACGACCTGGTAGCGGTCACCTGGCTGGTGCTTGCCGGGCTCTCGGGCGTTCTTTCGGCCGGCATCTCCTGGTCCCACATACGCCGACGCATGACTGGACAGCTCGACGTCGACGAGACAGACAGCTAGCGTGTCGTGAGCGAGCATGTCGTTCCGGCGCGGGAAGGTCGGGCCTTCGATGTCAGCCAGGGCCAGCAGCTGCGCATCACCACGCCGCACGGTCAGCAGGCGGCGGATTTCTTTGCCTACAACGCGCACAGCACCGACGAGTGGTTGTCGCCCAATCACACCTGGGTCAAGACCGGCAATGTGCACCCGCGCCAGGGTGACATACTGCTCAGTCGCTTCCGCCGGCCGATGCTGGTCTTTGTCGACGACGGGGCCGGTGGCACGCACGACATGATGATTGCGGCCTGCGATCAGTTTCGCTACGAACAGCTGGGCTACCAAGGGCCGCACGCCAGCTGTTCAGAGAACCTGCAGGTCGCCATGCGGCGGCTGGGTCACGCGATCGAGGTGGTGCCGCAACCGATCAATTTCTTCACCCACACCAAAGTCGAGGATGACGGCACCTTCGTGTCGCCGCCCAATCCGGTGCCGGCCGGTGGCTTCGTCGCGCTAGAGGCGCTGATGGACCTGATCTGCGTGGTCTCCTCATGCCCGTTCGATCTCTCGATCGAGGGCTGGAGCATCAACGCTCCCACTGGGCCTACCGAGCTCAAGGTCGAGATCAGCTAGTCAGTCGCGACGAGGTCTATTTACAGGATCACCTCCGCCAAGGCCTTGGGGTGTGTGGTCAGCGGCTCATAGCCGTCTTCGGTCACGATGAAGCTGTCCCCCACCTGGGCACGGAAAGTTTTAGCAATACTCACCGAGCCATCGACCGCCAGCACCATGCCGGGTGTCAGCACCGTCTGGTCACCAAACACCAGCTGTGGTTTCTCAAGAAAGCTGTAGCCGGTCGCCCGGCCGCAGCGGAACGGATACTCGTAACCCGCCCCCTGAATGACCTCGGCATAGGCCGCGTGCACCGACTCGGCTGTGACCCCGGGTCGCAGTACTGCCAGGGCGGCCGCCTGACTGTCGAGCGCGGTCTGGTAGACCGCCTGTTGCGTGGCATCGGTCACCTCACCGATCCAGAAGGTGCGATCGAAACCCAGTTTGAAGCGGTGAAAGTTGGTCATCCCGCAGAAGCACAGGAAGACCGGTTCGCCACGGCGCATCACGCGGGTGCTGGCGCGGTGGTGCGGCATGGTGATCTCTTTGCCTGAGGCCATGATCTGCAGGAAGTGGGTATTGGGTGACATGCGGGCATCACAGTAGTGTGCCGCCAGAAGCTCGGCGGCCTTGCGGGTGCCGGCTGCGGAGGTTGCCAGTGCCACTTCGTACTCCGGAACCCCGTCACCGATCGCCGTACGGCCGGCGTTCATCATGGCGTTGGCGACCTCGCCGGCGTGGCGGGCAAGATCGAGTTCTTCAGCTGACTTGATCATGCGCATGTCGGCGATGATCGGTGTGACGTCGGCCAGGCGCCCGGCCTCGACCAGGGTACCGACAAACGCACGCACCACCGGCGGCATCAGCTCCGGTTCAATGGCCACCCGTCCGACCCCTGCCAGAGCGCCCGGCAGTGCCTTGCGCCACTCCTCACCCAGGCCGTCGTTCCACGGCTCGATGCGGTCGACAACCGCTGAAGCCTCGGCCATGTCGAGTTCCATGGTTGGCGTGATCAGCAGGCTTTCGCCGTCAGCCGGTACCACCAGCAGTGTCGGCCGGCCGAAGGTCATGTGCAGGTAGTCGTAGAAGCCGGTCAGGTAATAGACGCTGTCATCGTCGCTGACCAGCGCCACATCCAGCCCGGCAGTGCCGAGCGCCGCGCGCAATGTCTCCATCCGGGAGGCAAACAGGTTCATGCGGGGCTCCTCTTGTCGTGCGACGGTGACCGGTCTCATTATGTCACGCAGCGCGCCCGATGCCTTGTCGTGGGCCGGCACCCGCTCCACAATCGGTGCTGTGTCGAACAGAAAACGCCTGCTGATCGTCGCCCACGCGCCGTCGGACAACACCCGGCGGTTGTTCGATGCCGTGGTGGGTGGGGCACAGTCACCCACCATTGAGAACGTCGAGGTGATCGCCCGCAGTCCCTTTGATACGGGACCCGATGACGTGCTGGCCGCGCAGGCGGTGATTCTCGGGACCACCGAGAATCTCGGCTACATGTCGGGTGCCCTCAAGGATTTCTTCGACCGCATCTATTCATCCTGCCTAGACAAAACCGAGGGACTGCCCTATGCGCTCTATATTCGGGCCGGTCACGACGGCACCGGCACGCGCCGCGGCATCGAGAGCATTGTCACCGGGCTGCGCTGGCGGGCGGTGCAGGAACCGGTGCTCTGCCGCGGTGACTGGCAGGACGACTTTGTACCGCAGTGTGAGGAGCTTGGCACGGCGCTGGCCGCGGGCCTGGATCTGGGGGTTTTCTAGGGGCGCGGTGGTGTGCGGAGCTGTTCCTGCGCGGGCGTCTGTCCGGGTTCTCCCCCCCCTCCATGAGTCCGGCTACAACCGGGAAAAACGACCGTTGAACGAGAGTTGAACCGGCCGCCCACCAGGAGTAGAGTCCGCCCTCTTCTGTTGCGTTTACGCACCTGCCAGACCCGACCGGACCAGACGGGAAAAACACCCATGAGCGAAGACCACGCGGCTGCTTCAGGCAGACCGCGCCACATCGTACTCAACTCGCACCCGACCGGTGACCAGTCGCCGATCGCGATGCACTGGGGTGCCGCGGATGCGGTCGCGCGCGGCCCGATCGTCACCAACCTGTCCGGCGATGGCCGGCACAATGCCATCGGCACCCATTCGGGGTCCTACAGTATTTACCGGGCGCTGGCCGTTGCGGCCGGCGCGCTTGACCCGTCACACCGGCCGGACCTCACCAATACCGCCCCGGTGACCGCCATTGGACCCCACCCGCAGTGGTCCGATCCCAACCGCATCGTGTCGCTCGATCCGTACGGTCATCTCGTCTCGCAGTGTTTCGCCGAGCAGATCGAGAGCGGGCTGGACGTGCGCCCCAGCATCGCGGTGACCCGGGCCAGGCTGTCACTGCCGGAGTTGATTCACAGCACGCAGTCCAATCTCGCGGTGGACGGCAAAGTCCTGCTCGAGAGCGGTGAGATCAACGTGACCAAGGTCGCGATCGAACCGGTCTGGCACCTGCCCGGTGTGGCCGAGCGCTTTGGTCTTAAAGAACGTGAACTGCGACGCATTCTGTTCGAGCAGACCGGTGGCATGTTCTCCGATCTTGTGACGCGCAACGACCTCAAGGTGTTCCTGCCGCCGATCGGCGGTATGACTCTGTATATCTTCGGCAATCCGGATTATCTGGTCGACGACAGCCGCCGGCTGACCTGCCGTGTTCACGACGAGTGCAACGGCTCGGATGTCTTCGGTTCGGATATCTGCACCTGCCGGCCGTACCTGGTGCACGGCATCGAGGAGTGCGTGCGCGAAGCGCAGAACGACGGTGTCGGCCTGGTGGTCTACAACCGCAAGGAGGGTCGGGCGCTGGGCGAGGTGACCAAGTTCCTGGTCTACAACGCCCGTAAACGCCAGGACGGCGGTGACCGCGCCGACGCCTACTTCGAGCGCACTGAGTGCATTGCCGGTGTCCAGGACGTACGTTTTCAGGAACTGATGCCGGATGTGCTGAACTGGCTGGGCATCACCCGGATTGACCGTTTCGTGTCGATGAGCAACATGAAGTACGACGCGCTCACGGTGCAGGGTATCGACGTCGGCGAACGCGTGTCGATCCCCGACGAGCTGATCCCGGACGACGCCCAGGTCGAGATGCAAGCCAAGAAAGCCGCCGGCTACTATTCGCCGGACGACGTGCCGAGCACCACCGACCTCTCGAGGACTCGTGGCCGGCATCTCGAAAACTACTGACACCGCGCCTGCGGCAGATCCCCCTCTGCTGAGTGCGGCTGCCGTGCGCCAGCGCTGTGGCTGGTTCCTCGATGCCGCCCGCGCCGGTACGCTGCGCCACTTTGCCCTCGACGAGGCCGCGCTTGATCACTGCGCGCAGCTGGTCGCCGACGAGACCCGGGCCAACTACCCCGATCTCAAAGTGCCCTATCACAGCCGCTGGCGGCACTTCGAGACGCAGCATGGTGATCTTGCCGGTGTGCTGCCGGGCAACGCCGAGCATGTCGACGATCTGCGCTGCCGGGCAGCGCTGGACCTGGCGTTCGTCAGCGTACTGCTCGACGCCGGCGCCGGCAGCGGCTGGCAGTACCGTGATCTGCAGACCGATTCGGTCTATCGGCGTTCTGAGGGTCTGGCGGTGGCGAGCGCCCGGATGTTTGCCGCTGGCCTGTTCTCGTCCGATTCAGGCCAGTCGCGCCAGGTCGATGCCGTCGCTCTTGAAGTGCTGGACGTCGACGGGCTGGGCCGCGGACTGCAGGTCGATCAGGGCAACGAACTACCCGGTCTCGCTGGCCGGGTCGACCTGCTCAAGCGGCTGGGAGAAACACTCACCAGCCTCTGCGGCCCCGGTCAGCGCCCGGCCGATCTGGTGCTGGATGCCATTGGCCGGGGGCCGGTCAGCGCCGACGCGCTGCTCGGCCACCTGCTGCAGCGACTCAATTCGATCTGGCCGCAGGGCCTGGTGCAGGACGGGGTTGCGTGCGGCGATGTGGCCCGCCACCCTTTGGCCGACAGTGCTGCGACCGACAGCGGTCTGGTGCCCTTTCACAAGCTCAGTCAGTGGCTCGCCTACTCGCTGATCGAGCCGCTCGCCTGGGGCGGTATCGAGGTCACGGAGCTCGACGGCCTGACCGGCCTTGCCGAGTATCGAAACGGCGGCCTTTTCATCGACGCGGGAGTTATCCGGCCTATAGACCCGTCGCTTGCTGAGCGCCCGTTGACGGTCGACTCAGAACCCGTGGTCGAGTGGCGCGCACTGACCGTGGCGCTGCTCGACGCACTCGCGCCGCGGGTCCGCGACCGGCTCGGCGTACAACAGGAACTGTTTCCACTTGCCTGTCTGCTGCAGGGCGGCAGCTGGTCGACTGGAAGACGCCTGGCGCAGGTCCGACACCCCGACGCCGCACCACCGCTGACACTGCACCTGACCGGAACCGTGTTCTAGAATCGACCCGGTCACCACTCTGAGACCTGAACCATGGACAAGCCGATCACCATAGTTGACCACCCCCTGGTGCAGCACAAGCTCACCCTGATGCGCGACAAAGACCAGCCGACCGCCTACTTCCGGCAGCTGCTGAGAGAGACTGCCCTGCTGCTGGCCTACGAAGTGACCCGTGACCTGCCGCTGGAGACCCGGCGCATAGAGACCCCGATCGAGTCCATGGACGCACCGGTGCTGGCGGGCAAGAAGCTGTGCTTCGTGTCGGTGTTGCGTGCAGGCAACGGGCTGCTCGAGGGCATGCTCGACCTGCTGCCTTCGGCTCGCGTCGGGCACGTTGGCCTGTACCGGGACCCCGTGAGCCTCGAAGCTGTCGAGTACTACTACAAAGTGCCCCAGGACATCGGTGAAAGACTGGTCATCGTGGTCGACCCGATGCTCGCCACTGCTAATTCAGGTATCGCCGCGGTCGACCGTCTCAAGCAGGGCGGCGCCCGGCAGATCAAGTTCGTCTGCCTGCTGGCAGCACCCGAAGGGGTCGAGGCGTTCAGCGCGGCCCACCCGGACGTGCCACTGTTTACCGCAGCGCTCGACCGGCAACTCAATGAGCACGGCTACATCCTGCCGGGTCTTGGAGATGCCGGTGACCGCATCTACGGCACCCGCTGAGCGCTTTCCGGTCCGCTTAACAGGGTTCAGTCAATGACCGGCAGTGCTGCCGCCGTCGATCTGCAGTGCTGAACCGGTGATAAACAGCGCGTCCTCGCCAGCCAGATAGGCGATGGCCTTGGCGATCTCGGCCGGTTTGCTGATTCTTTTGAGCGGCGCGTAGTCCACGATGGCCTGTTCGGCTGCTTGCGGGTCGGCGGCCTGGTCGATGCCGTCGCGCCGCACCATGTCGGTGTCGACGTAACCCGGGCACACGCAGTTGACACGCACTGTCGGGGCGAGTTCCAACGCCATTGCCCGGGTCAGGTTCACCACCCCACCCTTGGAGGCACAGTAGACCGAGAGACCTTTCTCGCCGATGAGCCCCGCGTCTGAGGCAACGTTGACAATATTCCCACCGCTGTCGCGCAGGGAGCCGGCCGCAGCCCGCATGCAGAAAAAAGTCCCCTTGAGGTTGGTGTCGAGCGTCGCGTCCCAGACCGCCTCATCCGAATCCTCGAGCGGTAGAAAGAATGCGACTCCCGCTGAATTGACCAGGATGTCCAGTCCGCCGAGCCCCTCGACCGCTGCAGCGACGACTGCCTCGCAGCCGGCGGCGCTGCTGACGTCCCCCGGCGCTGCGACTAGACGGTCGCTGTCACCCAGTGCCGCCATGCCGGCAGCTGTCGAATCCGGCGTGCGGCCATTGACGGCGACCTGCGCGCCCGATTGAAAAAACACTCTGGCCGCGGCCTGGCCGATACCGCGCGACGAGCCGGTGACCAGGACCCGTTTACCTGAAAATGCCATGTTGCCTCCTTGGTGTGCCGCAGGCTCGAATTCTGTCGAGCAGACCCACGGCGCGTTGTAATCACTTGCCGGTTTGGGAAAGGTACAATTCTCCGGTGCCCGACGAGATAAAGGAAGGGCGACCGACGGCCGCCGCCTGAACGTTAATCTGGCTGGCAGTCAGCGCGCCTTTTCCAGGAGGACCCTGAGATGAGTTACGACCCGTTGACTGCGCCCGGCCCCGGCGAGGGGCTGGCCCACGTCGAGTCTTACTGGGCGGCAACGGCTGGCCCCGCACCTGCCGACGACGGGCAGCTGAACAGTGGAATCGATACAGACATTGCCATCATCGGTGCTGGCTACACCGGGCTCAGCTGTGCTTATCATCTGGCGCAGCGCTACGGTGCCCGGCCGGTGGTTCTGGAGGCCAACCAGCCGCTGTGGGGCTGCAGTGGGCGTAACGGCAGTTTTGCCGGCCCGGCGCTCGGCCGGGTAGCGCTCAGTGAGTGGTCAGGGCGCTGGGGAGAGACTGGCGCCCGGTCACTCTGGGACGAGGCCCTGGCAGCCGTGGGGACCGTGCGTGACCTGATCCGCGAGGGCAGCATCGACTGTGATGTGCAGCCCGACGGCCGGATGCGCCTAGCCCATGCCATGAGCACCGTGAAGCTCCTGCAAGACGACGCCCGGGTGCTGCAGAGCTTTGGCAGTGATTGCCAGATGCTCTCGGCTGCCGACATCGCCGCGCAGCACTTCCGGGGCAACGAGGCCCACGCGGCACTACGGACCACCGACGGTTTCTGCCTGCACCCGATGAAACTCGGCTACGGTATTTTGCGCATGGCGCGCGAGGCCGGTGCCGTGGTGCACTCGGCATCGCCGGTTCTTAAATGGACGCGGCACGGCGAGGTACATCACCTGGGGACCCCTGCGGGCGAGGTGCGGGCCAAACGGATCGTGTTCGCGACCAACGGCTACACCAACGAACTGTTGCACCCGGCACTGAAGGCGAAACTGCTGCCGGTACTGTCGAACATCGTTGTCACGCGCCCGATGACCGAGGCCGAACAGGCCGAGTCGAACCTCGTCACCCGTGATTCGATCAGCGATACACGCAAGTTTCTCAATTACTATCGCCGACTGCCGGATGGCCGGCTGATGCTCGGCAGCCGTGGTGCGATCCTGGAGAGCGGCAGCGCGCCACACCGCGAACGGTTGCTGCAGATCGTGCGCCGCAAGTTCCCGGCCCTGGGGTCGATCACGGTCGATTACTTCTGGGGTGGCTGGGTTGCGCTGACCCCCGACATGATGCCGCACGTCGGTCACGCCGAGGAGGACGCCTCGGTATGTTTTGCACTGGGCTACTGTGGCAGCGGTGTGACCGCGGCCAATCACGCCGGGCGGCGCCTCGCCGAGTATCTGGGCGAAGGCCGGGCTGTGCCGGTGCCCCTCAATCAGCCGCTACCGCGCTACCCGCTGGCCCGCTTGCGGCGGCTTGGCCAGTTTGCGGCCTTTCAGTGGTACACCATGAGTGATGCGCTGACCTGAGCGGCTGCGACCGCAGTGTCTCGGCGGCCGGTCAGCCCGTGCAGTAGCGGGTCAACGCGTCCTGGATCTGGACCATCGCCAGGGTGTCCAGCTGGCAGTAATCCCGCAACTGCTGACGGAGGGCCTGATCTTCCTCCGGGCTGTACGGGTCGAAGACCAGCGAGGCGAATGTATTTGACGCATCGGTGCCCTGGCTGACGCCTTTCAGACCATCATAGGAGAGCCCCGGCACCAGCACGTTGAGCACGTTCTTGATCGAGTAGGTGCCGCTGTCCAGCGAACGCTGTGAGACGAACCCGGGGTGAAAGAAATGCTCACGCACGATCGGCAGCAGGTCGACAACCCTGGTGCTGATGGCCTCCAGCCCCGCGGCAAGATCGGGCTGCAGCGCGGCCAGGTCTTTCAGTACACCGCGCTCAAAGGACTGGTTGTAGACCACCACCGGCTCTGTTCCAGGGCCCAGAGCGTCAAGCAGGGTCTCGGCAAACATCCGGCGCGGGTCGACATCACCCGGGGCAAGAAACCCCCGGTGACTGAGTGAGCCGTCTTCTTCGCGGTGGTGCAGTGACCACTGAAACGGGATCCGCTCAAAGGGGCGGGTGCCGGAGTAGGGTGGAATGCCGGGATTCAGGGTCTCAAAGTCCATGTACCAGGCCGGTCCAGCCAATGGTGCCAGCTGTTCGGCAAGGCCCGCACCGACATACGTCTCGCCGGAGACGATCGCATTCAGCGCCAGCGCCTGGTGATTCGGCAGCTCGAAGTCACCCGGGATATCGCGGATCGATTCAATGCCAAGGGCGTTCAGGGCAGCCAGGCGGTTGGGGTGCATCCGGTAAAGAAACCCCGTCCAGTCGTCGGGCCTGGCGGCAATGCAGCGGTCCCAGTGCGGGCAGCGATACGGGTGGAAGCAGAGTTGCCGCGTCGCCTCGGCATCGGGTTCCGTCTCTTCGGCGAGGACCGCGAACATCGAGGCGCTGCGCGGTTTGACGGTGGTTAGCCTGGCTGCCACCTCGGCCGTCAGGTC
Source organism: uncultured Acidiferrobacteraceae bacterium (assembly GCA_964630665.1). Taxonomy (GTDB): domain Bacteria; phylum Pseudomonadota; class Gammaproteobacteria; order Arenicellales; family UBA868; genus UBA9619. Next base: position 18,562 of record CAZVVN010000016.1, on the reverse strand, counting down.
GCAGCGGCTCAGCAGTTGCGGCCACTCGAGCGGCCCTTCGCTGCGCCGGTAGTCCCGGTTGATGTGGATCAGCTGCGCCGATACGACCGTCAGGCCGGCACGTTGAAGTACGTGGGCCTGCACTGCAATGTCGTCGACATGAAAGCGGCTCTCGCTGGGGGCGGTTGCGGCCTTGACCTCGCAGAGACGCCAGCCGCTGAGCTGGCGCTCCAGGATGTCCACCCTTACCCGCACCCCGTCGGCCTCGAAGGCCGCCTCGAAGAGAGCCGGCACCTTGGGGTCGTCGAGCAGCGCACGAGTGTTGTCGATGGCCCGGCTGTACGCGCCGGATTCTTCGGGTACCTCGACGCCGCCAGGGAACAAAATCCGGGCGCCGCGTCCGACCCGGTTGCCGAGATCAATTGGGGAGAAGGGCTGGACCGCAGCCTCGGGAGCGGGCTGGTGCACTCCGCGCCACAGCTTGCGCGTACACCACAGCCCGTCCACGTAGCGCGACTTGGTCAGGTAAGCTTTCTTGTTGGTGATCTTCTTCTTAGTCGCCTTCTTGGAGACTTTCTTTTTAGCCTGACTACTCACGGGGTGCGACGGCTTTTCATCGGACCAATTGGGATTCCGATGGACCGTTAGAGCGCCTGGCACCGTCAAGCAGCAGGCAGCCCATGGCCGTGCCAGGCCGCTCGTACCACGAGCAGTTGCATTGGTGGAAGCAGAGAAACCCCTGGTCCAGGTTCACTTCGAAAACAACGGCGCCGCAGTGACAGGCACCGGTTCGGATGTCGCTCATGGTACCCCCTCGGGCAACTGCTCGATAGGATCCCATCATACGCGCTCACTGGGGCCGCCGGGCTGTTGTGCACGCAGGCCAAACGTGATTTATTGGGATCCCTCTGGTCAGCCTGGCAAGGGGTTGGGGGTGCGGCAGAAAAAAAGCCGGCCACAACAGGGCCGGCACAAGTAATGAAGAATGAAAACCTGGAGGAGACTGGAAGTGTGGCCGCAGCACATGACCCGGGTGTGACTGCCCTGTGGCGAAGTGGTGACTTTATGGATGAGATTGTGTGCAGGCTTGCCCCGTTGACTGCGGCCCGCGGGTACCGGTCGCCGTGATACCGAGGACCGGAGTCTGCGGGTGGATCCGGCCCGGGGTTCTGGTCACGTTGTTCCTCGTGCTGTCGGTAGCTGGATGTGCCGGAGGCGGTTGCCGCTGCGAGCTCAAGCAAGAAATGCTTCAGGAGGACCCGGACGAGGACACCACACCCCGGGTGCGCATCGTTCTGCCCGGGTCGGGTTGAGGCACAAGCGAGCACATGGCAGCGAAGAAGAAACCCCGATCAAAGCCCCGCAACCCGGTCGCCCGGCACGCCCCGAGTTTCAACAAGCCGGCCCGCCACCGGCTGCGAACCGGCTACCGGCGAAAGCCCCGCGACAATGACCCGCTGTCCGAGTGAGGCCCGCCGGTCCGGTGCCGGAGGCGGATTCGGTCGTGACGGGCGGGGCCGGTAGAATCGGACCCTTGCCGATCCTGGCTTATTCACCTTCTGACTTGGACGACCAGTATGACTGACCCACTATGGCAGCTGAGCGCCTGCGAAATCGCCGAGGGTATCCGGCGCAAGACCTTCTCCTGCGAGGCCGTCATGGCCTCGGTCACGGAGCGAATCGCTGAGCGTAACCCAGCGCTCAACGCGATCGTCTACGATCATTCCGAGCGGGCCATGGACCAGGCCCGGTCCGCCGACCGAGCACTGGCCGCGGGGACCGAACCGGGCCCGCTGTACGGGGTGCCGGTCACCATCAAATCCAATATCGATGTCGAAGGTGAGCCCACACCCAACGGTCTGCCGGTGCTCAAGGACAGCATTGCACCCAGCGACTCGCCGGTGGTACGCAACCTCAAAAACGCCGGTGCGATCATCGTCGGGCGGACCAACACCCCCGAATTTTCGATGCGATTGACCACTGACAATCCGCTCAACGGCCGTACTTTCAGCCCCTGGCACGAGGACGCCTGCCCCGGCGGGTCGTCAGGGGGTGCCAGTTCGGCTGCCGCGGCGGGCTTCGGGCCCATCCATCACGGCAATGACATCGGTGGTTCGCTACGTTGTCCCTCGTCCTTCTGCGGGCTGGCGACGGTCAAGCCGTCGTTTGGGCGAATCGCTAATTTTGTAGGGTCGGCTATGCCGCCCGAGCGCGGCCTGCTGGCGCAGCTGATGTCGGTGCAGGGGGCGATCTGCCGCGAAGTGCGGGACGTACGCGTCGCTACCCGGATCATGGCTCAGCGCGACCCGCACGACCCGTTCTGGGTGCCGGTGCCGTTCGACGGCTGGCCGGATCCCGGTACGCTCAAGGTGGCTGTAACCCGTGAGTCCTACGGTTATCCGATCCATCCCGAACTCCTCACCGGGATCGACCGTGCTGCCGGTTATCTGAGCGACGCCGGTTACCAGGTCGAGGAGGTGACGACGCCGTCGATCGAGGCCGCTGCCAAGGGCTGGTTCGATCTGCTGGGCAGTGAGCTTGAGACCTTCATGATGCCGATGGTGCGCGAGCACGGCAGCGCGACCATCCAGCAGATCTTCCAGTGGTACTTTCAGATAGGCCAGGTTGCCAACGCCGATGAGTACCGGGTCGGCATCAAGGAGCGCTCCACCATGACCCGGGAGTGGGAGCTTTTCCTGGACCAGTACCCGCTGGTGCTGACACCGTATTTCATGCGCCCGACGCCGGCGTGGGACTGTGATGCCCAGTCGTTTGAAGAAACCTACGACGTATTCCGGGCCGCGATGTACAGCACCGGTATCAACTTTGTCAGCCTGCCTGCGGGGGTGGTGCCGATCGGCCTGGTCGAAGACCTGCCGGCTGGAATCCAGGTTGTCGGCCGGCGCTATCGCGAAGACCTGATCCTGGACGCGATCGAGGCCATCGAGGCACGGGTCGGGGTGCTCGCCCGCGAACTCTGGGCACGCGAAGGCTGAATCCGTAAGATATTGTTAAAAAATAGAAAAATCTATTAAGACACAGAGATGGCTCTTGAAAAACCCGCTCCCCGACCGCATATCCAAAGTTAAGTCCACGACAGGAGTACTCGCTTGAACCCACAACAGGCGTCGAACCTTACGGCCCGGTCGGCACAGATCGCTCAGGAAGCGGTCATGACGGCTTACAGCCTGACGGGTAACCTGTCTTCGGCCACGGCGCTTTGTAAGGATCTGCTCGACGAAGATCTGCCAGCCGAACACCAGGCGATGGCGGTGCTGATCAAGCTGCACAATATCGCCATGCGCCGTCCCAAGCACTAACGCGCCTGCGGGCCAAGCCCCACGACGCGGGCAGCAAGCACCGGCCGCTCAGCGGTTCTGATTCAGCACCAGTACACCGTCCACCCAGACCTTGCGGATATCAGAGCGGGTGAGATGGTAGAGCACCTTCTGGAACAACGCCTTGGCAGTGTCACTGATGCCAGGGTGGCAAAGGATGTTGCTGTGTGGCCCGCTGGGGTCCACCAGCAGGGCATCGAAACAGCAGCCCGGTTCGAACCGGCCCACCGGAATGTCCAGCACCTGGGCGCCCCCGGCAGTTGCCAGCCAGTAGGCCTCCATAAAGTCGATCCGTGATCCGGCCCGCCCCCGTTGTTCAGCGGAACGGGCGGGATCCACGCCGTCCTCGAGCATCCGTGAAGAACTGATGGCGTAGCGGCAGTTCTCGAACAGCGAGGGGCTCGGCCCGCCGGCGATGTCCGTACCCAGTCCGACTCTAAGGCCCAGGTCCAGTGCCTGGCGCAGCGGGAAAACACTGTTGGCCAAGTAGGCATTGGAAAGCGGGCAGTGCGCAATGCCGGCTTTCTCCTGAGCGATGGTCTGCATGTCGGGCCCGGAGAGGAAATTCGCGTGGGCCAGCACCGAGCCCGGTCGCAGCAGCCCGAACTCACGCAGCATGTAGGTGTCGCTGTGGCCAAATCGGTCGATTACGAACTGGTGTTGCCAGTCGCCTTCCGAGCAGTGGGTCTGGACGCGGCACTGCTGGTCGCCAGCCATGTTGCCGAGTCCTTCGAGGGCCTGGTCGCTGCAGCTGGGAATAAAGCGCGGGGTCACCATCGGTTGCACCAGAGCGGACTCGTTACCCGTCATCGCGCGGACGAAGGTGATGAAATCCAGCGTGCCGTCAAGGCCGGCACGGGCTGACGCATCCCGGTAGTCGTCCGGGCACTGGCTGGGGTCATCCATCACGACTCGGCCGACAAAGGCTCTCTGACCGGCATCGAGGCAGGTCTTTGCCAGTACCTCGCTGGCTTCTTGGTGGATGCTCGAGAAATAGACCCCGGTCGTAGTGCCGTTGGCGAGCAGCGTCTGGACCAGTTCCGGGTAGACCGCCCTGGCCAGAGCTGGGTCGAGGTAGCGGGCCTCGAGTGGGAAAGTGTACTCGCTGAGCCACCGGTCCAGTGGCAGGTGCAGGGCCTGGCCGAGCTGCGGCCACTGCGGCGCGTGGATGTGCAGGTCGACCATGCCGGGCAGGAACAGCGAACCCGGCCCGCCTTCGATCAGCTGGCCACTGGTGACGGCCTGTTCCCGGACCGCCTGGTAGCGCGGCTGACCGGGTCTGATGACCTCCGAGATGATGCCGGATGCGTCGACGGGTACGAGCCCGTGCTCGATGATCTCCAGATGCCCCCGCTTCGGGGTATGGGCGAACGTCCCAAGCGCGGTGAAAGGGGCTGATCGCATTATTTCGACCCCGCGGAATCTGGCAGTCTGCCCACACGCTGGGACAGAGCCGGGCCCTGTGCTTTCGATGTTCCTGACAGGCCGGACGATGTGCCGGGTTGGTTCAGTAGAAGCGTTTTCAAGCAGGTGAGATCCGAAAAATAATCAGCCTCCCCATATAATCGCATGACTGGAGAAGCCCCGGCAAAGCGTAAGGCCCGCCCCGGGAAAACCGGATCGCCGTGAGCACAAGGCGGCTTCTCAAATCCGAGCGGCAGGAGCCAGGACAAGAACATGGAAGTGGCTTTCAGATTCATCCAGGTCTTTTGCAACGGCCTGCTCTACATCTGGCCAATCCTGGGTCTGTTACTGGTCATCATTCTGGGGATTATCGGCGTTGTCTTCACCGGTATCATCGTGGCGTTGGCGGTGTACGCTACCAGCGATGCACTAAGCCTAAGCCTCACTGGTGCGGAAACGGGCCACTGACAGATCACTACTGGTCGGCGCCACCGGAAGGAGAAAGTAGCGTGACAGCGAAGCTGGAATTTCACAACGTCGATGCGGCACCGACGCACGTGGCGCCGTTCAGCCACGCCGTTGAATGCGATGGCTGGGTACAGTTGACCGGGCAGATGCCGACCGACCCCGACGACGATGACGCGCCGCTGCCCGACGGCGTAGCGGCCCAGACCCAGCGGGTCATGGACAACCTGGTAATTGTTCTGGAAGGAATCGGCCTGAGCCTTGCCGACGTGTTGTCCTGCCGGGTCTACCTGACCGAATTCAAACGAGATTACGCAAAGATGAACCAGGTCTACAAAAGCTATTTCCCGCCGCAGCGGTTGCCGGCCAGAACCTGCATTGGTGTGACCGGACTGGCGCGTGACGCACTGGTCGAGATCGACATGGTCGCCCGGCGCCTGTGATAACGGATTGAAGGTCCGAAGATGTCCGGTGACGAACTGATCCGAATGACCGCGACCGAGGTTGCCGGGCGGCTTGCTTCTGGTGACGTCTCGCCGCTGGAACTGGTGGAGGCGGCTGCGGCGCGTATCGAGTCGGTCAATCCGGCGGTCAACGCGTTGCCGATCCTGTGCCTGGACAAAGCGCGGGAACGGGCGATCAGTATGACTGACCACCCGCCGCCGGTCTCAGAGCGTGGCCCGCTGTGGGGCATCCCGATCGCGGTCAAGGACTACAACGACCTGGCCGGAGTCCGGACCACCTACGGCTCACCTATTTTTGCCGACTTTGTTGCCGAGTGGTCCGACGCCACCGTTGCCCGGCTGGAAGCGTCCGGTGCGATCCCGATCGGCAAGTCCAACGTCCCGGAATGGGCCGGGGCCCACACGTTCAATCCCGTGTTCGGTCACACGCGCAATCCCTGGAACAGTACCCGCAGTGCCGGCGGGTCGTCGGGCGGATCGGGCGTTGCCCTTGCCACCGGTATGGTATGGCTGGCGACGGGCAACGACCTGGGCGGTAGCCTGAGAGTCCCGGCGAGTTTCAACGGTGTGGTGGGATTAAGGCCCAGCCCCGGACGGGTCCCCCGCAACGCCCGGTTGCCGGCCTTCGACACGTTGTGGGTCGAAGGTCCCATGGGGCGGAACATTGCCGACGTGGCACTGATGCTCGATGGCGGCAGTGGTCACAGTCCCGGTGATCCTCTGTCTTTTGACTCTGCGGGGCCGTCGTTCAGCCAGGCGCTCGGCAATGCGGCAATGCCGCGTCGGGTGGCCTTCAGTCCGGATCTGGGCGTCGTGCCGATGGAACCCGAGGTCGCGGAGATCTGTGCCGGTGCGGCTGAAGGTTTTGCCGCAATCGGCGCCAACGTCTGTCGCGATACACCGGATTTCTCCGGTGCGATCGAGGCGTTTCAAACGCTGCGTGCCGTGCTGATTGCGCTGATGATGGAAGATCTGCTGGAAGCGCACCGCGAGCAGATCGCTCCGGAGATCGTCTGGAACATCGAAAAAGGACTTGCGGTCAGCAACGCAGAACTGCTCGAGGCCGAACGGGTGCGCTGGCGGCTGGCGCAGGATGTGGCGGCGTTCTTCGAACAATACGACCTGCTGCTCTGCCCGACGGTCTCGGTGCCGCCGTTTCCGATGGAACAACGCTATGTTGAGACCATTGCGGGCCAGCCGACAAAGACCTACATCGACTGGATCGCGATCACTTTTGCGGTGACGATGACGGCCTGTCCGGCGCTCAGCCTGCCGGTCGGTTACACCAGCAGCGGGCTGCCGGTCGGGCTGCAGGTGATCGGCCGCCCCCGCGCTGAGGCCGACCTGCTGCGCGCCTGCCAGCACATGGAGGCCGAGCTGGGTCTGGCGTCTGCGGTGCCGATCGATCCGCGCCCGTCAGGCTGATTCTCCCTTGCCGTAATCACGGACCACTTCCGCCACCCGGATCCGGTAATCACGAAAGATGTTACGGGACTTGGCCTCGTCCTGGGCCGCACTGTGCTGCAGGTGCTCGCGCCAGCGTTTGACCGCGGCCATGTCCTGCCAGGTGGACAGCGAGACGAAATGCCCGGCCTTGTTGATGCTCTCGAAGCGCTCGACCGAGATGAACCCTTCGATCTTTTCGACCTCCTCGCGCAGGGCTGTTGCCAGCTCGAAGTAGCGCTCCTTGAGAGCCTCAACCGGTTCGAACTCGAATACGACGATCACCATATGCCCGTTCCTCCCGCTGGCCGGTTAATGCCGGTCGCTCTGAGCGCCCGATGGGTTTTTTATTCTAACCAACCCGGTGCTCTCGAAGGATGCCGGCATTTGTTATGCTGTGCCGACCTGCCTTGTGAGCCGGCGTTGCCGTCAACCTGGTGAAAACACCCCGAAAAACCAATTTTCTTCGGCCGCTCTACCGGCTGGGGTGGCTAGCGATCTGGAGCACCTGGCTGGTGACGATACTGTTGCTGGTGCCGGCCCTGGTCCCGCGTCACGACACCTTCCAACGGCTGCTGGTCAGCGTGTTACTGACACTGCTTGCCTATTTTCTGCAGCGCCTCTGGGATCGGCACATTACCGGCCGGCCGCTGCCGCGGGGGCGGCGCGGCGGCTGAAGCGGCTTTTTTGTTTATAGTATCTGCTGGCCAACGGCAAGACTGACACTTATGGCTGAACGCTCGTTCAAACAGGAAGTCCAGAAACTGCGACTCGGGGCAGGAGAAGAGTTCCGCGGCGAGGGGATCCTGGCGGTCACCAAGGCCCTGCTGCAGTGTGGCGTCGGTTATGTCGGGGGTTACCAGGGTGCCCCAATTTCTCATTTGATGGACGTGCTGGCTGATGCCCAGGACGTGCTGGCCGAGCTCGATGTGCACTACGAGGCTAATGCTTCGGAGTCGGCTGCCTCGGCAATGCTGGCGGCTTCTGTGCATTATCCGATCCGCGGTGCGGTTACCTTCAAGGCGCCGGTCGGCATCAACGTGGCCTCCGACGCACTGGCCAATCTGTCCTCCGGCGGGGTTACCGGCGGGGCGTTGATTCTGATCGGCGAGGACTACGGGGAGGGCTCTTCGATCATGCAGGAGCGCAGCCACGCCTACGCCACCAAGTCACAGATCTGGCTGCTGGACCCGCGACCCAACCTGCCCTCTATCGTCAAGGCCGTCGCAGACGCTTTCGAACTTTCGGAGGCGTCCAACACACCGGTGATGTTGGAGCTTCGGATTCGTGCCTGTCACGTCTATGGCTCGTTCACGGCAAGTGATAACCGGCGGCCACCGCTGACTGTGAGCAAAGCGCTGGACGCGCCGCGCCGCCGGACAGACCGTATCGTTCTGCCGCCGGCCTCCTACGCGCACGAACAGGAAAAAATCAATCAACGCTGGCCGGCGGCAGTGGAATTCATCCGCAGTCAGGGCTTGAACGAGACCTTCGGTCCGTCCGCTGGGCCGGTAGGCATCGTTATGCAGGGCGGCATGTACAACGGTGTGATCCGGGCGCTGCAGCGTCTGGGGCTCGCCGACGTCTTCGGCGACAGCCGGATTCCGTTGTACGTGCTGAATGTGACCTACCCCCTGGTCGATTCCGAATTTCTGGCGTTCTGCGAGAGCAAGCAGGCGATCCTGGTCGTCGAGGAGGGCCAGCCCGCCTACATTGAAGATGCCCTGGCAGCGATTCTTTACAAGGCCCGCGGCACCGTACAGCTGGTCGGCAAGGACGTGCTGCCGCCTGCAGGTGAGTACATCGGCCAGCATGTACTGACCGGGGTCAGCGAATTTCTTAAGAGCCATGCCCCGGACACGCTGCCGGCTCGCGGAAACGGTTCCGGGGCATTGCCTGCAGCCAGCGCCGCGATGAACGCTCTGGCTACCAGCGTGCCGGTCAGACCGCCCAGTTTCTGTACCGGTTGTCCCGAACGGCCCATCTTTGCGGCGATGAAACTTGCGCAGAATGACGTCGGACCGCTGCAGGTCTCTGGTGACATCGGTTGTCACCTTTTTGGCAGTCTGGCACCGTTCGAGATCGGCGGCACCACGATGGGCTACGGCCTGGGACCGGCCTCCAACGCGGCCTTTGACGGAGGCGGCAGTCGACGGCCCGTCTCGATCATCGGTGACGGTGGTTTCTGGCACAACGGTCTGACCTCGAGTATCGGCAATGCTGTTTTCAACAAGTCCGACAGTGTGATCGTGGTGGTCGACAATTTTTATTCTGCAGCAACAGGTGGTCAGGACCTCCCGTCTTCGCGCGCCGAAAACCGGTCAAAATCCACCCGTCACCCGATCAGCGCGGCGGTCAAGGGCATCGGCGTCGACTGGGTTCGGGAGGTCGATCACACTTACGATGTCGGCAAGGTCCGGGAGACGCTCAAAGAAGCGCTGAGCGTCGAACACGAAGGACCGAAAGTGATCGTCGCCTCGTCGGAGTGCATGCTCAACCGGCAGCGTCGCGAAAAACCACTGGCCAGCCAGGCGATCACTGACGGTCAGCGCCTGGTCAAGCCGCGTTTCGGCGTCGACCAAGAAGTCTGCACCGGTGATCACGCCTGTATACGCCTATCCGGTTGCCCCTCGCTGTCACTGAAGACCCTCGATGACCCGCTGCGCGACGACCCGGTGGCGCACATCGATCAGAGCTGTGTCGGTTGCGGCAACTGTGGCGAAGTCGCCGAAGCGGCAGTGCTGTGCCCGTCTTTTTACCGCATTGATGTGGTGCACAACCCGGGCTGGCTGGAACGTCTGCGGCAGCGACTGGCCGACAGGTTCATCGCGCTGCTGCAACGGCGACGCGCGCGACGGGTGCTCGGGTTCGGGCCCGCCTGAGCGCTAAGTATCGACCGACAGTCATGGACGCCACCCCAGTCATCATCAAGCTCGCCGTTTTTGCTGTTGGAGGCCAGGGTGGCGGCGTGCTCTCGAACTGGATCGTGGAGGTTGCCGAGCGCAACGGTTTCCGAGCACAAGCGACGTCCATTGCCGGCGTTGCCCAGCGCACCGGGGCGACGATCTATTATGTTGAAATGGCCGAGGACACCGGTCGCGCCCCGGTCTTTGCGCTGGCACCTTCGGCCGGTGACGTCGACATCCTGATCGCTGCCGAGCTGATGGAATCCGGCCGGGCCATGATGCGCGGGCTGATCAGCCCTGAGCGCACCACCCTGATCACCTCCACCCACCGGATGCTCGCGATGTCCGAGAAGATCGTTCCCGGCAACGGCATCGCCGACCCTGCGCCGGTGCTGGCGGCCGGCAGAGCAGCGGCCAGACGCTATATCGCACTCGACATGGAGCAGATCGCAGTCGCGGCCGGCAGTGTGGTTTCAGCAAGCCTGTTCGGTGCACTGGCGGCATCGGCGTCCCTGCCGTTCAGCCGCGAGAGCTACGAGGCCACCGTACGGGCCTCAGGTCGCGGCGTAGAACCCAGCCTGCAGGCATTCAATGCGGCTTTCACGGCGGTCACCGAAGAGACCTCCGCGAACGGCCCGGCTGCGGCCAAGCCTGCTGCGCAGCCCACTGCAACCGGGCCGGCGTCCCAGGTGCAACTCTGGCAGCAGCTGGAGCGAAGACTCGCGGAACTGCCACAGGCGGTGCACGAGACGGCCCAGGCGGGTTGCCGCAAGGTGGCCGACTTCCAGGATGTGGCCTATGCAGGCGAGTACCTGGAGCGGCTTGAGGACGTCGTTCGCTGTGACATCGCCCACGGCGGTGAGGGGCACGGCTTCGCATTGTCAGTGTCTGCTGCCAAGTATGTCGCCAATGCCATGGCCTACGACGACGTGATCCGCGTTGCGGACCTCAAGACCCGCGCCGCCCGTTTTGCCCGGATCCAACAGGAGAGTGCTGCAGGAATCGATGGCGTGGTCCGGATCACCGAATTCATGCATCCCCGAGCTCAAGAAGTCTGCGGCATGCTGCCGGCGGGCCTTGGCCGGCGGGTCGAAGAAAACGCCCGTCTTTTCGGACTGCTCGACCGGGCGGTCAGCCGCGGGCGGCGGGTCCGCACCGATTCGGTGTTCTGGTTCAGTGTGCTCTATGCGGTCGCTGGCCTGCGGCGCTGGCGGCGCCGTCTACTGCGTCACAGCGTGGAGCAGGCGCACCTGACTGCCTGGCTGAAGGCAGCGTTAGATGGCCTGGAGGTGAATTACGATCTGGCGGTTGAAATCGTCAAGTGCCGCCGGTTGGTCAAGGGCTACAGCGACACCCACAGCCGGGCGTTGTCAAAGTTCGACCGCGTGATGGCCGCCGCGGCGAGGTTCGGTGGGCGGGCTGATGGGCCCGACCAGGTCCGCCAACTCCGCGACGCAGCCCTTCGCGACGCAGACGGCAGATCGCTGGACGATGCGCTGCAGGCACTGGAGGACCTTCCCACAGCGGCCCCCGAACGGCTATCGGCTTAGGACAGTCGGCGACCGTTCCGCAGTCCGGCGGCTAGCACCAGCAAGCCCCCGAGCAATATGAACCAGACGAGCACCCACCAGGGCATACTCAGTCCCAGGAAGGTCCAGTCCACCGAGGCGCACTCACCGGAACCGGTCAGTGTCTCGCGAATGGTCCGCGACAGCGGAAAAGCGTTGAGCATGTACGCGAGACCAGGGCCGCATTCGGGCACCTGGTCGGCCGGCAGGGCCTGCAGCCACACGTGGCGGCCGGCGATAGCTGCTCCCGCGGCGGCGAACAACACTGCGACCAGGGCGTAGGTTTTGCGACCCCAGCCGAGAGGATTGTGAAGGGCTGCGACAAGAGCAGTGAGGCCGAGGGCGACAAAGGCGACCCGCTGCAGGATACAGAGTGGGCAGGGGTCCAGGAACTGTGTGTACTGCAGCCAGTAGGCGTATCCGAGGAGGCCGGCACAAGCCAGTACGGCCAGGCCATTGAGGCTCCGAAAAGTCAGCAATTGGGTGAAACGTGCCATGGTGCTATTTTACGGGATGGCTGGTTTGTGGTTGATGAACATTCCGTCATCTAGACGGTGTTCGGCGGACGTGTGCGTGAAGCGTTTCACGCAGGGATCGTAGATTTGAGCGCTGATGGCATGGACAGCGGTAACCGACTGATCAGATGGGTGGTTGCCGCCGGCTGTCGGGCATGGCTGTTGCGCAGTATCGTGCTCGTATTGGCCTTTTTTGCCGTGCCGGTACTGGCTGAGGTACCGGAGTGCGGGAGCGAAAAGGAAGCCGACAGTGAGGCTGCCGATTTGCTCTGCCGGGTCAAGCAGTACCGTTGGACCTGCCTGGTACTCAAGGGGTACGACGTCAGTGGCAGCAACTGGACCGTTGCCTTGGCTGATCACCACGACTGCACGATCCGGGCGTGCAACCGGATTTTGGACGAACTCGGTGAGATCCCGGAGCCGATCCGTGTCGAGTGCGATGTGCCGAAATTCGATCGGCCCTAGCCGTGCACGCCCCAGTCGGTTAACCTCGCGCCGACCAGGCAAGGAGCAACAGTGATGACGTGTTACCGGATTACGCGCTGCAGGGTCCCGGATGTCGAGGCAGCCATCAGTGCAGTCAAGCTCCATCGCGAGCGCCTGGAATCGGCCGGCGCACGTTTCATCGACATCATCGAAGATGGCGAAGGCACGGCCATGGTGATTGCCTGTTACTCGAGTCGGGAGGCCATGGAATCAGCGACCGTGGTGGCCAACCATGTGTTTAGCGAGTTGATCCGGGACGGCCTGGTCGAAGGCGACTCGGTGGAGATATTCAACGGTAAAACCCGGTTTTCAGTGCCGGCGGCTGGCTGAAGCGGCGAACTGCAACGCCCCCCACGAATGGACGAGTTCGTCGAACTCAGCGAAGATGAGCGTCGGGCCCTAAAACAGCTGTACCCCCGTTCAGACACCAGGGGTCTCAAGCACCTGGCTGGTCACCTGCTGCTCATCGCAGCAGCCACAGTGCTGGTGTACCAGTCTGCCGGCAGCGCGCTCTACCTGCCGGCGTCATTCGTGCTTGGCATGGTGGTCATATTTCTCTTCGCGCCGTTGCACGAGACCATTCACCGCACGGCATTCAGAAGCCGATTTCTCAACGACACTGTTGCAACCCTGGCCGGATTCATTCTACTGTTACCGCCCCGCTGGTTCCGAGCGTTTCACCTGCACCACCACCGGTACACTCAGATTGAGGGCCGCGATCCTGAGCTGACCGATAAGAAGATCGCCTCAGCAGGGCAGTACCTGACTCACGTCTCGGGTCTGCCCTACTGGCGGGATGCGGTGGTCACTCTGATTCGCCATGCCTTCGGCTACGTGAGTGCACCGTACATCGTTGAGCGTGCCACGCTGCCGGTCATCCGTGAAGCGCGCGCCTACCTCACCGCTTACCTGCTGATCGCGCTCCTTTCGATCGGATTCCAGAGCGCCGCCGCGGTCACTTTCTGGCTGATACCGGTGCTGCTCGGCCAACCCGTATTGCGGCTGTACCTGCTGGCCGAGCACACTGGATGCCCCCTGGTCCCGGACATGCTGCGCAACAGCCGCACCACCATCACTTCGGCTGCGGTGCGGTTTCTTGCCTGGAACATGCCGTATCATGCCGAACACCACGCCTGCATGGCGTTGCCATTTCATGCACTACCGAAGGCGCACACGCTGTTCCGGAACCGTATCCATACCCTGACCCCGGGTTACCTGGCATTCAACCGCCAGTTAGTGCGCGATATTAGAGAACGAGCCGGCTGAATCGCACCCGCGGCCTATATCGTTTCCCGGGTTTCGCCTTGTCTTTACCCCGCGTAAAGTATCTCCCCGAGCCGATCATCCGATACCGTGGCCCGATCACAGGCGGAGCGGTACGGATTGCCTTATCTGGCTAGAATGATGAGCAGGTGTTGAACGTGGTGCAAAGGGGGAAAAGATGAGCGATCAGGACGAAGCCGAGGACCATCTGAGCGAGGAAGAGATCGATCAGCAGTTCCGTGAGGTTGCGGATAAATTTATCGATCTCGCCAATGGCCAGGCCGAGCGGGTCAACCGTGAGAACGTCAGCCTTGCACTGCTCTACGCGGCGGCCCGCTTCAATGCCTTTGTGGTCGCCTCGCATGCAAAAGATATAACAGCCTACGATGCTGACCGTGAGCGGGCCGCTGAATATTTCCGTGGCCAATACCAGAGCATGCTGGATGAAAATATGCGGGATTACCGGGAAGCTTTCGAGACACTGCCCTACGCCCACCTGATGCCTGACAAGCCGAACTGACCCGGCCCGGCCGTAAACACCACGACCGGGTCGGATGCCTTGTTAATGCTGCTGTCGAACCCAGACAAGCTGGTCGGAGTATTGCGCAACACGGTCCTGGCTCTGGCCCTGCAGGTTGGGCCCGTCGCGGCGGGCAGTACCGGCGAAGCTGTGATGCGGGCCGTCATTGAGACTCAGTTGACGGCGTTCGGCAACGGCGATGCCGAGACCGCCTATGCCCAAGCGTCACCGAAGATCCGTTCGATCTTTCCCACCACCGAGGTCTTCATGGGCATGGTCAGAGAAGGCTACGCAGCGCTGCTTGCGCCGCGGGGCGTGACGTTCCTGGGTCTTGTTCAGGGCACCGAGCCGCCTGTTTATCGGGTTCTGGTAGAGGGCCTCGGCGGGCGGCGCTGGATGGCCCTGTATCAGATGTCACAACAGCCGGGCGGCCAGTGGCTGATTGGTGGCTGCGTGCTGGTCAGGCTGGCCGGTGAGTCGACCTGAGGGGACCGAGGGTCAGTCGTCTTCGCGCTGCACAACCAGTTTAACGACCTCTCCGTCCGGGTCGACCACCAGGGCAACGGCCATGGGTCGGTAGCAGACCTGGCAGTCCTCCCAGTACCGGTCGGTGCCGGTAGATGTATCCACCAGCACTTGAATAATTTCACCGCAGTACGGGCATTGGGCTTTGTGTGTCTCAAGCATCATGAGCCGGCTCTGTTAGGGTGCTGTCTGCCTGCTTTTTTTTGGTGCAGGTTACTGCCAGAATCGTGAAGTCACTTTTCAGGACGTACCAGCGGTCCTGCCGGAAAACATCGGGAATCTCGCTGGGAGCCATCAATCGGGAGCAGGCCATGGACACGTCGACAATCGTTATCATCGTCATCATCGGGCTGGTGATTTCTTACCTCATCAGGATTTTCAACCAGCTGGTGACCCTGAAAAACCGCTATCAGAACGCCTTCGCCCAGATCGAGGTGCAGCTCAAGCGCCGCTACGATCTGATCCCCAACCTGATCGAAACGGCCAAGGGCTACCTGAGTCATGAGCGCGAAACGCTCGAAGCTGTCACCGAGGCCCGTAACGCCGCGGCGAAGCTGCTCGATGTTGCGGCCAAGAGTCCCGGCAGTGCAGCGGCGATGACCGATCTTGCCGGCGCCGAGGGAGTGCTCAGTGGTGCGCTGGGCAAACTGAACGTGGTCATGGAAGCCTATCCCGATCTGAAGGCGAACGAGAACATGATGCAGCTCAGCGAGGAACTGACCACCACCGAGAACAAGGTGGCATTCGCCCGTCAGAGTTTCAATGACCAGGTGATGGAGTACAACACCTACCGCCAGAGCTTCCCCCAGAACGTGCTGGCCAACAGTCTTGGTCACAGCCAGGATGCCTCGCTGCTCGAATTCGAGGATTCGGCGGCAATCCAGGAAGCGCCCAAAGTCAGTTTCTGACGGCAAATGAATTTCTTCCAGGCCCAGGATGCGGCGCGGAGAAGCACCTCGCGCCTGGTCGTACTGTTCGGCCTGGCCATCGTAGTGCTGGTGGTCGTCTCCTACCTGCTGGTGAGTGCGGTGTTGTGGATGTACCGCCATGAGGTGCCCTCCCTGTACCACGCAACTGTTTCCTCGACGCAGAACTGGGAGCTTTTCAGCATCGCGATCGCAGTGGTTCTGACGCTGCTCATTACGGGTAGCCTTTACCAGATCCTGGTACTGGCCGGTGGGGGATACGTGGTCCCCGTCATTTCTAACTTGCTGGTGTTCTGGGTGCTGTGGATGTACCGCCACGAGGTTTTCTCGGTGTACCGCACGACTGTTCCCTGGGCGCAGAGCTGGGAGTTGTTCATCACGACTAGCGGGGTGATTCTGGTGCTGATCATTGCCGGCAGCCTTTACAAGCTGCTGGTGCTGTCAGGCGGCGGCCGGGTGGTTGCCGAGGCCCTCGGCGGTGAGGCACTGTCACCGGATTCGAAGGACCCTTTACAGCGCAGGACGTTGAACGTGGTCGAAGAGATGGCGATTGCCTCCGGCACGCCTGCGCCACAGGTCTACGTTCTGCCGGAGTCCGGAATCAACGCTTTTGCGGCGGGTTACAGCCCGTCCGATGCGGTCATCGGGCTTACCCGCGGGGCGATGAAGTCACTCAGCCGGACTGAACTCCAGGGTGTGACTGCGCATGAGTTCAGCCACATCCTGAACGGTGACATGCGGCTCAACATGCGGGTCACCGGGCTGTTACACGGAATCCTGTTGATCAGTCTTTTCGGCCGGATGCTGATGCGGGCCCGCGGGCGCAAGGCCGGAGCAGTCGTGTTTGCCGGGTTGGGGCTGTTTATCACCGGCTGGGCCGGCTTTTTCTTCGGCAGCCTGATCAAGGCCGGTATCAGCCGGCAGCGCGAGTTTCTGGCTGACGCCTCAGCCGTGCAGTTCACCCGCGACCCGCAGGGAATCGCCGGGGCGCTGAAAAGAATCGGCGGGAATTCGGAGCAGTCGATTGTGGCTGATCCGGCTGCTGAGCAGATCAGCCACAGTTTTTTTGCCCAGGTATTCGCCCCGTCTCGGTTCTCGTTCGCAACCCATCCGCCGCTCAAAGACCGTATCAGGCGGATCGACCCGGGCTGGGACGGGCAGTTCCCGTCGCCAGGCAAACCGACAGCGGATGCCGATAGTGACCCGGACGGACCTGCCGCTCCTGTGACCGCCAGCATCGCAGCGACAGCAGCACTGGCTTTGTTGAACGAGGCCGGCCAGATGGATGTGGCCCGGCTTGGTTACGCAAAAGGTCTGATCGACACACTGCCCGACCACCTGCTCGAAGGGGTACGCGATCCGTATTCGGCGCGGGCCATCATCTATGCCCTGATCGTCGCGCAGTCGGACCGGCAGTGGCATGAAGCACAATTCGCCCATCTCAAAGAACACGGTGATCAGGGTATCCATGACCTGACCCTCGATTTTCTACGCGTGGTACCCGGCCTGAAACAGACCGACCGCCTGCCGTTGGTGGACCTGGCCCTGCCGGCCCTGCGCAGTATGTCACTGGCGCAGTTCACGCGTTTCCGTCAGAACCTCGTCAAGCTGGTGTCGATTGACAGCGACATCCAGGTTTTCGAGTGGGCGCTACACAGGATCCTCATCCATCACCTCGACTCGGCGTTTGTCCGACCCAGCGCCAGGACCCCGACCATGAAGTCATTACGGCAACTGTCAGGCCCGTGCCTGACGGTGCTCTCGTTTCTGGCCCACAGTGGTGCCGCCACTCCAGATGCGGCAAACAGTGCCCTGAAAGAGGCCCTCGACTCGGCGGGCCTGAGTGGGGTCGACCGACAGGCACTGCCGGCAAAGCCGGCCTCGCTCGATGAGTTGGGCCAGGCCCTCGATGCGCTTGCCGGGTTGAAGCCGACGGCGAAACAGGGCTTTCTTCAGGCCTGTGTTGCCTGTGTGGTTGCCGATGACCAGGTGGTGGTGGAGGAAATAGAACTGCTGCGTGCTTTTGCCGACATTCTCGACTGTCCGGTACCGCCCGTTGTACTGGGGCAGAACCCGCTAACCGGTTGATCCTGGCCGCGACCCGCTCAGCCTGGTTCGACGGCGAGCCCTTCGATGATCGTGGTGTTGGGTGTCAGGTTAAAGACTGCCGGTGAGACCTTGATCTTGATCGAGCGGCTGCCACCGCCGAGGATCACGTAGTCCGGCTGCATCACCCGGCTGTCCACCCACAACGGCAGCGACGCGGGTAGGCCCAGGGCAGTAACACCGCCGATCTCCATGCCGGTCAGCACCCGGGTCTCCTCGGCAGAGGCAAACGAACACTTCTTCACGCCCATCCTCTTACGCACGCTTTTGTTGACATCCAGACGCGTGGAGGCAAGCAGCACGCAGGCTGCATACTGCCTGGGGTTCGACTTGCCAGCGGCGACGATGACGTTGGCCGAGACCGACAACGGGATACCATAGTGCTCACAGAATACAGTCGTGTCGGCAAGTTCCGGATCGCAGTCGAGTACTTCGTGTTCGATTCCGAAGCCGGCCAGTGCAGTCAGAGTCGCGCTGGCGGCGTCGCTGGAACTGGATTCGCTGTGCTGGTCTTTCACGGTGGCGGCGCTGGTCCGGGTGCTGAAACGGTAGGCTATTCTAGCCGGCCGGATGTTGCGATACAGTACCCACCCCGGACAACTGTTATATCAGCCCAGAGACAAACCATGAGCCGCTACAGCGACATGACATGTG